>JBASAM010000105.1:0-35770 GCA_049650605.1 Rhodococcus sp. (in: high G+C Gram-positive bacteria) | reverse complement strand
GCCCTTTCCTCGGGCCGCCGTGCACGGCAACGCAGGCGTCCGTGCCCGCGTCGCCGACAAGGTGGAGAAGGCCGGAAAACAGGTAGCCGCCAAGGCCGCAGCAGAGAAGGCCGGCGCCGCACAGACGGCCGACCCGTCGAGCAAGGACAAGGCGCCCGCCAAGGACGCAGTGTCCACCGCGGACGAGGCTGTCGTGATCGACTCGCCCGAATCCACCGAGCTCGAATCCCCCAAATCCGAATCAACCAAGTCCGAATCCCCCAAGTCCGAATCCGCCAAGTCCGAATCCGCCGAGCGCGAGGCCCCGAAATCGGGTGCCCCGACGAGCGAGGCAAGCGACGCGGTGGCCGAATCCACCGAGGACACGGACGATTCGGTGACCTCCGAGGATGCGGACCCGTCGACGGCCGAAGCCGAGGCGCAGGACAACACCGACACCACGGCTATCCCGATTCCCGCTCGACCGGCGCCCCGCAGCCCGGTCTCGCGTGGATCGGCACCGCAGAAGGATGGTTCGTTCGTAGCTTCAGGAAGGTTCCGCGGTAAAGCGAAGTGAAACGGCCCACTACGTCCGGGCGCGCCCAACGCGGCTGGGTACTGATTTTCTGCTTGACACTTGTTGCATCGATGTCGTGTTCGCCGGGTGTGGAGCCCGACCCGGGTGCTGGGTTGGACGGTGCGACAGTCGTCGGCCAACCCGACCCGACGTCCGACTCGGATTTGCCGTTCGACATACCCGCTGACACCGGGGAACCGCCGAAAAAGGTTTTTGCGCATTATTTCCCGCCGTACCCGATTTCTTTGGACAATGTGGATCCGGCGGTCGACTACTACGCCACCCATTACCTCGATCCGGATGGTGAGGGCGGCCAGTATCGGCAGTTCGGTGGATTTCTGAGAGATCGGCCGATTCCGCGCGACCCTCGTCCGGAGAACGACTGGGTGTCCGCGGACCTGCGGGACGAAGTCAGGCAGGCCAAATCTGCCGGTATCGACGGGTTTTCGG
The DNA here is from genome assembly GCA_049650605.1 of Rhodococcus sp. (in: high G+C Gram-positive bacteria). Lineage (GTDB taxonomy): Bacteria > Actinomycetota > Actinomycetes > Mycobacteriales > Mycobacteriaceae > Rhodococcoides. Next base: position 34,764 of record JBASAM010000105.1, on the reverse strand, counting down.
TAGATGTACTCGCGCCCATGCAGATGGGAGATTTCTCGGTCGCGTCGCGCCCGGCGGCCCTGTTGTCTGCTGCCCAAGACGTCGACCCGTCGTTCTCGATCATGCTGATGCCGGACATGTCCGGCATGCTGGCGTCGCTGTCGCCGGAAGAACTGGCAGAGCAGATGGCGGCGCTGGCCGTCTACCCGTCCGCGTTCCGGCTCGACGACGGCGCGATCGTGATCAGCCCGTTCCGTGCGGAGACCAAGACGCCCGACTGGTGGCAGCAGTTCAGCGACGCAATGCTGACGCTGCACGGACAGAAGGTGGCTCTCGTCCCGGTGTTCGTCGACTCGTCCACCGACCTCACGGCCTACGCGGCAGCCTCCTACGGAATGTCGTCGTGGGGCGCGCGCAACCCGGCGTTCAACGAAGACTCCGATCCCGGCCCTCAAACCACGCTGGGCCAGGCCAAGAAGGCACGTGCACTGGGGAAGCTGTGGATGGCTCCGGTGTCGGTGCAGGATGCACGGCCCAGTCAGTCGATCTTCGACGAAGCGGCCAACACCGAAAATCTGCGACAGACCTGGCAGAACGCGCGAGCCAGCGACAGTGAATGGGTTCAGCTGGTCACGTGGAACGACTACAGCGAGGGGACGGCATTCGCGCCCAGCGTGCTTCACGGCTGGGCGTTTCTGGATATGTCGTCGTACTGGCTCTGGTGGTTCAAGAATGGCTCGCCTCCGCCCGTCGTGCGCGACACGGTCTATCTCACGCATCGCACTCAACTGACGACGGCGACCACCCAAATTGCCGAACAATCGCCGATGGTCCTGCGCCCGGGCAGCACCCCGGCCATCGACCGGGTGGAGGCTCTCGTGTTCTCGACGTCACCGGGCACAGCGAAGATCCGAACGTCCGCCGGCGAGACGGAATGCGCAGTGCCGGCCGGAGTCGGCATCTGCACTGCGCCACTGGCTCCGGGGCCAGTCTCCGCGGAACTCGCCCGCGACTCGAAAACTGTTGTATCTGTGGATTCGAAGTACATCGTCGAATCTTCGCCGGTGGTTCAGACCCTGGACTACGTGGCGGTATCGAGTAGACGCTGAATTCCGCATTGTCGTCAAGATAACGTCGGCCGAAACAGAATCATCGTTTGTTTCGGATACTTGCGTGTCATTAATGTCGCGCGCAAAACCGCGCTAAATTGCAACGCATGAAACATCGGCAGTCGAAGGTGACCGGTCATGCGTGACAAAACCGAACGGATTGTCGGCCGTGCTCGATCCGGTACGCTCCGATGGTGGATCCTGCGGTCGGTCGCACTTGCCTCGGCTGTTGCACTGCTGGTCGTAGCGATGCTCACGCCGACGGCAGACGCTCCGCGCACGTCCGACGAGACCGTTGTCGAGACCGCGTATTCCGCGCCCGCGATATCGGTGGATATCCCCACCGCGGCGAGTCAAAAGAAAGTGTTCGCCCATTACTTCCCGCCATATCCGTTGTCGCTGGACAATGTAGCTCCGGCGTCGGACTATTACACGACGCAATATTTGAATCCGAATGGCGAGAACAACAAGCACGCTGCCTACGGCGGATTCTTGCGAGATCGGCCGATTCCGCGGGCGCCACGCGCGGGCAGCGACTGGAAGATTCAGGATCTTCGGCAGGAGGTCGCCGACGCACGCAGTCGAGGCATCGACGGCTTCACCGTCGACATCCTGACCAGGTCGAACAGCAGCAACCCCATCGCGCCGGTCACGCGCCAACTCATCGACATCGCGGGTCAGAGCGGCGGGAAGTTCTCGGTCGTGTTGATGCCGGACATGAACGGTGAACTGGGTGGCCTGACTCCCGACGGGCTCGCCGACGAGCTGTCCCAGTACGCGAAGTTGCCGGGCACGTACAAGCTCTCGGACGGCCGCGTGGTGGTCTCGCCGTTCTACGCCGAGCGCAAGCCGGCAAGCTGGTGGTCGAGCTTCATGACGTCGATGAAGAACCGGTACGGCGTCACCGTGGCGTTCGTGCCGACCTTCCTCGACGCTCCGTCGAACATCGATGCGTTCGCGCCGATCAGCTACGGCATGTCCAATTGGGGTGGACGGAACCCTGCGTTCAACCCCACTACCAACGTGAATCCGTACTCACCGGTGGCCATCGCCAACCGGGTGCGCTCGTTGGGGAAAATCTGGATGCAGCCGGTGTCCTTTCAGGACAGCAGGCCGAATCAGAGCATCTACGACGAAGCCGAGAACACAACCAATCTGCGAAACACCTGGGACATCGCGATCTCCACGAACAGTGAGTGGATTCAGCTGACCACCTGGAACGACTACAGCGAGGGTGCGGTATTCGCCCCATCGGTCCGTCACGGTTGGGGACCACTGGACATCAGCTCGTACTACCTGGTGCGTTTCAAGTACGGAACCTGGCCGACGTTCAAGAGGCTCGGGCTCTACGTCTCGCACCGTACGCAGCTCGCGGCCGCCCGGCCGACGTTCCCTCAATCACGACTGATGACGCTCAGACAGGGAAGCAGTCCGGCGCGCGACACGGTGGAGGCGCTGACCTTCGCGAATTCACCCGCACAGGTGATCATCACCGTGGGGTCGAGGTCCACGACGTGCACTGTGCCTGCGGGCGTGGGGATCTGCACCGCACCGCTGGGTCTCGGGAACATCCGAGTGGTGATGCGACGAGGCACCTCCACCGTGCAGTCGGTGAACTCGAATTTCACCGGGGACGCCAACCCGTACGTGCAGACGCTCGACTACACGATGACCAGCAGCCGCCAGTAAATCGGGAAGGCTGGTCAGTCGCAGACGTTGTCGGCCGGTGGTTCGTCGTTGAACCGGGCCTCGAACCAGATGGCGGTTTCGGCTCCCGGGTCCAGATTGTCGTGCCCCTGCCCGACCCTGACGATGTGCTGAACCGAATCGCCCATGGCACAGGCATTCTCGATGGCCTCGGCGATCCACTGCGGCTTGACGGTCTTGTCTTCATCACCGTTGACCACCAAGATCGGAGCGTCCGACTCGCGACGAGGGAGCTTGATCTCCTCGAGCCACGTTTCGAGTCGGTCGGCGGCCTCCGTGGTGGACGGCTCCGTGTCGGACGGGTTGATGAACTGAATCTTGTTGGCGCGCCGGTTCAGCGACTCGGTATTCGACGTGCACGGGATCCAGTCCTGTGGGTTGTCGAGAAAAACGCCGCGCAGGTAATCCGACGGCACGGCGTCGGGAACAGCTGCGGTCAACCCCGACACCAGGAACGGGAAGCCCACTTGCTGGTCGCGAGTCATGAAGCGTGACGACGCCAGCGTGCCCTGGTCGGTGAGATCCAGCGCCGGGGACAGCGCGACCGAGCCGACAAAATTGAGTTCGGGAGCGTAGAAGTCGGCGAGTTCGGACGCCGACCATGCTGCCTGCCCGCCCTGGGACACACCCATCGCCGCCCACTTGTCCGACGCTGCGGGCACGGCTGCACGTGCGGCGCGGACCGCGTCGATCATGTTGTAGGCGCTCGTGTTCGGCTCGAGGTACGGGTGAACCGGAGACGATCCCGGGCCTTGGTAACCCAGACCCTGGTAGTCGGTCATGACCGCGACGTAGCCCAACTTCATCAGCGGCACGATGGTGGATGCGTACCCGAGCAGATCCGGGTACTGGGACGGTGCGCAATCCGCAGTGACACCGGTGGTGCCGTGACCGAAAGTGACCACCGGACGGGAGCCGTCGGGTGCCGGGGCGTCGGGGGTGAACACGATGCCGGAGACGGCCACCGAACTGCCGTCGAGACCGGATGTCGACCAGTACACGATGCGCGTCGCCTGCGCGCCGACCTCGACGATCATCGGGTCGATGTCCTCCACCGGTTCCGACGAGATCAACGCACCCCGAGGGTTCGCCGGATTGTCGGGCAGCGTCGGAAGGGGCTGCTGCACCGGTGTGGGAGCCGGCGATTCGGTATCGGAGCCGGACGAGCAAGCGGTCAGTGCGCCTGCCGCCACCACCAGGGTGGCGAGCAGCGCGGAACGAGCAGTAGAACCAGTGCGTGGCATATCAGAGTTTCTCGGCGCCCAACGGAGCCGTGGAGGTGTAAGGAGCGGGGGAGATGCCGAACGTGTCGGCGACCACCGTCAGCAGATGGGCGAACATTGTCTCGCGAAGATCGCGGTGGTACAGCGAGTGGTCGCCACGCTCGAACACCGAAACCTCGGTGTCGAGTCCGCGGCCGCGCAGTCGCGCGATGGCCGCACTTCCGCGGCTGGTGTCGAACAGGGCGTGATCCTCCGGCGACAAGAGTGTCACGGTGCGAGCACCGCGAGCGGTGAGCGGGCCGAGCACCACTTCCGGCGCACCGACCAGGCCCAGCGCACCGAGCGCACGCCAACCCCGGTCCGGCAATGCGTCACGGACCACCAGCACACGGTTGCGTACGGCGCGTGCCATGTGGAACAGGGTGGTGGCGGTGCGCGAGTCCATGGCGTCGACGTGAGCGGCCTTGATGGGGACGCGGGTGTTGCGGAACGACCACTTGGCCATGTTCATCAGGACGACCGCTGCCGCGCCGTGCTCCCGCGCTGCGTACGCGGAATGCCACGAACCCGAGCAGATGCCGGCGTGCACAGTGCGGGTCGACGGTGCATCGTTGCTGCCGACCAGGTTCTTGATGTCTTCGCGGGCGAGTGCCGATGTGGGTGCCGTGGACTCGTCGAGTGCAACGTCGCCGCTGTCCCCGGTGCCGCGACGGTCGAATCGCACTGCTCCGACACCGCGCGAGGCAATCAGTCGGCCACCTTCGACCCACAGCCGCGACGGTCCGATGCGGTGCTCGGCGGCAGTCTGGTGCAGAACGACCACGCCGTCTCGCGGCGAGATGTCCTCGGCCAGCGTGGTGAAGGACAACAGGCGATGCGGTCCGCGGTATCCGATGGTCTCGGTGACCGGCGAACCGTCGGCCGCCAGACCGACCGTGGCGGACGTGCGAACGGCGGCATCGACCGGCGCATAGGTGGCCTCGGCTCCGGCTGCGACCCACGATGCGACGTCGGTGAGCAGTGCGGTGGGAACCGAGAACACGAAGCTGGGTGGGTTGACGAACGACTCGAGGCGAGCGGTAGAGACCGCGTCGGCGCCGGTGTCGGTGATGAGGGTCGTCATCTTCTTGGAGTCGACGTCGTTCTCGCGCACCACGGCCAAGACGCGCTGGGCGGCGGACTTCACCGCGGCGGCGTCGAGCGACATCGAGGACAAACGGTCGACCGTCTCGCGAGCGAACGAGCTGCCGATGAACGACACGCGTCCGTCGGTGTCGTCGTCCGCACCCACCATGACGCTGTACTGCGCCATCTGTTCACGGACGTAGCGCCGACCCGACAGCACCGGGTCGAGCAGAACGACGGATTGCAACGGAGCGATCTCTGCCGCGACCCGGCCGGCGAACAGTGCGCCTGCCCGCACTCCGACGACGGACACCGGGACGTCGGCGGACGCCTTCACGTAATCGACGGCTTCGCGCACGCTCTGCAGCCAGCCGTCCATGGCCTCGGGGTCGGCCTGCAGGCCCGCCGAATCACCGTGGCCGCGGTAGTCGAAGCGAAGAACCATGAACCCGGCCTCGGCGAGGAGGTGGGCCAACTGACGAAGTCCGCGGTAGGTGGGGATGTGTTCACGAGCAATCGGAGAGCAGATCACCACTGCGCCGCGGGCCCTACGAGATGCCGGCATGTGCACACTGCCGAACAGTGAGCTTTCTTTCGGCCCGAACCAGGTTTCAGCCGTGACGACACGCGATGACGTCGACGTCGGGGTGAACCGGGCGCGGACCGCATCCGACTGTCGACTCCCGAGGCTCGATGCTCCGAGCACGGACTGCTCCCGCCCCGACACCGCGTCGGCAGGCACCGAACCAGCCGCGGAGCCCTGCGGCGGATATGCGTGTCGAGTCATCGGTGTGCCTGCCCTTCCATGAACCGTCTACAAGTATCCTACTAGACAGTAAACATACCGAAAGGCAACTTTTATTTCCTGAAACGGAAGTAACAACGGTCCGATAGTGGCTTTCGAACGGACCGCGAGGACTCTCGGTGGTTGATAGTGGCTGCCGTTGGTAGGGTCGCGCGTGACGGAACGTCGTGCAGGAACCCTGCGTCGTGCTCGAAACCGTCGTGCTGAAAACCAACGAAGGGTGCGCTTGCGATGACGGCCGTGTACGGAATCAGCGTCGGATCCGCTGCCCTCCGTCTGGTTCGCACCGATTCCTCGGCAATCTCGGCAGGTGTGGTTTCCTTCGAGATGAAGGTGGTCGACACCTACGACCAGCCCACACGGCGCGACATCGCCGACAGCGTGTACGCCCTTCCGCCCGAGGGTGGAGTTCCCGCTCCCGCTACGGTGTCGACGTCCGCTGCTCGCCGCGACGAGGTGCGCGGACTGCTGTCGGATGCGCCCGGCGCGGACGTGGTGGACGACACCCGCGCTGCACTCGCGTTCGTCGATTTCGCTTGGTTGGCAGACGGTTATCGCACTTTTGCTCTTCTGGACGTGGGAGCGACCGGATCTTCGGTGACGGTGGTGGACACCGAAACCCGTCAGCGAACCGCGACCGTACGGTCCGCCGCGGGAGCCGGATGTGAACTCGACCGCATGGTGGTCGAGCACCTGCTTCAGGCCGGCATCGTCGATCGTCCCGCGACGGAGGACGCCGAGCGCGAGATCACCACGTTCGCGCGTTCGGTCAAGGAATCGCTGTCATCCAGCGTGCTGGCCCGTGCGTATGGCGGAGAAGTCGAGCTGATGACGCGCGCTCGTCTCGACGAGGTGGCTGCCGACATGGTGACCGCGTGCGCGCAGAACGTCGTCGACGCGTCCCGCGAGAGCGGTGCGACCGTCGACGTCGTGATTCTGGTGGGCGGCACCGCGCGCATGCCGCTGATGCGATCGACGGTGGAGGACATGCTGGACGTCCCCGTCGTCATCCCCGACGAGCCCGAAGCCGTGGTGGCCAAGGGCGCCGGCTTGATCGCGGGAATGCGCCCGAGTCCCGAGGACGAGCCGACCTACGTCGAGACTGCCTGGTTGGGTGGAGACGACGAGGTCGAGGCCGAGGGGCCGGACCGAGCGGCCACGTCCCCGCAATCCCCGTCCCCGAAATCCCCGTCCCCGAAATCCTCGTCCTCGAAGTCGCAGCCCTCGAAGTCGCAGCCCGCGAAGTCGCAGCCCGCGAAGTCGCAGCCTGCGAAGTCCGGCTCGACCGCGACCGGAGCGTTCGACCTGGACTCCGCCGAGACCGAGATACTCGAGCAGATTCGCATGGTCGATCTCCCTACCGCCGATGGGTCGCATCCCGACGCGATCGACTCGTTGTCGCTGGTCACCAGCCCGTACGATTCCCCGACGCGTCCGTTCGCCGCACTCGACGACCACCGTTCTCCAGGTCCGGCTGTGGTGGGTGCGGCCGCCACGGCATCGCATGGGTTCAGCGCCCCGGTGTTCAGCGACCCGGATCTGACGCCGGGACACGGCGTCGACAATGCCCAGGAGCCCCCGGCTGCGTCGATGCGCATACCTCGTATAGCGGCGCTGTTTCTCACCGCGGTGGCCGTCGCGAGCGGTGTGCTGTGGGCGGTCATCCAGCCGGGAGTGGATCCGATCAGCGCCCCGGCGGCGGTGACCGAGGACGCGGTCGCGGCAACCTCGACGTTCAGGGCGCCGCCACCCAGCCCGGTGTCGCTCCCCCCGGTGCCGGTGATCACCACCACGGAAGTAACCGAGGAGACGGAGCAGCCCGCGTACACGGCGCCGCGAACGTCGACCCGGACTTTCGAGGCTCCGTCGCCCGCGTTCACCGCGCCCGACACGTTCGACGTTCAGACGCCGGAGTTTTCGAGTCCCAACTCCCAGAGTCCCGATGTCCAGCCGCTGGAGCCGACGTCGACGGAGCCGACCACCGACACGATTCCGTTGCAGCAACTTCCCGTTCCGCCCCTCTTCCAGGTCCTGCCCATCCCGGGCTTCTGATCGGACGGGCTTTCAAACCCGAGGAGTTTCCGATGACCGGTACAGCCACGCGCGCATCGATGTCCGCCGCGCTCGGCACCGACGCGAGCGCTCACGTGCCACACCCGATTCATCGTGGTGATCGCATCTGGTCGCAGACCAATTGCTACGTCGACCTGTGGATCGAACTGCTGCACGCGGTTGGGGCCGACCCTGTTCCGGCCGCAGCCGTGGTCCTCAGCACCGACTTCGACGGTCGCCAGTGGGACTTCGTCAAGTTTCAGCCGGAGGACATGCGTGCGCTGTACGGCGTCCGAATCGACGAGATGAACGTGTGGAAGCCGTGGTGGCAGCACGTGGTGGAGAACTTGGACGACGGCGTCCTGTGCACGGTCGAGGCCGACTCGTACTACCTGCCCGACACCGACGGCATCAACTATCACATCGAGAGTTCCAAGACGACGATCGTGCCCGTGGTGGTCGATCTCGAGGCGATGCGGTTGGAGTACTTCCACAACAGCGGCTATCACGTCGCCGAGGGCGACGACGTTCGACAGGTCCTGGCGCTGGACACCGTGGTCGCGCTACCGCCGTACATCGAACGTGTGGGGATCGACGACCAGCGGTTGGCACTGGGCGCGGCTCACGAGGACACCGATCTGGCAGTCGCCCGATCCCACGCAGCCCGCAGGCCGGCACGCAATCCGGTTGCGGCGCTGGGGGAGCGCGTGACGGCGGATATCCCCTGGATCCAGGAGGCGGGTCCCGACCAATTCCACCTGTGGTCGTTCGGAACGCTGCGTCAGTGCGGTTTCACTGCGGAGCTGGGCGCCGATCTGGCGCGCTACCTCGACGCCCGCGGCGTGACCGGCAGCGGTGACGCTGTACAGGACTTCCTCGATGTGGCGACGGGTGCAAAGTCGGTGCAGTTCAAGATGGCTCGCGCCGCGCGGGGGCGCTCGGTGGACGTGACCGATGCGCTGGCGGAGATGTCGGCTGCGTGGCAACGCGCCACCGACACGGTCGTTGCTGCGCTGAACGCCTGACGTGACGTCCGATCCGCTGGCAGCGGCGGTGTGGCACCTGATCGGAACCGCGGCGGGAGCGTGCGCGCGACCGGACGACGTCGGTGGCGACTGGGTGGAGGCAACCGTGCCCGGCACCGTGGCCTCGACCATCGACGACTCCGATGCCGAGTTGGACGCGCGGGACTGGTGGTACCGCACGGCGGTCGACCTCCCGGCCGGTGTCACCACCGTCAGCTTCGACGGCCTCGCCACCGTCTCCGAGGTGTGGGTGGACGGAGCCGAGGCAGCGCGTAGCGACTCGATGTTCGTTCCGCTGATCGTCGAGATCGACAGGGCGGACAGTGGTTCCGTCACCATCGATCTGGTGTTCCGAGCACTGGACTCGGTGGCAACCCCGCGCAGGCCGAGGGCGCGGTGGCGGTCGTCGATGCTCGATCGTCAAGCCCTGCGATGGATCCGCACGTCGGCACTGGGCCGCGCTCCGGTGTTCGTCGGGGCGCCCGCTCCGGTGGGACCGTGGCGGGCAGTGCGTTCCGTCCCCGACCGTGCGTCCGAGCTTCGCGTGACGGGGACGTGGTCGGACGGCGTCGCGAGGCTTCGAGTGACGGGCCGCGACACGCCGACCGGGTCGACGATCACGGTCGCCGGGACATCGCAGGTGCTGGAGCCGGACGCCGGGGGAGGCATCGATACGGAGTTCGTGGTTCCGGACGCCCAGCCGTGGTGGCCGCACACGCACGGGACGCCCATCCGGTACGAGGTAACCGTTGACGGTACTCCGCTGTGCCACACCGGGTTCCGAACAGTCGAACTGGATGTGGAGTCGGGTCGGCTCACCGTCAACGGGGTGGACGTCTTCTGCCGCGGCGGGTGTTGGGTTCCGCTCAACATGCGCAGCCTGCAGAACGACCCTGCCGAGCTGGACCGGGCCATGGAGACTCTCGTTGCCGCCGGCTCGAACATGGTGCGCTGCACCGGAACCATGGTGTACGAGGACGACGCCTTCTTCGACGCGTGCTCACGCGCCGGCATTCTGGTGTGGCAGGACGTCATGTTCACCACCGTCGACCCACCCGAGGACGACGGTGTGCGCGACGCCGTGATCGACGAGGTGCAGCACCTTCTGCGCTCGACCTTCCATCATCCGTCGTTCGCCGTTCTGAGCGGTGGTAGCGAGACCCACCAGCAGCCCACGATGCTGGGGCTCACCGCGGATGAGTCGCCACTCGACCTGCAGGACAACGTGATTGCGGCGGTGGTGGCGCAGGAGCGGCCGGACGTGCCCTACATTCCGTCGACTCCGCACGGTGGAGCGCTGGCCACCCATGTCGGGTCGGGTGTCGCCCACTACTTCGGCGTCGGCGGGTATCTGCAGCCGCTGTCGGATCTGCGACGTGCCGACGTCGGTTTCGCCGCCGAGTCCTTGGCGTTCGCCGTACCCCCGGAGCGTCGCGGGGTCGACGAGATGTTCGGATCCGCCGCAGTCGCGGGTCACCACCCCGACTGGAAGGCGGCGGTTCCGCGCGACCGCGGATCGTCCTGGGATTTCGAAGACGTGCGAGATCACTACGTGCGCACTCTGTTCGGGGTGGAGCCGTCGTCGGTTCGCCGCGACGATCCAGAGTTGTACCTCGACTACGGGCGCGCGGCGATCTGCGAGGCAGTGTCGACTGCGTACGAGTACTGGCGCGGGTCGACATCTCGATGCCACGGCGCGCTGGTGCTGACCTGTCGCGATACCGCGCCGGGAGCAGGGTGGGGCTTCACCGACTCCCGGGGGCGGCCGAAGGCGCCGTGGTGGGCGCTGGCGCGTTCGTCTCGTCCGGTGACCGTGTTGATGACGGACGAAGGGATGGACGGCCTGCGGCTCGAGGTGGTCAACGACACCGGTGTCGAGCGCACGATGACGCTGCGCGTGACTGCCCACACCAGGTCGGGAGTGGTTGCGGCAGAGGGTGTCACCACCATCGAGGTACGCGGTCGATCGAGCTCGGTGATCACCGTGGACGAGGTGATCGGGCGCTTCACCGACGCCACGCACGTGCACCGCTTCGGCTCACGCACGTTCGAGGCAATTCGCGCGGTCCTCACCGACGCGGACGGGTTGTGCGAGGAACGTGTCCACCTGGTGGACGGTCCGGCCCTACCGCGTCAGTACGACATCGGCCTCATCGCGGTGGCAGGAACCGACGAGATCGGAAAGCGAATCGTCGAGGTGTCGACACGCGATGCAGCGCAGTACGTGTGCGTAGACGTGGACGGATACGAGCCGCACGATTCCTGGTTTCACCTGGCACCGGGTACGGCGCGACGTATCGCGCTGACCGACGTAGGTGCCGGCGGTCGAGATCCGTCCGGCCATGTGAGGGCCGTGAACGCAGAAGCGAGAGCGCGCATCGACAAGAGATGACGCGCTCTCGCTCCTGCCGGTTCGGACCTCCCTCAACCCCAGGTCCGAACAGGCATGGGCCTGTGATCTCCGGTCAGAACACGCGGAGACTGTCAGGCCAGGTAGAGGTGTCGAGACCGTGGGTGCGCAGCATGGCGAGCGCGATGCGTTCCATGCCGAAACCGACGCAGGCACTGTGTGCCTCGGAACCGTCTGCGGTCTCGATGTCGAAGGTGTGTCCGAAGTGGTCGCGGTGGCAGTTGCACGACACCACCGCGGTACCTTCGTCCAGTTCTCCGTACAGACGGACCACCAGTTCGGTCTTGAGGTTCTCATTGCGCTGATTGGCGGCGAGCATGCGGCCCGCGCGCCCGAAGAACGGGTCGTTGGCAATCACGGGTGTCGCGTCCAGGCCGAGGCCCGTCAAGACCGACAGGCCGCGGGTGATCCAGCTCTCGCGATGCTCGACGGCCTGGTCCGGAGTGCCTACTTGCACGAACTCGTGCATCCGGAAGGCCTGCATGCGCGCGGGGTCGACGGCCGGCTCGTGGCGGAAGCAATAGCCGTAGATGTCCATCGTGGTGCCACCGCTGGGCAGTGTGCCGGTGAGCATCGAGTAAGCCGGGTGGCACGCGGCCGAGACCAGCATGGTGCCGGCGGGCTCGAGCCAGTGATCCCAGTCCTGCCCCTCCGAGCGTGCGGCGAGCAGCTCGGCATGCGCTTTGTTGTCACCGGAGAAGGTGTTGATGGCACCGGTGAGGTTCGGGAACGAGGCGATGTAGTCCGTCTTCTCGAACGACTCCCGAGGGAAAACCGGCGGGAAACGGAATCGTTGAGCACTTGCTCCGTGCGCATCGGCACCGGCAGCCCGAACACGTGAGTCGATGAGGTCGATGATGTCCTCGAACTCGCCCGACCGGCCGTACAGGCCGTCGAGTGAACTGGGGATCAGCAGACCGGCGTCGACGAGCTGTTCGCGGAAGTCGGACCGAGCGAGGTCCAGATCGGAAACGGCGGTCTTGTCCAACGTGGAGGTCATGGTCACAGCCCCTTGTAGATCAGGGAGAGCTGAGCATTGTGGCCCAGGATGCGCTCGTTGCTGACCATGATCGCGGAACCGTGCGAGTCCCGAAGATGGCGACTCATCGCCAGTTCGCTGTCTTCCCGGTAACCGGCGATCCCACAGATCAGCAGGGCGCGCGAGACGATATCGATGAGCAGATTCGACGCGGTGACCTTGACGTTGTTGATCTGCAGCGCGAAACCGATGGCGCCCAGTGCTCGAGGGTCGTCTTCGATGGCGTCGAACGACGCGGAGGCGCGCAACACGGTATCGGTCAGCTGCTGATGCGTCACCAGCAACTCGGCCAGCCGGGCAGCCGCCGGCGGGGTCACGCCGGGAGTCTTGCGGGCCGCCTTCTGCACGGACTTGCGGGCCTTGCGGACCGCGGCGTCGGCGATGCCGAGCCAGGCACCACCCCACAGGACGTGGGCGGTGGGAAGCATGGTCTGCGCGGAGATGTCGCTGTAGGTGGCCGGGATGACCCATTCGGCAGAACCGGAGGCCTGCAACATGAATCCGGGGCTGCAGGTGCCACGGAAGCCCATGGTGTCCCACGTTCCCGTCTTCTCCAGCGAGAGATCTGCCTTCTGGCAGGCGACCAGCACCTGATCGCTGGGAGCACTGTCCACCGACTTGCGCGCGGTCGCCAGAACGACGTCTGCGTACTCGCCGTAGGAGATGACGGGTGCGTTCTTGGTCAGCGAATAACGATCACCGTCACGCTCGACTGCGCAGCCACTGGTGCGGACGTCGCCACCGATGTTGATCTCGGTGGTGGCGGAGGCGATGAGCAGTTGCTCCGAGACGATTCGCTCGAGCAGCCCGGTGATGGCCGTCGATGTCAGGCCGTGCCGCGACATGCTCATCACCTGCGTGTGGTGCATCGCGAAAATCATTGCGGTGGAGGCACACTCGCCACCCAGCGCACGGGACACCGATGCCAGCTCGGTCAGGGTGTACCCGCCGCCGCCGAGTGAGGCGGGGATGGACGCCGAGAACAGGCGGCCGGCGCGCATTGCCTCCACCGATTCGGTGGGAAAACGGCCTTCGCGGTCGACGGAGTCGGCGTGGCTTCGCACCACGGCCAACACGTCGTCGAGCGGCATGACGGTGGTGGAGTCGGTCAGGGTGTCGGCGTGGAACTCTTCGAGGGTCGTCATGGCGATCAGGCCAGCTCTGCGACGGCGTCGGCGATGGCCGCGACGGAGGCGAACGTGGACTTCTGGAGCAGACGATCGGGGAACTCGACGTCGAACTCGTCTTCCAAGGCGATCATCACATTGACGCTGGCATGCGAGGTGAGACCGGCGTCGTAGAGATCGTCCTCGTTGTTCACCGAGGCGATGGCGACGGGAAGTTTGCCGTACTTCTCCAGGACCTCGCGGATACGGTCGATGTCCTCCACGGTCAGGGTGTTCATTCGATGTTCCTCACTTGTCGTTGTGCACTGCGAATGCTGTGAACAGACGCGCAGGTTCCCGAACCCAACTAAAACAATACACGAGAATGTTTTTGTGACCAATACGTACCGCTGGATGACTTTGACGTGACACACCAGCGAGCTGCGGGTGCTTTCCTCAGCGAGCGGAGTGGCGGCCGTTCCGGCGCGTGTCGGCCGCCCGAGAGGCCGCCGGAGTGTCCGTCGTGTCCGCTGTGCGAGCGCGAGGGGGGCGGGCCAGCATCACGGCGATCGCCGTGGTGAGCGGGACGGAGAGGGCGAGTGCAGTGCCGCCGACGCACGAGCGGACGATCTCGATGGCCACCGCATCACCGGTCAGGACGTCGCCGAACGAACGACCCGCGACGCTGAACAACAACAGCAGGGGGAGGGCGCCGCCGGCATAGGCGAGCACCAGCGTGTAGACGGTGCTGGCGATGTGATCGCGGCCCACGCGCATCGCTGCGGCGAAGATCGACCGTCGGGTGGCCCCGGGGGTGAGCTCGGCGAGCTCGAACGCCGCGGACGCCTGGGTGATGGTCACGTCGTTGAGGACGCCCAGCGACCCGATGATGAAGCCCGCGAGTAGCAGACCGGTGATGCTCACGTTGCCCAGATACGCCTGGACGTTGGTGTTCTGTTCCTCGGAGAGCCCGGTCACCTTGGTCACTGCGATGGCCACCTGCGACAGTCCGGCAGCGACCCCCATCGCGACGAGCGTTCCGAGAAGTGCGGAACTGGTGCGCAAATTGAGCCCGTGTGCCAGGTACAGCACCCCGTACAGAATGACGGCGCCGCCCACCAGTGCCACGAGGATCGCGGACCTGCCGTCCAGGATTGCCGGAAGGACGAATCCCAGGAGGACGCCCAGGGCCAAACCCAGCCCCAACAGAGCGCGCAGTCCGCGCCATCGCGCGACCACGCAGATCACGACGGCGAACACGGCCACCACCAGCAGCAGAGGAAGGTTTCGCGAGTAGTCGTCGAACCCGTAGACGGCGGTACCGCTGTCGTCGGTGCCTCGGACCAGGCGAATCTCCTCGCCCACGCGAAGGTCGGGTGTGCCGGGGCCGGGCGTGACCTCGAGCAGTGTCCGGGTGCCGGCGTTCACCCCGGTGTCGATGGAGACGATGCTTCGGTTGCACTCGAAGCCGGAAACGGTGGGCGGTGTCGGCGCTCCGGTGAAGACGCGGCCGTTCGACGAGCTACCGCACGGTCCGATGTCCTGAGAGACCACCGTTCCGTACTCCGTGCCCACGACGCCGCCCGCGGCGCTCTGGAACGGTGCCGGGACCTCGACGGTGCGATCACCGGGCCACAGCAGTACGACACCGACGGCCGCGGCGATACCGACGATCAGAAGAATTCCGACGACCACGCGTGCAGCGATTCGGCCGATCGGAGCAGGAGCGGAACTGTGTCCGTGGCCGTGACTCACGAAGACGACCCTAGTGCCGAACGAAAGCAGGTGGCGGGGAAGCAGGGGGGGTGTCCCCCGCCACCGACCGTGCGGCCCACCGGGGGGGTGGGGGGCCGACCGGCGCTTTCGGAGCTTCGAAAAGCTCCCTTGTAATGTACCCCCGCCAGCGCTGTGCAATCGTCACCGGGACGCAAAATGTGACCTTTCGATTGTGTCGTGTCACACAGGGGTCGAGGTGATCAGGCGTCGGGTACGGCGACCGCAGCGATGTCGGCTCGTAGCGACGTCTTCGTCGACTCCTCCGCGAACGACGCATCGACGGCCGCCAGCGCCAGAACCTGCAGAGCAGTGCAGTCCAGCCCCATGCGGTGTGCGGCCAGATACTCCGAGGTGAGATCGGTGCCGAACATCGACGGGTCGTCACTGTTGAGCGTCACCACCAGGCCGGCGTCGATCATGGCAGGTAACGGGTGCTCGTCCATCGTCTCGACCACTCGGGTGCGAATGTTCGACGTGGGGGATACGTCCAGCGGAATCCGGTGGTCCACCAGGTGGGCGACAAGCTCCGGGTCCGCCATGGCGGCGATGCCGTGTCCGATGCGCTCGGCACCCAGATCGCGCAGCGCCGACCACATCCGATCCGGGCCACCGGTCTCACCCGCGTGCGGAATCGAGTGCAGTCCCGCGGCCGTCGCCCTCGTGAACACGTCTGCGAACTCGCCGCGAGGCACCTCGACGCCGCCGATTCCGAATCCGACGATCGATTCCGTTCGGTGGGCCAACACCGCATCGAGCGTGCGCTCGGCCGCGTCGATACCGAAGTCGCCGGGGAAGTCGGGAATCCACCGCGTGACGATGCCGCACTCGGCCTCGGCTCGGCGACGGCCCTCCTCGATGCCCTCGAACACCACACCGGCCTCCACGTCACGCATGAGATGCCCGAACAGCGACACGTGCATCTCGGTGTAGCGAACGTTGTGTGCTGACAGCGCGGTGAGACTGTCGTACGCCAGCCGGGCGAAGTCCTCCGGGTCGCGCAACACCCCGATCGACGTCAGATAGACCTCGATGAAGTGGTCGAAGTCCCGAAACTCGAACCACCGACGAAGCTCGTCCTCGGTGCGCGGAATGTCGGCCAACTCGTGCTTGTCCGCCAACGCCTTCAGCGTGCTGGGCCACATCGACCCCTCGAGGTGCACGTGCAGTTCGGCCTTGGGCAGCGCAAGCGCGAACGCCGCGACCGAATCGTGTTCCGTCATGTCTCGTCCGTTATTGCCGGTAGGAGGCGAGGAAGTTGCCGAAGCGCTCGATGGCCGTCTTGAGATCGCGCGCCCAGGGCAGTGTGACGATGCGCAGATGGTCGTGCTCCGGCCAGTTGAATCCGGTGCCCTGCACCACCAGGATCTTCTCCTGCAGCAGCAGGTCCTGCACCAACTGCTCGTCGCTGTGGATCTCGTGCACCTCGGGATCGAGCTTCGGGAACGCGTACAACGCACCGCGCGGCTTGACGCAGCTGACCCCGGGAATGGCATTGAGCCCGTTCCACGCGACATCGCGCTGCTCGAGCAGGCGCCCACCCGGAAGGATCAGATCCCCGATGCTCTGATAACCACCGAGGGCCACCTGTATTGCGTGCTGCGCCGGAACATTGGGGCACAGACGCGTCGACGCCAGCAAGTTGATGCCCTCGAGGAACCCGGCCGCGTGGTCCTTGGGGCCGGTGATGGCCAACCACCCGGCGCGGTAGCCTGCGACTCGGTAGGCCTTGGAGAGTCCGTTGAACGTCAGGCACAGCAGATCGGGAGCCAGCGACGCCATGGACACGTGCTGGGCGTCGTCGTACAGGATCTTGTCGTAGATCTCGTCGGCGAGCAGCAGCAGGCTGTGCTTGCGGGCCAGGTCGGCGATACCGCGGAGCACCGGCTTCGAGTACACCGCGCCGGTGGGGTTGTTCGGGTTGATCACCAGTAGCGCCTTGGTGCGGTCGGTGATCTTCGATTCGATGTCCGCGAGGTCGGGATTCCAGTCGTTGTCCTCGTCGCAGCGGTAGTGCACCGCCTTCCCGCCGGACAGCGTGGTCATCGCGGTCCACAACGGGTAGTCGGGCGCCGGAATCAGCACCTCGTCACCGTCGTTCAGCAGTGCCTGCATGGTCATCGTGATCAGCTCGGACACACCGTTGCCGAGGTAGATGTCGTCGACGTCGAGGAACGGGAAATCCTCGACCAGCTCGTACCGGGTGGCGATAGCGCGTCGGGCGGACATGATGCCCTTGGACTCGGAGTACCCCTGAGCGGTGGGGAGCGCGGCGATCATGTCGCGCACGATCACGTCCGGCGCCTCGAAACCGAAGGGTGCCGGGTTGCCGATGTTCAGCTTCAGAATGCGGTGTCCCTCGGCCTCGAGGCGCGCGGCGTGCGCGTGCACGGGTCCACGGATCTCGTAGAGGACGTTCTGCAGCTTCTCGGACTGCTCGAGGCGCCGATGGGTGCGAGGCGGAGTCGCTTCTGATGTGCTCACGTACTCATGGTCTCACTACCGACCGGTAACAGTGGCCTGCACCCGAGCAGGCCACTGCTACTGCCCTCTCAGGTGTCCTTGGATGCGTCGGCGACGTCGGCCAGGCGTTCGGCATCTGCCCGGGTCTCGGCCGCGTCCTCCATCTTCTCCGCAGCGTCGTCCAGTTCCTCGGTGCGAGGCGCCTTCGCTTCGGCTTCGCGGCGTTCGACCTCGGACAGCTTCGCCTGGCGTTCGGCTTCGGCAGCAGAGATGCGCTTGTCGGCGATGTCGTCGGCGCGCGACTTGCGATCCTCGAGTCGGTCCGCTGCCTTCTTGCCGGCCTCGACCTTGGTGTCGATCTCCTTGTCCGCGGCCTCGGCGACCTTCTCCTGTGCCTCGGTGCGAGCCTCCGCAGCGCGTGCTGATGCCTCGTCGACCGCTTGCTGGGTCTCCTGCGCTGCCTTCGCTCTGGTCTCGCGCGCCTGCGCTTCGAGCAACGTCGCTTTCTCCGACTCGGCTGCTGCGGAACGCATCTTCTGTCCACGCTGCGCAAGCTCGGTGTCACCCAGCAGTCCGCCCACGGTGCCGTCGAGCCCGCCGACGATTTGTTGGTAGGCCGTTCGCACCTGATCCTCGGCGCCGAGACGACTGATCACGACCGACTCGAACGCCTGCAAGGGGAGTCGAGCGATGGAGTACTGCAGCCGCAGAATGCGGCGCGGCAGGGACAGGCTCACGTGTTCTCCTCCGTTGTGATGGTCTGCGCGTCTGCTTCGGCCTGCGCGGCGCGTTGGCGCGCTTCGGCAGCTTCGCGCTCGAGGGCGTCGGCGTCGTCGAGGGATCGGTCGTAGTTCTCGCGCGCCGCAGAGATCTCGTCGGCCGCTCGGACTTCTTCCTGCCGACGCTCGGCCTGCGCGTCGGCCACTTCTCGCTCCGACCGTGCCTCGGCGACGACGCGTGCACGCTCGGCCTCGGCCATCGCCTCGGTCTCGGCCACCTGGTGGGCGCGCTGACGATCGTTCTGCGCGGCAGCCTCGGACGCGTCCGTTCGATCCTCGACGGCTTGACGTGCCGCCTCGGCTTCCGCCTCGGTTTCGGCGATGTCCTGCTGTGCTTCCTCCATCTCGAGGGCTGCGGCGGTCTCGGTTGCCTCCGCGTCGCGTCGGCGCTCTACCTCGGCTTGCTCGAGGCGTCCGCGGTCGGCGAGTTCGTCGTTGTTGGTGACGGCTCCCGCAACCTCTTTCGCGCGGCCCTTGATCTTGTCGACGAAATCGTGGCGCGCACTGGACGCAGCGCCCTCGTTCTCGCTTCCCGGGTTTGTCGTCATTGCGGATCCTCGTTCGCTAGTGAGCGGAAGCCTTTGGCTCCGGCTCTGTCGACGGCTGCCTTGACAACTCCGTACACCACACCGTGCAGAGCGGCCGCGACCAAGACCTCGCGGTTGGTGCGCGAGAGATCCTTCGGGTCGGGCATCTCGAGGTCGTTGTCACCGACCCGCTTGTAGATCTGGTTGAAGACCTTGCCGGCCGCCATACCGCCCAGAATGCTCACGATCAGGGACAGCGGCTTGTAGATGGATTTGTTCACCGGGATCACCGACCCGCGAGGATGTCGAGGACGCTCTGCCGAGCAGCCTTGCGAGCGCGGCGACGCCGGACCACGGCGACCAGCACCAGAGCGATGGCGACGCCAGCGAGAGATGCCCCCGCCACCTGCGGGTTCTCCTTCACCGCGGCGACGCCGCCCCGTGCTGCTTCCTGCACCTTGTCGGACTGGTCATGAGCGGCCGCGGACACGCGGGCGGGCACGTCGACCTTGGCGGCGAGCGCCTCGACGGTGTCGGCCAACTCTTGGCGCTGCTGCTCGACGGACGGAGCGGCGTGCTCACCGGTCTCGTCGCGGAGGGCGTGCTTCGGTTCGTTCTCGCTCATCAGTGAGCCTTCCTGGCGGTCTGGACCGTTTCGACGTCGCGCTGCACGCTCGCGACGGTCTCCACGGGTGCGGGCGGTACGGCGTTCTTGGCCGTCGAGGCGCCGGCCGCTGCGAGGATTCCGCCGACGACCAACAACGCGGCCGCGACGATGAGCGCGGCGAGCCACGGGGCCACCGCGGTGGCCAGGCCGAGCACCGCCGTGGCGACCAGCGTGGCGAGGCCGAGAAACAGAACCAACGCGCCTGCACCGGAGATGCCGATTCCGACGCCGAGCTTGGTGCCTTTGGACTTGACCTCGTCCAGTGCGCTGCCGACTTCGGTGCGTACCAGAGTGCTCACCTGCTGAGTGAGTCGTTCCACCAGCTGCACGGTGGACAGGTCGGCCGTCTCCGGTCTCGGTTCCGATACTTCGTTCATGACGCGTGAAGTACCCGCGGCCCCACCTGTCGAAACTGAGGTGTTCCAGCGTTTCGGCAGGTAATTGCTTCTCATTCACAACGACTCGGCAGTGGCGTTGCGTGCCCGAAATGGCAGAATCCGAAGTCGAACAAGTGGTCTGGGGGATCAATAAAGATGAAGAGCGTTGCGGTGCCTGCTGCGGCCAGCGTGCTGGTCGGCGGCCTGTTGTCTCTCGCGGTGGTGGTGGGGGTGACGATGTCCGCGGAGCAGAACGTGCGGCCGGACACGGCGGCGGGGGCGGATGTCCCCGTGGTCGTGCAGAACGACATCCAGTACGGAAGTCGGTGAGCCGGGTGGCACGCAAGACGCTTCTGACTGCAGGTTGTGTGGCACTCGGGGTTGCCGGTGCCGCGGCCGTCGCAGCGGTGATGATTCCGACTTACGTTGCCGACAAACTCTCGGTGACACCGCTCGACATCCGCAGCAGCTACGCCGCGGTGACGGCTCCCGGGGCCGGCGGCGACGTGCTCGACACCCGCTCGATCACCAGCGACGGGCCATTGCAGGTTTCCACCGGGGTTCCGTTGGAAGTGCGTCGACTGGTGACGGTCGAGGATCCCAGTGATGCGGACCGGATCACCTTTCAGGCCGCCGTCACCGTCAACCGGTTGGACCGCGACCCGCCATTGCTCACCGCCTCGGTGGACCGCGTGACGATCGACCGGCGAACTGCGGCGACCGTAGAGCCCAGCGGTTCGATTCAAACGACGCAGGACGCACCGGCGCAGCCGCTGCCGCGCACCGGTCTGCAGTACCGGTTCCCGTTCGGCACGGAGAAGAAGGACTACGAGGTCTTCGACTCCACGTCGCTGGCGACCTTCCCGGCACAGTTCGTGGAGGAAACGGAAATCGACGGGCTGGACGTCTATCACTTCCGCTCCATAGTTGAGAATTACGACCTGTCGTCGACGACGACATCCGCGATCAATTCGGTGACGCTACCGGCCTCGAAGTGGGGGCTCACCGCAGCCGACGGGGTGCCCGACCCCGACACGTCGATCACCATGAAGCGGTACTACTCCAACACTCGCGAGATCTACGTCGAGCCCCTCAGTGGCGCACTGGTCGGTGGCGAGGAGCAGCCCTACCAGTACTTCGCCCGAGATCCCGCCGTCCCCGAGGTCACCGTCTTCACGGGCGAGTTCAGCCTCGACGAGGCAGGCCAGGCCGAGCAGATCGCGCGTGCCAGGGATGCGGCATCCAAGTTGGAGTGGATCGACCGCGGCCCGGTCCTGTTGTGGAGCATCGCGGGTGTGACTCTGGTGCTCGGTATTGCACTGCTGGTCCCCGCGTCGCGCCGGGCGGTACCCGCATCGGGCCGTCCGGTACCCGCATCGGATCGGGTGGAGACCGCCGGGCGGTAGTGCTGAGGTCGGTCTACGGGCAGAATCGTCGGTCATGTGCGGTCGATATGCCAGTACCCGGTCCGACGACGATTTATCGTCCATCTTCGACGCTGCGGTAGCGCTGGGGGACGCACCCGGGCCGTCCTACAACGTGGCACCCACCGCTCCGGTGCGAGTGGTGCTCGAGCGAGCCTCGGGAGACGACGGGTTCGAACGGCAACTTCGAACGGTGCGATGGGGTCTGATTCCGTCGTGGGCCAAGGATCGCAAGATCGCGGCCCGGCTGATCAACGCCCGCTCCGAAACGGTGACCGAAAAGCCTGCTTTCAAGAAGGCGGCTTCTCGTCGTCGCTGCTTGATCCCGGCGGACGGCTACTACGAGTGGGAGAAGCGCGAGGGTGCGAAGGTGCCGCACTTCCTGCACACCGACGGCGTCCTCGTGATGGCCGGTGTATACGAACTCTGGCCGGACCCGGAACGGGCCGACGATGATCCCGAGAAGTGGGTGTGGACGACAACGGTGCTCACCACCACCGCCACCGATCAACTGGGACACATTCACGATCGGTCGCCGGTGGTCGTTCCCGAGGACCTACGCTCGGCATGGCTTGATCCGTCGATGACGGATCTGGGGCAGGTCGCGGAACTGGTGCGGTCCATGCCGGAGCCGCACCTCACGCCGTACGAAGTGAGTACGGCCGTCAACAGTGTGCGCAACAACGGACCGGAGCTGCTGGCTCCGGTATAGGGGTCGGGGGAGAAATGGCTCGAGGTCATGTGGTCGTGGTGGGTGCCGGCATCGTCGGTTTGGCCACCGGTCGAGCTCTGACCCGGCGCGGGTATCGAGTCACCGTGGTGGACAAAGAATCCGACACCGCGACGCACCAGACCGGCAACAATTCCGGGGTGATCCACTCCGGTCTCTACTACGCGCCGGGAAGCTTGAAAGCCACCCTCGCGGTGGAGGGCTCTGCGTCGATGCGCGACTTCGCTCGCGATCACGGGCTCCCCGTCGACGTGTGCGGAAAACTGGTGGTCGCCACGACCGCCGAGCAGATTCCTGCGCTCGAAGCCCTCGCCGAGCGCGGCGCGATCAACGGCGTGCCCTGCCGGATGGTGTCGGCCGCCGAGGCGCGGGAGTACGAGCCGGCAGTACGCGCAGTGAAGGCCCTGCGCGTCGAGTCCACCGGCATCGTCGATTATCGCGCTGTATGTACGGCACTACGAG
Source organism: Rhodococcus sp. (in: high G+C Gram-positive bacteria) (assembly GCA_049650605.1). Taxonomy (GTDB): domain Bacteria; phylum Actinomycetota; class Actinomycetes; order Mycobacteriales; family Mycobacteriaceae; genus Rhodococcoides. Next base: position 11,982 of record JBASAM010000105.1, on the reverse strand, counting down.
CCGAGATCGTGAGCGCGGGAGGCGATGTGATACTCGGAGCCGAGGTGATCGCGATCGAAGGATCCGTCCGAGTCCGTTGTCGCACAGGCGGATCGGAGTCTGTCGTCTCGGCGGACTTGCTGGTCAACTGCGCCGGACTGCAGAGCGACCGCATCGCGCGGATGGCCGGCGTCGATCCGGCCGTGCGCATCCTGCCCTTTCGCGGGGAGTACTTCGAGTTGGCGCCGCAGTATCGAGATCTGGTGCGCGGGCTGATCTATCCGGTACCCGATGCGACGCTGCCGTTCCTGGGAGTTCACCTCACCCGGATGATCGACGGCGAAGTGCATGCCGGGCCGAACGCAGTGCTCGCTCTGGCGCGCGAGGGGTATCGCTGGCGCGACATCGTGCCGCGGGACGTGGTGGATGCAATGGCGTGGCCGGGGTTGTGGCGTTTGGGGAAGAAGTACTGGCGCACCGGGATCGAGGAGGTTGCGCGCTCGGCGTCGTCCGCACGCTTTCTTGCGAGTCTGCGTGAGTTGGTGCCGGATCTGCCCTCGGACAGCTTGGTTCCCACCCACGCCGGAGTACGGGCCCAGGCCATCCACCGCAACGGCGCGCTGGTCGACGACTTCTACTACGAACTGCGGCCGGGGCAGGTGCACGTGCTCAACGCCCCCTCCCCGGCTGCGACGGCATCACTGGGTATAGCCGAACACATCGCCGATCGGCTCGAGGCGTCCTCAGCCTGAAATGTTCAGCCGCACAGGTTTTGTCGCCGCACACCCCCATCCGTTGGCTGTAGGGGGTGCGCGGTTCACATACTCCGTGCGGCTGACCGAGCTTGGGCGCGGCTGACCCGCTCGACGACGGCTGCGGGTATCCGGAGATCGGCCCACGTCCAGCGAGCGATCTCGTACCCGGCGTCGCGTAGCCGATCCTCGCGCAGCTTCTCCCGCCACAAGACGTCGGCAGGGGTGTCGCCGGACGGCACCAGGCGGCCGTACTTCACCCGCCCGTCGAACTCGCCGACCACGTTCGACTCGTCCAGGAAGAAGTCGACCCGGTAATTGTTGTTGCCGCAGTTCAGGACTCGCTGCAGGGACGGCGTGAACCCTGCTTCGTGCAGGAGCACTCGGCTGCGCGACTCGCCCACGCTCTCCGCGCATCCATCCATGAACCGCGCGACCCGTCGTGCACGAGGATGCCCCGCGCGACCGGGCCTGCGCTCGAGTAGCGCTGCGACGTCGGCGCCGGTCACTCCGAGTCGTCGTGCCGCGTCGTCCGCCGCGCAGACTGCCTCCTCGAACGGCAGACTGCACGCAAGATCGGCAATCGTCCGGGTTGGAGTAGTGACGCGGAGACCGTCGACCTCGCATACTTCGTCCTCGTCGTAGGGCGCTGCATGGACCTGACGTCGAGCGTCCTTGCGCCCACCCGAGCGTCGGTTTCGCGTCAACTGGACGGTTCCGAGCGGCACGTTCCATACGTCGATGTTGTGTGCGATTGCCGCTGACACATGACTGAGCACACTGTCCGCAGCGGTGGAGCGGGCCAGCACTGCCCGCGCCAGAATCAGGTGCCGCTCGACGTCCGTGAGGCCCTGCAGGTCCCGCGAGAGTGTGTACGACCCGCGATGGAGCCGGGTGTACTCGCCTGCCCGACACCACTGCCTGAGCTCCGAGTCGGTGTAACCCTTGGCCAGAGCGTCGGTTCGGGTGATGATGCGCGCCATCGGTCGATCGTGGCTCACGATGGCGTTGTCGGGTGCCCTCGAAGTGCGTGCCTGTGGACACACGCCACCCTGTGGACAGACGCGCCCTCTGGACACACGTGCACCCCTACCGACAAGCGAACACCCCCTCCAGCATGCTGAAGGGGGTGTTCGGTTCACACAAGCGGTGTGCGGATCAGGACTTCTTACCCGGCGCCTTCGCCCCGGACTTGAATCCCAGTCCGCCGGCCTTCGGCGGGGGTGCTGCGTCCCCGTTCGTCGACTCTGCCGCCTTCTCGGGCTCCGCACTGCCATTCGACTCCGACTGAAGGGCACCTTCAGTAGATCTATCCGACTGAAGGTGCCCTTCAGTAGGTGTTGAGTCGGTGGGGTCCGGGATGGGGGAGGTGGGTGCAGCGGAACCGGGAGCCTTGGCGCCGGGCTTCTTGAAGCCTTGCTTGATCGCGAGACCCTTGGGCTTCACGGTCGGCTTGACCTCCGACGCCTCGGCGGAACCGGTGGACGCCTCGGCGGTCGGTGCAGACTCGTCGGCTGCGATCTCCGGCTCTGCCGGTGCAGGTGTCGACGCGGCAGGCTTGCCGGGAGCCTTGGCGCTGCCGGCCATGCCGAGCCCCTTGCCGGGAGCCTTGGCCTTTCCGGCCATACCGAGGCCCTTCGGCTTGGAGGCATCGGATGCGTCCGCGCCCTCGGCGTTGGGGGAGACGACGGGCTCCGCATCGGATTCGGGCGCGTCGGCGGTGGACGCCTTCGCCCCGGGAGCCTTGGCGCCGCCGGCCATCCCGAGCCCCTTGCCGCCCGGTGCTTTCGCTCCGGGTGCCTTACCCATGCCCTTCATCTTCAGGCCGCCCTTGGCCGCAGCGGGAGCAGCCGGAGCTGACGGATCTCCACCTGCAGCGGCGGTCTCGACAGGTTCGACGCGGCCCTTCTCCTCGGTAGCAGCGGCGTCCTCGGTCGCGACGGACTCGGCCTTGGGCATACCGACGGGCTCTTCTGCCGCAACTGTCTTCGGCTTCTCGCGAGGAACCACCTTGATGTTCTCGCCGAGCTGAGCAGGGTCGAGGCGGGTGATCGAGCCCAGCAGCATCTGCGAGACGTCGATGACCTCGACGTTCTCGTTGGCGCCGCCCTCTTGGCGTGCGGTGACACCGTCGTTGAGCATGACGCGGCAGAACGGGCAGCCCGTCGCGATCTTCTGCGTCGCCGTCCCGCTGCCGTTCAGCGTGTCCAGGGCCTCGTCGACGCGGTCGATGTTGATCCGCTTGCCGATCTTCTCTTCCATCCACATCCGAGCGCCACCGGCGCCGCAGCACATGGAGCGCTCGCCGTGACGCGGCATCTCCTTGAGCGTCGAACCCGATGCGGCCATCAGCTCACGGGGTGCGTCGTACACCTTGTTGTGGCGGCCGAGGAAGCACGGATCGTGGTACGTGACGTCTTCCTGCACCGAGGCCACGGGAATGAGCTTCTTGGCCCGCACCAGACGGTTGAGCAGCTGGGTGTGGTGAACAACCTCGTACTTGCCGCCCACCTGGGGGTACTCGTTGCCCAGTGCATTGAAGCAGTGTGCACAGGTGACGACGATTTTGCGACGGCTCTCGTCGACGCCCTCGAACACCGCGTCGAGGGTCTCGATGTTCTGCAGGGCCAGCTGCTGGAACAGGAACTCGTTGCCCGCGCGGCGAGCGGAGTCGCCGGTGCAGGTTTCTTCTGCGCCCAGCACCATGAACTTCACGCCGGCGGTAGCGAGAAGTTCGGCGACGGCCTTGGTGGTCTTCTTGGCCCGGTCCTCGTAGGCGCCGGCGCAGCCGACCCAGAACAGGTACTCGAAGTCCTCGAAGCTGTCGGCGTCCTGGCCGAACACGGGGACGTCGAAGTCGAGCTCGGAGATCCAGTTGGTGCGTTCCTTGGCGTTCTGGCCCCAGGGATTGCCCTTGTTCTCGAGGTTCTTGAACAGGCCGGCGAGCTCGGTGGGGAACTCCGACTCGATCAGCACCTGGTAGCGACGCATGTCGAGAATGTGGTCGACGTGTTCGATGTCCACCGGGCACTGCTCGACGCATGCACCGCAGTTGGTGCAGCTCCACAGAACCTCGGGGTCGATGATGCCGCCGAGGCCGCCGTCGAGAGTGGTCTCTCCCACCAGGGGCCGGTCGGCCTCGTCGCGTGCAGCCTGCGGGATCTTGGCCAGCTTGGCCTCGTCGGGCTTGCCGTCGGCGTCGACCAGTCCGACCTCGTCGCCCGCAGCGTCCTTCTTGCCACCTGCGAGCAGGTACGGCGCCTTGGCGTTGCCGTGGTCGCGCAGCGAGGTGATGAGGAGCTTGGGGGAGAGCGGCTTGCCGGTGTTCCAGGCAGGGCACTGGGACTGGCAGCGACCACACTCGGTGCAGGTGGTGAAGTCCAGCCAACCCTTCCACGTGAAGTCCTCGATCTTGCCGGCGCCGAACGCGTCGACGTCGGGATCGGCTTCCTCCATGTCGAGGACCTTGCCGCCGGACATCATCGGCTTGGCAGCACCCAGGGCGACGCCGCCGTCGGCCTCACGCTTGAAGTAGATGTTGAAGAAGGCACTGAACCGGTGCCACGCCACGCCCCACGTGATGTTGCGGCCGACGATGAGGAGCCACACCATTCCGGACATCAGCTTGATGAACGCGAAGACCGAAACCATGACCGCGCTCGCGGGGAGCAGCTTGGCGAGGTTCATCGTGAAGAAGTCGGTGGCGAGATGTCCGTCGCCGTACGTGGCGATCTTGCCGGCCTTGACGAAGATCATGCCGAGGCCCTCGAGCAGCACGACGAACTCGACGAAGTAGGCGGCACGGAAGTTCGATCCGGAGAAACGCGAGAGCTTCTCGGGAGAGCGGGGGTGGTTCAGCTGCCGGATGACCATCAGCGTGACGATGCCGATCACCGTGCCGAGGCCCAGGATCTCGTCCATCAGGTGATAGACGGCCGTGTCGCCGATGATCGGCCAATGGAATTCGGGGTTGAACGTCTGACCGTATGCCTCGAACCACAGGATCGAGCCGACCATGAAACCGACCATGACCAGCCAGTGGGCCCAGCCGACGGTGCGGAACTTGTTCATCCTGGTGTGCGCAGCGAACTCGATGCACATCTGGCGGAAACGCGGCACGAACGGGCGCATGCGCGACCGGTCCGGCTGTCCCTGGGCGATGGTTCGCACCATCGTGGCCACGCCACGGAAGAAGTACGCCCAACACACGATGCTGAGCAGGGCACCCACGGTTCCGAGGGTGATCGTCAGGCCATTCATGACGGTGCCTTTCCTTCGGCGACGTGTGAGCGTCGCCTGGTGCTTCCGGCCGACCACTGGGGCAGTGATGATGGTAGGCCCGGGCATGTGTCCAACTCGAAGTTACCAGTCAGTAACCCAGGGTGCGGTACTCAACGGTAACTTGTGGGCGTTCGGTTCGTTTTCGCAGGTCGAACGGAGGGTTCATCCGCTCGACCCGAGATGCGCGGCCTACGTTATTACGACAGTGCGACACGGCTCGTGCACAGGTATTCCTAACTTGTCCGAGGGGCAACCGTTCGGGTCCTGAACGTAGGCGCGCCAAATCGCGTCCGTTTTGTTACTCTTCACGCGCTGCGGCCGGTTTCGGGTAGTTGCCGCCGTGGCTGCTCACACCGGTAGTTCGCACGGGTACGGAAAACGAACCTTCGATTCGGTTCTGTCTATGCCAGCCGCTACTGTGCAGCAGTCGGGGTCCGACATCACGAATTCTGAACGAACGGAACAGCTACATGAACTTGCGTCGACTCGTTGTCACCTCGGCGATCGCCGTTGCCTCCTTGGGTATCGCGACGGGGACTGCGTACGCGCAGCCCGCCACGACCACCACGGAGAGCACCGAGACCACCACCGAGAGCTCGCCGGAGGAGAACTCCGAGCTGAACTGGGCTGCCCGTGTCGAGAACGGTGGCGTCATCACCACTGTCGACGCCGGACTCTTCCTGCTGTCCGACGACGGCACGGCCGTCGTGCTGAACGACAACGAGGGCAACGAAGTTGTCAGCCTGCCGCTCTCGTTCAACCTCAACGGCATCGAGTTCCCGTACGGCGTCGAGTTCACGGACGAGGGACGCACCGTCACGCTCATCCCGAATCTCTCCGCGCCGATGGGCCTGACGCCTGCCGCGCTCGAGCAGAATGCGGCATCGCCTGCCGAGAACACCGCGGCAACCCAGAACTTCGCGTCGCAGCTCGGCCTCGCGTCGGCTGTCGGCGGACTGACCGGCACCATCATCGGTGCCGGCGTCGGCTGCCTGCTCGGCGGCGGGCCCGTCGTTCTCCCCACCTGCTTGACGGCAGGAGTCACCGGCGCCGGCATCGGCGGCGTCATCGGCACGATCGTCGTCGGTGGCCCGACGCTGATCATCGCCGGCGTCGACTACGCCAACACGCTGCTGGCTGCTCCGGGAACCTCGAAGTTCGCGCAGTAACCACACAGCACACGAGAAAGGCCGCCACCCGATCAGGGTGGCGGCCTTTGTCGTTGGTGCGTATCAGCCGGTCGTGGCAGCGAGGAAGAGCGCGCCCACCGCGATCCCGACTGTGCCGGTGAGCATCCCGATGACAGCGTCGGAGCGCGGGGCGTCGGGAATCTTGGTTGCCAGCAGGCCAGCGGCGACGGCAACGACGCCGAGCAGGATCCCGACCCCGAAGCTCCAGAACGCCACCACGGACAGAGCGCCGAGCAGAACGGACGCGTCGGAGTAGTACCGAGCAAATCGGGTCTCGGTTACCTCGAGAGGACCTGCGCCGAGAGCCGTATAGACGGTGGCGGGGGATCGATTGTCGTACGGCGCAGAGGAATCGGCGACGTCGGTCATGACATTGCTCCCAACGTGGAGCAACGGGTACAGCGGAACACGGTGGTATACCTCGATCGAGTGGGTGGTGCGGGAAACAGTCGAAGGCTTCACACCCTCCGTTTTCGGAGGACGGGCGACTGCGGGCACCAGGCTACCACTGCAACAAGGACGTTCGATCTGACCGCGAGCGCGGAGAATGCTCACCGAACTCGCGCTACGACGGATATGTCAGCTGCGCACAGCTCCGGAATTGACGACGATCTCGATGACGTAGCCGATGACGGTGAAAACGAGTCGGGCGAGATCCATTGTGGCGGCCTTCCGGTGGGGGCGCGCGCCTTCCGGCGGTGCGGAGGCGGTCGGCCTCGATATGTGACCGTACCGCACCGGATAGACCAAACGTTGTGCTATTTCATAAGTGTCAGGGCGTGCGGACGGAGGTGCCGGTGGCAGCGGTGATCGCGTCGACCGGGATTCCGAGACTGGCGGTGCCGCCGTACTGCGCCAGGGCGACATTGGCTTCTCCGCAACTGGGAGCGGTGCCGCTGTTCGATCCGCTGGTGATGCCCAACGCGAGCGTGCCCGTGACGATGGCGCCGCCGCTGTCTCCGGCCAACGTGCATGCGGTACTGGCGAATCCTCGGACGGTTCGACTGTCTCCGTCACCGAGGATCAACTGTGTCTCCACCCGATCGGCCGCCACGACTCCGCACGTGAACGACGATGACTGACCCGACTTGCACACCGGCGCACCCACAACCGGTGATGCGGTTCCGGTGATGGTCAGCGTCGTTCCGTTGGCCCCTCGCACGGTGGGACGGTCGAGGCCGGCGGCTACTCCGGCGTCGTCGACCGCGATGACCGAATAGTCGAGACCATCGGCTGCTCCGACACTCGATCGGATGAAGCGACCCACCGGCTTGCTGGCGCGGATGTCTGCGCGATCGGGCAAGTACACCGACGCCGAGCTGCCCGGATCGCAATGCCCGGCAGAGAGATTGACGGGGTTGCCTGCGGCGTCGGTGGCGCTGAATCCGAACGAGCAGATCTCGATGTTCGACAGCGGCGCGACGGCGATGTCATCGGACGACGTGACGTAGTCGTCCCCTCCGGTCGCCGCGACGGGTGGAGCGGGCGCGGGCGCCGCGGGTGCCAGGACGACCTGCAGGTTGGCGATGGTGGTCGGAAGGTTGAGCGCCCGACCGATCGGGCTGTTCGCGATATCCACGACGATCCGTCCCTGCAACACGTCCACCGCTGCGGAATTGATCTGGGACGAGATCTCGCGCGGCAGTGCAGCAACCCAGCGACCGAACTCGTCGAGAGACGACTCAAGGCTGTCGGCCGACACCGGCGACTGGCGACTGGCGTAGCCGTCCTGCGCTACCTGGCGTGCAGCCTCTGTAGTGGTGACGGCAACGACGGGAACACCGTCCTCGCCGATCCAAGCGCCGGCGAACTCGGTAGGACGTTCGCGTCGGAAATCGTCCGCGTACGAGCGGAGCCGCTGTGCCTGCGACGCCCGGTCGAGATACTCCTGCGGCGACATCTGCAGATCACGCTGCACGGCGTCGACCAATTCGGTGGGCAGCGCGTCGACAGTGAGCTGCGTCGGTACCGATGGCAGGGGATCCGCGTGCGCGACGGGGCCGAGCCCCAACGTCAGCAGGGTCGCCCCCACCGTCCCGACGACACGTAGGCCGATCGATCCGGTTCGAGACGTCGCGTTCGCCGAGTTGCGCAAGAAATTCCCTTCGACACAAGAGCATGGTGGTTACATCGGACTCGGCGCTGTTCTTCGCGAGGCTAACCGTCCGGCGTTCGAGCTTAGGGCACGACGCTCGATGATTCGGTGATGCCTGTGATGCTCAGGGACCGCTCACAGGAAACCGTGAGCCGATCCTGGGAACACCTATGGGCCCGGTCGCGGAGCTAGTAGCTGATTCCGAGGTCGTCGGGGCAGCCGACGAGGCTTCGGACGTGGCATCCGGTGAGGTGCTTTCCGGTTCGGGGCTGGTCGGTGCCGGGAACTCGGGGAAGTCCGGGAAATTTATTTGCGGCGGGGCGAACGGGAACCGGTCCAGCGGCAGTCCGAGACCGCCCGACGGCTCCTCGGGTGCGGGCGGAGGCGATTCCACGACGGGCGCGGGGATGTCGACGTACAGAGGTTCGACGGGGGCCGCCGGTTCCGGGATCGACTCCGGACTGGGCGCCTCCTCCACTGGAGGGGGAGGCGTGGGCAGTGGAGACGAGGGCAGGTCCGAGGTGATCACCGGGGCAGCCGGGGGGATTGCCTGCTGCGAATTGAGCGGCGCGACCGTGCCCGGGTCGGAGCTACGAGTGCCTACCGCACCACCGACGGCGAGCAGTGTGAACGCCGCCGCGGCGATGGCCACGGCGGCGCGAGTAGGAGTTGCGGAGCGGCCGCCCCGAAGTCCGATGGAGCGAGCGGTCGAACCGGACGTACTCCTCCCGGTTCGAGGCCCGACCGAGTCGGCGATCATTGCGGCGAATGCAGCGTCCGACGCCTGCGACGTCGGTGCCGAGCTGGAACCGCGCGAGGCCGCTCGAGCCGACGCGGCGACGTCGTCGTGCGCCATGACGGCGAGGGTGCACTCGGTGAGTCCGACGTAGTTCAGAGCTTCCCGCAGCGATCCCACGGCCTCCGGAGACAAGGACGCCGGATGGAGCACGGTGCAGCGTGCTGCGGCGGGAAGGGCGTACAGCTGCGACATCAACTGTGTGAGCGTGCACGCGAAACCAGCCACGAGGTCCTCGGCGCGCACTACCTGACCGCTCGCGAGGGCGAATCCTCTCGGATCGCCCACAGCGGACACGAAACCGCGGGTCCCGAGGTTGGTGTCGTCGAGTTCGACGCGACCGTTGTCGTCCAGAGAGACCGACGTGGGGCATTCGAAGAGCTCCGCATTGCCGTCGTTGTCGACGGTCACCGCTGTGTTCGCATCGCCGATGGCCAGCACCAGATGGATGGTCGACGGGGTGTCGGAGCTCTGCTTACTCACTGCTCTCGACCCCCTCGGCGGCTCGGTGGACACGGTTGATCACGACTGTTGGACACCCCCCGGCTACTCAACCGTACCGGTAGGTCGACTCCGTCGCGTACGAACGGTCAGCCGCGCTCACACATGGACGTGCCGATCGGGCGTACCCGCGTACCCGGCGGCGCGGAGCATCGACAGCATCTGAGATCGCGATTGGGCACCGATCCGTCGACGGATTCGCGCGACATGGTGTTCGACCGTTTTCGCCGAGATGAACATCTGACCACCGATTTCTCGGTAGGTCAGCCCTAGGACGAGGTGATGGGCCACCTCTGCCTCACGTTCGGTGAGCGAACCCGCCGTGGCGGCACTCGGGTCCGCCTGTTCGGACACCGAGCCGGTCTTGCCCATGTCGCGCGCGATCTGCAGTAGGGCGGTGGCGTCCTTGGTGTTCTCGACGCGCAGAGCGGCGTCGCTCGCGAGCCGGGCCGCGTCCCACGGGTGCCCGAACTTCTCGATGGTGCGCGCGCACGTCTCCACTTCGGCGACGTCGGGTTCACCCTGCAGGACGCGCAGCCAGGCCTTGCCCGCCGACGCCAGGGCGGCCGCGTACGGGCTCCTTTCGGCGAACGACCCCAGGGCGCGCGCATGGGGTAGGAGTTCGGTGGGGGAGTTGCCGAGGATGGCGGCCTGAACGCCGTACCAGTGCCACGTGGTCGCCCAGGTGGGAGGCTCGCCGAGTGCGGCGACCAACGCCGTCGCCGAGGCGATCGAGTGCGCGATGCGTGGGGCGTCGCCCAGACGTATTGCGGCAAGCCAGAGTTCGCCGAGCGGGATGAGCGAGAACAAGTCGGGTTCGGCCTCGGCGATCGGACGCCGTGCGTCGTGCCAGGCGGCGGCGAGTTCGCCGACGTCTCCGCGGCGTCGTGCAGATGCTATTCGAAGAGCGAAGTACGACAGCGCATCTCGTTGCGCCAAAGCGGAAGGATCCATACCCGAGGTGTGATCGGTGATGGAGTCGCCGGACATCAGTGCGGTCCAGGCGAGGAGGAGCCGGCATCGCGAAGGGACGCCGCAGGAGTCGTCGACCGACGACATCAGTTCGGAAAGAACGGATTTGGCCGTCATCGGGTCGCCGGTGTGCAGCGCGAGAAGCGCCGCGAGGGCGGTGGGATGTTCCGGCTCGACCTGCGCCTCCGTCGTCAGGTCCGACATGGAGATCGCACGCAAAACCGATCCCATTGCGGCGGTCGACGAGCCGGACAGCGAGTCGAGCAGTCCGCGGGCAACCAGGCCCGATCGGGCGTTGGCCGTCGTCGGAGCCACGGGGCGGTGGTTCTCGAGTCGTTGCCCGGACCCGCCGGTTGACCCGTCGAGGTGCGTGACGCACGAGGCATCGCCGACGGCGAGCAGCGCGGTGACGGCGTACGCGGCGTCCGGTCCGACTCGGTCCGCTCCGAGCCACCGGTACAACTCCGCCGCGTAGGACGCTGTGCCGCGCATCATCGCCACCGTCGCCGCGATGCGAACCGCGCCTCGCAGATGCGCCGTGGACGAGTGCTCCGCGCTGAGGATCGGGTCCACTGCGCGCGTTGCGGTGTCCAGATCGTCGTCGGCGACGCATGCCTCGGCGTACGACAGTCGGAAGTCGTCGCTGGTGGCACCCGCGGCGGAAGCGGCATCCCACAGCGCGCGCGCACCGGCGCGGTCGGCCGATGCAGCGAGGGTCGCCACGTGCTCGGCCAGCCGCGGGTCGCGGACGCCGGCTTGTACCAACGCCATCGACACCGCGGGGTTCGGATCGCCGTTGTCGAGGTGCAGGTGAACGGCCTTTCGCAGAACACCGAGCAGGCCGTGAGGGCCCATCACCGCGCGCAGACTGTCCACCGCCGAGTCCGACATCGCCCCCTCCTCCGGCAGCACACCGCATCCGCGTGCGCGTTCGATTGCGGTGGAAGCATCGGCGAGGGAGGTGGAGGTGACATCGGCGACGAGATACGGGTCGGGACCCAAACCCACCGAAGCCAGCGCCAGCACGGCGAGTGCCGTGTAGTCGTGCGCGGACAGCAGTGAGTCCAGAGCGGATCGCTCGTCGAGTGAGGTCACTAGCCGGTGAGTCCATTCGTCACGCCGCCGACGGCGCCGCCGAGCCCGTTGACCACACCACCCGCGGTGTTCCCCACACCACCGAGGAGGCCGCCCACCCCGTCCGTCACGCCGCCGATGACATTAGGCGGGTTGAGGGCCGGAAGCTGCGGCGAAGGCAACTGGGGTGCCGGGAGCTGGGGTGCCGGAAGTTGTGGGGCAGGGGCCGACGGAAGTCGCGGCGGGGTGAACTGGGGCGCCGGTGCCGGAGCGGTGAACTGCGGCGCAGGTGCCGAATTGCCGGCCGAAGGCGTCGAGCCTCCCGGTGCTGCTCCGCCGGGT
>JBASAM010000104.1:0-16954 GCA_049650605.1 Rhodococcus sp. (in: high G+C Gram-positive bacteria) | reverse complement strand
TCATCGCGGAGTCCCTCGCACGCGATGCCGCGGATCCTGGTGACGATGTGCGGACGATGTTGCAGCGGGTGTACGCGCATCCGGGGTCGGGGCGGGTGACGGCGATGGAGTCGTCGGCGCGGGCGTTTCCGGCGGGGTTGGCGGCGTTGATCGATGTGCGGGATCGCACGTGCCGGACTCCGTGGTGTGATGCCCCGATCCGCCATCACGATCACATTCGCCCGCACGCGGCCGGTGGAGCCACGTCCGCGGACAACGGGATGGGGTTGTGCGCGGGGTGCAATTACGCGAAGGAGGCGGACGGGTTCACCGCCACCCGCACCACCGGGCCGGGTGCGGAGCACGTGGTGGTGCTGCGGACTCCGACGGGGCACGAGTACACCTCCACCCCGCCGGCACCACCCCAGCCGAAGGCGGCAGCCTAGGGCCGAAGCTTCCTGACGGACCTACGAGACCCCGGTCACACGCCATGACCGGCTACACTGGGCGACGCTGCTGCGCTTCGATGCGCGGCGTACGTCGTGGAATCAGCACGAACTTTTCTTGCGGCGATCGGAACTGCCCACCGGCAGTCTCGCCATTCTGCGTTCCGCAACAGGTGCGCTCCGATGCCCGAAAGGCACTCGAACCCTTCATGACTTCTGTTTCTTTCACCGACCTCGGCGTCAGCGCGCGCCTCACCAAAGCACTCACGGCCGCCGGCATCACCTCACCGTTCCCGATCCAGGCCGACACCCTTCCCGACACCCTGCAGGGTCGCGACGTCCTGGGCCGCGGAAAGACCGGCAGCGGAAAGACTTTGGCGTTCGCCATCCCGATGGTGTCGCGACTGGCCGACTCGTTCTCCGGCGTTCGCAAGCCCAACCGTCCGCGCGGCCTCATTCTGGCTCCGACGCGTGAGCTCGCCACCCAGATCGCAGCCGCACTCGAGCCGCTCACCGTGGCCTCGAACCTGCGCGTCACCACCATCTTCGGCGGCGTCTCGCAGGCCCGCCAGGTGACTGCCCTCAACCGCGGCGTCGACATCGTCGTCGCGTGCCCGGGCCGCCTCGAAGACTTGATGAAGCAGCGTCTGGTGACGCTGGACGACATCGAGATCACCGTCCTCGACGAGGCCGACCACATGGCGGATCTCGGATTCCTTCCCGGCGTCACACGCATCATGAAGGCCACCCCGTCGCATGGTCAGCGCATGCTGTTCTCCGCGACTCTCGACAACGGTGTCGACAAGCTGGTCAAGCAGTTCCTGACCAACCCGGTTCAGCACTCGGTGGACGAGGAGAACTCCCCGGTCGCCGCCATGACGCACCACATCTTCGAGGTGGGCGGCGTCGACGGCAAGAAGGCACTGGTGCAGCGGCTCGCATCGGGTGAAGGTCGCCGCATCCTCTTCATGCGCACCAAGCACCAGGCCCGCAAGCTGGCACGTCAGCTCACCGAAGCCGGTATCCCCTCGGTGGACCTGCACGGAAACCTGTCGCAGGCCGCTCGTGACCGCAACCTCGCTGCCTTCTCGTCGGGTGACGCGCGCGTGTTGGTTGCCACCGACGTCGCAGCTCGCGGTGTGCACGTCGACAACGTCGAGCTGGTGGTGCACGTCGATCCACCCGCAGAGCACAAGGCCTACCTGCACCGCAGCGGTCGTACCGCACGCGCCGGCAGCGCCGGCGACGTGGTGACCGTGGTTCTTCCCGAACAGCGCCGCGACCTGGCCGTGCTCATGCGCAAGGCCAAGATCGACGTGGCGCCGCAACGGGTGACGGGCGACTCCCCCGCCGTCACCGAGTTGGTCGGCGACATCGCGCCGTACGTCAAGCCGACGCCGAAGGAAGCCGCACCGGCCCCCAAGCAGGGACAACCGGGTCGCGGACGCTCCACACGCGGTGGCCACGCCGGGAACTCGAACGGGAACTCGGGTCGACGTCGTCGTCCCACCACCGCGCGCAGCGAATCGGCCGGCTACCGGGGCTGAGCACCAACCAGCACTCTCGGCGGCGGTGGCAGACTCGAGGAGTGAGATCGGACGACGCGACAGTGCGCGGCAGCAGTAGAGCCCTGACCCCGGAAGAACTGGCCACCGGATCGGTCATGACGGCCCTCGCGGTCGCGTTCTCCGTGATCGGCTCGCTGCTTCCGGTGGCGGGCGCCCTGCAAATCGTCGCGATCGTGCCACTGGCCGTGATCGCGCACCGCCATCGGCTTCGTGCGCTTGCGGTGTCCGGCACGGCCGGCGTGCTGGTGTCGTTCGTCGCGGGTGGATTCGGTACCGCGCTGACCATGACCGTCTCGTCGGTGCTGGCTGCCGTCGTCGGCGTCAGTGTTCGACGTGAGCGCGGCTTCGGGTCGGTGCTGGCGTCTTCCGCTGTCGCGGGCGCCGTCGTCGGTGCGCTGTCGGTGGGGATGCTGCTGGTTCTGAGCAACCTCCGTGAGCTGTTCCTGACCGTTCTCGAGAACTCGATTCGCGGCAGTGCGGACATCGTGGGTCGCTTCGCCCCCGCGGAGGACGTCGCGACTGCCGTGGCGGACTTCGTCTCGTTCGCCCTCGGGTACTGGTGGGTGCTGGTTTTCGTCTCGACGACGTTCTCCACCGTGGTCAGCGGCGTGGTCGCATGGTGGGTGCTGCGCGCCACGTTGGCACGGCTGGGACAGCTCGAGACCAGAGGCGAGCTCCCCGATGTGCACGGCGCCGACACCACTGCGCCGCAACCGGTTCCGGTGCGGCTGACGGCAGTCACCTATCGCTACCGAGGCGCCCACGACGACGCGCTCGGGCCGCTGAACCTCACGGTCGCGCCGGGCCGATTCGTGGCCGTCGTGGGAGCCAACGGATCCGGAAAGTCCACGCTCGCACGCATCCTGGTGGGCGCAGAACCCACCGGCGGCCTGGTGGAGCGCTACGGCCCCACCGGCCTGGGAGTCGTGGGCGGTACAGCAATGATCCTGCAGCACCCCGAAGCTCAAATCCTGGGAACGCGCGTCGCCGACGACGTGGTGTGGGGACTTCCTCCGGCGATGCGGCCCACACCGGAACGCGTCGAAGCCCTGCTCGCCGAAGTGGGTCTGGCGGGGTATGGACTGCGGGACACCGGAAGCCTGTCCGGCGGAGAGTTGCAGCGACTGGCTGTCGCCGCAGCCCTCGCCCGTCAACCGAAACTGCTTGTCGCCGACGAGGCAACGGCCATGATCGACCCGCAGGGACAGCACGACCTCGTGGCACTGCTGGCCGAATTACCGCGTCGCCACGGAATGGCCGTCGTGTTGATCACCCACCGGGCAAGCGAGGCTGCACTGGCCGATGATGTCGTGCGGCTCCATCGCGGCCGGCGCGCCATGCACGACCCGCTGTGGATGTCGTCGACGCCGAACCGCGACAACGACGGGCGCCCTCCGTTCGCGCCGGCGGGGCCGCCGCAGCTGGTGCTCCGCGGCGTGGGGCACGTCTACAACCGTCGCGGCCCGTGGGCGACGCGTGCGCTCGAGAATGTCGACCTCACGGTGTACCAAGGCGAGGGACTGCTGGTGATCGGCGGAAACGGATCGGGAAAGTCGACGCTGGCGTGGATCATGGCCGGTCTGACCTCGCCGACCGAAGGCACCTGCGAGCTGGCCGGCAAGGCCACCTCGTCCTCCGTTGGCACAGTGGCGTTGTCTTTCCAGCACGCCCGACTGCAATTGCAGCGCCGCACGGTGTTCGAGGACATCGAAGCGGCCGGGGGCTCCAAGGTGGGCACCAGCGACGTGAGTCGGGCGCTGGACCAGGTGGGGCTCGACCGACGTATCGCGGGAACGCGCATCGACGAACTCAGCGGCGGCCAGATGCGCCGCGTGGCGCTGGCCGGGCTCCTGGTGGGCAAGCCAGACATCCTGGTACTCGACGAACCGCTGGCCGGGTTGGACCCGCCCGGTCGTCGAGAAATCACCGCGTTGCTGGCACATCTGAGACGAACCGGACTGACCTTGGTGATCATTTCGCACGACGTCGACACTCTGGAATCGGTTCGATCGAGAACCGTGACGCTCGAACGCGGCGCCCTGGTGACGCGGCCACGTGAGGTGATCGGATGAGAGGGACTCTGCTACGCGAGCTTCCGCGCAGAACTCCAGTGCACCGACTGTGGGCGGGAACCAAACTGATCGCCGTGACGCTGCTGGGCGGATCGCTGGTGGTCTACCCGACGTGGCCGATGCTCGCCGCCGTTTCCGCGGTGCTGCTGTTGGCCGCGATCGTGGCGCGCGTGCCAATCTTCGCGGTACCCGTCCCGCCCTGGTGGCTGTGGGGGTTGGTGGCGTTCGGCGCCGTCGTCAACGCCTTCGTCGGCCTCGATGCGGTGTGGATCTACTTCCGCGGCATCCTGTTCGGCGTCGTCCTGCTCTGGGCGACGCTCACCGTGGCCTGGACGACGGCGATGGCCGACATCGCCCCCGCCATCGCCACCCTGCTCTCGCCACTGCGCCGAGTCGGCGCCCCGGTGGACGAGTGGGCCGTGTCGATGGCGCTGTTGTTGCGCGCTCTGCCGATGCTCGTCGACGACGTCTACACCCTGGTGGCGGCCCGGCGACTCCGCCCGCGCAAGAACACGCGGAGCGGAAAGACGCAGGACACATTCCTGATCGACATCATGGCGGCCATCATGTCCGTGGCCGTTCGCCGATCCGCCGACATGGGCGAGGCCATCGCCGTACGCGGCGGCAGCGGCAGCATCTCGTCGGGGCGAGGACGCGCGCGCCCGGCGGACGCCCTCGCGGTGATCGTCGTCGTCGCAGCGTGTGCGGTCGGCGTAATTCTGTCCTGACGGTCAGGCGAAGATCTCGACGAACTTGTCGATGGACTTCTCGATGTCGCCCTTGAGCGAGCGAGCCACGCCCGAACCGACGGGGCCGAAGAGCGGTGCGCCGCCGAGGTCGATGGTCATCTTCAGCTCCGCGCCGTCCTTCTTCTCGGCGACCGCGAGCTTGAGCGAGACCTTCACTCCGCCCTTGCCCGAGCCCTTGAGCTCGAGTTCACGAGGTGGGGAGTACTTCTTCACCGTCCAGGCCACCCGGTTGCGCATGCCCTTGACCGAGACCACCGACGACATCTGCGTTCCCTCCGACAACTCGTCGGGGATGTCGCTGCGCCAGCCGTCGTGGATACTGAGCCACTCGTCGTATCGCTTCAGATCGGACGCACTGTTCCAGGCGTCTTCTGCGGACAACGGAACGATGCGGACCACCTCGAGTTTCGCCACCGCGTCAGACTAGCGGGTGACGGCACTCGCGATGATCCGCATCGTGAACCGCTTGGAGAACTTCCAGTCCTAGTGAGCGACCGGCTTCTCGGCGCCGACACCGGTGAGCGAACGCACCTCCATCTCGGCGGCCTTGTCGGTGTTCTCGTCGTCCTTGCTGGTCAGCGTGCCCACAATACCCAGGACGAAGGCGAGCGGGATGGAGACGATGCCAGGGTTGGAGAGTGGGAAGTAGGCGAAGTCCGAGTCGGGAAGCATCGCCGTGGCCGATCCGGACACTGCCGGAGAGAAGACGATGAGCAGGATGGTGGAGATCAGACCGCCGTACATGCTCCACAGCGCACCACGGGTGGTGAACCGACGCCAGAACAGCGAGTACAGGATGGTCGGCAGGTTCGCGGCCGCCGCGACGGCGAACGCGAGGGCGACGAGGAACGCGATGTTCTGCCCGTTTGCCAGGATGCCGCCGCCGATGGCGAGGACGCCGATGACCACGGCGGTGATTCGCGAGACCTGAACCTGCTTCTTGTCGTCCACCTTGCCCTTCTTGATCACCCCGGCGTAGATGTCGTGGGCGAACGACGCCGACGCGGTGATGGTCAGACCGGCGACCACCGCGAGGATCGTCGCGAACGCGACCGCGGAGATGATGCCCAGCAAGACCACGCCACCGAGTTCGAACGCGAGCAGCGGTGCTGCGGCGTTCTGACCGCCGGCGGCGGCGAGGATGCGGTCCGGTCCGACGATGGCTGCGGCGCCGTAGCCGAGAACCAGCGTGAACAGGTAGAAGGCACCGATGAGCGCGATGGCCCACACCACGCTGCGGCGTGCTTCCTTGGCCGTCGGCACGGTGTAGAAGCGCATCAGCACGTGCGGCAGACCCGCCGTGCCGAGGACCAGGGCAATGCCGAGCGAGACGAAGTTGAGCTGCGATGTGGCCGAGCCGCCGTACTGGGCACCGGGGGCGAGGACGTCGCGGGCGGCGACGGTGTCGGACACCGAGTCGCTGACCATCGACTGCGCGCTACCGAGGATCTCGGAAAGATTGAACCCGAACTTGGCGAACACCAGCACCGTCATGATCGCGGCACCCGTGATGAGCAGTGCGGCCTTGATGATTTGCACCCACGTGGTGCCCTTCATGCCGCCGACCAGAACGTAGACGATCATCAGGACACCGACGACGGCGATCACGATGGACTGCCCGGTGCGGTCGGAGATGTCGAGCAGCAACGCGACCAGACCACCTGCGCCCGCCATCTGGGCGAGCAGGTAGAAGAACGAGACCGTGAGCGTCGACAGGGCTGCCGCGGTACGGACCGGACCTTGCTTGAGTCGGAAGCTCAGCACGTCGGCCATGGTGAACTTGCCGGTGTTGCGGAGCATCTCGGCGACGAGGAGCAGCGCCACCAGCCAGGCGACGAGGAAGCCGATGGAGTAGAGGAAGCCGTCGTACCCGTACACGGCGATGGCACCGGCGATGCCGAGGAAACTGGCCGCCGACAGGTAGTCGCCGGCGATGGCGACTCCGTTCTGCGGTCCCGAGAAACCACCACCGGCGGTGAAGAACTCCGCCGAGGTCGCGTTCTTCTTGCTGGCCTTGATCACCACGGCCATCGTCACGATCACGAAGACCCCGAAGATGGAGATGTTGATCAGCGGTGAGCCGACGGTCTCGGCCTCGATCGTCTGCTGGGCGAGGAATGAGGTCATCGGACAGGCCCTTCGAGTTCTTCGCGAATGGCGGCGGCGCGGGGGTCGAGCTCGCGGTTCGCGAACTTCACGTAGATGCCGGTGATGACGAACGTGGTCACCACCTGCGCGAGTCCCAGCAACAGACCCACGTTGATGTTGCCGAAGACGGTGGTGGCCATGAAGTCGGTCGCATAGGCGCCGAGCAGCACGTAGACCCCGTACCAGATGAGGAAGAACGCAGCCATCGGAAAGACGAAGCCGCGCAATCGCTTCTTTAGTTCCTGGAACTCGGGCCGGGACTGCATGTCGACGAAGTCCTGCGCGGACGGGGTCCGGGGTGTTGGGGGTGGGCTCGATGCGGGTTTCGCGGTGGTCACTGGCGCTCCTACGTGTGTCGTGAGGTGTGCCGATGACGGTAATGAGACGGCCATCACGTCGACAGTGTCTTTCGGCCTACACACGCCGACGAGCGAGTAGTTGCGCCGAGCGGTAGGCGCTGCGAGACGAACGGTCACGGACCTCGTAGGCGCTCGACACCGAGACCCAGGCGCTCGGGCGCGTGCATCGCCGACATGATGCGTCCGACGTCACGCGGAACGGTGGCGCGCGTGGCCAGCGAGACCAGCACCATCGTGGTGAAGGCCAACGGAACACTGACTGCCGCCGGGTATCCGATGACGGCCGCTGCCCAGCCGCCGAGCAGGTCGTCCGAGACGCCGCCCAGAACGGCAACGGTGGCGGCTCCCGTCGACACCAGGCCGCCGACGATCATTCCCGCAGCCGCACCGGCCGCGGTAAGTCCGCGCCACCAGATGCCCAAGACCAGCAGCGGACACAGCGTCGATGCGGCGACGGCGAACACCAGGCCCACCGTTCGGGAGAGGTCGAGCGAGACCAGCCCCACCGACAACAGCAGTGGACCCACCCCGGCCACGACGGCGGCGATGCGGAAGTCCCGAACCCGTCCTCGCAGTACATCGGTGCTGAGCACCCCCGCGATGGTCACCAGCAATCCCGACGAGGTGGACAGGAACGCGGCCATCGCACCCGCCGCCACCAGCGCCGCGAGCAGAACACCGGGCACACCGCCGATCGCCGCGGACGGTAGGAGCAACACGGCGGCGTCCGATGCCCCGGTGATCAACAGTTGCGGTACGTACATCCGCGCGAACACCCCGAGCAGCGTCGGGAACAGGTAGAACAACGACAGCAATCCGACGACGGTGAGCGCCGTTCGCCGCGCGGTCGGCCCGTCGGGGTTGGTATAGAACCGCACCAGCACGTGCGGCAGCCCCATGGTTCCGAGGAACGTCGCGAGGATCAGCGAGTACACCTGGTACAGCGGAAACCGGCCTCCGAAACCGTTGCCGGGAGACATCCAGTCGGATCCCTGCACCGGAGCGCCCGCCACCACGGGCACCGGTGATCCGGCCTCGAGTTCGATCACCGTTCCCGACTGCAGGGTGTGATCGCCCGCGGCCAGCGTCAGCGGACCGTCCACGTCGGCACCGTCCACGGTCCCCGTCGCCACCACCTCGAGCGCGTCCTGCACCTGGACCACGACGTCGGTGGTGATGTCGACGGTGGTGGCCGAATCGACCGACGGAGGTGCGGCCGTCCCCATCTCACGCGCATCGTGGACGAAGTACACCGCGAGAACCAGCGCGGGTACCGCTACCGCCGTCAGCTTCAGCCAGTACTGGAACGCCTGGACGAAGGTGATCGAGCGCATGCCACCACCGACGACATTGAGAATCACGATCAGACCGATGATCGCGGCGCCGGCAGAACTGGGCAATCCGAGCAGAATGTTCAACGTCAGTCCGGCACCCTGTAGCTGCGGAACGAGGTACAGCGCACACACTCCCGCGACCACCAGCATGGACAACGTTCGAAGCCGCGGCGATCCCAACCGGAATTCGGCGAAATCCGACACCGTGTACGCACCGGATCTACGCAGCGGCGCCGAGACGAACAGCAAGAGTCCGAGGTAGCCGGCGGTGAACCCCACCGGGTACCACAGGGCGTCGGCGCCGTACTTGGCGATCAGCCCCGCAACACCCAGAAACGATGCGGCGGAGAGATATTCCCCGGACACCGCCGCGGCGTTCCACCGCGGACCCACGCTACGAGAAGCGACGAGGAAGTCGGACGTGGTGCGCGCCAACCGAACTCCGTAGGCCCCGACCATCACGGTGGCCACCACCGACGCGATCACGGCAAGCAAGGTGGGAACGGAGAGCATCAGTCCTCGACCAGCTCGGTGAATTCCTGCTCGTTCCGAGTGGCGGATCTGACGAAGAGGTACCCGGCAGCGAGCAGAAGCGGATACGCCGCGAGCCCCAGAATCCACCAGGGCGCACCCACACCCAGGATCTTCGCCGAGCCCAAGGCCGGCGCGAAGAACCAGAGAAGCGGAACAAGGCCGAGCAGTAGCACCACGACGGCTGCGGTGCGCAGCGCGAGCGCGAGCTGCGTGCGCATCAGCCCGCGAATCATCGCATCGCCTACTTCGGTCTGCTCCTGCACCTCGACGCGGGTGCGAACGATGCGCGCGCCGCGGCGCTGCGCCAGCACGACTTTCTCCCGCTGCGCCACCTCAGGAACGCTGCTGCCCGGCCAAGGCCGCTCGCGGACCCCGCACCAGACGATCGCGCAGCTCACGGGTGTGGCGCCGGCTCACCGGAAGCTCCACCGGTGGGCACCGTCCCGCGCCCCGCAGGCCCACCACCAGCCCGGCGCCGACGGTGCGCGTGCCGCCGACCTGTGCCACGGAAACCAGGTACGAGCGGTGCACCCGCAGAAAACCGTGATCGGCCCACCGCGACTCCAGCGCCGACAACGCGATCCGCACCAAGTGGGTGCCGGTGGTCGAGTGCAGCCGCGCGTAGTCGCCCTCGGCCTCGACCCACAGCACGGTCGAGCGCGGCACCATGGTCGTCACTCCCCCGAGTTCCACGGGAATCACGTCGTCCTGTTCGCGCTCGGCTTTCGCCGGGACTCCGCCCGACCGCTTGTCGACGACGCGTCGAATGGCGTCGGCCAAGCGGCGGTCGCGGATCGGCTTGAGGAGGTAGTCCACGGCACCGATCTCGAAGGCCGCGACGGCGCGATCGTCGTGCGCGGTCACGAAGACCACGGCCGGCGGTGAAGAGAAGTTGGCCAGCACCCCCGCCAGTTCCATCCCGTCCAGTCCCGGCATGTCGATGTCCAGGAACACCCCGTCCACCGACGCATCCTGCAGCAGACGCAGCGCCGTGGTGGCATCGGAGGCCCCCTCGACCGATCCCACCGCAGGGTGTCTGCGCAGCAGGAACATCAGCTCGTCGAGCGCCGGCCTCTCGTCGTCGACGGCCAGCACGCGCAGTCCGGTTTGCTCGGTCACAGTAGGTCGATCGTGCCACGGCGGGATCGGTCACGGAGGCGATTACCGCGAGTCGGCGAATCGGCGCGCGATCTCGGCCCGAGACGCCGACGTCCGCTACCCCGCGCCGCGGAAATAAGGTTCGACGGTGCCCTTCAGCTTGACGAGCATCGGATTTCCGTAGCGATCCTTCGCGGTCGGAACTTCGACACGCACCCAACCCTCGGACACGTCGTACTCGCGAACGCTGTTCTTCTCGACGCCGTTGAAGCGAATACCCACATCCCGGCGCAGCACTTCCTCGTCATGGAAGGGGCTGCGCGGATCGATCGACAGGTGATTCGGTGGCACGTCTGCGTTCTGGTCCTCGGGCATGATCACTCTCGTCGAATTCGATATCGGAAGCTCGGTTCGGCTCACCGGAAATATACGCGACCGCTCCAATGCTCGGTCTCCACCGATCACTGCCGAATGACACCGCGCCTCGCTACCAATGTCACACGTCCTGTGTCACGCTCGGCGTCGGCGTAGAAGTTCGAGTGCGACGCCCGCGAGGACGACGGTGCCGACGGCCACTCCCGTCGACATCCACAGATCGGCATCGGGCGAGAACGTCGAGGTGTCGACGTCGGTCAGCGGCGTGTAGGCGGTCCAGCCGTAGGTGACGATCAGCGGAACGGTGATCGTCACCGGGACCGTCAGGCCGACCGCCGACGAGGACACCGTCATCGGCATGATCGAGACGAACGCGTAGGCGGCGGCCGCGGGTAGCACTACGTGGCTCGCGACGAACCCGATGTTGTCGAGGGGCGGGCGGTCGAACAAGGCTGTCAGGCACACGATTGCGAGAACGACGAATCCCGCGGTCGGGTTCTTCCAGCGCAGGCCGACACCCACACCGACGGCCACAGCGGCCAGCGTTCCGGCGATGAACCCGTACGTCCACGTCGGGCTGCTCGCGTCGAGTCCGATTCCGGACGACGTCGACGCGGCCGCGAGCACCGCGGTTCCGGCGAGGATCGCCGCGCCGCTGCGAGCCGGCATCAGCGCTGCTGCGACGAGTAGCACCGGCACGGCGATGATCCCGAAGTAGAAGATGTCGACCATGTCCCCGCTCGAGTCGTACAACTGGCGTACGAACAACCAGTGGGTGAGCAGACCGCACAGCGGAATCATGATGGCAACGACCAGAACTCGACGCGAACGCTCTACCGTAGTGGCGACGAACGGTCGCCGACACGCCCACAGCGCGGCAAGGGCCGTGAGCGCCGCCACAGCGGGAACGATGACGGGCGTGCTTCGCTGAGCTTCGGTGAGGTATTCGTAGTACCGATCCGGGACATCGGTTTCGAGTGCACCGAGTGCACCTGCCGTGAACAGGCCGCAGAGGAACCCTGCCGCGAGCATCGCCTGCAGACGCGCACCGGACAGCGAGACCGCCAGCACCGCAGCACATCCCAACAGAATGCCGCCCGACAGGACGGCGACGTACTCGAATACCGACGGCGAGAGGAGCATCGAGGTGATCCCCGCCGTGGCCGCGGACGCGACCGCGAGCACGGCGACGACGACCCGTCCGCGCACGAACATCGCGACCAGGGATCCCGCGATCACAGAGCCTGCGATAACACCGCCACCGCTGGCAACCAACAGTCCCCCGCCGGTGGGGTCGCTCATGATGTCGAGACCGCCCGCTTGCGAGAACAACACCGCCGACAGGAATGCCGACAACAGAACGGCGACCGCGCTCACGCCCTGACCCCCGAACGGAACTTGGGAATCCTCATGCTGACTTTCGTACCCGCATCGGGCGCGGTCTCGACGACCAGTCCGTAGTCGTTGCCGAAGGCGGCTCGAAGCCGATCGTCGACGTTGGCCAGGCCCACGTGCGCGCCGTCCCCGGACCCGAGGTTGCCGGTGCGCAGCAGCTCGGGATCCATGCCGACGCCGTCGTCTTCCACGCTGATCGCCGCGTCGGACCCGGCGTCGGCCGCGACGATGGTGATCCGACCACGACCGCGCCCGGCCACCCCGTGTCGAACTGCGTTCTCGACCAGCGGTTGCAGCGCGAGGAACGGCAGCACCACCCCGAGCACTTCCGGCGCGATCTGCACCGTGACCTCCAAGGAGTCGCCGAAGCGGGCTCGCTCGAGGGTGAGGTAGCGATCGATGTTCTGCAATTCCTCCGAGAGCACCGTGAACTCACCCGCGGTGCGAAACGAGTAGCGAGTGAAATCGGCGAACTCGAGAATCAGCTCACGCGCCCGGTCTGGATCGGTGCGCACGAACGACGCCACGGTGGTCAGCGCGTTGTAGATGAAGTGCGGGCTGATCTGTGCCCGCAGTGCCCGCACCTCGGCGCGGTCCAGGCGGGCGCGGCTGGCGTCGAGTTCGGCCAGTTCGACTTGCTCGCCCACGTAGCGGGCAACCTCGGTGCAGGCACCCAGCAGTCCGGGCCCGGGCTCGCTCGCGGTGGCGACCCCCAGCACGCACACGACGCCCACACCTTCCGTGAGCACCGGTTGGACCACCATCGACAACGCCGGCGCGTTCGTGGTCGAGTCGAGGCGAACCAGAACCCGCCGTTCGGTGTCGATGGCTCGCCGCGCGGTGCTCACGAACTGATTCTCGATATCGCCGAGGGACAGGCCGACCGGGCCGTCGCTGCCCAACACTGCACCGTCGGGGCCGGCAACGATCACCGCGTAAGCCCCCGTGAGGGTCCGCAGATGTGGCGCGGCTTCTTTCGCCGACGCGGAGTCGAGCCCGGATCGCAACGGGCGCGCCGCGAGCGAGGCGGTGTGCAGGGCCGCGTGCACGGCGCGTTCGGTGGGGGTGGTGAGCGGACGGGTTCCGCGGCGAGTGATGGCCACGACGGCACCCGCCACCAACGCGGCCATCAGGGCCAGGACGACCGCCGTCGTCGCCGTCACGGCAGTTGATCACACGTGTTCGTCGTGGGCTCGTTCAGAAAGCGTTGGGTCACCCAGTCGATTCCCTCGGTGTTGGCTGCGGCGTCCGCGTGTCCCTGATCCTCACGCACGCGGTAGTCGATGGTGTCACCCAACTCGCAGGCCGATCGTGCCGCGGCCTCGGTCCACTGCGGGAGTATCAGGTTGTCCCGCCCGCCGACCAGCACCATCATCGGACCGTCGGCCCCCGTCTTCGGCAGCGCGTTGTCGGCGAGCCACCCGCGGATGGCGTCGTACGCCTCGGGTGAGCTGGGTGCGACGTCGTTCGGCCCGATGGATGTCGCGGCGGCGAGCTTGCCGGTGGCGAGCGGTCCGGTACAGGCCAGCAGGACGTCCTTGTTCTCGAGCAGACCGCCGCTGAGGAAGTCGGCATCGGTGTAGTCCGGGTTGTCCGCCAGGAAACCTTCGACGACCAACGGCATGATGGCCTGCTGCGGCACGGTCAGCCCATCGAGTCCGCTCGCTGGGGCGATCGGCGAGACATCCACTGCGGGTGACAGATTGGCCGATCCCAGAAAGTCGAGCCCGTCGCCGTACTCGGACGCAAGCTCCGCCGCCGACCACGTGGCCTGTCCCCCCTGGGACACCCCGAGGGCGGCCCAGCGAGTTCCACTGCCCGGAGCGACGTTTCGAGCCGCTCGCACCGAATCGATGATGTCGTACCCCGACGACGTCGAGTTGAGATAGGGATGCGGATCGTCCGTGCCCAAGCCCTCGTAATCGGTCACCGAGACCACGGCGCCGCGGGCGAGCAACGGGGTGACCAGCCCGATGGTGCCCAGAAGGTTCGGATACAGCGACGGGGCGCATTCGTCCGTCACGCCGGTGGTGCCGTGACCGACGGCCACGACCGGCCATCCCCCGTCCGGGGGCGTCCCGGCGGGAACGAACACCGTGCCCGTGACGTCCACGCCCCCCGTACCGGGCACTCCGGACGTCGATCGGTACGTGATGCGGTGCGCGGTGGCACCGAGGCCCGACACGGCCTGATCGACCTGACCCAGCAGGACGTCGGACACGATCGCCCCACGCTGGTCGCCCGTCGGAGCCGGCGACGTCGCCGTGGTCTCGGAAGCCGGCGCGTCCGGCGGGGTCTCCGAGCTGCATCCACCCAGCAGCAGGCCGGTGGTCACGAGAAACGAGGCGGTCACCGTGATCGGTCGTGCCACAGGTCAGCCTCTTTCCGCAGTGAGCCGCGCCAACCTCGTCTCGGTGGCGGCCTGCTCGATGTCGAGCCCGTCCAACACGGTACGCAAAACCTCGTCGTCCAGTTCACCGGCGTCTCTGGCCTCGAGCAGCACCTCACGCTGCCGACCGAGGGCGACACGCCTCCACCGGTCGATCACCGCGCCCGAGGAGTGCAGCCGCTTGTGCCGTTCCTGGTCGTCGTCGACTTCCTCTGCTTCGATGCGCGCGAGCAGCACTCGGCGAATCCGCTCGACCGTCTCGACTGCGTCGTGGCCCTCGACCGTCTGCGCCGCCTCGTCCAGTGTCTCCTCGACTGCGCGTCGGGCGATGGACCGCGCCAGCGCGCGTTGTTCCTCGAGGTGGAGTGCTTCGCTCGGATCGGTGATGTCGAGTCGTCGGATGAGGATCGGCAGGGTCACCCCCTGGATCAGCAACGTTCCGACGGCAACAGTGAACGCGATGGCCTGGATGACGCCGCGGCCAGGAAAAGAGTCGCCGACGAGGGTGGTGAACGGAACGCCGGCCGCGGCCGCCAGCGTGACCACCCCACGCATTCCGGCCCAGGACAGCACCACGTTCTGCCGCCAGGTGAGCTCGGCGTGCTCGGTGGACCGGGCGCGGTGGTAGAGGCGCCGCACCGCGGCACCGAGGAACAACATGGCCGGGCGCACCGCCATCACCAACGCCAGGACCAGCAACCCGTACAGGAAGATGTGGTGGACGGGCAGTCCTTCGGCTGAGATGTCGTCCAGGACGAACTTCAGCTGCAGGCCCATGAAGGCGAAGACGAACGTCTCGAGGAGCAGGTCGAGCGTCGGCCACACGTGCCGCTCCTGGATCCGAGTGGTGATCGCGTCGCTGCTGTGCGCGGACCCCAGAACGAATCCGGCCGTGACCACGGCGAGGACGCCGGAGGCGTGTATCTGCTCGGCCGCCAGGTACGCGGTGAACGGAATGAGAATGCCGAGAACGGTCTCCAGTGCGCTGTCCGCCATGTGTCCGCGTACGAAGCGCACCAGCCGGGACAGGGCGTACCCGACGGCCACGCCCCCTGCCACCTCGTACAGGAAGAAGACCACCGGCGAGTCCACACCGATACGGCTGCCCGTCACGGACGCAACCGTGACGGTGAACAATGTCAGCGCGGCCGCGTCGTTGACCAGTGATTCCCCGGTGAGAATGGCCATCATGCGCGACGGCAGCCCCAACTTGCGTCCCACGGCGACTGCGGCGACGGCGTCGGGCGGTGCGACGACCGCGCCGAGCACCAGCGCGGCCCCCAACGTCAGCTCCGGCACCAGCCAGTAGGAGAAATAGCCCACCGACACCGTGGTGATCGCGACCAACCCGACGCCCAACCGGACGATCGACCGAAAGTTGTCGGCGAACGATCGGAAGGACATCCGGAGAGCCGTCGAGTACAGCAGCGGCGGGAGAATCACGCCCAGCAGAAGATCGGGTGCGAGGGCGGGGCGCGGCAGCCCCGGAATGAACGACGCCGCAGAACCCACCGCGACCAGCACCAGCGGTACCTGAAGGTCGAGGCGCTTGGCGAAGCCCGCGATCACCACGGCACCGACGATCACCAGGAGCAGGAGCCACCCATCCACCTGAAAACCTGCTCTCTTACTGTCCGGTCCGGGTCACGCGAGCGCCCCGGACCACCACCGGCGGTTCGGGAGCGGACGAGTGAGATCGACTCGCTGGCCCGGCATCGGTACCACCACCGAGGTCCGGTCGGGTTCGGCGGCGGCGAGCAACCGCTCGATGGGTTCGGCCCACGGATGGAAGGCGAGGTTGAACGTGGCCCAATGCACCGGAAGTACGACGCCCCGCGCCGGATCGCCACCTTGGAGCAGCGCGTGGGCAGCCATCGCTTCCTCGGGGTTCATGTGGATGTCGGCCCAGCGGGGGTCGTACGCACCGACGGGAAGCATCGTCACGTCGAAGGGTCCGAACCTGTCACCGATGTCGGCGAATGCGTCGGTGTATCCGGTGTCGCCGCCGAAGAATGCTCGACGAGTCGGTCCCACCACCGACCACGACGCCCACTGCGTGCTGTCCCGCACCAACGATCGACCCGAGAAGTGCCGCGCCTCGAGGCACGTCAGGGTCAAAGACCCGACTACGGCGTCGTCGTTCCAGTCCAGCTCCACGATCCGCTCCTCGGGAACCTTCCACCGACGCAGATGGGCGCCCACCCCGAGCGGAACCAGGAACGGGGCCTTCTGTGTGCTCACCAAGGTCGCGACGGTGTCACGGTCGAGATGGTCATAGTGATCGTGCGAGATCACGATGGCGTCGATGGGGGGAAGCGCCTCCACCGCAACGGGTACGGGATGCAGACGCGCCGGTCCGACGACGCGAGACGGCGAGACGCGGCGGCTCCAGACCGGATCGGTGAGCACCCGGTGTCCGTCGATCTCGACCACGACGGACGAGTGGCCGTACCAGGTCACCGCGACGTCTCCCGGCTCGGCGGGGGCGAGCGGGGTGGCCAGCGGCAC
>JBASAM010000103.1:0-7353 GCA_049650605.1 Rhodococcus sp. (in: high G+C Gram-positive bacteria) | reverse complement strand
TCGCAGGAGAGCGCGACCACACGGACGTCGACGGAGCGTCCGGCTCCGGCGCGACGTCCACCAGCGGTGGGACCGCCACCAGCTCGTCGGGAACCAGCTCGTCGGGCAGCACCTCTTCGGGCACCGCGGGCAGCGGTGCAACCGACACGCTCGCCGGCAGCCTCTCCTCATCCGGAGCGGCCGGCACCACCAGCTCGGGCAGCACGAACTCGGGCAGTACCAGCTCGGGCAGTACGTCGTCGGGGTCGCGGGGGACCACGAGCAAAGATCCGTCGCTCACCGGGTCGGCGGCCATCGAGCTCGTCATCGACCGTGGAATGTCGGTTCTCGGTACGCCGTACTCGTGGGGAGGCGGAAACGAGAACGGACCCACCCGTGGTATCCGCGACGGCGGCGTGGCCGACAGCTACGGCGACTACAACAAAGTCGGCTTCGACTGCTCGGGGTTGATGATGTACGCCTTCGGCGGCCTGGGGATCTCGCTGCCGCACTACACCGGGTACCAGTACACGGCGGGCAAGCAAGTGCCGTCCTCGCAGATGCGACGCGGCGACATGATCTTCTACGGGCCAGGTGCGTCTCAGCACGTCGCCCTGTACCTCGGCGACGGGAAGATGTTGGAGGCTCCGCAGTCGGGAAGTGTGGTCAAGGTCTCACCGGTGCGCTATGACGGCATGACGCCGTACGCCGTTCGCATGGTGCAGTGACACCCCGTCCACGCAGGCCGAACGTCATCGGTCGGCGTCACCTGCAATAGTGGAGCGCGGCAGATGAGTCCGGCAGAAAGCGGTGGTTCCACAGGTGACGTCACGAGAGACCGACACGACCGACATCTCGAGAGACGTGCAGACGCTCGAAAAGGCCGTCTACGAAGTCAAGCGCGTGATCGTCGGGCAGGACCGACTGGTGGAGCGCATCCTCGTTGGGCTGCTTGCTCGCGGGCACGTTCTCCTCGAGGGCGTACCCGGTGTGGCCAAGACATTGGCGGTGGAGACGTTCGCGACCGTGGTCGGGGGGTCGTTCTCCCGAGTTCAGTTCACGCCCGACCTGGTGCCCACCGATTTGATCGGTACGCGCATCTACCGCCAGGGCAAGGAAGAATTCGATACCGAACTCGGTCCCGTCGTGGCCAACTTCGTGCTGGCGGACGAGATCAACCGTGCGCCGGCCAAGGTTCAGTCGGCGCTCCTCGAGGTGATGTCCGAGCGCCAGGTCTCCATCGGCGGTCACACGTACCCGATGCCGGATCCGTTCCTGGTCATGGCGACACAGAACCCCATCGAGAACGAGGGCGTCTACCCGCTCCCGGAAGCGCAGCGTGACCGGTTCCTGTTCAAGATCGTCGTGGACTACCCGACGGTCGAGGAGGAGCGCGAGATCGTCTACCGAATGGGAGTGGCCTCCCCGACCCCCAAGCAGATCCTCGATCCGGTCGAGTTGGTGCGGTTGCAGAAGGTCGCGTCGTCGGTCTTCGTTCACCATGCACTCGTCGACTACGTCGTGCGGGTGATTGCAGCGACCCGCACTCCGCGCGATATCGGGCTCGACGACGTCGCCGGATGGATCGCCTACGGGGCGTCTCCGCGCGCCACCCTGGGAATCATCAGCGCCTCGCGTGCACTGGCATTTCTTCGCGGGCGGGACTACGTCGTCCCACAGGACGTTCTCGATGTGGTACCGGACGTTCTTCGTCATCGCCTCGTGCTGTCCTACGACGCTCTGGCCGACGAGGTCACGCCCGAGCAGGTCATCACCAGAATCCTGCAGACCGTGGGCTTGCCGCAGGTCGGCGCGCAGCCGGTTCAGCAACCCGGTGGTCAGCCGCCGCAGCAGAACGGTCCGCAACTGCCCAGTGGACAGCAGCAGCCCAATGCAGCTGCGCCGCAGCAGTTCCCGCCCCAGCAGGGTCAGCCGTCGCCCCCGCAGGGTCAGCCGTCGCCCCCGCAGGGTCAGCCGTTGCCCCCGCAGGGTCAGCCGTTGCCGCAGCAAGAGGGCCCGCCGCCGCAGAACGGGCCCCAGCAGGGTGGTCCCGCGCCGTGGATGCAGAAGCAGGCGCCCGCTACCGATCCCTCGCGGTGACAGTGGCGTCCTCGCAGCGCGGGGCTCCGCCGTCGTTCGCATCGGGAACGCTCGAGGATCCGCGACTGTCGGTAGCCCTGCGGACACTCGAGCTGACCGTTCGCCGTCGGCTCGACGGCGTCCTGCACGGAGATCACCTCGGACTGATCCCCGGGCCGGGGTCGGAGCCGGGCGACGCACGCGAGTACCAGCCCGGTGACGACGTGCGCCAAATGGACTGGTCGGTCACTGCGCGGACGACGCATCCGCATGTTAGGCAGACCGTCGCCGACCGCGAACTCGAGACGTGGATGGCGATCGACCTGTCGGCATCGCTGGATTTCGGCACAGCAGGGTGCGAGAAGCGTGATCTCGCCGTCGCAGCCGCGTCGGCAATCGCGCATCTGACCAGCGGCGGCGGCAATCGGATCGGGGCGGTGATCGCCAACGGCGAGCGCGTCATTCGGGTTCCCGCCCGCGGCGGACGGCCGCACATCCAGTCCATGTTGCGCACCATCGCGACCGCGCCGCACGCTCCCGACGGAGTGCGCGGTGATCTGGCCGGAGCCATCGACGCGCTGCGTCGGCCCGAACGTCGCCGCGGCATGGTCGTCGTCGTCAGCGATTTCCTCGGCGACACCGACTGGGAGCGACCGCTTCGCGCGCTCGCAGCCCGCCACGACGTTCTCGCCGTCGAGGTCCTCGACCCACGCGATCTCGAACTGCCCGACGTCGGAGACGTGGTTCTGCACGACCCCGAGACCGGCCGGACACGGGAGTTCAGCACCACACCGAAGTTGCGGGCGGACTTCGCCCGCGCGGCGGAAGACCATCGACGGCACGTCGAAAAAATCCTTCGCGGGTGCAGTGCACCACGCATGACGTTGCGGACGGACGGCGACTGGATCGCCGACGTCGTCCGCTTCGTCTCACGGCGCCGTCACGGCGCAAGTCTGGGAGCGAGTACGCGGTGAGCCTGCAGGATTTTTCTTCCCCGTGGTGGCTGCTGTTCCTCCTGGTCGTGGCGGGGTTGACGGCGGCCTACGTCCTGGCGCAGCGACGCAAAGAACGCAACACGATGCGATTCACCAACATGGAACTGCTCGAGCGGGTCGCCCCCAGCCGTCCGGGCCCGATTCGACACGTCCCCACCGCGCTGGTGCTGACCGGCGTCTTGTTCCTCACCGTCGCACTCGCGGGCCCGACGGCAGATCAACGTGTTCCCCGCAACCGCGCAACCGTCATGCTCGTCATCGACGTGTCGTTGTCGATGGAAGCCACCGACGTCGAACCCTCCCGGCTAGCCGCGGCGCAACAGGCGGGCAAGGAATTCGCCGACGGTCTCACCCCGGGTATCAACCTGGGACTGGTGGCATTCGCCGGCACCGCGTCGGTGTTGGTCTCGCCCACCACCGATCGCGCGGCCACCAAGTCGGCCATCGACCGTCTTCAGCTCGCGGAGCGCACGGCCACCGGTGAGGCGATCTTCACCTCGATGCAGTCGATCGAGACGCTCGGCGCTGTGCTGGGCGGGTCGGACGCCGCGCCGCCCGCCCGGATAGTGCTGCTCTCCGACGGCAAGCAGACCGTCCCCGAAAATCCGGACGATCCGCGCGGCGCGTACACCGCTGCGCGCGAGGCCGAAACCAAGGACATTCCGATCTCGACCATCTCGTTCGGCACCAGCTTCGGCACGGTGGATATCACCGACGAGCAGGGCGGCTCTCAGCGTGTCGCGGTTCCCGTCGACGATCCCTCACTGGAGGAGATCGCCCAGTTGTCGAACGGGAGCTTCTTCACCGCATCGAGCCTCGAGGAACTGACCAGGGTGTACGACACGCTCGAGGAGCAGATCGGCTACGAGACCACTCGCGGTGACGCCAGCAGACCTTGGTTGATCGCCGGTGTCTTGTTCGTGACGGCAGGACTTGTCACAGCATTGGCGCTACGTCAGCGAGTGCCCTGACGCGGGTCGGTAGAGTACCGGCGGGCCGGAATCGGTCCGTACGCAACCGAAAGAAGGTCCATCCGAATGTCCTCTGCGCCCGAGTCCGCCACACCCGACACAGCACCCAGCGGGGGATTCGTCTCGCGGTCGGTATTGGTCACCGGAGGCAATCGGGGTATCGGCCTCGCCGTCGCGCGGCGACTAGCAGCGGACGGCCACAAGGTGGCCGTGACCCATCGCAGCTCGGGAGCGCCCGACGGGTTGTTCGGGGTGCAGTGCGACGTCACCGACACCGCGTCCGTCGACGCGGCGTTCACCGAGGTGGAAAAGCATCAGGGTCCCGTCGAAGTACTCGTCGCCAATGCCGGTATCACCGACGACACGCTGCTCATGCGGATGTCGGAGGAGCAGTTCACCTCGGTCATCGACGCCAACCTCACCGGCGCCTTCCGCGTCGCCAAGCGGGCAAGCCGGTCGATGCTCCGAGGGAAGTTCGGTCGGTTCGTCTTCCTGGGTTCCGTCGTCGGGCAGGCAGGCGGGCCGGGCCAGATCAACTATGCGTCGTCCAAGGCCGGCGTCGTGGGCATGGCGCGATCCCTCACCCGTGAACTGGGCTCTCGGTCCATCACCGCCAATGTCGTGGCCCCCGGTTTCATCGAAACGGACATGACGGCTGAACTCGACGACAAGCTTCGCGATCAGGCGCGCGAGTACATCCCGCTCAAGCGGCTGGGTACGCCGGACGACGTTGCCGCGGTGGTCAGTTTTCTCGCCTCACCGGACTCGAGCTACGTCTCCGGGGCCATCATCCCCGTCGACGGCGGCATGGGCATGGGCCACTGACGGAGCTCATGGGCATCTGCCACTGACTCAGCCCCGGACCGGCTCGGCATCACACACTCACTTATCGAAAGGCTTCATCGACCATGGGCGGATTGCTCGAAGGTAAGACCATCCTGATCACCGGCATCATCACGGATGCGTCCATCGCATTCCACGCCGCCAAGGTTGCGCAGGAACAGGGCGCCAAGGTGATCATCACGGGGTTCGATCGGCTTCGGCTCATCGACCGCATCGCGCAGCGGTTGCCGCAGCCGGTGCCGCCGGCGATCGAACTCGACGCCACCAACGAGGAGCACCTGGCCGCGTTGGCAGATCGCATCACCGAGGTCGCACCCGAGGGCATCGATGGAGTGTTGCACTCCATCGCGTTCGCACCCCGTTCGCTGATGGGGCCAGGTTCCAAGCCGTTCCTCGAGGGCCCGGGTGCCGACGCTGCGGCAGCGTTCCAGATCTCGGCGTGGAGCTACGCTTCGCTCGCGCGCGCCGTTCTCCCCGTCATGAACGAGGGCGGCTCCATCGTCGGTATGGACTTCGACCCACGCACTGCGATGCCGTTCTACAACTGGATGGGCGTGGCCAAGGCTGCTCTCGAATCCGTGAACCGGTACGTCGCGCGTGAGGTCGGCGCCGCGAAGAAGGTCCGATCGAATCTGGTTGCGGCCGGGCCGATCAAGACCTTGGCGGCGAAGGCCATTGCCGGCACGGCCACGGGTGACGCCGACAAGATGAACCAGCTCAACGAGTACTGGGACGGAGCGTCGCCCATCGGCTGGGACTTCAACGATCCCACCGCCGTGGCGAAGTCGATCTGTGCGCTGCTCTCCGACTGGCTGCCGGCCACCACCGGATCGATCATCTACGTCGACGGCGGAGCGAGCCACAACACCTGGTTGCCCGAAAACCTGTAGAGCCCTGCCGCCATGCACAATAAGGGCATGGCCTACGACGCTCTTCTACTGTTGTCCTTCGGCGGTCCCGAAGGCCCGGACGAGGTGCGGCCCTTCCTCGAGAACGTCACTCGGGGAAGGGGCATCCCGCCGGAGCGTCTCGATTCGGTGGCCGAGCACTACCTGCACTTCGGGGGAGTCTCGCCGATAAATCGTCTCAACCGCGAAATTATTGCCGCCGTGGAGGCGGAATTCGCGCTGACCGGCATCGATCTTCCGGTCTATTTCGGCAACCGCAACTGGCATCCCATGGTCGAGGACACCGTCGCCGAGATGCAGGCCGACGGCGTCACCGACGCTCTCGTCTTTCCCACCTCGGCCTGGGGCGGCTATTCCGGTTGTCGGCAGTACCACGAGGACATCGCCCGCGCCCGCGCGGCCGTCGGTGACAATGCACCGCGGTTGACCAAATTGCGCCAGTACTACGACCACCCGTTGATGGTCGAGGCGTTCGCCGACGCTGTTCGGTCGGCCGTCAGCAGGCTTCCCGCCGATCGCCGGGACCGCGCGCGGGTGGTGTTCACCGCGCACTCGGTACCGGTATCCGCCGACGATGCGGCGGGACCACCGTTCGCGGGTGGCAATCTCTACAGTCGGCAGGTAACCGAGGCATCGCGCCTGTGCGCCGCAGCTGCCGGCATCGCCGAGCACGATGTGGTGTGGCAGTCCCGGTCCGGTCCGCCCCAGATTCCGTGGCTCGATCCCGACATCTGCGATCACCTCGAGTCGCTGGCTGCACGCGGCGTCGATGCGGTCGTGATCTGCCCGGTGGGATTCGTCTCGGACCACCTCGAGGTGGTGTGGGACCTGGATACAGAGGCGGTGGAGAAGGCGGAAGAACTGGGAATCGCATTGGAGCGTGCGGGAACTCCCGGCGCGGACCCACGATTCGCGACGCTGGTGCGCACGCTCGTCGAGGAACGGACCGTGGGCATCGACGCGCAACGCCTCGGTGTGGAACCCGCTTTCGGGACCACCACCGACGGTGTTCCGTGCAATCCGGGTTGCTGCGAGCCTCCGGTGCGCCGCAGACCTTCTTGACTCGAGGCATTGCGCCCGAGCCGCCCGTCAGCGTCGGTCGGAATCGAGGAAGCCGTCGATAGCCGCTCGCACGGCGGCCCGTCGTGCGGTGCGCACCTCGCGTTGGAGAGGCCGCAACACCGCCTCACGCGCCTCGGCGCCCGAACTGCTCGGAGCTTGTGTGGGAGCGGACGTGCGCGCTGCGTCGAGAATGGCGTCGACTCGGTCCGTGGTGTCCAGCACACGCGTGACGCGCTCCGACAGCGGCGGATACCGATGTCTGCCGACAACGGCGAGCCGCTCGGCGATCATGGTGTGCGGATCTCCACCGGCGCGTCCGGTCTCGACGGTGCGGTGCGCGGACAGTGCCTCCGCCGCGCCGCGAACGGTGTCGCGCATTCCGTACTCGATTTCGCCGAGGGACAGTTCGCGATACGTGGCGGGGACGGTCACGGTGAACACCGTCCACCGCATCACGTCGGGTCCCTCGGGGGTCGGGACGAAGGCCGCGCCGCGCCGCCCCGCCGCGCCCACGAC
>JBASAM010000102.1:0-6459 GCA_049650605.1 Rhodococcus sp. (in: high G+C Gram-positive bacteria) | reverse complement strand
CCGCGGCACCCGCTGCGGCCCCGGCCGCGGCTCCCGCGGCACCTGCCGGGGGTCCCCGTCCCGACGACATCGCGTTCACCGCATCCGATGCGACGACCGTACTGATCGGCCTCTGGACCAAGCTCCGCATGGATCAGATCGGCCCCGCCGACACCATCGAGGCGTTGTGCGACGGCGTGTCCTCGCGTCGCAACCAGTTGCTCGTCGACCTCGGTTCCGAGCTGTCGCTCGGCGCCATCGACGGTGCGGCAGACGCCGACATGGGCGCCCTCGCGGGCACCGTGAACAAGTTGGCACGCACCTACCGTCCCTACGGACCGGTGCTCAGCGACTCGATCAACGATCACCTGCGCAAGGTGTTCGGACCGTCGGGACGCCGCCCCGGATC
The DNA here is from genome assembly GCA_049650605.1 of Rhodococcus sp. (in: high G+C Gram-positive bacteria). Classification (GTDB taxonomy): domain Bacteria; phylum Actinomycetota; class Actinomycetes; order Mycobacteriales; family Mycobacteriaceae; genus Rhodococcoides. The sequence continues at coordinate 6,071 of JBASAM010000102.1, read as the reverse complement.
GATCGCCGAACGCGTCGGCAAGGTGTGGCAGCTCGGCGACGGCTGGGCGCATCACGTCACGGCCGAGGTAGCCCTGGGCACCCGCGACGGATCGTCGATCCGTGGTGGAGATCTGGGCGGACTCTCCGACGGTGCCGTCGGAGACGGCGCGGCTGTCGACGCCGTGATCGACGCGGCTGTGGCCGCTGTGGGTCAGCGCCGCGGAATCCAGGTCTCGATGCCCTCCACGGGCGGCGGCGGTGGCGGCGGAACCGTCGACGCAGCGGCGCTGGGCGAGTTCACCGAGAACATCACCGGACGCAGTGGCGTACTGGCGTCGGCTGCTCGGTTGGTGCTCGAGCAGTTGGGATTCGCCGGCAACGAGACGCTGCCCGCGTCCGATACCAGTGAAGCCGAGCTGGTCGAGCTGGTCTCGACCGAGCTGGGTACGGATTGGCCGCGTCTGGTGGCTGCGTCCTTCGACGCCCGCAAGGCAGTTCTCATCGACGATCGGTGGGCCACGGCACGCGAGGATCTCGCACGCTTGTGGGTCGGTGACGACAAAGCCCGCGCTCTTGCCGTGGGCGCCTTCGCCGGAACCGGCGATGCCGTTGCCGCACAGGCCAGCTGGTGGCAGAAGAAGGCGGACGCGCAGGGTCTGGCGGAACTGGCCGAGACCTACGGCTCGATCGCAGCCGCGGCGTCCGAGCCCAGTGAGTCGTCGACTCGATGGGCCGGACAGGTCGCCGTCGTGACCGGTGCCAGCAAGAACTCCATCGCCGCAGCGGTGACGGGTGAACTTCTTGCCGGCGGTGCGACGGTCTTCCTGACCACCTCGCGCCTCGACGAGAGCCGCGTCGGTTTCTACCGGGAGCTGTACCGCACCAACGCAACTGCGGGCGCGGCCCTGTGGGTGGTGCCCGCCAACATGGCGTCGTACTCCGACGTCGATGCGCTCATCGAGTGGATCGGCTCCGATCAGGTGGACACCGCCGGCGGCGCCAAGACCATGGTCAAGCCTGCGATCACACCGACGATGCTCTTCCCGTTCGCGGCCCCCCGCGTCATGGGCGAGCTGTCCGAGGCTGGCTCGCGCGCCGAGATGGAAATGCGCGTCCTGCTGTGGTCGGTGGAACGTCTGATCGCCGGTCTGTCGAAGATCGGATTCGATCGCGACGTCGACTCCCGACTGCACGTCACGCTGCCAGGTTCACCCAACCGTGGTCTCTTCGGAGGCGACGGCGCCTACGGAGAGTCCAAGGCCGCGCTCGACGCCGTCGTCAACCGCTGGAAGGCGGAGCGGACGTGGGCCGAGCGAGTGACGCTGGTGCATGCACGCATCGGGTGGGTGCGCGGCACCGGCCTGATGGGTCACAACGACCCGGTGGCCAAGGCCGCCGAGGATGCGGGGGTCCGCACCTGGTCCACCGCAGAGATGGCGGAGCAGTTGCTGGCGACGTGCGATGCGGACTCTCGCGCCGCCGCGTCCGAAGCGCCGCTCGAAGTCGATCTCACGGGTGGGTTGGCCGAGGCCGGCCTCGATCTGGCAGCACTGGCCAAGCAGGCGGCCGACGAGGCAGCCGCGGACGAAGCGAACCGCGGCGACACGGTCCAGGACGAGATCGTAACCGTCGACGCGTTGCCCGCACCGCCCCGGCTCGGCGAGCAGTTGCCGCCGCAGTCGTGGCCCGCGCTGGACATCGATCCGTCCGAGATGGTCGTCATCGTCGGTACCGGCGAGCTGGGTCCGTACGGCAGTTCGCGTACCCGGTTCGAGATGGAGGTCGAGGAGAAGCTTTCGGCTGCAGGTGTTCTCGAACTCGCCTGGAGCACCGGCCTGGTGATGTGGGAGAGCGATCCCAAGCCGGGTTGGTACGACGCCCTGTCCGGTGATCTGGTGCCCGAGGCGGAGATCGCCGACAAGTACCACGACACGGTGGTCGAGCGTTGCGGTATCCGCCGCTACGAAGACGACGGCGCGATGGTGAACAACACTGCGCCGCTCATGACGTCGGTGTTCCTCGACAACGATCTGACGTTCGTCGTCGGCAGCGAAGCGGAGGCTCGCGCCTTCGTCGGAGCCGATGCCGAGCGGACCGTCGTCAACCAGAACGCCGACGGCGATTGGCAGGTGACCCGCAAGGCCGGCACCGAGATTCGCGTACCGCGCCAGATGAAGCTCACCCGCACGGTCGGTGGGCAGATTCCCACGGGCTTCGATCCCACCAAGTGGGGCATCTCGCCCGACATGGCGAGCTCGGTGGACCGGGTCGCGCTGTGGAACATCGTCTGCACCGTCGATGCCTTCATCACCAGCGGCTTCAACCCGTCGGAGCTTATGCGGTGGACGCACCCCTCGTTGGTGGCCAACACCCAGGGAACCGGCATGGGCGGCATGGAGTCGATGCGCTCGCTCTACATCGACACCCTGCTCGGCGACGCACGGGCGAACGACATCCTGCAGGAAGCTCTGCCGAACGTCGTTGCAGCCCACGTCGTTCAGTCGTACGTCGGCTCCTACGGTGCGATGGTTCACCCCGTCGCGGCGTGTGCCACGGCGGCGGTGTCGGTCGAGGAAGGCGTCGACAAGATTCGCCTGGGCAAGGCGACGTTCGTCGTCTCCGGTGGATTCGACGATCTCAGTACCGAGGGCATCATCGGCTTCGGCGACATGTCCGCCACGGCGGACTCGGCGTCGATGCACGCCAAGGGCATCGACGATCGACGGTTCTCGCGGGCCAACGATCGTCGACGCGGCGGCTTCGTCGAATCGCACGGCGGCGGAACGATTCTGCTGGCGCGCGGTGATCTGGCACTGGAGATGGGACTGCCCGTCCTCGGTGTCGTCGGGTGGGCGCAGTCGTTCGGCGACGGCGTGCACACCTCGATCCCCGCTCCCGGTCTCGGCGCTCTCGGCGTCGGTCGAGGCGGACCTGATTCGGCCATGGCGCTCTCGCTCAGTTCGCTCGGAGTGGCGGCGGACGACATCGCCGTGATCTCCAAGCACGACACGTCCACCAACGCGAACGACCCCAACGAGGCGGAGTTGCACACACGCCTCGCCAGGGCGCTGGGACGCACGGACGGCAACCCGCTGTTCGTGGTCTCGCAGAAGTCGCTCACCGGGCACAGCAAGGGTGGAGCGGCAGCGTTCCAGCTGATCGGACTGTGCCAGGTACTGACTCAGGGCATCGTGCCGCCGAACCGCAGCCTCGATTGCGTCGACGACAAGATGACCGAGTTCGACCACCTGGTGTGGGCGCGCGAGCCGCTTCGCTTCGGTGATCGGTTGCCGCTCAAGGCCGGCCTGCTCACCAGCCTCGGCTTCGGACACGTATCCGGACTCATCGCAGTGGTGCACCCGCAGGCGTTCCTCGAAGCCGTCCCGGCCGAGCGGCGTGAGGAGTACATCGCACGGTCGCAGGCACGTGTCGTCGCGGGACGGCGCCGACTGGCCGACGCGATGTGTGGTGGTTCGGCGCTCTACGAGCGTCCCGAGGACCGCAGGTTGGGTCACGACGGAGCATCGAGCGATGCGAAGCACCAGCTCGAGGTCGATCTCTTGCTCAGCGAAGATTCTCGTCTCGGCTCGGACGACGTCTACCGTACGGTGGCCGAATGAGCATCCTGGGAGTCGGATTGGATCTGGTGTCGGTCTCCGAATTCGCCGAGCAGATGGAGCGCGTCGGGACCACCATGGTCCGCGACAGTTTCACTGCCGGCGAGCGGCGGCACGCTGCCACCAAGAGCGCGGACCCCACGCGGCACTATGCCGCGCGGTGGGCCGCCAAGGAGGCCGTACTGAAGGCGTGGGCCACCTCGCGATACGCACGGCCCCCGCAGATCGGTGACAACCCGTACCCGTTGATCGAAGTGGTCAACGACGCGTGGGGACGCCCGTCGATCAAGCTGCACGGCATGGCCGCCGAGTTCCTTCCGACGGTCAAGATCCATCTGTCCCTGACGCACGACGGAGATATTGCGGGAGCAGTCGCCATCCTCGAGGAGTAACTCGACTGCGGTAGAAGAATTGGAGAGCCGACGCTGGTGTCAGCGCCGGCTCTCCTTTTCTGCCACGAGGAGATAGGCGCCCATCAATCGCTTCAACTCGGCGACGGCGTCGGCGTGGCTCTGCCCGTCCTGCACCGAGAAGTTGAGCATCGAGTACACGACGTGCACCAGAACTTCCGCCATGAGGTTGCGCTGGGAGCGGGGAGTGCGCGGAGTGAGCGGCGCCAGCATTCGCTCGATCTGGGCGGCGAAGGCCTTCTCCTGAATCATCCCCGTGGCCCGCGTGGCGGGCGTCGACTGCATCGCCAGCCACACTTCGCGGCGGGACGGGTCCGAGGTCCATAGGCCGGACAGATGGTCGAGGAAGTCGTCGAGAAACTGTAGCCAGTCCAAGGACGGGATCTCGCCGTCGAAGTCGGTCGCCTCCTGCTGCACGCCCGCTAGGTCGCGTCGACTGAGCTCGCACACGATCACGTACTTGTTCGCGAAGAACTGGTACAGGGTGCCGATGGGAAGTCCTGCGCGGGCCGCTACTTCCTCACAGGTGAACGACTCGAATCCCACGTCTACGAGGAGATCGCGCGCCGAGGTGAGCAGGGCGTCGAACTTGCGCTTGCTGCGCTCCTGCGTCGGTCGGCGACGGGGCAGCAGCTCCACCGGCGCGTTCGTGTCGGCGTCCTCCGAAGTGTCGTCTCCGTCGCGAAGGTCGGACTCGTCGTCGAAGGAGCCCGAGGTGTGGGTGGTCGTCGAGTCCGGGGCGGCCCACATCGGCGATTCGTCACTCGTCTCCACAACGCCACAGTATCGGTTTGCCGACTCCTCACGATTTCGCAGCACCAATTCGGTGCGCTCATTACGAACTTCCGGTATGTTTAGTGTCTATAACAAGTCGAATAGTTTATTCTCTTGGTTTGTAGTCGGCTATCAAGACCGTTCTCGGGGGAGTTCAGCGGTCGCGCCGAATCCGGCCAGGTTCGCGAGATGAGGAGGAAACGATGAGTGACACCCCCAGGGCAGCAAAGGTAGAACGTCGCGACACAGTGGCATCTGCAGTTCTCCTGTATGACCTGAACGGCAGCACGGTCACCGCCTCGCTGCTCTCACCAGTCGACGGTGCCGAGTTCGACACGGCTCGATCGATCGAGCTGGAGGACTTCTCTCCGGAGCAGATCGGGCTCACCGTGCCCATGCTCTGGGACTTGGTCGACGTCGCTCACGCCGTCGTCGTCTGCATCGTCACCTCCGGCGCAGCCGCGGACATCGACGTCGCACCCCCCATTCTGGAACTCGCGTTCGGCGTACCCGTGTACGACTCCGCAACCCCCGAATCGTCTCCGGAAACGGCATCCTCCGACAACGGTGCCGCTACCGCTACGGCTACGGCAGCTGCCGTCACTTCCAGCGGGGCGGCGCCGCGGCCGTCACTGCGTCCGGTCCGCCAGGCCCCTGCCGCACCCGTGCGCCGGTCGGGAACCGGGGCCGGCAAGTCCGGCGTGGTGAAGTCCGGTACACCGGCACCAACGGTGATCAAGAAGTCGGGTATCGCGAGGGCAGGTGTCGCCGGTGCTGTCGCTGCATCCGCTGTCGCTGCGTCGCGGTCCGATGCCTCGGCGAAGGAATCCGTTCCGGCAGATCTCGCAGGCACGCCCGTCGACAGCAAGCAGGTCGACAGTGCGCCTGTCGAGGGCACCGTAGTCTCCGGCGGTGCTTCGGCCGCGGGTGCGGTGTCGGCGGCCCCGGTCGACCCGGCGCTCGCCGCGTCCGATCCCGACACCGAAGTGTTCGAGGCGGTCACGGTCGAGTCGGCACCGCGCGCATTCGGCAATGTCGACAGCCCATCGACGGCCGCGACGTCCGAGGTTGCCGCCGGCGGACGCCGCCCCCATCGGGCGATGGTCTTGGTCGGCGCCGCAGCCGCGGCTGCCCTGGTGGCGGCCGGGATCGGTACCGCAGCGGTGTTGTCGGGCGGGGGATCCGACACCGGGTCCCAGAACGTCGCATCTGCTCCGCAGGACACGCAATCACCTGCGGCTGCGTCCTCGGCGGTTGCACCGGCCGTAGCCCCCGGGTCGGTACCGCCG
>JBASAM010000101.1:0-24429 GCA_049650605.1 Rhodococcus sp. (in: high G+C Gram-positive bacteria) | reverse complement strand
GGTGCCCTTCAGTAGGTATGCAGCGGGGCCGAGGAGGCTTCTGGCAAGCTGGGAGCAAAGGCCGCAGCACGAGAGGGAGACAACGATGTCGGACTGGGCGAAGAAGTTGGAAGACAAGGCCAAGGGGCTGGTTGCCGAGGCCGAGGTGGAGCTGACACACCTCGAGGGTGCTGATGCGGTCGATCTCGATCAGGCCGACAGCGACACCGAAGCCGGTGGGAGCGCGGACGAGAACGACGCACCGAGTACCGGCATGACGTCGGCAGATCCCGATATTTCGCACTGAATGGGCCATCTCTGCCAAGCAAGTCCCTGCTAGCACAGACAAAGAAAACGGCTCCCGGAGAAACTCCGGGAGCCGTTTTTCGGTGGTAGCGGGGACAGGATTTGAACCTGCGACCTCTGGGTTATGAGCCCAGCGAGCTACCGAGCTGCTCCACCCCGCGTCGGCATCAAAACCCTCTTCGATGAGAGGATCCATCTGCGTGGCAAGCCGTACTGCGTTCTTGCTGAACAAGAAGTTACCGGACGGCGACGACCAATTGCAAATCGCCTGTTGACCAACGAATTCGACCGAAATCCGCCCGTCGCGCGGTGACCGCCGTCTCACTTTACCGGTGTTCCCCCTCACATAACGATGCGGTCACAACTTGGACTCTAACCACTGACGGGCGCGATGAGCTGCGTAAACGTCACAACAGACCTCCAAAGCCCGGCGCAGGGCTCGCACATCGGCTAAGTGACGGCTCGTGATCATTCCGTTACCGTCGCCAGCGGCCCACAACGAGGGCCAGGCCGACCCGCCGTTGGATTCTTCTGCCCCGCGGGATCGGAGACCCGAATCGACGGGGGCAGGGACGCGAGCAGATGCGCGAAGGCACACGGTGCCTGCGCTACTCGAGTCGACCAGCGCTGAGAGGATCTACCCCGCATGACCACTGCACGCAACTTCACCACCCGCGCACTCGGATGGGTAGCCGTTACCGGCGCAATCGTCGCCACACCGCTCGTCATGACCGCAGGAACGGCGTCGGCTGCGCCGACGCACAACTGGGACGGCGTCGCTCAGTGCGAGAGCGGCGGCAACTGGGGAATCAACACCGGCAACGGTTACTACGGAGGACTGCAGTTCTCCCCCAGCACCTGGGCCGCCAACGGCGGTTCCGGCTCGGCCTCCAACGCCTCGAAGGCCGAGCAGATCCGCGTCGCCGAGAACGTGCTCGCCACCCAGGGTGTCGGCGCATGGCCGACCTGCGGCCAGTACCTCACCACCGGCGGGTCGTACGAGGCCGCTGAGGCGCCCGCTCCGGCACCTGCCCCCACGCCGGCCCCCGCACCGGCCGCACCGGCCCCGGTTCAGTCGCTGATCGATCAGGGCGCAGCGCTGGCGAACGAGTACGGTTTCGGACAGCAGTACCAGGACCTCGTGGCCGCCAACCAGGGCGTGCTCGCAGGGCTGGGTCGCTGAACGACCCCTTGATCGACGCGAAAGCGGACGCTCTCCACGGAGTGCGTCCGCTTTGTCGTGTGTAGACCACGCACACCGGGCGTGAAGCGGACACCCACTCCCGGCCGCGGATGAGGGTGTTCACACGGTCGAACCCGTGCGGCTAGGCCACCACACGACGAAGCCCCGCCTCTCGACAACAGAGAGGCGGGGCTTCGTCGATCTACACCGAGTGACTATCCCCCGGAGCGGTTGTACTGATCGATCGCGGTCTGCAGGTTGTCGAACGCGGTACCCAGCTGGGCGAAGTCACCCGACTGCTGAGCCGTACGAACGGCATCGAGAGCGCTGTTGAGGTTGTTCACCGCGGCCGCACGATCAACGGGCACAGCAGGTGCCGGAGCGGCCGCCCCGGGATTCGCCGCCGTAGCCGGTTGCTCTACCGGTGGAGTGTCCGACGACGACGACGACGTTCCGTTGTCCGGCTGCGGCGAGGTGGCGTCACCGCCCGGAGCCGTGGCGACGCTGCCGGTGCCACTACCGAACACCTGATCCAGCGCCTCGGCCAACGTCGCCGCGTACCCGACGCGAACACCGCCGCCCGCACCCGGTTCGCGGTAGCTCACCAGAACTCGGGACAACTGCGGGAAGGTCGAGGTGTTAGTGGTGTTCCGCTCGGTGTACAGCGGCTCGACGTACAGGATGCCGCCCTCGGCGATGGGAAGCGTCAGCAGGTTGCCGTACTGAATACGGTTCGACTGCTGCAGCAGCGTCCTGTCCGATGCCACACGGGTGTCGGATGTCATCGAGTTCTGCGCCTGCTGCGGGCCCTGCGTCTGGGTATCGGTGGGCAACTGCAACACCGTGAACTGGCCGTAGTTCTCCGGATCCGAACGCACCGAGATGTACGCGGACAACAGCTCTCGGTTGAAGCCCACCATGGCACTGGTCAGCCTGAACGACGGCTGTCCTGTGTCCGGATCACCGATCAACACGTAATACGGAGGCTGGTTGAGGTTGGTTCCACCCTCGATGGTCGGATCACTGGGAACCGACCAGAACGCGTTGTTGGTGAAGAACTCGCCGGGATCGTTGACGTGGTACTTGGCCAGCATTTCGCGCTGGACCTTGAACAGGTCCTCGGGGTAGCGGAAGTGCTGCCGGAGCTCGTCGGTGATGGCCGACTCCGGCTGCACCGCACCCGGGAACACACCCATCCACGTCCGGAGGACCGGATCGTTCTCGTCCACCTGGTACAGGTTCACCGAGCCGTCGTATGCGTCGACGGTCGCCTTCACCGAGTTACGGATGTACGACACCTCCTCACGCGGAAGCAGCCGGCCAGTGTTGGCGTCGACACTGTCCTGCACCAAACCCTCGAGCGAACTGCGCTGCGCGTAGGGGTACTGGTCGAGCGTCGTGTACGCGTCGACGATCCAGACGATCTTGCCGCCGACCACGGCCGGGTAGGAATTACCGTCGGCGGTCAGCCACGGTGCGACCTTCTGGACCCGCTCACGTGGATCTCGATTGAAGATGATCTTCGAGTCGTCGCCGATGGCACCCGAGAACAGGATGTTGCGCTCGGTGTATTTCGCAGCGAACGCCAATCTGTTGAACCAGTTGCCGATGCCGACACCACCCGTACCGGTGTAGGTGTAGCGCGATGTGTCGGTGTCGTACTCACGCTCGTCGGTCCCGCCGACGATGGCGTAGTCCGGGCTGGACGACGCGATGACCTCGCCGTAGTAGATGCGGGGCTGCTCCACCGGAATGACCTGATCTCCTGCCGCCTGCGACGCGAGGTCGCTGACGGTGTAGATCGGGTAACCCGAGTTGCTGTTCGACTCGGTGCTCGACGCATCCTGCACGGCCGCGTTCACACGGTTGGCCGGAGCTGCGACGAATCCGTTGCCATGGGTATAGACCGTGTGGCGGTTGATCCAGTCGGTCTGGTTACCGGTCAAGCTGTTCGGCGACAGCTCACGCGCGGCGACGATGTAATCCTGCAGCTGGCCGTCGATTTCGTACCGATCGACGTCGAGGGACGCCGGGAATCCGTAGAAGTTCTTGAGCTGCTGCTGCTGGGTGAAGGTTCTGGACAGCACGTTCGGGTCCAGCAGACGCGTATTGGCGATGGTGGTCTGATCGGCCGGGACGTTGCGAGGCGACGCAGATCCGACGCCCGTGTAGTCCTCATAAGTCACGGTGTCGTCGGTGATGCCGTAGGCCGACCTGGTGGCTTCGATATTGCGCTCGATGTACGGACGTTCCTTGTCGGCAGCGTTGGGACGCACCGAGAACTGCTCGACCACCAGCGGCCAGACTGCTCCCACCAGGATCGAGGACAGGACCAGCAGCGCCGTCGCGAGTGCCGGAATGCGCAGGTCGCGAAGGAAGATGGCGGCGAAGAACGCGCCCGCGCAGATGACGGCGATTGCCAGCAGTATCAGCTTGGCGGGCAGCACCGCGTTGATGTCGGTGAAGCCGGCGCCGCTGAAGGTGGGCTCCTTGCGGCCGCTGGACAGCAACCCGTACCTGTCGAACCAGTACGCAATTGCCTTGAGCACCACGAAGGTGCCGGCCAGAACGGCGAGTTGGATACGCGCTGCACGCGTGAGCGCACCCTCGCGGCCGCTGAGCCGGAGTCCACCGAAGATGTAGTGCGTCACCAGACTTGCGAGAAACGCGATGACCACGGCGGAGAACAACCAGTTGAGCACGGACCGGTAGAACGGCAGGTCGAAAGCGTAGAAGCCGACGTCCAATCCGAACTGTGGATCGTCGATACCGAACGATCCACCGTGCAGGAACATCTGCACCGTCGCCCAGTTGCCCTGCGCGACAAGTCCTGCCAGCAGGCCGATGACCACCGGGATGCCGACGCCGAACACTCGCAGCCGGGACATCACCGTCGTGCGGTACCGCGCGATGGGATCATTGGGCCCTGCGGTCGGGACGAACACCGGCCGCGACCGGTACGCCACCAGCAATGCGGCGAACACGGTGCCGCCCACCACCAGAGCCACCACGAGGAAACTGATGAGTCTGGTCAACAGCACCGTCGAGTAGACGTTGCGAAAGCCGACCTCGCCGAACCACAACCAGTTCGTGTAGGTATCCACCAATCGTGGACCGATGAGCAGCAGCGCGGCCAGAACCAGCGCCAGTACAAGCAAAGTTCGGCTGCGTCTCGTCAGAGACGGCAAACCGGTTGGGGGCCTCATGCCCACGTGCCACACTCCAAAATCTCGCGCACCGCCGCCTGGTGACACCACCGTGACGACACCACATGTTCGTTTACGACCATTGCCATGTCCGTTTTCGACCACTGTACTGACACTCGGACCAACACCCTCCGAGTCGTGGTGACGACCATGACTGTAGCCCTCGATGCAAAGATGGTGCGGTGAGCGCAAAGAGGGATGCAACGTGACCGAAAGCGAGTGGTTCGACCCCGATTCGTCGGACGCACATTCCGAGCGCGCGCTCGCGCGATGCGTGCGCGAGGTGGTCGACTACGTGGATGCCGGCGGGTGGGATCAGGGACCGCAGCTCTTCGCGCTGGTGCCCACCGCGGACCTGGCAGCAGCGGAACCGAGCTTGCTCGACCAACTCGAGGACGACTCGGCCCTCACTCCCGTTGCCCAGGAGCGACTGCCCGCCGATGTCGCGGGCGGCTCGCACGCGCTGGACGAGTTCCTGGGAACCACGTCCTGGCCCGCTTCGGTCGCCGGGTGCGCCCTGGTCGAGGAGATCGTCGTTCTTCCGCCGGAGGCCGAGTCGGATCTCGACAATGCACTCGCACCGCTACTCGCGGACCGGGACGCTGCCGATCACGCAGCTCGCATCGCGGCCGAGGACCATCCCGATCGTCGAGACGGGCGTCTGATCGTGGCGGTGCTCCGCGACGGTCCTTCGATTGCGTTGCTTCAGTTGCGCCCCGACGAGGACGACGACGACTTCGCGGACGCTCCGGAGTTGTTGACCTACGACAACCTCGCGCCGAACGTCGTCGCCGCATTGCACGCCACCCTCGACGCCGAACCGGACGAGGACGACTTCTGAGGTTCTCGGCTCGGCTGAGCTTTATGAACAGGTCGGGGCGTCTGCGCCGCTGGTCAACGCGTCGAGTGACCCGATCGCGTCGTCGAGGCTGGTCACCCGAACGAGCGTGAGGCCGTCCGGCGTCCGCGAGGCGGCTTCTGCGCAATTGTCGCTGGGAACAAGGAAGACGGTGGCGCCGGCTTCACGTGCCGCCACCAACTTGTACGGGATACCGCCGATCGGCCCGACCGCACCGTCCGCGTCGATGGTCCCCGTCCCGGCAACGAACTCTCCCCCGCTGAGATCGCCTGGACTCAGCTTGTCCACCACGGCGAGCGAGAACATCAGGCCTGCCGACGGACCGCCGACGTCGGCGAGATTGAACTCGACGTCGAACGGAACGTTCGGACTTTCCTCCGGAGTGATACCGAGGTAGCCGCGCTGGGCATCGTCCGGCCTGGCCTCGACGGTGACGGTCTCCGTCACCGGGGCGCCGTCACGGATGATGTCGATGGTTACGGTCGTACCGGGTTCCACCGCGCCGACCGCGGCCTGTACGCCGGTCACCGTCGAGACCGGTGTTCCGTCGATGGCGGTCACGAGATCGCCCTCCTGGAGGACACCGGACGCGGGCCCATCGTCGCCCACCTGCGCGACCGTCAAGACGGTCGGCAGGCCCAAATGTCCGAGTGCGGCCAGTTCGGCGCTGTCCTCCGACTGCGCGAAATCCGCCTCGTTGGCGGTCTCGACGTCCTGGCGGCTCTGGTCGGGAGGATAGATCTCGTCCCTGGGCACCAGTCCCTGACGTCCACTGAGCCACAGACCGAGCGCGTCGAACACCGTCAATTCGTCGCGGACCGCAACCGTCGTCATGTTCAAGTGTCCGGAGGGCGTGTCGACGACTCGGTCACCTACATCGCCCACGATGTCGACGACGGGCTTGCCGTCCACCTCTCCGAGGGTGTCGAACGTCGGTCCCGGGCCGAGCGCGGCGAACGGAACCGTCACCACCGACCCCAGCACTCCGAGGACGAGTACCGGCAGCAATGCGACCAGCAGCGTCGCTATCCTTCGATTCACCACACCACCCTAGAGAATGCCGACGACATTGCTCCCGGGGCGCATCCCGGTGTTCGCGCTCGGCGCACCGCAGGACCCGGTGGAACGACCATGCGGCTTGTACCGTTGGGGCATGAGCAACAGCGGATTCGGATTCTCCAGTTCCGACGACGACCCCGACAAGGACAAGGGGCCGGGCGGCGGTTCTGGCATGCCGGGAGGCGGCGCGGGCGGATTCGGTTTCGGCGCCGACGGATTCGACCCGGCGGCGCTGGGCCAGATGTTCACGCAGATGGGACAGATGTTCAGCGGCATGCAGTCCGGTGGCAGTACCGGGCCGGTGAACTACGAGGTGGCGAAGAAGCTGGCGTTGCAGCACATGGGAACCACCGCACCCGTGCGCGACGGTTCACGCACCGCTGTGGCCGACGCCGCTCATCTCGCCGAGCAGTGGCTCGACGAAGCGACGATCCTCCCCGCAGGTGCCCACCGCACCCAGGCGTGGACGCCCCAGGAGTGGTTGACCAACACCCTCGACACCTGGAAGCGGCTGTGCGACCCCGTCGCCGAACAGATCTCCGGCATGTGGACCTCGGCGTTGCCCGAAGAGGCGAAGCAGATGGTCGGCCCGATGATCGGCATGCTCGGACAGATGGGCGGAATGGCGTTCGGATCGCAGCTCGGGCAAGCTCTGGGTCAGTTGGCCAAGGAGGTCTTGACCTCCACCGACATCGGTCTTCCCCTCGGCCCGTCCGACACTGCGGCTCTGCTCCCGGAGGCCGTTGCGACCTTCAGTGAGGGCACCGAACTTCCCGAACGTGAGGTGCTGGTCTTTCTCGCTGCACGCGAAGTTGCCCACCATCGCCTGTACTCCCATGTTCCGTGGCTGCGTCAACGGGTTCTGGCCACCGTCGAGGAGTACGCCCGCGGAATCAGAATGGACTTCGGGGCCATCGAGGACGCCGCCCGCGGAATCGATCCTTCTGCTCTCGCGGATCCGTCGCAGCTCGAGAAGATCCTGCAGCAGGGCGCCTTCGAGCCGCAGACCACGCCAGAGCAGAAAGCAGCCCTCGAACGACTCGAGACCCTGCTGGCACTCGTCGAAGGATGGGTCGACGTCGTCGTGACCACGGCATTGGGCGAACGTCTTCCCGGTGCGTCCGCCCTGTCCGAGACGATGCGCCGTCGTCGCGCTTCCGGTGGGCCGGCGGAACAGACCTTCGCCACACTCATCGGCCTGGAGCTGCGGCCCCGAAAAGTTCGCGAGGCAAGCGAGCTCTGGCGTCGCCTCACCGACGCCGCCGGGATCGACGGCCGCGACGGCGTCTGGGCGCACCCCGACCTGCTTCCGGACGCGTCCGACCTCGACGACTCGGCGTCGTTCATCGATCGCATCGTGGGCGATGACACCGGAACCTTCGACGATCCCATCGCGCAGCTCGAGGAGTTCGAACGCAACCGCGCGAAGCAGAACGACACCGACACGACGAAGCCGGACGACGGTGAACCGGGGCCTACTTCCGTGTGATTCGGCGCACCTGGGCTTTTCTCCTCACAGATCGGCGTCGTAGCAGGTAGGCGCGCCGTGCGCCTGTGGATGAATCGGTTCGCCTGTCGCCGCCGCCCGTTGTCGGCGTGCCACGGTGGGCTCATGATCGACACCGCCACCGCAGCGTCCGTTCCGGATTCGGCCATGACGCGCGCCCGCAGAGACGGGTTGCCGCACGTTCCGGATTCGGTGACCGTGCTGGTCCGCCGCGACGGCACCCTTCAGCTGGGGTGGCGTCCGGAAGCCCGCGTCGTACTCACTCCGCCGGACGGTGTCACCCCCGACGACATGATCGCGGTGCTACGCCTGATCGACGGTCGGCGCTCGATCCCAGATCTCTACTGGCGAGCGTCCGAACTCGGCGTCGACGCGTCGGTGATGACCGTCCTGCTCGCCGAGCTCGAACGCCGCGGAGTGCTCTCGAGACGTCGACCCTCTCGTGAGCGAGTCCGCAGCACGCTGGTCATCGGTCGTGGCCCACTCGCCGACGCGGTGGCCCGCGGGCTCTCCCCCACCGGTCGGGTCACCCGTCGACAAGTAGCGCTGCCTAGCCGACACGCGGAGATCGAATGCGTTGTGATGGCCGACTCCCTCTTGTGCCCACCCGAGGTGTCGCGCTCGGTGATGGATGCCGACATTCCGCACCTACCGGTTCGTCTGCGGGACGGCACCGGTGTCATCGGCCCCTTGGTGCTGCCCGGCCACTCGGCCTGCCTCGAATGTGTCGAGCTGACACGGTGCGACTACGACCGCGAATGGCCGCACCTCGCAGCACAACTTCTGGGCACCATCGGGTGCGCGTCGGGGCCTACCGTGGCGGCGACGGCAGCATTCGCTACCGCGCAGGTCACGGAGTTCCTCGACGCGTGTGCCGACTCGCCGGCGCCGGTCACGGTGGGTCACAGCATCGAGGTCGATCTCACGGCGGCCACAACACGTCGTCGGCAGTGGCCCCGACACCCCTTGTGCCGTTGCGGCCAGCGGTGAGATCGACGTTCGATGTGACCCGTCACTGACCTGACGTGCATTGCGACACCGGTCGCGGCGCATCGACGGATCGTCAGCCATGATGGAGCTATGCCCGACATTCCCCGTAGCAGTTCAGCCAGGACAGCAAAGCTGGCCAGCATCCCCATCGGGATGGCCGGCCGGGCGGCGATGGGATTCGGACGCAAGTTGGCCGGAGGCAACCGCGAGGAAATCGACGCCGAGCTCAGCGCCAAAGCCGCGAAGCAGATGTTCGCCGTACTCGGCGAACTCAAGGGCGGCGCCATGAAGCTGGGGCAAGCTCTCAGCGTCATGGAAGCCGCAGTCCCCGAAGAGATGGCCGGCCCGTACCGCGAGGCTCTCACCAAGCTGCAAGCCGAGGCCCCGCCGATGCCCATCTCGACGGTGCACCGGGTCCTCGACCGTCAACTCGGAACCGGATGGCGATCACGCGTCCAAGAATTCGACGAAACACCCACCGCGTCCGCGAGCATCGGTCAGGTCCACCGCGCCACCTGGTCCGACGGCCGCGACGTAGCAGTCAAGATCCAGTACCCGGGTGCTGACGACGCACTGCGCGCGGACCTGAAGACCCTGTCGCGATTCGTCGGCATCCTGGGCACAATCGTCCCGGGAACCGATGTCAAAGCCGTGATCGACGAGATGTCGGAGAGAACGGAAGAGGAACTGGACTACCGCATCGAGGGCGAGAACCAACGGGCTTTCGCATCGGTGTACGAAGGCGACGAGCGGTTCGCTGTGCCGCGCGTCGTCGCGAGTTCGCCGAAGGTCGTCATCTCCGAATGGATGGACGGCACACCGCTGTCCGCCATCATCACCAGCGGAACACCCGAGCAGCGCAACACCGCCGGCGAGAACCTGGCCCGTTTCCACTTCGAATCAGCCGTCCGCGTGCGCCGACTCCACGGCGATCCGCACCCAGGAAACTTCAAACTGCTCGACGACGGTCGTCTCGGCGTCATCGATTACGGTGCGTGCCTCAGCCTCCCGGACGGCCTGCCACCCGAGCTCGGGCGAATGGTCAGGCTGTCCCGCGACGAGAAGTTCGACGAGCTGACCGAACTGCTGCACGAGAGCGGCTTCGTCATTCCCGGCCGAACTGTGACCGACCAGGAAATTGCGGACTATCTTCGTCCCTTCACGGATCCGATCAAGACCGAGTCGTTCCACTTCAGCCGGAAGTGGCTGCAAGGCACCGCAGGTAAGGCGGCCGACTTCAACAGTCCCCAGTTCCGCACCGCTCGGTCGCTCAATCTCCCGCCGCGCTACGCGGTGATCTTCCGAGTGCTGCTCGGATCGGTCGGCATCTGCGCGCAACTGGACGCGAACGCCCCCTACATGTCGATCCTGACCGAGTGGATGCCCGGCTTCACGGAGTGATTCCGGCAGGGGCTTTTCGTGGCCGTCCCCGCGGGCGCTTGCGTGCGATGACGACGCCCTGATCGAAGATCTCGCCTCCCCACACGCCCCACGGTTCTGCCCGATCCAGTGCGGCGTCGAGACACCTGGTGCGCACCGGACACCGGGCGCACAGCTGCTTCGCCCGTTCCAGAGCGGCCGGTGACTCGGCGAACCAGAGCTCGGGATCGTCCTGGCGGCAGGGCAATTCGCGCAGCAAGCGCGACGTGTTCTCGGTGCGGCATGCAGTCCGAGTACTTGCGGGTGACACGTCGTTCTCCTCTTCGATGTTCGTTTCACGGCGAGATGCGACAAAAATCTGCGATGCGTGCGAACGACGTCGGGAGGTAGGTCTCTCACGACGAAGGCCACGGATCGCGTATGCGGATCCGTGGCCCTCGGCGAGGAGCTGTCGATGCGGTTCTCTACCGGGATACGTCCCAGGAAAGACCGATTCTCACGGATACGCGGTGCGGACGGTGTCCGCGGTGGCTGGGCAGAACTTCAGCTGGCAACACTGCTGGGGCCGTTCGGTAGATCTCCACGGATGACACCTCCTTCACATTCGTCGCGGTATCGGCGTGCGGCGTGCTGTGCACACGGAGCAGCGATGGGAACGGTTCATACGGTAAGCGGGGGCCGGGATCGGCACAACCTATTTTCAACCTGCAGCTTTGGTCAGTCTGCCGAGCCGGTTCGTGCATCGATCAATGCGAGAACATCGGCACCGAATCGCTCGAGTTTCTTGGCACCGATTCCCGGGATGGCGACAAGCCCACGATCGTCGCGGGGCCGTTGTTCCGCGATGGCTGTCAACGTGTTGTCGCTGAACACCACATAGGCGGGAACCTTGAGCGCCTTCGACGTCTCCGAACGCCAGGAGCGCAACGACTCCAACAGCGCGACATCGACATCGGAGGGACATCTCTCGCACCGGCCGAGCATGGTGGCGACGGTGCCTATCACCGCTTTCCCACACACCCGGCACACGGGCCGTTTCTTGTGCACCGTCGGGGCAGCGATCCGGGAGGCCGGCGACGACTCGGGTACGAGATCGACCAGGAACCGAGAACGGCGGCGAGACTTGCGCCCACCCTCGTTTCGAGCGAGAGCCCAGGACAACTCCAAGTGTTCCCGAGCGCGCGTGACACCCACGTAGAGCAAGCGTCGCTCTTCTTCCACCGCGGCCTCGTCCGGCGACGAGTTGTTTTCCCCCAGTGCGTGACTGATGGGGAGGGTGCCGTCGGTGAGACCCACGAGGAACACCGCGTCCCACTCGAGACCCTTGGCCGCGTGCAGCGACGCCAGTGTGACGCCTTCCACGACGGGTGGGTGCCGGGCCTCCGCGCGTGCCGCGAACTCGCGCAGCAACCCCTCGAGATCCAATGTGGGGACCTGGGATACCACGTCGTCGGTGAGCGCCACGAGTGCACGCAACGCCGCCCACTTCTCACGCGCCTGCGCACCACTGGGCTCCGTTGCGCCGAGCCCCAACGGTGACAACACCGCCTCCACCAGACGCGGCAGTCCGGCCCCCGTGCGAGCATCCGCGGGAAGATCGTCGCGTCCCGCACTCGATCGCAGAGCCGAGATGGCCGTCCGCACGTCCTGCCGCTGAAAGAAGCTCTCACCACCCCGCACCTGGTACGGGATGGCCAGATTGGTCAACGCTTGCTCGTGCGCTTCCGAGTGGGCATTGATCCGGTACAACACCGCGATCTCCGACGGCCGGGTGCCGGACCGGATCAGACGCTGCACCGTGCGTGCCACGCCTGCTGCCTCCGACGCCTCGTCGTCGTATTCGACGAACGTCGGCTCCGGTCCTGCAGATCGTTGGCCGACAAGTTGCAAACGGGTCCCCGCGATTCGACCGCGAGCAGCGCCGATCACTTTGTTGGCCAACCCCACCACCTGCGGAGTCGATCGATAGTCCCGTTCGAGGCGAACGACCGTGGCGTCGGGAAAGCGACGAGAGAAGTCGAGCAAAAATCGCGGAGACGCCCCCGTGAACGAGTAGATGGTCTGATTGGCGTCACCGACGACGGTCAAGTCGTCGCGATCGCCCAACCAGGCGTCCAGCACGCGCTGCTGAAGGGGAGTCACGTCCTGGTACTCGTCCACGACGAAGCAGCGGTAGCGCTCGCGGAACTCCTGCGCAACGGCAACGCTGTTCTCGAGTGCCGCGGCGGTGTGCAGCAGGAGGTCGTCGAAGTCCAGCAACACGGCGTCGGGATCACGATTCTTGAGTTGTTCGTAACCGTCGTATACGGCGGCAACCCGATCCGCGTCGGTGGGAGTGTCTCTGCGAAGGCGCGCGACGGTGGAGGCATAGTCCTCTGGTGCGATGAGCGACGCCTTGGCCCATTCGATCTCGCCTGCAAGGTCCCGCACGCTGTCCGTCGACGTCGACGCTCCTGCCGCAGATGCCGCTTGCCCGACAACGCCGAATTTTCGGTCGAGCAGTCGCCACTCGGTGTTGCCGACGACCTGCGGCCAGAAGTACTTCAACTGGCGCATCGATGCAGCGTGGAACGTACGTGCCTGAACCTGGCCCTGTGAACCCTGAATGCCCAGGGCCCGCAGGCGCTCGCGCATCTCCCCCGCCGCGCGTGCGGTGAAAGTCACCGCGAGAACCTGACTCGGCTTGACGTGCCCATCCGCCACCAGGTGCGAAATGCGCCTGGTGATGGTCCTGGTCTTACCGGTGCCGGCGCCGGCCAGAACGCAGACGGGACCGCGCGGGGCCAGAACTGCGGCCGATTGATCCGGATCGAGTCCCTCCACCACATCACTGTCCTTCACCGCACCATCATGTCAGCCCACTCCGACACCGAGTCGCCGCACATCGACAGTCCCGGGCCCGATGGAACAACCTTGTACGACGGGGCGTTGACTCCACCGTGACTACAGCGCAGCAGAACAACCCAACCCATGTTCCCGCCGTGACGATGTACTCCACGACGTGGTGCGGCTACTGCCGTCGCCTGAAGACGCAGCTCGACGAGAGCGGCATCGCCTACACCGAGATCGACATCGAGAAAGATCCCGCGTCCGCCGAGTTCGTCGGCAGTGTGAACGGTGGAAACCACGTGGTGCCCACGCTCAAGTACGCAGACGGATCCACCGCCACAAACCCATCGTTGGCGCAGGTCAAGAAGTCGATCGGTCTGTGACCGAGTGGCGGCTCACCGGCAGTCAGTCGGTGAGCGCCGCCCAGGATTCGAGCATCGCGCGCGCGATCGAGATCGACCCCGGAAGTAGCAGCGGAACGTCGTCGCTGGCGGACCAATCGCCCGCCGCGAGCGCGTCGCGCACCTCGGTGCGGGTGAACCATCGCGCCTCGGCGATCTCGCCGTCGTTGAACGACAGATCCTGGCCAGCCTCTGCCCGAGCCGCGAATCCGATCATCACCGATCGCGGGAAAGGCCATGGTTGGCTACCCAGGTACGTGATGTCCGACACCGTGAGGCCCACCTCTTCGTAGACCTCCCGGCCGACGCAGGTCTCGAGTGATTCGCCCGCCTCTACGAAACCGGCCAGCACGGACATTCTTCGTTCGGGCCACATAGGTTGCCGTGCCAACAGCACGCGATCGCGGCCGTCGTGAACGAGCACGATGATGGCGGGGTCCGATCGCGGCCACTCCTCGTGCCCCGTCAGCGTGCTGACGCGTGACCACCCTGCAGCCGACGCCCGTGTGGGCGATCCGTCGCGGGCGCTGAACGCCGCGGCGCGGTGCCAGTTCAACAAAGCCACTGCCGTCACGACGAGGCCAGCCGAGGACTCGGTGAGCACGTCACCGAAGGACCGGAGATCGGTGACCTCACCTGCAATGGCCGACACCGGCACCGCCCAGACGTGCTGCTGGTCCACGACCCCGAGGAACACGGCGTCCTCGGGCGGCTCGTCGGCGACATCGACGGCGGCGTCGAGTGCAATACGGCCGTCAGCGACGGGCACCTTGCCCTGCGAGTCGACTCGCAGCAGACGTGCGCTTGCCCAGCCTGCTTTCAGGGCCGGGGTGTCTCGACGCAGTTCTTCTGCGCGGTCGATCGGAGAGCGCGACAGCATGGGTTCGGAGCGAAGTCTGAAGGACACCTCACGACCCTACTGATTGGTGACATTCGAACCGGATCGGGTCGACCGATCAGCTGGACACACGGCGAATATAAAGCAGACGGTCCTCCGCCTCGATCGCGTCGACCTCCGGAGACCCCACTCGCACCAGACGACCATCCCGAACCACGCCCAGAACGATGTCGGACAGATGGCGCGGCGATCCACCCACCTCGTCTCGTTCCACTTCACGTTCGGCGATGGCAAAGCCGGCCTCCGGTGTCAACAGGTCTTCCATCATTTCCACCACACTCGGCGTCGTGGTGGCGATCCCGAGCAGGCGGCCGGCGGTTTCGGACGACACCACCACCGAATCGGCACCGGACTGACGTAGTAGGTGCACGTTCTCCGCTTCGCGAACGGACGCGACGATCTTCGCTCTCGGCGCGATCTCGCGCGCCGTCAAGGTAACCAGCACCGCCGTGTCGTCGCGGTTGGTGGCCACGATGATCGACGCCGCGTACTGGGCACCGGTCAGGCGCAACACGTCCGACCGTGTCGCCGAACCCTGCACGGTCACAAGGCCGATACTGGCCGCGGCGTCGAGAGAGGACTGATCGGTGTCGACCACGACGATGTCGGCAGCGGACACGCCGTCGCCCAGCATCGCGGCGATGGCAGTCCGACCCTTCGTGCCGTATCCGACGACCACGGTGTGATTGCGCACGCTGCGCCTCCATCGCTGAATCTTGAACGCCTGTCGCGAACGCTCTGTGAGAACTGCCAGGGTGGTACCGACCAACAGAATGAGGAAGAAGATGCGCAACGGGGTGATGACGAGAATGTTCACCAACCGCGCGCGGGGTGTGATCGGGGCGATGTCGCCGTAGCCGGTAGTCGACAACGACACCGTCGTGTAATAGAAGGAATCGAGCAGCGAGAGCGTTCCGTCCTGCGTGTCGCTGTACCCGTCGCGGTCCCAGTAGACCACCAGTGCTGCGACGACGAGGGTCGTCAGCGCGATCAGGATGCGGCGGTAGATCGCCCGCCACGGGCTCTGCTCGAACTCCGGGATTCGCAGAACGCCCACCAGCGCGAAGTCCGGGCGGTCGGTGAGTCCGGCGTCGGTGTTCAGCAGCCGCCTGCGTAACCGTCCCGCCATGAATATCCTCAATCGTCGTTCGAGCTCGGCCCGATTCCGGTCGAATCGGCAAAGGTGACTGTAACGGAGCCTGTGCATGCGGGGCCCGAACCAGTCCGAAGCACAGTCGGCCTTGGCTTGCGGGCACTGGTCGGGCAGGCTGCCCTCATGACACACCCGAGGCTCCCTGCGGACAATGCCGCCTATCGACTCGCTGCTCTCCTGGGCGGCGCAGGTGTCCTGCATTTCGCCACACCTGCCCCGTTCGACTCGCAGGTGCCGCACATCCTGCCCGGATCTCCGCGGGCGTACACGTACGCGTCCGGTGTCGCGGAGCTCGGGCTCGCCGCGGGATTGGCGCATCCGCGTTCTCGCCGGCAAGCAGGTGCTGCCGCCGCGGTCTTCTTCGTTGCGGTCTTCCCTGCCAACATCCAGATGGCGGCCTCGTGGCTGAAGAGCCACAAGACATCCACCGCGATGAAAGTCGGTGTGGTGGGACGGCTTCCGCTGCAGATACCCCTGATCACCGAGGCCTGGAAGGTGTATCGGAACGCTCGGTGATCACCGACGGCTCCTCCGAGCCTGCGCGGGAAATCAACGCCGCCAACTGTTGCGCGTCCGGCAGATCAGGGGGCGCAACAGTGACACCCGACCGGACGTAGTGGAACGCTGCGCGGACCTTGTCCAACGGGACGGGGCCGTTCGGGTCCTTCGCGGACGCCAGTTCCGCCCAGGCCACCCGATACGCCGCCAACTGCACTGCTACGGACTTCTCTTCCGCGGGTGTGGGACGCGCTCCGGTTTTCCAATCCACCACCGTCCATCCGCCATCCGGATCGGCGAACACCGCATCCATCCGCCCACGCAACACCACTCCGCCCACCGACGTCTCGAAGGGCACCTCGACCTCCACCGGACTGCGCAGCGCCCACGGAGAGGCGTCGAATGCCCGCTGCAGCTGTTCGAGATCGGCATCGGCGGACGACGCCCCGTCCGCGGCTCCCGGCAGTTCGTCGAGGTCCAACAATCGGGTAGCACCGAATTTGCGTTCCACCCATGCGTGGAACGCGGTACCGCGCCGAGCCAGCGGGTTGGGTGCGAACGGAACCGGCCGACGCAGCGTCGACGCCAGCGCGTCGGGATCGGCGACCAGCCCCACCACTTGACTCACCGACATCGTGCTCGGCACGGCGACGTCGGTGTTCGGTCGTTCGGTCGTGTCGCGTTCCGCGAGCAGCAGTTCGATGTCACGCGCCCACCCGTCCGGATCGTCCTGTTCGGTCGGCTCGGGGGTCGATTCGACATTCGCCAGTGCAGCGCGCACAGCGGCGGCGCCTGCATCGACATCGGCCCGTCGGGCGCCCAGGGGGTCCGCCGGCCACATCGCGGTGAGCGCAACAGACGAGTAGGGATTGTCCGATCCCTCCGCCGGGGCGGCGTCCCACTGATCGACCCGGCCGATAACCTCGTCTGTGCCGCCGATCACGACCGAATGAAGCTGCGCCAGGAAATCCGACGGCCCTTTCGGCGACGACGCTCCCGGAGCCCAGTGGTGAGCCGACACCAGAAGCACGCGCTCGGTTCTGGTCAGGGCGACGTAGAACAACCGCCGGTCTTCGTCCAGCCTTCGGCGCGCCAGAGCCGCCTTGTGATCGGTGATGGCACGGGCGATGTCGCCGCGGTGCGTCGCGTCGGAGACATCGAGCACCGGTACTCCCCCGGTGTCGTCGCCTCCGATCGCGCGATCACCACGTAGCGAGGGTGGAAGTTCGGCAACCGACCCCAGCCAGGACGCGGACGCCCTGGTGGACGGGAAGACCGTCGAGCACACGTGTGGAATTGCGACGATCTCCCATTCCAATCCCTTGGCCGCGTGCACGGTGAGGATCTGCACGCGATGGGGGTCGACATCCACCTCACCGGGGGCAAGGCCATCCTCGACGGTGTCGGCAGCCGCGAGAAACGTCAGCAGGCCCGTCAACGTGGCAGTTTGCTGATTGCCGTACTCGGCGACGACATCGGCGAACGCGTCGAGTTGCTCACGTCCCCCGGTGTCTCCCGACAGTCGCCGCGCACCAGCCTCGATCCCGATCCCGAGAACGCGCTCGACGTCGGCGACGAGGTCCGGAAGCGGCTGTCCCAGGCGCGCTCTGAGGGCGTGCAGCTCGCCGCCGAGAGCCGAGATGCGCTGATACCCGCCCTCCGAATACCGTGCTGCGTCGCCTGGGTCGGCCAAGGCGTCGACCAGACCGGACTGTTCGGAGCGTTCCCCCGGCATACCGTCCTCCAGGGCGCGCCCCAATTCGTCTGCATCGGTGACGGTTCCGGTGCGGCCCCGCCCGGTATGGGCAGCGATCTCACGAGCCCGCCTCCACAGCGCTCGTATATCCGCGGCTCCCAGCTGCCACCGCGAGCCGGTGAGCACGCGCATCGCGGCACTGCCCGCGAGGGGGTCGCTGACCAGACGGAGCATCGCGACCAGATCGGCGACCTCGGGTGTGCGGAGCAGGCCTCCCAGCCCGACGACCTCCACCGGCAGCCCCGCGCGTCGGAGCACGTCCGCCATGGGCCCGGAATCGGCGTTGCGACGCACCAGCACCGCCGCGGTGGGAGGCGGCCGGCCGGCCTCGCGCGCACGACGGTATTCCTGCGCGACAGCGTCCGCGACCCACTGACGTTCGTCGTCGATCGTCGTCGTCGAGCACAGGCGCACATCGCCGGGAACTGCGTCCGGTCGCGCCCGCAGCTCGTCCACCGCGACCCCGCGCATGCGGAGTGGAGCAGCGACCGAGTTCGCCAGCGCCAGAGCCTGAGGTGGGTTGCGCCAACTGGTGGAGAGCTGACCGATCGCGGCGGGGCGCTTGGGCGAGATGGGGAAGTCGGTGCCGAAGCGAGGGAGGTTCGCCGCAGACGCCCCACGCCAGCCGTAGATGGACTGCATGGGATCGCCCACCGCCGTAACGGTGAGAGTCGGATCCTGCGCCGAACCGAACAGCGACGACAACAACACGCGCTGCGCGTGGCCGGTGTCCTGGTACTCGTCCAACAGAACAAGCCTGCATCGCTCACGTTCTGCTCGCCCCACCTCTGCGTGGTGGTTCGCCACCGTGGCGGCGAGCGACATCTGCCGTCCGAAGTCGAGAAGACCGTCGCGCGTCATGACCTCGTGCAAGCGATGCACCAAGGGCAGCAGCGCAATTCGATCTTCCTGTACCCGCAGCACGTCGAGAAGCTCCTTGGTGGGCCCGCCCGCCTTCTGCTTCGGCCCCGGTGGGAGACGATGCACCATGGTCTCCAGGTCGATGTGCGCGGCGAGAAGGTCGGCCGGATCGACGAGGTGCTCGGCGAGCTGACCGGACAGCGCAAGAACCGACTCGGTGATGGACGCGGGAGTGCGATCCAGCGGAATGTCACCGTCCCAGCCGGCGACCACCCGGTGTGCCAGCTGCCACAACTCTGTCTCCGACACCAGCGTGCTGGACGGTTCCAGGGGCAGCAGCATCCCGTGACGCTCCAACAAACGACCCGCATAGGAGTGGTAGGTGCTCACTTCGGGCTCACCGGAGACGACCGTACGGCGGAGTTCGCCGGACGGATCGAGCCGGCGAAGCAGATCCGATCCGGCAAGGCGAGCAAGACGCAACCGGATTCGAGAGGTGAGTTGCTGCGCTGCTTTCCGCGTGAAGGTCAGACCCAGAACTTCCTCGGGGCGAACCATGCCGTTGGCCACCATCCACACCACACGCGCCGCCATGGTTTCGGTCTTTCCCGCGCCCGCGCCGGCCACTACCAGCAACGGACCGCGCGGGGCAGCGATGATCTGCGACTGCTCGTCCGTGGGCCGATACTGACCGAGGGCGTACGCCACCTCGGCCGGGCTGACGCGAGCTGCATCTGTCACGGTGTTCACACTCCTAGTCATCCCTCGGTGACCTGTCGCCCTTTGTCGTCGGCCGGGCACGAAGACGCTATCGGGCAGTGCCGACACCCCTCGTTGACCCGAGCCTCGAACCGCGGCCCCCTGGTCGCACGAGCTGCGTCGACGACGACCGTTCGCCAGGTGTCCAGGGTCTCCCCCGACAGCGGCGCCTGCGTGCGCTCTGTCGCTCCGGTCTTGCGATTGGGTTTGGCGACGTAGACCAGCCGGCCGCCTCCCGGATCACCGGCCTCTTCCCCTTCCACGGCGCCGGCCGCCAGAGCCACCTGGTAAGTGGCGAGCTGGGCGTGATCCGCCGTGGCAGCAGCGGTCGCCGGGTTCTTTCCCGTCTTGACGTCGACCACCACTGGTCGACCGTCCGGATCGCGCTCGAGACGATCGATACGCCCACGCAGGTGTACCGCTGGCTCGTCCGGTGTGCGCGGCTCGAGAACACCGTCGACGGGAACCTCGACGCCCGCCTCGGTGAGCTCGCCGCGCGATCCGTTCATCCACTCCTGGAACGTTTCGATCATGGTCGCCGTGCGACCGAGTTCCTTCCGGGAGAACCACGCCGAGCCCAGATCGACGGCCACCCAGGCTTTCTCCAGTTCTCGGCGCACCTCGTCCGGCGGAACCCGGCCCGCGACGGCCTGAACCAGGGTGTGCACGAGCGTCCCGGTGACCGCATGGACGGTGTCGCCGTCGCTGCCGCCGTTCCGTTCGAGGGCCCACCGCAGCGGGCACGCGGTGAGCACCTCCACAGTGGACGGCGACAGTGACACCGGGCCGTCGGTGACATCCCACAGTGCGACGTCGGTGCTGCGTCCGGAGACCCCGTACCACTGATCCGGATGCGCGCCGGGCACGCCCTCACCGGCAAGTCGAGCGAGGTGCGTCGCCGCGCGGGCGTGCCTCTCCGGATCGGACTCGGCAGCGCGCTGGTCGCACACCACCGACCGCAGTTCCGCGACCAGGGCCGGTAGCGCCAACACCCTCGACTCGGTAAGGCTCGGCCCGGCCGGGTCCACTTCGTCAGCACCCGGCGACATGTCGGACCCGACAAGCCCCGACGCAAGAAGTTGCGACCCAAGAAGTTGCGACCCAAGAAGTTGCGACCCTAGAAGTTCGTCGACGAACCGAGACCGCACGGCGTCCGAATCGCCCGTGACCGAGTCGACGGCGGTGATCAGCACCGACGATCTTGCTCGGCTGCACGCGACCAGGAACAGCCTCCGCTCCTCGGCCAACAGCGGAGCGGTTCGCGAGACTCGATCGCCCAGATCACGGCCACCGTCCGAGATCCCGGACGCCAGATCCACCAACGCTTCGACGCCCAGAAGCGATCCGCGCGGCCGCAGAGCCGGCCATAGACCTTCCTGAACGCCCGCGACGGCAACCACGTCCCACTCCTGTCCTACCGCGGCATGAGCGGAAAGAACCCGCACGGCGTTCGGAAGCACCGCTGGACGACGCCCGTCGCCGACCGGAACCTGCTGGTCGGTGACATGGTCTACGAAGCCCTCCAGGGTGCCCCGAGGAAGTGCGTCGACGTAGGCGGCGGCCGCGTCGAACAGTGCGACCACGCTGTCCAGATCACGGTCTGCCTGAACACCCAGTGGTCCGCCCCGCGCCGACGATGCCACCCAGCGCCGCTCGAGGCGAGTGGCCCGCCAACCCTCCCAGAGCGCTTCCTCCACATGCCTGCCCGACGATCCCACCGCAGCCGAGACGGCGTCGACGACGCCGCGCACACGGCGAAGCGGCGCGGACTCGATGTCGGAGAGTCGGCCCACGATGTCGTCCACCGAACCACCGACGATGGCCTCGCGCAGCAGCATCGACGAGTCGCGATCACCGCCGTTCGCGACGTCGCCGCGGCGCAGTCCGCGCCGCAAACGACGGACGGCCAGAGGGTCGGCGGCGCCGATGGGACCTTCGAGCAGCGCGACCGCCGCGTCGTCGGGAAACACGGTGACGGCACGGTCGGAGCTGCACCGACCGGCAGCTACCGCGCGCATCGCCAGCAGCAGTGCGGCAGCTCCCCGTTGGCGGTGCAGGGGAAGGGCGGTAGCGGATGCGACGACGGGCACACCGGCCGCGTGGAGAGCACGGCGAAGCGCAGGCAGCGATCGTGGAACCGATCGAACCACCACAGCCATGTCCGACCAGGGAACCCCGTCCGCGAGGTGTGCTCGACGAAACGTGTCCGCGATGGCCGCAGCTTCCTTGGCCGTAGAGGACGCGACCAGAACGCGGGCGTCGGGAACGGTGCGCTCCCGCCCGTCGTCGCGGTACGCGGTGGCGACTCGGTGTGCGACTCGACCGGGCAGCAACGCGGCGACAGCACCGCCCACCCAGCCCACACCGGCATGGGCGCGATGGTTGTGCGACAACACGATCCGGCGGCCCCCGGTGCGATGGTCGAGTTCGGTGAGGAAGCTCGCATCCGCACCGCGGAAGGAGAACACAGCCTGGTCCGGGTCCCCGGCGACGACTGTGGAGGCGGCGCCGTCCGACAGCAATCTCACCAGCCGAGATGCTTGCGGATCCAGATGCTGGGCGTCGTCGACCAGGACATGCCGGATACGCCGGCGCTCGGTTACCAACAGATCCGGATCGGTGGCGAACGCCGTCAGCGCCGCACCCACCAGTTCGGCCGCGTCGAGGCCGGGCGACATGGCCTCCGGCGTCTCCACGCCAACCGAACCGCGCAGCAGCATCGCCTGCTCGTACTGAGCGGCGAATTTGCCCGCGGCCACCCACTCCGGACGCGAATGCTTACGCCCCCACGCGGTCAGATCTTCCGGACCGAGTCCACGCTCGGCCGCACGGAGAATCACGTCGCGTAGCTCGGATGCGAACCCGGCCAGGCCGAGCGCGGGTCGCATCCGCTCCGGCCACCTGGCAGCACCGTCCGCGAGGTCCCCTCTCAGCATTTCTCGAATGACCGAGTCCTGGTCGGCGTTCGTGAGCAGACGGGGAGGCGGATTCCCGTATCCCGATGCTTGCAAACGCAGCACCGCGAACGCATACGAATGCACCGTCCGCACAAGCGGCTCGCGCGTGGCGCGGGGTGCGGACGCAGCACCCAGAAGACCGGCAGTGATCTGCTCGCGCATGCCGACCGCGGCTTGACGGGAATGGGTTAGTACCAGCACCGACTCGGGATCGCTGCCGGCGGCGGTGATCCTGGAGACTGCTACATCGGCGACGAGCGAGGTCTTCCCGGTGCCCGGGCCGCCGAGAACCTGCCACGGCCGACCGTCACCGGACTCGAACAGTGCAGCGCACTCCTGCGGCCAGGACCGTGGCTCCGCTACGACATGAGCCCGACGGACCAGCCGGACGCCGCCGCGACCGCCTCCACCCGTACCGCTGCCCACACCACCCTCGTTCATGACGGCATTGCATCATGGGTGTCCGACACCCCGTCCACGGCAGGACAGGGAGATCGTGGAGTCAATCGAGGAGGAACAGCACCATGACGAGTCACGACACCGGACCGAGAATCGACGATCCGAACCCCGACGTGCACGTCTTCGGTCCCGCGGACGGCGAGGTGGTGCTGGCGATCCACGGAATGACGGGACACGGGGGTCGGTGGCGGCGATGGAGCGAACACCTGCCGCGTGCACGCGTGGTGGCGCCGGATCTGATCGGGCACGGCCGGGCACCCTGGACACCGCCGTGGTCGATCGAGCAGCAGGTCGACCGACTGGCGTCGATCCTCCAGCGGTACTCCACTGTGCCCGTGGTGGTCGTTGGCCACTCCTACGGCGGCGCGCTGGCCCTTCATCTGGCACGACGGTGGCCGGCTCTGGTCGCCGGCCTCGTGCTGCTCGACCCGGCTATCGAGATGCCCCCCGAGAAGATGCTGGACATCGCCGACTCGACGATGCAGTTCGACGACTACACCGACGCGGCCGAAGCTCGATCGGAGAAGACCCACGGTGCGTGGTCGGACGTGTCCCCCGAACTGGTGGACGAGGAGATCGCCGAACACCTCGTCGACAGCGAAAACGGTCGCGTGCGGTGGCGGATCTCGACGGCGGCGGTGGTCGCGTCGTGGGGCGAGCTTGCGCGTCCGTTCGTCCTGCCGCCCGAGGACGTTCCACTGATCGTCGTGCGCGCATCGCGAGTGGACCCGCCGTATCTTTCGCCGCGGTGCCGCACCGCAATGGTGGAATCGTTGCCCTTCGCGCGGTTCCTCGATTTCGACTGCAACCACATGGTTCCGCAGGCCAAGGGACCCGAGTCGGCGGCGTTGGTAGCGGAAATGATGCGCGAGCGCGCCGAGACGTCGCCGACGTGAGTCCGATCACGGACGCGCAGGTGGAATCCGTGCGCGCCGCCGTGTCCGACATTCCGGTCGGAAAAGTCAGCACGTACGGCGACATCGCCCATGCCGTCGGGTTGCCCAGTCCGCGCATCGTGGCCTGGATCCTTCGTACCGATTCCTCGGACCTGCCCTGGCACAGGGTGATCAAGGCAGACGGCCGACCGGCGCCTCACCTCGCCGCTCGGCAATTGGCAGCGCTCGCCGAGGACGGCGTGACCGCGGTGGACGGGCGCGTGTCGTTGTCGTCCGTCCGCCACCGGTTCGATACCGGCTGACACAGCGCGCCACGGCTTCGGCGCCGCATTGATCCTCGAACATCCGTTCCATGTCGTGTCGGTAGGTCGCGCTACCTTGTGGGCAGATCGTCGGGGGGCGGTCGGTAGAACACCTGGGGGGTGAATCGGTGAGCAGCGCAACGGTATCCGTGGATGATCTTGTCGCGGCGAAGATCGACGCCCAGGCTCGG
>JBASAM010000100.1:0-23919 GCA_049650605.1 Rhodococcus sp. (in: high G+C Gram-positive bacteria) | reverse complement strand
TCACCGAATGGATGTACCTCACCGGAATCGCACGCCCCGCCGTGCGGGAGGCGTTCGAAGCGGGCAGGTTGGCGTACCCCGTGTTTCGGACGGTGTGCCGGTCGTTGGCCGGGTTCTCCAACGCCACCGAAGCGTTGTTGCGGCGGGTCGTCGACACCGCAGCCCGCTGCACCCCCGGAGCCGTCGCTGCTGCCGTCGACCGAATCTTGGTGGAGTTCGACGCCGAGTGGCACCGGAAGGTCCGCGAACAAGCCGCCGCCGAACGGTCGGCGACGGTGCGCAAGTTGCCCCGCGGTCAGGCGGAGCTTCGGCTGCGGGGCCCGCAAGAAGACATCGCGGCGATGTGGCATTCCATCCTGGGCACCGCAAGACAGGTGTGCGCGGGAGATCCACGCCGACTCGGTACCCGCTTCTTCGACGCCGCCCGCTCACTTCTGACGGGCACTCCCGTGTCGTGCGAATGCTCTGATGGTGCGTGCCCGCACC
Source organism: Rhodococcus sp. (in: high G+C Gram-positive bacteria) (assembly GCA_049650605.1). Classification (GTDB taxonomy): domain Bacteria; phylum Actinomycetota; class Actinomycetes; order Mycobacteriales; family Mycobacteriaceae; genus Rhodococcoides. The sequence continues at coordinate 23,433 of JBASAM010000100.1, read as the reverse complement.
GTGGCACCGAACCCGCCGGACCGTCCACGCGGGCGTACATCGTCATCGATGCCGCCACCGCCGCAGGCTTGGCCGGGGAACCCGGCCATCTGGAGGGGTGGGGGCAGGTACCGCCGGATGTGGCTAGGCGGATCGCCGCCGACGCGACCTGGCAGGCGATCATCACCGACGCCCTCGCCCCCGGACGCTGCCAGTGCACCGAAACAGCCAGCACCGAGCCGCCGGTCCCGACGGAGAACCGCGAAGTGCGCCGCACCCGGGCCAGACCACCGGGCTGGACCCCGTACCGGGGACGGCTGGACAGCAGAAAGGCCCGCGGCCTCGCGTGGAAATTGGAGTGCCTACGCCGATCACCACGCTCACTCGATGCCGCACTCTCGGACCACTCCGGGAAAGGGCGGACACGACACACCACCGGACGGAGCGTTGACGTACCGACCGTCGGACTCTCTCTCTGCCCTGGTGACAGCGCGGTACCCGGTGTGCGTGCACCCCGGTTGCGCGGTACCGAGCTCCGACTGCGACCTCGACCACGTCGTCCCGTTCGACCACGACGACCCCGAATACGGCGGGTGGACGGTACTGGGCAACCTACAACCCCTGTGCCGCCGACACCACGGCCTCAAAACCCGGAAGCAATGGCACTACCGAATGCTGACCGACGGCATCGTCCACATCCGCGACCCCCACGGCCGCGACTACCTCACCGGCCCCGGCTACACGCCCTGAACGTCGATGTCCGCGGCGATCTCGACGGGTGAGCGGCTATCCGCGGCGTCCAGCGCGACCTCGACGAATCCGATATTCGCCGCGGCGATTTCGGCGCGGACGGCGGCGCGGTCGGCCGGATCGTCGCTGCCGAGCGGGACGATCGCGACGGTTCCGGCATCGGCGAACAGCCGAGCCAGGCGGGCCAACTGAAGTGCCGCCGCTCGGGTGGTGCCGGCAGCGTCGATGTCCAGTGCTGCCCGTACGTTCTCACCACCCAGCACGTACGCGGGCCTGCCGGAGTTGGTCAGCGCGTCTTCGAGTGCCAGGGCCACGGCGGCCTTGTTCGCCGACGTTCCGGTGAGCCAGACGGTTCCGCCGCGGCCGCCGGTTCTGCGCGTGCGCTCGTCGCGGTCGAGTGCAGACGGCACCCAGGCGAGCTGATCGGAGCGATCGAATTCCGCGCGCGCACCCTCGACGATGCCCGCCGCAACCGTGTCGTTGGTGTGTTCGTCGAGCAGGATGAATGCCCCGGAGTCGCGGTTGTCCGCGTAGTCGTCGGTGACCACGACGGAACTCGTGCGTAGCGTCACTCGCGCGATGTCGTTGAGCGACAGATTCTCCGAACCGGGATGTTCGTCGAGAGTGTTCGGATCGAGTCGAGAGTGGATGCGCTGCACCGTAGCTCGCACCGTCGTGGTCGTGTGCTTGAGGGCCAACCTGTCACCGACGCCAAGCGGCGCCTCCGCCAGCCAACACACCGTGGCGTCGAACTCGCGGGCAAGCGTGGGCATGTGGGCGTCGGGCTCGCCGCTGACCAGCACGTCACCGCGGGCAACGTCGATATCGTCGGCAAGCTCGACGGACACGCTCAGGGGTGCTACCGCGACATCGCGGGCCTCGTCCAGCGTGTCGAGGGCGGTGACGACACTGCGGGAACCCGACGGGAGTGCCACGACCGAATCGCCGACCTGGAGGGTTCCGGCAGAGAGCCGACCGGTGTAGCGGCGACGCTCACCGTCGGTGGGCCGAGAGACCCACTGGACGGGAAGCCGGAGTTCGGTGGCGACGGGCGCGGGTGCGACGAGCTCGATGTTCTCGAGGTGATCGAGCAAGGTCGGCCCGGTGTACCAGGGCATGGTGGTCGACGACTCGACCACGTTGTCGCCCAGTTTGGCGGCGATCGGGATCACGATGATCTCGCGCCCCAGGCGCTCTCCGAGGTCTGCGAGCTCGCGCTCGACATCGCGAAAGCGGCTCTCGTCGAAATCGATCAGGTCCATCTTGTTGACGGTGGCGATGAGACGATCGACACCGACCAACGTCGCGATGCGCGCATGCCGCCGGGTCTGCCGCAGCACGCCGGCGCGGGCGTCGACCAGCAGGATCGCGACGTTGGCGTTGGACGCCCCGGTGAACATGTTCCGGGTGTAGCGCTCATGGCCAGGAGTATCGGCGAGGACGTAGCTGCGCGTGGGTGTGGAAAAGAACCGATACGCGACGTCGATCGTGATGCCCTGCTCGCGCTCGGCGCGCAACCCGTCGGACAGTGCCGCAAGATCGGCTATCCCGTCGTCGTCGGTGACCGACTCCAAGTGGTCGAGCGGAAGGCTGTCGGTGTCGTGCAGCAGCCGTCCGATCAGCGTCGACTTGCCGTCGTCGACGGACCCGGCGGTGGCGATGCGCAGAAGCTGGCGTGGGGCAACGGCACTCGACCGCTCGTCGATCGCTGCGTCTATAACGGTCATCAGAAGTACCCCTCGCGCTTGCGATCTTCCATGGCGGCAGTGGACGTTCGATCATCGGCGCGGGTTTCGCCGCGCTCCGAGACGGTCGCCGCGGAGATCTCGGTGATCACCCCGGCGATGTCCGTCGCGTGCGAGCGCACCGCACCGGTGATGGTGAGATCACCGACGGTGCGGTACCGCACCATCTCGACGGACGCGGTCTCGTGGGCCTCGGGGGAGGTGAATTCGGATGTGGCGAGCAGGATTCCGTCCCGCTCGAACACTTCCCGCTCGTGTGCGAAGTAGATCGACGGCAGTGCGAGCTGCTCGAGCTCGATGTAGCGCCAGATGTCGAGTTCGGTCCAGTTGCTCAGCGGGAAGACACGGACCTGCTCGCCGCGCTTGATGCGGCCGTTGTAGAGCGACCACGGTTCGGGGCGCTGCGCGCGGGGATCCCACTGACCGAACTCGTCACGGAAGCTGAGCACACGCTCCTTGGCCCTGGCGCGTTCCTCGTCGCGTCGAGCGCCGCCGAAGGCCGCGTCGAACTTGTTCTCCTCGAGCGCATCCAGCAAAGCGCGGGTCTGCAGTCGGTTGCGCGACCCGGAGGGGCCACCGACCTCGCGTACGCGGCCACGGTCGATCGACTCCTGAACCGACGCGACGACGAGGCGATGCCCGCCCTCGGCGAGACGACGGTCCCGGAATTCGATGACTTCGGGAAAGTTGTGGCCGGTGTCAACGTGCATCACCGGAAACGGGACGGGAGAGGGCCGAAAAGCTTTCTCCGCGAGCCGAAGCAGGACGATGGAGTCCTTGCCGGCGGAGAACAGCAATACGGGCCGTTCGAGTTCGGCGACCACCTCGCGGATGATGTGCACGGACTCGGCCTCGAGGGCGCGAAGCTCGTCGACGTACGTGAAGGTCGAGTGCTCGACTCCTGTCGCGGTCATCGAGTTCCTTCCTCGGACGAGTGCAGTCCGCACTCGGTCTTGGTGCTGCCGGCCCACCGGCCGCTGCGGGGGTCGGCTCCCGGTGCCGGTTTCGCCGTGCAGGGGGCGCACCCGATGGACGGGTACCCCTCGTCGACGAGGGGGTTGACGAGGATGCCGTGCTCGTCGATGTAGCTCTGCATCTCCTCGTCCGACCAGGCCGCGATCGGGTTGATCTTCACCAGACCGAAGCCTTCGTCGAACGAGACGAGGGGCGCGTTGGCGCGGGTCGGTGCTTCGACCCGCCTGATGCCGGTGACCCAGGCGCTGTAGTTGGCCAGTTCACGCTTCAGCGGAACCACCTTGCGCAGCGCGCAGCACCGAGCCGGGTCGCGGGCGAAGAGGTCTTTGCCCTCGAGGCGGTCCTGCTCGGCGACCGAGACGGTGGTCGCTGCGTCGATGACGTTGACGCCGTACACCGACTCGACCGCGTTGCGGGTGCCGATGGTCTCGGCGAAGTGATATCCGGTCTCGAGGAACAGCACGTCGACACCGGGGTGGATCTGCGCTGCCAGATGCACCAGCGCCCCGTCCTGCATGTTGGACGCGACGATGTAGTCGTTGCCGAAGGTGTCCTCGGTCCAGCGCATCAGGTCTATTGCCGACGCGCCGTCCAGATCGCGTGCGCCGCGCTCGGCGATCCGGCGTAGTTCGGCTTCGGGCAGATTGCGATGTGTGGCAACGCTCATGAGATCGCCTTTCTCGGTGGGGCGGTGCTGATCGTCCGGTTCACTGCAGATCGGCGTCCTCGGCGCGGACAGCCCACTGCGCGAAGCGCTCGCCCTCGTTGCGGTGCTTGACGAAGTTGCGCACCACGCGGTCGATGTAGTCGCCCAGTTCGTCGCTGGTGACCTTGTGCTGCCGCAGCTTTCGGCCGAAGGCGCTGTCGAAGCCGAGGCTGCCACCCAGATGAACCTGGAAGCCTTCCACCTGACCGCCGTCACCGTCGTCGACCAACTGGCCCTTGAATCCGATGTCCGCGATCTGCGCACGGGCACACGAATTGGGGCAGCCGTTGATGTTGATGGTGATGGGCACGTCGAGTTGGGCGTTGATGTCTGCCAGTCGTTGCTCCAGCTCGGGAACCAGCGCCTGCGAGCGTTTGCGGGTCTCGGCGAACGAGAGCTTGCAGAACTCGATCCCACTGCACGCCATGACGTTCTTGCGCCAGATGGACGGGCGCGCAGGCAAACCGAGCGCATCCATCTCGGCGATGAAGTCTTCGAGGTTCTCGTCGGAAATGTCGAGCACGATCAGCTTCTGGTACGGCGTGAAGCGAATGCGGTCCGAACCGAACCGCGCTGCTGCATCGGCAACCTTGGTGAGGATCGTCCCCGAGACGCGCCCGGCGATGGGTGCCAAGCCGACCGCGTTGAGGCCGTTCTGCAATTTCTGGACCCCGACATGATCGATAGGCCGCGTGGGCTTCTCGGGCGCCGGGCCGTCCAGCAGTGGCCGCTTCAGGTACTCCGTTTCGAGCACCTCCCGAAACTTCTCGACACCCCAATCCTTGACCAGGAATTTCAGACGAGCCTTGTTGCGGAGTCTGCGGTAGCCGTAATCGCGGAAGATCGACACGACTCCCTCCCACACGTCCGCCACCTCGTGCAGCGGAACCCAGACGCCGAGTCGCTGCGCCATCATCGGGTTGGTGGAGAGGCCGCCGCCGACCCACAGGTCCAGGCCCGGGCCGTGCTCTGGGTGGTTCACCCCGATGAACGCGATGTCGTTCACCTCGTGAACCACGTCCTGCTGACCGGAGATAGCGGTCTTGAACTTGCGGGGCAGATTCGAGTACTCGGGCTTGCCGATGTAGCGATCGACGATCTCGTCGATCGCGGACGTGGGGTCGAGCACTTCGTCCAGCGATTCCCCGGCCAGCGGCGATCCCAGCACGATGCGTGGGCAGTCGCCGCATGCCTCGGTGGTCTTCAGGCCGACGGCTTCGATGCGTCGCCAGATCTCGGGGACGTTCTCCACCTCGATCCAGTGGTATTGCACGTTCTCGCGGTCGGACAAATCTGCGGTATCGCGACCGAACTCGGTCGAGATCTCCCCGAGGGTGCGCAGTTGCAGTGCAGTCAGCGCGCCGGCGTCGCACCGGATCCGCATCATGAAATACTTGGCTTCGAGCAGGTCGATGTTCTCGTCGCCGGTGAATGTTCCGTCGTATCCCTGCTCACGCTGGGTGTAAAGACCCCACCAGCGGAACCGTCCGCGCAGATCGGACTTGTCGATGCTGTCGAAGCCCTGCTTCGAGTAGATGTTTTCGATGCGCGCCCGCACGTTGAGCGGGTTGTCGTCCTTCTTGTTCTGCTCGTTCGCGTTGAGCGGTTCGCGATATCCGAGGGCCCACTGGCCCTCTGATCTGCGCTTGGCCGGCCGCTTCGGCCGCTCTGCGGTATCGGATGTGTTCGTCATGAGCGCTCCAAAGTCGGGCGCCGAACAGGAATGAGTGCCGCGGGAAGCTCCGCACACGCCGTCCCTGACCGGCCGGGTGTGTGCGGGCTGGCGGGATTACTTGACGACGGGCCCCAGACAGCTGCTGACGCGTGCGAGATCGATGTGGCGGCGTGCCACAAGCATGATCTCCACGACTGTCATGCGCATCATTGTGCCACGGCTACGCAGTCCGCTCGACCGCGGAGCCAGACCGGGCGCTCGGCCGGGGCGCGTTCGGTGGATAACACACGGAGAGGACAATCGTGTCAGTGATGCCCGTTCCGCTCTCCCCGCCCGTCGGCCACGCGCTGCCTCTGGATTCGTTCGCCGAGTTGCCGTCCGTGCCCTTCGGCCTCTATCTGCACGTGCCGTTCTGCGCGACCCGCTGCGGCTATTGCGATTTCAACACCTACACCGCGGGGGAATTGGGGACGTCGGCGTCGCCGCAGTCGTGGCTGGAGGGAGTGCGCCGGGAGCTCGACATCGCCGCGCAGGTCTTCGAGCGAGAGTCGGGCCGAGTCCCACTGGTCGACACCATCTTCGTCGGGGGCGGAACGCCGTCGCTCCTGGGCGCGGAAGGTCTGTCCGACTTGCTCGGCGCTGCGCGATCAGCGTTCACGCTGGCGCCGGACGCGGAGATCACCACCGAGTCCAACCCGGAGTCCACCTCGCCCACGTTCTTCGACGGCATCCGCGGCGCCGGGTACACGCGGGTCTCGCTCGGAATGCAGTCGGCGGCGCCTCACGTTCTCGCCACCCTGGATCGCACGCACACCCCCGGGCGAGCCGTCGATGCGGCTCGGGAGGCGGCGTCGGCAGGGTTCGAGCACGTCAACCTCGACCTCATCTACGGCACCCCCGGTGAACGCGACGACGACCTCGACGACTCCCTGGGCGCGGTGTTGGACGCCGGGGTCGATCACGTGTCCGCGTACGCCCTCATCGTCGAAGACGGCACCGCCCTGGCGCGCAGGGTGCGCCGCGGCGAGATCCCGATGCCCGACGACGACGTCCTGGCCTCCCGGTACGAGCGCATCGACAGCACTCTCGCTGAGGCGGGCTTCGGCTGGTACGAGGTGTCCAACTGGGCTCGGGGCGCCGACGCGGAGTGCCGTCACAACCTCGGTTACTGGAACGGCGGCGACTGGTGGGGCGTCGGGCCGGGTGCACACAGCCACGTCAACGGCACGCGTTTCTGGAACGTCAAGCACCCGGCCCGTTACGCGCAGACATTGCAGGCGGGGGAGCTCCCCGTTGCCGACAGTGAAGTTTTGGGCGCCACCGAGCGGCACATGGAGCGCGTCATGTTGACGGCGCGTCTGGCATCGGGTTTGCTCGCCGACGATCTCACCGGGCCGGAGTCGGCCCGTGCCGATGCGCTGGTCGCCGAGGGTCTGTTGGCGGTTTCCGACCGCGGCTGGACTCTGACCGATCGGGGGCGACTGTTGGCCGACGGAGTGGTCCGCGACCTTCTCGACTGATCGCTCGGTAGATGGCGGTGGTCGCCTCAGGCGCGGATGGCGTCGTAGTCGAAGACGCGCGCATGCAGAACCGTGCGATTGCGCAGTGCGGCCCGAACGGCGCGGTGCAGGCCGTCCTCGAGGTAGACGACACCGTGGTAGTGCACCGCGTGGGGAAACAGGTCGCCGTAGAAGGTGCTGTCCTCGGAGAGCAGGCGGTCGAGCTCGAGCACCTTGGTGGTGGTCACGATCTCGTCGAGGCGCAACTGGCGAGGCGGGATCTTGGACCAGTCTCGTAGTGATAAACCGTGCTCCGGATACGGCTTGCCGTCGCGCACTCCCTTGAAGATCACCGTCGACACAGTAATGGAATGGGTCAGTGGAATGGGGCGTCGTTCCGGTGGCGACTAGAATCGAGTCTTCCGACGCACGAGCACGAGGAGGGTAGGGATGTCGAGTACCGAAGATCGGCGTTTCGAAGTCCTTCGTGCCCTGGTGGCCGACTATGTGGCGACCCAGGAACCCATCGGATCGAAGGCACTTCTCGACCGGCACAACCTGGGTGTGTCGAGCGCCACCGTTCGCAACGACATGGCCGTTCTGGAGGCAGAGGGGTACATCACGCAGCCCCACACCAGTTCCGGTCGGATTCCGACGGACAAGGGCTACCGGCAGTTCGTCGATCGCATCGCCGACGTCAAACCGTTGTCTGCGGCGGAACGACGCGCCATCCTGCAGTTCCTCGATTCGGGGGTGGACCTCGACGACGTACTGCGCCGCGGTGTGCGGCTGCTGGCTCAACTCACCCGCCAGGTCGCGGTCGTGCAGTACCCCACGTTGTCCGCATCGTCGGTTCGCCACCTCGAGGTGGTCGCGCTGACCCCGGCGAGACTGCTGCTGGTCCTGATCACCGATTCCGGCCGGGTCGATCAACGCATCGTGGAACTGGGCGACGTCATCGGCGACTCCGACCTGTCGAGGCTGCGCACGCTGCTGGGCAGCGCACTCGAGGGCAAGCGACTCGCTCAGGCATCGGTTGCCGTGTCCGAACTGGCAGAGTCCGCACCCGACGATCTTCGCGACGCGATCATCCGGTCGGCCACCATCCTGGTCGAGACTCTCGTCGAGCACCCCGAGGAGCGACTCGTCCTCGGCGGCACGGCCAACCTGACTCGCAACGCGGCCGACTTCGCCGCGCTGAGCGGGTTCCCCGGCTCGCTGCGGTCGGTGCTGGAGGCACTCGAGGAGCAGGTGGTGGTGCTCAAGCTGATCGCGTCGACGCAGGAAGCGGGCCGCGTTACCGTGCAGATCGGCGAGGAGACCATGGCGCCGGAGATGCGCGGGGCGTCCGTGATCTCCACCGGATACGGTTCCGCGGGCAATGTGCTGGGCGGCATGGGTGTGTTGGGTCCCACACGCATGGACTACCCGGGGACGATCGCATCCGTCGCAGCTGTTGCCCGCTACATCGGTGAGGTGCTGGCCGAACGCTGACGGCAGGCACACGACCGCACACACTTTCCAGACGACCACCCGAGACCAAGGATATGAGTACACACGTGGCACGCGACTATTACGGAACCCTGGGCGTCGACAGCAAGGCGTCGGACCAGGAGATCAAGCGCGCGTATCGGAAGCTCGCGCGCGAGTACCACCCGGACGTCAACCCGGACGAGTCGGCGCAGACGCGCTTCAAGGAGGTCAGCTCCGCGTACGAGGTGCTGTCCGACCCGGAGAAGCGGCGCATCGTCGATCTGGGTGGCGACCCGCTCGAGAGTGGCGGCGGTGGTGGTGCAGGCGGATTCGGCGGTGCCGGATTCGGCGGCGGCCTGGGCGATGTGTTCGAGGCTTTCTTCGGTGGCAACGGCGGCGGCTCACGCGGTCCGCGCGGACGCGTGCAGCCGGGTTCCGATTCGCTGCTCCGCACCACGCTGACGCTCGAAGAGTGCGCGACCGGCGTGACCAAGCACATCGCCGTGGAAACTGCCGTGCTGTGTGATCTGTGCACCGGATCCGGAACCAACGGTGACTCCAAGCCCGTGCGCTGCGAGACCTGCAACGGCGCCGGCGAAGTGCAGTCCGTTCAGCGCTCGTTCCTCGGCCAGGTCATGACCGCGCGTCCCTGCCCGACGTGCCGCGGTGCGGGCGAGACCATTCCAGACCCCTGCCGCAAGTGCGGTGGCGACGGCCGGGTTCGTGCCCGACGCGAGCTGGCGGTGAAGGTGCCTGCGGGTGTCGGCAGCGGCATGCGCATCCGACTGGCCGCGCAGGGCGAGGTCGGACCCGGTGGTGGCCCCGCCGGTGACGTGTATGCCGAGGTGGTCGAGAAGTCGCACGACGTGTTCGTCCGTGACGGCGACGATCTGCACTTCACCGTCCGGGTACCGATGGCCGACGCCGCGCTGGGCACGTCCGTGACGGTCGAGGCGATTCTCGACGGTCCCACCACCATCAACCTCGAGCCCGGAACTCAGCCCGGTTCGGTCCAGGTGCTGCGCGGTCACGGTATGCCCAAGTTGCGCAGCGGTGTCCGAGGCGATCTGCATGCTCATCTGGAAGTAGTCGTGCCCTCGCGCCTCGACACCACCGAAACCAAGCTGCTGCAGCAACTACGCGCGCATCGCGAACGTGACAACGCCGAGGTGGTGACGACGGCGTCGCAGAACACCGGCGGCCTCTTCTCGCGCCTGCGCGACGCGTTCAGTCGCTGATCGACGCGTAGCAGTCACACGTGGCGGCGACGGTCTACTTTCTCGACCCGCTCCCCGCGCCCGGGCAGCGGGGTGTGCTCGACGGCGTCGAGGGGCGGCACGCGGCGACGGTTCGGCGGACCGTCGCCGGAGAACGACTCGTGTTGTCGGACGGTCGCGGTGCCTTCGCGGCCGTCGACGTGACCGGCGTGGAGAAGAACCGCCTCGAGTTCCTGGTCGACTCGATCACGGCCGTGGACCCACCGACCCCGTCGGTGATGCTGGTCCAGGCACTTCCCAAGTCGGAGCGGTCGGAACTTGCCGTGGAGACGGCGACGGAAGCGGGGGTCGACGCGATCGTGCCCTGGCAGTCGTTGCGCTGCGTCGCACGATGGGACGGTGGCAAGGCGGACAAGGGCGTCGCCAAGTGGCGTAACGCCGTCGCCGCGGCAGCCAAACAGTCGCGTCGAGCGTTCCTGCCGCCGGTCTCCGATCTCGCGGACACCAGGGCGGTACTGGGGCTCGTCGCCGGCGTCGTCGAACGCGGTGGCCTGGCCGTCGCACTGCACGAATCTGCTTCCGAACATTTCGCATCGCTCCCGTTCCGGGATGCGGGCGAGGTGCTGCTGATCGTGGGACCAGAAGGCGGCTTGGACGACGCCGAGATCGATAAGCTCACCGCGGCCGGTGCGGTCACCGCACTGTTGGGTCCGACGGTGCTGCGGACATCCACTGCCGCAGCGGTGGCGCTGGGCGCATTGGGCGCTCTGACCGACCGATGGTCCGCTGCGCCTCCCACCGTCTGACGGCACCGAATAATGGAATGCACGATGTCGATCAGACGTTAAAGTGGAACTACCTCGACATGTCGATCGATCCCCGAGAGAAGGCCATAGCCACCACGTGAGTGACAACACCCCCTTCGTCGGTGCAGCCCCCGGCGACAACCGGTCTGCACCCGACGGCAGCAGTGCCGGTTCCCGCCAGTCCCGCAATGCGAAGCGAACGTCCTCACGCCCGGTTCTCGCGGAAGCGCGCGTGTCCGAGACCATGGAACTGGATCCGTCCGTGATGTTCCCCCTGTTGGGATCGTCGGACGGCAATCTCCGTGCGCTCGAGCAGGTGCTTTCCGCGGAGATTCACGTGCGCGGCAACGTCGTCACCTTCGAGGGTGCCCCGGCGGACATCGCCGTGGGCAAACGAGTCCTCACCGAATTGGCCGCCGTCGTGACTGCCGGTGGACCGGTGACTCCCGATGCGGTGCGCCGGACGGTGGCCATGCTCAGTCGCGGGGTCAGCGAGTCGCCCGCCGAGGTGCTGAGCCTGGACATTCTGTCGCGTCGCGGCAAGACCATCAGGCCCAAGACGCTGAACCAAAAGCGTTACGTCGACGCCATCGACACCAACACCATCGTGTTCGGGGTGGGCCCGGCAGGTACGGGTAAGACGTATCTGGCCATGGCCAAAGCCGTTCAGGCTCTGCACGCCAAGCAGGTCAGTCGCATCATCCTGACCCGTCCCGCCGTCGAAGCCGGTGAGCGCCTGGGGTTCCTGCCCGGAACCTTGCACGACAAGATCGACCCGTATCTGCGTCCGTTGCACGACGCGCTGCACGACATGATGGATGTCGAGGCCATTCCGAAGCTGATGGCGGCCGGCATCATCGAGGTCGCGCCCCTGGCGTACATGCGCGGTCGCACGCTGAACGACGCATTCATCATTCTGGACGAGGCGCAGAACACGACGCCCGAGCAGATGAAGATGTTCCTCACCCGGCTCGGCTTCAACTCCAAGATCGTGGTTACCGGCGACATCACCCAGGTCGATCTACCCGGTGGAACGCGGTCGGGTCTGCGTGCGGCGACCGAGATCCTCGTCGACATCGACGACATCCACTTCGCCAAACTCGACAGCAGTGACGTGGTGCGGCACCGCCTGGTGTCCGACATCGTCGACGCCTACGAGCGTTTCGACGCCGAGGGCGCCAAGCCGGACAACCGCGCAGCCAGGCGGAGCAGCGGCCCGCGCGCCGCGCATCACTGACCGTTGATCGCTCGTCGCTCAGCCCTAGTACGGTGAGCGCATGAGTATCGAGGTCTCCAACGAATCCGGTATGGAGGTCGGGGAAGAGGATCTGATCGCCGTGGCGCGCTACGCCATCGCGCAGATGGACGTTCATCCCGCAGCCGAGCTGTCCATGGTGCTGGTCGACTCGGCAACCATGGCTGACCTCCACGTGAGGTGGATGGACCTGCCGGGTCCTACCGACGTCATGTCCTTTCCGATGGACGAACTCGAGCCCGGCGGCCGTCCCGATTCCCCGGACCCGGGTCCGTCCATGCTCGGAGACATCGTTCTGTGTCCGTCCTTCGCTGCCGATCAGGCCGAGAAGGCCGGTCATCCGCTCGAACACGAGCTGGCACTCCTCACCGTCCACGGCGTCCTCCACCTGCTGGGATACGACCACGCCGAACCGGACGAGGAGAAAGAGATGTTCGGTCTGCAGAACCAGCTTCTCGAAGACTGGTACGCCAGTCTGCGCCGGCGCGATCGCGATGCTGCGTCGGCGGCCAGGGATTCCAGACTGCTGGGAAGTACCGGTTTCACGTCGGAGACTCGGACCGTCGGCGGTGAGTCGAACCGGTGACCAGCGCTCCGGCATTGATAGTGCTCGCGGTCCTGCTCGTTCCACTCGGCGGCCTGTTCGCCGCCATCGACTCCGCCATCAACACGGTGTCCTCGGCGCGGGTGGAAGAAATGGCGAAGGAGTCCCGAGGGGGTTCCACCGAACTTCTGCGCATCCTCGAGGACCGTCCCAAGTACGTCAACCTGATGGTTCTTCTCCGGATTCTGTGTGAGATCGGGTCGACGGTGCTGCTGGCGGGGGCACTGCTCGATCTGCTGGAACCGGCTGCGGCGCTGGGCATCGCAGCGCTGGTCATGGTGGTCGTCGACTACGTGGTCATCGGCGTCGGTCCGCGAACGCTGGGCCGCCAACACGCCTACTCCATCTCGCTCGGGTCGTCGTACCCGTTGCGCGCCATCGGAATTCTGCTGGGTCCGGTGAGCCGGCTGCTGATCCTGGTGGGTAACGCCATCACGCCGGGTCGCGGATTTCGCAACGGCCCGTTCTCCTCCGAGATCGAGCTTCGTGAGCTGGTGGACCTGGCCCAAGAGCGCGGCGTGGTGGCCGCCGGTGAACGCCGAATGATCCAGTCCGTGTTCGAGCTGGGGGACACCTCGGCCCGCGAGGTGATGGTTCCGCGCACCGAGATGGTGTGGATCGAGCGAGACAAGTCGGCCGGTCAGGCGACGACGCTGGCGGTGCGCAGCGGGCATTCCCGCATCCCGGTGATCGGCGAGAACGTCGACGACATTCTGGGTGTCGTCTACCTCAAAGATCTGGTGCAGCAGACCTACACCTCGTCCGACGGCGGCCGAAGTGTGCGGGTCGACGAGGTGATGCGCCCCGCAGTGTTCGTCCCCGACTCCAAACCATTGGACAGCCTGCTCGCCGAGATGCAGCGCGATCGCAAGCACATGGCGGTACTGGTGGACGAGTACGGCGGCGTAGCCGGCCTCGTGACCATCGAGGACGTGCTCGAAGAAATCGTCGGCGAGATCGCGGACGAGTACGACACCGACGAGGTGGCGCCGATCGAAGATCAGGGCGACGGCCGGTATCGCGTGTCCTCTCGGCTACCACTGGAAGACCTCGGCGAGCTGTTCGACGTCACCATCGACAACGACGAGGTGGACACCGTCGGTGGGCTGCTTTCCTATGAGATCGGCCGAGTTCCGCTGCCGGGCGCGCGGGTCGAGGCCCACGGATTGACCCTCGTCGCGGAGGGTGGAACCGATGCCCGCGGCCGGGTGCGAGTGAGTACCGTGCTGGCCGAGAAGGTCCCGGAGCCGGAGTCCGACAGCGACGACCGCAACGACCGCAACCACCGCAACGACCGCAACGACCGCAACGACAGGGACGAGAACGCCGATGACCGACGCTGACGTCGACACCTTCCGCTCCGGATTCGTCTGCTTCGTCGGCCGGCCGAACACCGGTAAATCCACCCTGACCAACGCGCTGGTCGGATCCAAGATCGCCATCACGTCGTCGCGGCCGCAGACCACCAGGCACACGATCCGAGGCATCGTTCATCGCGAACACGCACAGGTCATCCTGGTGGACACTCCCGGTTTGCACCGTCCACGAACGCTGTTGGGCCAGCGCCTCAACGATCTGGTTCAGGACACGTATTCCGACGTCGACGTCATCTGTCTCTGCATCCCCGCGGACGAGAAGATCGGGCCGGGGGACCGGTGGATCCTCGAACAGGTTCGACTGATAGCGCCGAAGACGACGCTGATCGGTGTCGTCACCAAGATCGACAAGGTCAAGAAGGAACGCGTCGTTCAACAGTTGATGGCATTGTCGACTCTGCTCGGCGAGTCGAGTCACGTGATTCCGGTGTCGGCGCAGTCGGGTGAACAGGTGGAGAGGCTGGTGGACTTGCTGGCCTCCGAGCTTCCACCCGGTCCGGCGTTCTATCCGGACGGCGACGTGACGGACGAACCGGCCGAGGTGTTGATGGCCGAATTGATCCGCGAGGCGGCCCTCGAAGGCGTGCGGGACGAGCTGCCGCACTCGCTGGCCGTCGTCATCGACGAGGTGACCCCGCGCGAGGGACACGACAACATGCTCGACGTCCGCGCCATCCTGTACGTCGAACGGTCGAGCCAGAAGGCAATTGTCATCGGCAAGGGAGGGTCACGCCTCAAGGACGTCGGGATCAACTCGCGTGCACAGATCGAGCAGCTTCTGGGCACGCGGATCTATCTCGATCTCCACGTCAAGATCGCCAAGGACTGGCAGACCGACCCCAAGCAGATGGGAAAGCTGGGCTTCTGATCTGCTCGGGCCCGGTGCGGTCAGGACAGGTGATGGGGTTGCGGGTGAGCCTTGTGGCCTTCGTCCGAACCCAGCTGATCCTGCTGTCCCCCGGAGTGGCTGCCGGTGGTGGCAGCCGCCGGAGTCAACGACACGACGATGGCCTTGGACGTGGGGCAGTTGCTCTTGGCCGCGGTGGAGTCGAGCGGAACCAGCGGGTTGGTCTCGGGGTAGTACGCGGCGGCAGATCCCTTGGGTGTCGCGTACTCGACGATGCGGAAGTTCTCGGCCCGCCGGACGTTGTCGTCACCCTCCCAGCGGGTGGTGATGTCGACGTGGTCACCGTCACGGAAGCCGAGCTCGGCGATGTCGCCTCGGTGCATGAAGATCACGCGTCGGCCACCTTCGATTCCGCGGTAGCGGTCGCTCAACCCGTAGATGGTGGTGTTGAACTGATCGTGGCTGCGGAACGTCTGCAGCAGAAGATGCTTCGGTGGTACCTGTAGTGCCTCGATGGGCGACACCGCGAACTGGCCCAGACCCGAGTCGGTCTCGAAGGTGCGTGAATCACGAGGCGGGTGCGGCAGGACGAATCCCCCGGGCCGGCGAACGTTGACCTCGTAGCCCTCACACCCGGGGATCACGCGGGAGATATGTTCGCGGATGTTGCGGTAGTCGTCGCGCATTCCCTTCCAGTCGAGCCCGTACCGATCTCCGATGGTGGCTTCCGCGATACGAGTCAGGATCTCCACCTCGGACTTGAGGTGCGGGCTGGCCGGATCCAGAGGACCGCGCGAGGAATGCACCGAGCACGTCGAGTCCTCGACCGAGATCCACTGGGGGCCGCTGGCCTGAACGTCTTTCTCCGTGCGGCCCTTGGTGGGCAGAATCAGCGCGGTCTCACCGCAGACGAGGTGTGAGCGGTTGATCTTCGTCGAGATCTGGACGGTCATGCTCGCGTTCCGCATGGCGGCGAACGTGACATCCGAATCCGGTGCCGCCTGAACGAAGTTGCCGCCGAGACCGAGGAAGAAGTGCGCCTTACCGTCACGCAATGCCCGGATCGAGTCGACCGTGTCCAAGCCGTGTTCGCGGGGCGGGTCGAAGCCGAACTCCTTCTCGATGGCGTCGAGGAAGTGCTGGGGCGAACGCTCCCAGATACCCATCGTGCGGTCGCCCTGCACGTTGGAATGTCCACGCACCGGCAGCAGTCCGGCGCCGCGCCGGCCGATGTTGCCCTGAGCCAAGGAAAGGTTGGTGATCTCCTTGATGGTGTTCACCGAATTGTGGTGCTGCGTGATCCCCATGGCCCAGCAGAAGACGGTGGCCTTGGACTCGCGAAGCATCTGCGCGGCCTCGGTGATCTGGGCACGCGAGAGTCCCGTTGTGGTCTCCACCTCGTCCCAGTCCAGCTGTGCCAGATGCTGTTTCCACAGATCGAAGCCGGTGGTGTACTTCTCGATGAAGTCGTTGTCCAACGCGCCCCACTCGAGCAGCAGATGGCCGAAGGCCTGGAAGAGCGCCAAGTCGCCGTTGATTCGCACCGGCAGGTGCATGTCCTCCAGATCCGTTCCGGGACCCACCATGCCGCGCGGGGTCTGCGGGTTCTTGAAGTTGATCAGCCCGGCTTCGCGCAGCGGGTTGATCGCCAGGATCTTCGCGCCGTTCTGCTTCGCCTTCTCGAGCGCGGACAGCATGCGCGGGTGGTTGGTTCCGGGGTTCTGTCCGGCCAGCACGATCAGATCTGCCTCGTACACATCGTCCAACGTCACGCTGGCTTTGCCGATGCCGATGGACTCCTGCAGCGCGATGGACGTGGACTCGTGGCACATGTTCGAGCAGTCGGGAAGGTTGTTGGTGCCGAAGGCGCGGACGAAGAGTTGGTAGACGAACGCGGACTCGTTCGACGCGCGTCCGGAGGTGTAGAAAATGGCCTCGTCGGGGCTGGCCAACGACGTGAGCTGCTTGCCGATCAGGTCGAACGCCTCGTCCCACCCGATGGCCTCGTAGTGCGTTCCGCCGGCCCGCTTGACCATGGGATGGGTGATACGGCCTTGCTGTCCCAGCCAGTGCTCGCTGTGGGCGTCGAGTTCGGCGATGCTGTGGCGGGCGAAGAAATCCGGTGTGGCGCGGCGCTTGTCGGCTTCCTCGGCGACTGCCTTGGCGCCGTTCTCGCAGAACTCGGCAGCGTGGCGATGGCCGGGATCGGGATCGGGCCACGCGCAGCTCATGCAGTCGAACCCCTCGGCCTGGTTGAGGTCGAGCAGCGTGCGGGCTGTGCGGACCGGACCCATCCGGTCCAGCGCGCGGTACAGCGACACCGCGACGGCGGTGGGACCGGCCGCATGGGTTTTGGGCTTCTCGATGGAGAGATCTGCCTCGTCGTAATCCCGCGAGTCGTGTGTGCGTGTCATCGATCCTTCTTCCACTTGCTTCGCGTCGTCCCTCTCCGATCGAGAGTAGAGGTCGCCGCCGACATGGCTACCGCCGTGAGTGATGTGCAGACGGTCCCTTGCCCACGATTACCCGCTCCGGCGTCAACCAACCGGCGGCCGGCGCACCACGCACATGGGCCTACCGTGGGCGCATGACAAGAACACGCACCGTGTCCGACCACGTCGACGTCGCCGCCGCCCCGGACGAGGTCTACGCCCTGCTCAGCGATCCCGGCCAGATCCAGCGGTGGAGCCCCGAGAACACCGGTGCCGTGGTGCACCAGCCGCGCAGCGGGGGAGCCTACGAGGGCATGACGTTCGTCGGTCGCAACAAACGCGGTCGCGCGAATTGGAGTACTCGCTGCGTGGTCACCGCGGCAGATCGCGGTCGGCGTTTCGCGTTTCGTGTCGAGGCCATCGGGCCGCGCACACCGATCCTGAAAGCGAAGAACGCGACATGGGAGTACCGCTTCGAGCCCGTCGAGGGCGGCACGCGGGTGACCGAGACGTGGACCGACGATCGACCGTGGCCCGATGCGGTGGCCGCAGTGTTCGACAAGGTGGTCACGGGCGGGCGGTTGTTCGCCGACTTCCAGCGCCGCAACATCGCTACGACGCTGGCCAATCTCCGAGACGATCTCGGCGCTGCGCGACCGTAGCCGCGGTAGGTGCATGGAACACTGGTCGTACCGGCAAGCTGGAGGTGAGGGCAGTGAGATCGTATCGGGATCATGCCGTCGTCCTTCGTCAGCACAAGCTGGGTGAGGCGGACCGCATCGTCACGCTGCTCACGCGCAACAACGGTCTGGTGCGTGCGGTGGCCAAGGGAGTTCGGCGCACCACGTCCAAGTTCGGCGCCCGGCTCGAGCCCTTCGCCTACATCGACGTTCAGCTGTACCCGGGGCGCAATCTCGACATCGTGACGCAGGTGCAGACGGTCGAGTCCTTCGCCTCCGACATCGTCTCCGATTACGGCCGATACACCACCGGCTGCGCTGTCCTCGAGACCGCCGAACGTCTGGCCGGTGAGGAGCACGCACCGGCGCCGCGCCTGCATCATCTGACCGTCGGCGCGCTGCGCGCTCTCGCATCCGGCGACCGCGCGTCCGAGTTGGTGCTCGATGCGTACCTCCTGCGAGCCATGAACTACGCCGGGTGGGCGCCGGCTCTCGACGAGTGCGCCAAGTGCGCGGCCCCCGGACCGCATCGCGCCTTTCACGTCGCCGCGGGCGGGGCGGTGTGCACGCACTGTCGTCCGGCGGGGGCGAGCACTCCCGCCGTCGGCGTGCTCGACTTGATGTCGGCGCTGCAGAGCGGCGATTGGCGAAACGCCGAGATCTCGACCGACTCCGCGCGGACGCAGGCCAGCGGTCTGGTCGCGGCTCATCTGCAGTGGCATCTCGAGCGGGCACTGCGGACGCTGCCGTTCGTCGAGCGAAACTCGGGTGTCGGTCTTCGGGGCTCGGGCGTGCCGACTTCCGGAGTCGGGCAGGATGAGGCTCGTGATCCGTCGAAGTCCACGAGACCCAGCACGCGAGCAGCCCACCCGGCCTGAGGTGCGGGAAGTCCGCGCGCCCGATCCGCATCCCTCGGGGGCCAGGGCGCCCATCCTTCAACCCGAGTTGATTCCCCGGCACGTGGCGTTGGTGATGGACGGCAACGGCCGCTGGGCGCAGGACCGTGGGCTCCCTCGCACCGCAGGTCACGAGCGCGGCGAAGCTGTCCTCATGGACACCGTGTGCGGCTGCATCGACATCGGTGTGACCTGGCTGTCGGCCTACGCGTTCTCGACGGAGAACTGGCGACGCAGCCCCGACGAGGTCAAGTTCCTCATGGGGTTCAATCGCGACGTCATCAGGCGACGACGCGACGAGATGCACGAGATGGGTGTGCGAGTGCGCTGGGCCGGCCGGCGTCCGCGGTTGTGGCGCAGCGTGATCAAGGAACTCGAGATCGCCGAGGAACTGACCAAGGACAACACCGTCATGAACTTGACGATGTGCGTCAACTACGGTGGACGGGCCGAGATCGTCGATGCCGCCCGCGAAATTGCACGACGCGCCGCTGCCGGGCAACTCGATCCCGACAAGATCTCGGAAGCATCGTTCGCGAAATACCTCGACGAGCCCGACATGCCGGACGTCGATCTGTTCCTCAGACCGTCGGGAGAGCAACGCACGTCGAACTTCCTGATCTGGCAGTCCGCTTACGCCGAAATGGTGTACCAACAGAAGCTGTTCCCCGACTTCGACCGCCGTGACCTTTGGGCCGCGTGCGTCGAATTCGCTTCGCGCGACCGCCGATTCGGGGGTGTGAAATGAGCGAACGCGACATCGTGGCGGCGCTGCAGGATCGCGCACGCCTCTCGCTCGGGCAGTTCGCGGAGGTCACCGTCGGTGACGACGGCTCGCTGGGATTCAACTACGCGGGTGCCCTGTGTTCGCTGCGCGCGGTGGCCCTGAGCCCCGGCCTCGAGGTGCTGGCGCTCACCGCGGTGCTGGCCTGGGATCGGCCGTCGTCGGGAACGCTGCGCGCGAAAGTGGCCGTGCGTAACAGTGAATCGCAGTTCGGATCGATCTCGCTGACGACGCACGGGTCGCAGGCCGACGTCGTCATGCGGTACACGTTCCCCGCGTCGGGTCTCGACGACGAACCACTGATGACGATGCTGGTGCTGATTCTCTCGGGCGTCGAGAAAGCTCGCGTGGGCCTGGTTCCCTGACGCGGCGTCGGGGAAGGGTTGGTGGTCAGGCCCGGTCGGAGGCGCAGTCGCTGCACGTGCCGAAGATCTCGGCGGTGTGGCTCACGTCGAGGAAGCCGTGCTCGGAGGCGACCGACTTGGTCCACCGCTCCACGGCTGCACCCTCCACCTCGACGGTGAACCCGCACTCGCGGCAGACCAGGTGGTGGTGGTGGCCGTCCGAGCACCGCCGATAGACCGATTCGCCGTTGTCGGTGCGGAGGACGTCCACCGTTCCGGCGTCGGCGAGGGCTTGCAGCGTCCGGTACACGGTGGTGAGGCCGATGCCGTCGCCGCGCCGCCGAAGTTCGTCGTGGAGATCCTGCGCCGACTTGAACTCGTCGACGGTGTCCAGCAGCTCCGAAATTGCACTGCGCTGTTTGGTGGAGCGCTGACCGACCGTTCGCCGAGCAGCCTGCCCGGTGGATCCGGGCGACGTGGATCCAGGCGATGTGGTCATTCGCGGGTGTCCTCTCGGGCGTGCGCGACGGCGTCGACGACGATGTGGGCGAGATGGTCGTCGACCAGGCGATAGAGCACTTCCCGTCCGGATCTTTCGCCGTGCACGACGCCGGCCGACTTGAGAACGCGCAGATGCTGGCTGATCAGCGGTTGCGTGACACCCAGCGCCCCGACCAGTTCGTGGACGCAACGCTCGGACTCGCGCAGCTGCAGCACGATGGCGATGCGGACGGGCGCAGCCAGAGCGCGTAGCAACTCGCCCGCGTCGGTCAGCACGTCCTTCGAAGGCAGGGGAGCTGCCGTCTGGTCGGTGCGCATGCGTTCTCCCGGTGGTCGTACTGGTTTCGCTTAATGGAAACAGTAATCAGTTCTAACACCACTGTCGTATGCGCAGTGGTGCATGTCAACTCACCGGGGGGCGACGCGCGGGGGAGCGCCCGATACCCTGATGTGTCGCGAGCGCGGGCAATCCCCGTAGCTCGTGAACACCACCGACTCACTACCCGAGATGGAGACCTGGCGCCGTGGCACCGAAGTCCAAGATCGATACCGTCGCCAACCTGGCCAAACGCCGGGGGCTCGTCTACCAGTGCGGCGAGATCTACGGCGGAACCAAATCGGCCTGGGACTACGGCCCTCTGGGGGTCGAGCTCAAGGACAACATCAAGAAGCAGTGGTGGCGCAACATGATCACCAGCCGCGAGGACACGGTGGGACTCGATTCCTCCGTCATCCTGCCGCGCGAGGTGTGGGTGGCGTCGGGCCACGTCGGGGTCTTCAACGATCCGCTGGTCGAGTGCCTCAACTGCCACAAGCGTCACCGTCAGGATCACCTGCAAGAGGCGTACGCAGAGAAGAAGAAGCTCGACAATCCGGACGACGTGACGATGGACCTCGTCGTGTGCCCCGACTGCGGAACCGTCGGGCAGTGGACCGAGCCGCGCGACTTCAACATGATGCTCAAGACGTACCTCGGTCCGGTCGAATCCGAAGAAGGCATGCACTACCTCCGTCCGGAAACGGCGCAGGGCATCTTCGTCAATTTCGCCAACGTTCTCACCACCTCGCGCAAGAAGCCCCCGTTCGGCATCGGTCAGATCGGCAAGAGCTTCCGCAACGAGATCACGCCCGGCAACTTCATCTTCCGTACCCGGGAGTTCGAGCAGATGGAGATGGAGTTCTTCGTCAAGCCCGGCGAAGACGAGCAGTGGCACCAGTACTGGATCGACTACCGCTTGAAGTGGTACACGGACCTGGGCATCGATCCGGAAAACCTTCGCTTGTACGAGCACGCGCCGGAGAAGCTGTCGCACTACTCCAAGCGCACCGTGGACATCGAGTATCGCTTCGAGTTCCAGGGCGGCGCGTGGGGTGAGCTCGAGGGCGTGGCCAATCGCACAGACTTCGACCTGTCCACGCACTCCACGCACTCGGGCACGGACCTGAGCTACTACGACCAGGCGAACGACGAGCGTTACACCCCGTACGTCATCGAGCCTGCTGCCGGTCTGACCCGCTCGCTCATGGCCTTCCTGGTGGATGCGTATCACGAAGACGAGGCTCCCAACGCCAAGGGCGGCGTGGACAAGCGAACCGTGCTGCGGCTCGACCGTCGCCTCTCCCCGGTCAAGGCAGCAGTTCTGCCGCTGAGCCGCAACGCCGACCTCACCCCTAAAGCCAAGGATCTGGCGGCGCAGCTTCGTCAGCACTGGAACGTGGAGTTCGACGACGCCGGTGCCATCGGACGTCGATACCGACGGCAGGACGAAATCGGTACGCCGTTCTGCATCACGGTCGACTTCGACACCCTCGAAGACCAGGCCGTCACGATCCGTGAGCGCGACAGCATGGCGCAGGAGCGAGTCGCCCTCGACCAGGTCGAGAGCTACCTCGCCACGCGTCTGCTGGGCTGCTAGCTCTTCTCGAGAGCAGCAGTCATCTGCTCCTCGGTGTCCTTGCCGACCCGTTCGAAGGCGATGCCTGCGAGCGGGTCGGCTATTTTCGCCAGCCCGTTGAACTCGATGTTGGCGTGATAGGTGATGGTGGTCGACTGGGGCCCGGCTTCCTCCAACGTGATGTCGTCGGTGCTGGTCGCGGTCTTGTTGGTGCCCTTGAGGACGATGTGGCCGGGCTCGTCGACCTCGAGGCGGTACGTCAGCTCGGTCGAGATTCCGTACAGCTTCGACGTGTTGTTCCACTCGGTGCCCAGGGCCACGGGGCCGGGGGTGGACTGCGAGCACTCGACGGTACCCGGGTCCCACTCGGTGGCGTTGGCGAAATCGCGCAGGTACGCGGCGACGTCCGCTCGGGCGCGAGAAACGGTGAACGTGCGCGTGACATCGACCATGAGGGGGACTCCTAGTGTTGGGACTGGTAACACCTGGATGCCCACGGCACGCTAGGCCCTAACCACCTCCGACAGCACCCGTCAGAACCGGCCACCCGACGACCGGCCGATACGTCCGGAGCTACCCGCTCCGCCGAACGACCGCGGACCGCCGCCGAAGCCGCCGTACCCGCCTCCGCGCCGGTTGCCGTAGGAGCGACCGCGTGACGATCCCCCGTTCAGCACACTGCCGATCAGCACACCCGCGAGAATTCCACCTGCCGAGGAGTTGCTTCCGTAGCCACCGGTGTGGCGCGGGCGCTGGGTGGCCTCCCAGTCGGCGACATCGGCTTGAGCCAGATGCGACGCCTGCGCCGACATGGTCAACGCGGCAGCCACGTGCTGGAGCGCTGTGGGGGCGTCGGAGCCCGCGAGATGCTGCGCTGCCTCGAGGTGACGCTCTGCCTCGGCCAGCCGGGTGCGCGCCTGCACCTTGACAGCACCGCTGCGGGATCCGATGTACTCCCCGGCGGCCCGCACCTGCGCCTGCGCCGACGCAAGGT
>JBASAM010000099.1:0-8604 GCA_049650605.1 Rhodococcus sp. (in: high G+C Gram-positive bacteria) | reverse complement strand
GAAGGTGCCCTTCAGTAGGCAAAAAGGGGGGCGCAGAACCTACAGCGTCGCGGTGTCGATCACGAAGCGGTAGCGCACGTCGGAGTTGACGACGCGGTCGTAGGCCTCGTTGATCTTGTCGCCCGCGATGACCTCGATCTCGGCGCCGATGTGGTGTTCGGCGCAGAAGTCCAGCATCTCCTGGGTCTGTGCGATGCCGCCCACCATGGAGCCGGCGAAGGAACGGCGGTTGGACAGCAGGTTGAAGGCGGGCACCTCGAGCGGCTTCTCGGGCACACCCAGCTCGACGAGCGTGCCGTTGCGGGCGAGCAGACCCAGGTAGTCGCCCATGGGGAGGTTGGCCGACACGGTGTTGAGGATGAGATCGAACGAGCCGGCCAAATCCTTCAGCGCGGTGGTGTCCTTGGTGGCGTAGTACTCGTCGGCGCCGTAGCTCTTGCCGTCCTCTTCCTTGGACAGCGTCTGGCTGAGCACGGTGACGTGCGCACCGAGTGCGTGCGCGATCTTGACGCCGATGTGGCCCAGGCCACCCATTCCGATGATGGCGACCTTGGTGCCGGGTCCCGCGTTCCAGTGCCGGAGCGGGGAGTAGAGCGTGATGCCTGCGCACAGCAACGGCGCTGCGACGTCGAGCTCGACGCCTTCGGGGATGCCAAGCACGAAGCTCTCGGTGACGACGATCTGGGTCGAGTAGCCACCGTTGGTGAACTCGCCCTCGTACGTGTTCGAGTTGTAGGTCTGGACGACACCCTTGGTGCAGTATTGCTCGTCGCCGTCCTGGCACGCTTCGCACTTGCCGCAGGAGTCGACGAAGCAGCCGACGCCGACGCGGTCGCCCACCTTCCGTGTGGTGACCTCGGAGCCCACCTCGGCGACGATGCCGGCGATCTCGTGTCCCGGCACGACCGGGTAGGTGGTGCCACCCCACTCGTTGCGGGCGGTATGGATGTCGCTGTGGCAGATGCCGGCGAATTTGATGTCGATCAGAACGTCGTGGGGTCCGAGCTCACGACGCTCGATCGTGGTCTTCTCGAGAGGAGCGTCGGGGGCAGTGGCGGTGTATGCGGTTGCTGTGGACATAGGCATATGTCTACCCGTGCATCGTTGACTCGTAAACCATTGTCCGTTTTGCGGCGAACACCCCTGCACCGGTGCTGCAGGGGTTCGCCGAGGCAATCAGGTACTACCGAGCAAGAACGGCGCGGTACCCCAGGAATCCGACGTATCCTGCCAGTGCCACCAACCCGATCTTGCGGGTGGCCGGAACTGCGATCGCGGTGCCGATGACCAATTCCGACGCGCCGTTACGGTAGGTCCAGGTCTTGGTGTCCTCGGGGAATGCCGGCTCGGTGATCGCTTTGAACGCGTCGGGAACCACGAAATGCGCCGCACCTGTTGCAGCCAACACGATCCCAGCGACCGTGGGCACCTGTAATCCAGCCATGATGTTGTGCGTCCTCCCCATCGAGTGACCGATTCGATCGAATCGGTTCCGTCACACTAACCCTGCCATGATCGAACGCATCTCACCGACGGGTTCGCGCCTCGACAGCAGGCCCGAATCGCCTCACCAGCGACGCCGAGATGTCCTGATACCTCGGACCCACGACGCGAGCGACGGCGTCGAACAGTCGCGCGTCCGGCCCGATCAGTACACGCGGCATGTTTCGTTCGACACCGGCCAGAATCACCGCTGCGGCCCGCTCCGGAGTCGTACGAGCGATGCGGTGGAACTGTTCGTCGCGCTCGTCCGGAGCGCCTCGACTGTCCATACCGCGGGCGTGCCCGACGATGCTGGTCTTGACTCCGCCGGGATGCACGCACGTCACTCCCACCGGATGTCCGGCGATCTTCATCTCCTGCCGCAGGGCCTCCGTGAACCCACGGACCGCGAACTTCGATGCGTTGTACGCACTTTGTCCGGGCACACCCACCAGCCCGAACACACTCGAGATGTTGACGAGGTGACCGCCACCCGACTCGATCAGCGCGGGCAGGAACGCCTTGGTGCCGTGCGCGACACCCCAGAAGTTGGTCCGAACGAGCCAGTCGAAGTCTTTCCATTCCATGTCCAGCACAGGGGCGTCCAGTGCGACTCCTGCGTTGTTGAACACCAGGTGCACTCCGCCGAATCGGTCGACGACCTCGTCGGCGTGGGTGGCCACGGCCTCACGGTCACCGACGTCGAGACCGTAGGCGACCGCCTCGACGCCGCGCTTCTCGCACATCGACGCGGTACGGGTGACCGCAGCCTCGTCGACATCCGACAGCGCGAGACGAGTACCTCGGCCGGCCAGGTCGAGCGCCAACGCCCGCCCGATCCCTGAACCTGCTCCGGTGATCACACCGACCCTGTCGACTACGTTCGTCACGAGCTTCCGCCTCCCCAACCTGCACATTCCACACTACCGCCAGTATCACATACCGCAGGTATCAGAGTGGCTTCGATCAGCACACGACCGACGACTAACGTGGATGTATGGACGACACCCCCGCAGTGCGCCGCGTCCGAGCACTCATGCCGAAAGGCATGCGAACGTCCTCGCCGCACCCCTCGGTTCTCGATGTCCGCACGCCGACGTCCGCACCCGACAACCCCACGTCGGCGGCCGGTCGGCTCATGAATTTCGCACCGCTCGCGACCATCTACGAGGCCGCGTGGCGTCCGTTGTTCCGATTGTGGATGGGCTTCGGCGGCCCAACCGTCGAGCAGGAACTCGCCTTCGCGGTCGCGGATCTCGGCCTGACGGACCACGACGTGTCCGTCGTCCTCGATGTCGCGTGTGGCCCCGGGAATTTCACGCGTTCCATCGCTCGCACCATGACGGGGACTCAGGGGAACGATCCGCTGGTGGTCGGCGTCGACGCATCCGACCCGATGATCGCGCGGGCCGCCGAGGACACCGAGGACCACGACCACATCGCCTACGTACTCGCCGATGCGCGCACGCTCCCGTTCGAGGACGAATCCGTGGACGCCGTGTGTTGTTACGCCGCTCTGTATCTGGTCCCCGAGCCGTTCCGCGTTCTCGACGAACTGATACGAGTTCTTCGGCCCGGTGGCCGCATCGCGCTGATGACCTCGGTACGCCGCGGACCGGCACCCGTCGGACTGGGCGCGGCTCTCGCCGGGCGGACCGTCGGACTCGAAATCTTCGGGCGCGACGACTTCACGAAGGTGCTGACCCAGCGCGGGTTCGACCGTGTCGAACAACGCATCCATGGCGCAGCGCAGTTCGTCACCGGTCGGCGTTCACGCTGACCGGTGACGACGCACAACGTCTGAAAACTACTGCGCGCCCAGGTCGGCGGAGTAGTCGGAGACCAGCCACTCGTCGTCGTCGGTGTGCTCGACGGTGACGGTGAGCAGAGTGGGAACGTCGCCGGGCTCCGGCTGCTGCAGATTCTGCGTGCGTTGCGTGGCGAACACGGAGACCGTGTATGCGTTCTCGCTCTCACCGGTCACCGTTGCCGCATTGACCGTGCCCGTAGCCACCACCTGCGACTCGGTCATGATCTGACTCAACACCTCGCGAACGCCCTCGAACCGCTGACCGAGTTCGTCGGTGGTGCCCGACTGCACGCCCGCGAAGAAGCCGTCCAGATCGTTGTGGTCGTAGGTCAACGACCGCTCCGTGTAGGCACGGGCGGTCTCGACCGCCGTCTCCCGGTCTGCGGCCGCCGCACGGTCGGCGGCGAGGGCAGATTCTGCCGAACGCCACTGCACGACCGCGATGATCGCCACCACCAGCGCGATGACGGCGACCACGGCCGCCACGATCATCAGCAGCCGTGACCTATCGGACTTCGGCGACGCCTCGACCGGGGTCTCGGGCTCGTCCGTGTCACTGACCTGGTCGACATCCGTTGTCATCTTTACCTTCTCGTCTATCGGGTGCACAGCATCGTTATTGTGCGTCGAATCTGGTGTCGGTCAGTTTCCGGGGACGGTGACGGCCACTCTGGCCGGACCACCGACCGGAAACACCTGCTCGAGCATCGTCACCATCGACCCCGCGTCGAAGCGGAGAGGCCGCAGCGGCGCTGTCGCCGGCTTCAGCACGGTGGCGAGGTAGCCGAGGTTCGGCAGCAGCGGACTGAGGTAGCTGTCCAATTTGGGCACCAACTGCGCAAGATCACGATCCCACACCGTTTCTCCAGCATAGGAGTAATCGACGTAAGAATTGATCAGCTTTTCCAGCCCGTTGCCCGAGGCCACGAGCTCCGGCACCGTGTCCGCCAACCGCGGGCCCATGGCGTCGGCATAGTTTTTCTCGCCCAGGATCTGCAGGCTGTTGTACACCGACTTCACCTCCACCGACTTGTCCGCCAGTGTGCGCGCAAGCAGGCGCAAGACTTCGACGATGTTGTCGACGTCGGACTCGCGTCCTTGCGTCGCGGTATCGACGGTATCGACGATGCCGGCGATGGCGTCGACGTCGATTTCCGAGGTGAGCGCTTCCGCGACCGCGAGGGTGTCACTGACGCTGGGCGCGACCGAGACGTTTGCCGGGGCGACAGTGTCGCCGTCCGACAGATACGGACCCGAGGCCGTTCTCGGCCTGAAGTCCATGAACTGCTCGCCGGCGGCGGACAGGTTCGTGACCCGAACCTCGGTGTCCACCGGAATCGGTTGTGCAGCGTCCACTCTCACGACCACCGACAAGCCGCCCCGTTCGACGTCGATGTGGTCCACGCGACCGATGGCCGATCCGCGCAGCGTCACCTCCGACGTGTCGAGCAGGCCACCGGACGTCGCGAGCGGCACGGTGATCTCTGTCCAATCCCGCCGGGGATCCACATTCACGACCTCGAGCGCGATGTAGGCGACACCCAAAATCGTCACCACCACCAGAGCCACAGCAGACAATGTCGAGCCTGCAACCCCGCCCGTACGCATGCTCCCGCGCTTCTTGGCAGGCGCCGCCGATTCGCCGGTCATCGAACGAGTCCGATGGAGCGGAGAACACCGATCATCTCGTCGGCTCGGTCCACGGGATCCCCTTCCGGACCCGGATCCCCCGAGACGGAGGTGATCCGGACGTTCGGCGTGCTCGCAAAGAACGGAACGAGTTTCTCTCGAAGCAGCGCGTCCATTTTCGATGCCAACATCGGCGCCGTCAGATCGGCCGTCACAGTCGCGCGCACGAGCGGCTGGAGGGTGGCGATCACCGACCGAAGATCTCCCGCATACGGGTTGATCACGCCGCCGATACTGCGCGACATGTAGCCGAGATCGATCAGCGCACTCACCACCACGAGCAGCGAATCAGCCAGGCCGGCAGTCCGTTCCGGACCGTCGGTCAGGATGGTGTCGATGACCCCCGTGCGATCGGCGAAGGACTGGAACACCGTGTCCGCGGCCCCGATGATGCGATCGAGCTCCACGGAGTTGGTCGCCAGATCGTTCAGGCCCTCGCGAGCTTTCTGGTTGATCAGATCCACAGTCGCCGGATCCGGCGGCACCGCGGCGTTGAAGTTGTTCACCGCGCGCTGAAAATCGACGATGTGACCCCCGCTGACCACCTCGGACAAACCACGGAGAACGTCCTCGACGTTGTCCGCGGGAGCCGTGCGTTCGAGCGGGATGGTGTCGCCGTCCTGCAACCGTCCGCCGCCGCTCGCGTCCGCGGCGGGTGGCTGCAACGACACGTAGATCTCGCCGAGAATCGTTCCCTGCCTCAGTTCGGCTCTGGTCATGGCCGGAAGCTCGACCGCGCCGTCGATGTCGACTTTCGCCACCGCGGTACTTCCCACCAGATCGACCTCGTCGAGCACACCGACGTCGACTCCGTCGAGAACGACCTTCGCCTGGGCCGGGAGGTTGAGCACACTCGAAAATTCGATGTCGACGGTGTACGCGTCACCGGGCACGTAGCTGCCCGGCACCGGCAGGTTCGCGATGGACAACCCACATCCCGACACCGTCGCCGCGGTGACTGCGGTTGCCATCGTCATCAATGCTGCGGAAGTGCGTTTCATCGCCATCCTGCCGATCCGAGTACACCCTGAACGATACCTAGATCCACGGGATCACCGATGGCCGTAGCCATTTGGAACATCGGGGGCTTCCACGTGACCCGTGCGGCGTTGACTTCGGGGTCGATCGTCGCCGGCGCACTGTCGGTCAACTTCGGTACGCGGGTCAGGATGTATGTGATGTCGCCGACCGCGTCCAAGAGGATTGCGACGATCGGGACCACGACGTCGAGTACTCGATACAGCGGCGGCCCGACCTTGGGCAGGACCTTCTCCAGCACCGGCAGGAAGTCCACCGTCAAGTCGATTCCGTCGGCAAATCTGCTCGAGAAGTCGCCGGCAGCTCCGAGCCCCTCTTTCAGATTCTGAATCAGGACCGTGATGTCGGGCCACCGATCCACCAACACGGCCCCCAAGACGTCGAGGTTGTCGACCATCCGCCGCACGAGCGTGTCTTTGTCCGCAGGGTTGCCGACGAGACTGGAAATCTGCGAGAGCGCAGAGCCCAGCTGATCGCCGCTTCCCGCCATGGCCGTGTTCAACGAGCGAAGGGTGTCACCCAGGACCTGCTTCTCCGGAGGTGTGGGGTTTTCCGGATCTGTCGTGTTCGTGGTTCCCAGCAGCTCGGCGCCCAGCTTGTTCACCGCTTCGAGAGTGTCGCTGATACCGATCGGGGTCCGAGTCCGTTCCAACGGAATGCATTCTCCGCGGTCGAAAGTCGCACCGTCGGTATACGGAGTAGTGAACTCGACCCGCCGGTCGGTCACGATCGAGTCCGACATCGTCACTGCTCCGATGTTCGCGGGCAACCGCACCGAATCCTCGACCGACATGGTGATCCGAACATGATCTCCGCGGGTCTCGATTCCGGTGACCTCACCGACCGGTATGCCGAGCAGGGTGACGTGATTACCCTCGTACAGCCCCACCGAGTCGGTCATGTCGGCGCACACCTCCGAGGACGGCGTGCCGACGAGGCCCGCGGCCGACGACGCAGCGGTACCGAGACCGGCGATCGCAACCACCATGAACAGGGCCAGTGCGGTCCTTCCGCGAGTGAACATCTCAGCACACCTTTCCGGGGACGGGAACGCACAACCGGGTTCCGGTGATCACGTCGGCACTCTGGTCGACCACGGGGCCGGCGATGGGGTCGAGCAAGCCCGACATCGCTTCGGTGAAGTCTCGGCTGGCGCTGATCGCCCCGTCGATCGACCCGATCTTGTCCTTGAGTGCAGCGATGAGACCTTCCAATTCTTCGATGGTCGGTCCGAGGCCCTCGTCCAGCGCCATGATCGGGCGATGGAGGAGATTGAACAAGCGGAACAACGTCTCCGCGGACTGGGAGATCGAGGCCCGCTCGGCGCCGAGCTTGCCGGTGATGTCCCCGAGCTGCTTCAGCAGACCCAGCAGGATCTCACGATCGTTGGTCAACGCGCCGATGTACTCGTCGGCGACGTCCAGGCTCGCGTTCAGATCGTCCTGTCGATCGGCGATCGCTGCGGTCATCGACGTCAGGTTGTTCGTGACGTTTCGCAGCGCTCCCGGTTCCAGCGTCACGGCCTTGTCGATCTCTTCCACCGTCTCGCGAAGCGACTTTCCGTCCAAGTCCTGCAGCACGGGGGTGACAGCATCGAACGTGTCCGACAGCGAGAACGGAATTCTGGTGTGCTCGACCGGGATTCCGGAATCGGCCAACGGTTCCTTCCCCGATGGCGCCAGAATCAGGTAACGGCCACCCACCGGTGTCAGCAGTCGAACCGACAGCGAAGATCCGTCACCGACGAACACGTTCTCCTTCACCTCGAAGCTCATCTCGACGTGGTCGCCGACCAATTCCATCGACTTCACCGACCCCACCGAGATTCCCGAGATGCGGATGTCGTCGCCGGCGTGAGCACCACCGGTGTTTTCGAACGACGCGGTATACGTCTTGTGTCCCAACGGAAGAACGTAGATCACCACGACGGCGACGACGGCGGCGACCAGCACCAGTACACCGAGGACTCCCCAGAGACCCTGCCTCCGGGACGCGACGGCGCTCACTGGCACACCACCAGCTGCTGAGTGCCCAGGACAACCGATCCGATTCCGGGAATGTCGGTCGAACCCTCCGCGCACGCGTAGACCTGCTGCTCGGGAGACGTTCTCACCTGATCGGCGATCGATCCCAACAACGACGGTGTCAACGCGAGCAGGTCGACGATCTGCTGTGCACCCGGCACCAGCCGGCGGAACGCGTCGTCCGTGGGTCCGTACTCGGAGTCGTAGACACCGCGAAGATCTTCGAGAACTTCGAGGAGCGGAATCTGCCCCTCGTTCACATCTTTGAGTGACGCGATGAGCTGGTCCACGTCACTTCCGAAGGCCCCGATCACACGGTCGAGTTCGGCGAAAAGTCGGCCCAGTTGCTCCGAGCGCTGGCCGACAACGCCGGAAATTTGACCCAGGTTTCGAACGAGCAGCACGATGATGTCCTCCCGCTGACGTGCATATGTGGCTCTTCGCACTTGGTAGGGGCGGGTGTCGATCGACGCCGTTGCCGTGTCGGTGATTGAAAAAGGGCCCGCGCCCTTGTGAGCTGGGTGTTCTCAGGCATCCAGGACAGCAAGGAACGCGGGCATG
>JBASAM010000098.1:0-4692 GCA_049650605.1 Rhodococcus sp. (in: high G+C Gram-positive bacteria) | reverse complement strand
CCTTCAGTCGATCTATCCGACTGAAGGTGCCCTTCAGTAGGTTGTGGGGGCGCTGAAAGGGGTGCGGATCAGGCGCAGACTTTCCAGGTATCGCCGTCGAGGGCCAGATCGAAGGTGCGCGAGGACGACCCCGTGCTCTGGGTGGAAGCGGTCACTTGCGCGATAGCTGTCGTCGTATCGGGTGGCTCGGCCTCGCTGATCTGCACGGCGTCGATGCTTTCCACCACCGGAACGGTGCCGGAGGCGACGGAGGCCTCATGGGTGGCGGCGAAGTCGTCGTCGGGGATGCGCTCGTAGAAGGTGGCCAACGGCCCGCACGTCACGGTTCGCAGCGTCGCCAGATCGCCGTCCACCAGTGCCGCGGTGAAGGTGTCGATCGTGGTGCGGATGCGGTCTTCGTCGCTGGCGTCGGAGGTGCCGCTGCCACTCCGGGTCAGCGCGAACACCGCGATGGCGACCACCACGAGCACCGCCACCAGCACGGCGACTATCCAGGGCCGCCGTCGACGGGTGGGAACGGCGGCCGGCTGAACCGAGTCGTCTCGGGGTGGTATCCGACGCGGCCCCACGGGCCCGTCGGTCGAAGATGCGCCGGAGTCCGAGGTCATCGCTGCACCCTATCGAGCGAGGAGTGGGTAGAGCGCGCTCCGTGGGAGACTGTCGTCCATGACTTCTTTCGGTGATCTGCTCGGTCCTCAGCCCACGTTGTTGCCCGGTGACGACGAGGCGGAGTCCGCACTTCTCGCGCACACCGCCGCCGAGGAGGTGGCGGCGGCTCATCCCACCGCGTCCATCGCCTGGGCCTACCTCGCCGAGGCCGCCCTGAACGACGGCCGCACCATCACCGCCTACGCGTATGCGCGGACCGGCTACCACCGCGGTCTCGATCAGCTGCGCCGCAACGGCTGGAAAGGCTTCGGGCCGGTGCCGTACAGCCACGAACCGAACCGCGGGTTCCTGCGTTGCGTCGCCGTGCTGGCCCGCGCCGCGCAGTCCATCGGCGAGACCGATGAATACGCCCGATGCCTCGATCTGCTCGAGGACTGCGATCCGCGCGCCGCGGATGCGCTCGGCGTCGGCTAGAACCACCTATCTCCCATGACGAGATTCGGGCGCCCGCAGTTCGGTGCCCCGCGTATCCCGTCGCCGCAGCTCGGACTGCGCACACGCGGCTCGGCTCGCTTCGCCGCGTCGTCGCGCAGGCTGAGGGTGTCCGGGTTGCCGGTGTTGCAGTGCGCGCTGGCAGCCGGGTTGGCGTGGTTCGTCGCAACTGATGTCGTCGGACACACCACGCCGTTCTTCGCTCCGATCGCAGCGGTGGTGTCGCTCGGCGTGTCGTTGGGTGCGCGGACGCGTCGGTCGGTGGAGCTGGTTGTCGGCGTGACCGTCGGCATCGGTATCGGCGACGCGATCATCGCCCTGATCGGCTCGGGGCCGTGGCAGATCGCGTTGGTGGTCGCTCTGGCCATGTCCACTGCCGTCTTCCTCGACGGCGGTGCCATCATCCCGATGCAAGCAGGCTCGTCGGCAGTGCTCGTTGCGACCCTCATTCCGCCCGGGGACGCGGGTGGGGTGAACCGCATGGTCGACGCTCTGGTCGGTGGACTGGTGGGCATCGCCGTCGTCGCCCTGGTTCCGACCCATCCGGTGCGCCGTGCTCGCAAGGACGCCGGCACCGTCATCACCACTGCCGGGCGGGTGCTGCAGTTGGTCGCCGACGGCTTGGTGGCCAACGACGCCGCTCCTATCGAGAACGCGCTGAAGTTGGCCCGTCAGACGCAGCCCGCCATCGACACGATGCGCACGGATCTCAAGGGCGGCCGGGAGATCAGCCGACTGTCGCCGTTGTACTGGAACAGCCGGCAACGGCTCGCGATGTTGGCCGCCACGGCGGATCCGTTGGACAACGCCGTGCGCAACATTCGGGTGTTGGCGCGACGGTCGCTGTCGTTGGTGCGGGACGACGAGATTCTCGACCCGCGTCTGGTCGACCTGGTGGAGAAGCTGGCTCAGGCCACCGATGTGCTGAACCGCATGATGCTGGCCGATCCCGGCGAGCAACCCGACCAAGCGGAGGCGGCGCGGGTGCTGCGGCACGTCGCGGTGGGAGCGCAGGCAGACCTCATGCGCGACGCCGGACTGTCCGCAGTGGTGGTGTTGGCGCAGATCCGATCCATCATCGTCGACTTCCTGCAGGTCGCCGGTCTGTCCCGCATTTCGGCGATGGCGACGCTGCCACCGACCGTCGCGCATCCCGCGATACCGCCCGACGTGCACTGAGAACACTGACCGACCACATGCAGAACTACGCATGTATTGTTCCTCGAATGGGAGCGGGACACGGGCATTCGCACACACCGGCGCACACTGCGGGGGCAGGCCGGATTCGACGCATGGGTATCGCGTGGTTCGTGCTGGTGGCGTTCTTTGCGCTCGAGGTGACGGTCGGCCTGATCATCGGTTCGCTCGGACTGCTTGCCGACGCCGGCCACATGCTCACCGACATCGTCGGCATGACCATGGGCCTGACGGCACTCACCTTGGCCAGGCGCGGATCGAACTCCGCCGCGCGAACCTTCGGATGGCACCGCGCCGAGGTGCTGACCGCCGTGGCCAACGCGGTGCTGCTGCTCGGTGTCGCGGTGTTCGTCTTCGTCGAGGCCATCCGCCGCATCGGTGACCAACCCGACATCCCCGGTCTGCCGTTGGTGCTCACGGCCACCGCGGGACTGCTGGCCAACCTCGTCGTGATGCTGCTGATCCGGGCCGACTCCAAGGACTCGATCGCCGTCCGGGGTGCATACCTCGAGGTGCTCGCAGACACCGTCGGCAGCGTCGGGGTGCTGATCGCGGGCGTGCTGTTGATGGTGTTCGGGTGGACGTGGGCGGACGTCGTGGTGGGTATCGCGATCTCGCTGTGGGTGGTTCCGCGCGCCGTGCGACTGGCCGGCCAGTCGCTTCGCATCTTGACCCAGGCCAGCCCCGCCAACGTCGACGTCGACGCACTCGAGGCAGACCTGCGCGCGATGCCAGGAGTCGTCGACGTACACGATCTACACGTGTGGACGCTCACCACCGGCATGGATGTGGCAACGGTGCACCTCACCTCGAACGGCTCCGCGTCGGTGATGTTGGCACAGGGTAAATCGGTGCTCTCCGCCTACGGTCTGGACCACGCCACGGTGCAGGTGGAACCTGAAGCCCACGGACTGGCGTGCAGGGACGAACTCACCTGGTGAGCGTGTGCAAGTATGACCGGGGCGGGTCACCAGTACCTGCTACGTGTCGGCGCGGGGAACCCGGTGAAAATCCGGGACGGTCGCGCCACTGTGAACGGGCTGCTTCCTCCAAAGGACGGCAGAACCGTGAGTCAGATCGCCGATCCGACACGTGCAACTCGAATCGGACGCGCAATCTGAGGAGTTCCACTCGTGCATATCGCCGAGGGCTTTCTGCCACCCGTTCACGCGGCAGTCTGGACGTGCGCTGCGGCGCCGTTCGTCATTCACGGCGCCCGCGCCGTCGTCATTCAGGTCCGGGAGAATCCGCGCAGCAGGCTGCTGCTCGGTGCGGCCGGGGCGTTCACGTTCGTCCTGTCTGCCATCAAGCTTCCGTCGGTCACCGGTAGCTCGAGCCATCCCACCGGAACCGGTTTGGGTGCCGTGCTGTTCAAGCCACCGGTCATGGCCTTCCTGGGCACGGTGGTTCTCCTGTTTCAGGCGCTGCTGCTCGCACACGGCGGCTTGACGACGCTGGGAGCCAACGCTTTCTCCATGGCCGTCGTCGGTCCCTGGGTGGGCTACGGCGCGTTCCGTCTGACCGGCATGCTGGGCGGTTCGCTGTCGCTGTCGGTCTTCTTCGCGATGATGCTGGCCGACCTGTCGACGTACTGCACCACCAGTGTTCAGATCGCGCTCGCGTTCCCGGATCCGCAGAGTGGTGTGCTCGGGGCAGTCACCAAGTTCCTGTCCATCTTCGCCGTCACGCAGATTCCCCTGGCCATCGCCGAGGGTCTGCTGGGAGTGCTGGTGTTCCGTGTTCTGCGCACCGTCGCCGGGCCGGAGCTGACGGATCTGGGTGTGCTTCGCCGCAAGAAGGCGGTGCTCGATGCGTAAGAACCGGGTGGTCAATCTGCTTCTCGTCCTGGGCATCGTGCTGATCGTCGGTGCCGCACTGTTTCTCGACGCCGGTCGCAGCGGTGATCAGGAACGGTTCGTCGGTACCGACTCCGCGGCCACGGCGACCATCGAGCAGGACCACCCGGACTACGTGCCGTGGTTCGAGTCGGTGTTCTCGCCGACCTCCAGCGAGGTCGAGTCGGGCTTGTTCGCACTGCAGGCCGCGGTGGGCGGGCTGATCCTCGGCTACGTGTTCGCCTCGCTTCGTGGGCGTCGCAAGCTCGAGGCCCTGCGTGCCGAACTGCTCGAGTCCCGATAGATGCAGGGTCTGGCGATCGACGACGCCGCGTGGGCGAGTGCCTGGCGCACGCGCGCACTGGCGGACAAAGCGGTCCTCGCACTCGGTCTGATGCTGTGTGCGCTGGTACTTCCGCCTTGGCCGACGGCGGTGATCGTCACTGTCGTCGCGCTGGGCTCGGCGACACTGCTGGCTCACACGCCGTGGCGTCCGGTCCTGCGAGCGTTGAGGGCACCGGCGGCGTTCATCGCGCTGGGCGGGCTGTCGGTCGCGGTC
>JBASAM010000097.1:0-8624 GCA_049650605.1 Rhodococcus sp. (in: high G+C Gram-positive bacteria) | reverse complement strand
CCGGCGAACGGCCAGATGAAACCACGAGCTCAACGGCATCAGCCTTGAACTCATCGGAATAGGTAGGTCGAGCAGACATGAGCACAATCCTTTCAAACTGTGTCTCACATCAGTAGTACACCTCAGTTGGGAGCGGTTGGTGTTCCTGCACTGGAAGTGCGATCCCGGAAGAGTCGCGCCGCTGCTTCCGCGTGGCGTCGTGCCCGATACGACGGACGACGGCGCCACGTGGGTGGGGCTCATCGGGTTCGAGATGGTCGGGGCCGGGCTGGGCTACGGCCACCCGGTCCCGCGCCTCGGCACCTTCGGCGAGATCAACGTTCGTCTGTACAGCCGCGACGGCGACGGTCGACGTGGGGTGGTGTTCCGCTCACTCGAGGCCACCCGCGCCGCCGTCGTTCTCGCGACGAACATGGTCGGCGTTCGCTACCGATGGTCGCGCATCGACATCGACGACACCACCACTGGCGGCTTGGCGAGCGACGGCGGAACGATCGGGTACCGCAGCACGCGGATCGCGGCGCCGCACCGCGGGGCGAGAACCGATTTCGCGGTTGTTCCGGGGCAGGTCGACATGTCCGACGATCCGGTGTCGGTGTTCCTCACCGCGCGGTGGGGGATGCACACCTCGGTCTTCGGCCGCCCGATCTTCGTGCCCAACACCCACCGTCGTTGGCCGCTGCGCGACGCGACCCTGGTGCGGTGCGACGACGACTTGATCCGGGTAGCGGGCCTCGGAGAGCTGGCGTCCCGGCCACCCGATTCGGTGCTCTACTCCGACGGTGTGCGGACCCAGTTCGGCCGCCCCTTCCAGGTCACACCCGCATACTGAGCTCAGGACCGGGACACGAGCAACGGCACCAGCATCTCGACGTCGGTGAGCGATCCGTGATGGCCGAGCAGGGCCGATTGGTTGGGCTCGGCACCGCGTCTGATCAGCGCACCGTCTCCCATCGCCAGCGCGATCACGTCGCCGATGCAATCGGCGACGGACGAGCGAACCGTCGGGCCGAACCAGCCTCGCTCGATCGCGTCGTCACGCTCGACGATCAGATACTCCGGTCCCAGTGTCTCGCTCCACATCGCGCGTACGTCGGACGTGGTGCCGTGCTCGGTGAACACGTGCCGGGCTCTGGGCTCGCCGGCAATCATCCGGACCCCGTTGGTGAGCGCGTCGTTGGCGTCGAGGTCGATTCGAGATCCCACCTGGACCATGCCGTGATCTGCCGTGACGATCAGCGCCGCGTCGTCGGGTAGCTCGGCGAGTATTCCCGCGACGATCGAATCGACGTGCGCCAGTTCGTATGTCCACGAATCGGAGTCCGGTCCGCGAACGTGACCCGTCAAGTCCAGCTCGGACCAGTAGGAGTAGACCATCGAGCGGGTTCCGATTCGCAGTGCGCGGGAGGTCTGCGCAACCAGATCCCCGGCGGAGACCGATGAGGCGAACTCGCCGCCGCGCAGGACGGCGCGCGTCAAACCGGACTCGCGCTGGTAGCTCGGCGCGACGCGCGTCACCGAGATCCCCTCCGCCGCAGCGCGTTCGAAGACAGTGGGGTGGGGCTGAAACGTTTCCGGCGGTAGCTGGGCCAGTAGATCGACTTTCGGGCCCTGGCCGTGCAAGCGCCAGTGCAAAGGATTCATGGGCCGGTCGAATCCGGGGACGGCGGTGAGATAGCCGACCACCCCGTGGGCACCGGGAGCGCTGCCGGTACCCAAGGACGCCAGGCTGGTGGAGGTGGTCGAGGGGAACGTCGCCGTTGCCGAGCGGCTGGGGAGCGACGACAGAACGGGCGCGGCGGCACTGTGCTCCGCGAGTTGCAGTGCGCCCAGTCCGTCGACAAGCAGAACGCACACTCGACGAACGCCCGCCAGGCCGAGGTTCACGGTGTCGCGCTGGCCGGCAACGCCCAAGGCTGCGAGAACGGACGGCATGAGGTCGGACAGACTGTCGCTGCCGTACCGAGGAAGAACCACCACGTCTCGAAGGTTATCCCGCCGACCGGGGGCGCAGTCTCCTCAGTCGAAGAGACTGTCCCCCGCGCCGCCCGCCAGATCCGTGCCGAACAGATCGAGTTGCGCACCGGACGATTCCCCGGCGCGGTCCGCGGCCAGGCGCCGATGTGCCGACGTGAGCAGCGCCGACGTCGCTCGCCACACACGCGCATCCAGGCCCGCCGACGCCGCCCTACGTGGGTCCGCGTCGTCGAGCGTCCTGCCCAGGGCCGTGAGCTCGCACTCACGTGAGATGTCGAGGAACGCGGCGATCCGCGTGCGGTCATGCCCGCACCGGTCGAGCACCTCGTCGACGGGAAGATCCGGTCCGCCTTCCCACACCCATTCAGCAATGGCGCACAACTCGTCCGGAATGGCCGCGTCGGCCCCCTCACCGTCGAAGTCGGGGTCGTGCACGTCCGAATGGGGGACCGTCGGATCTCCGAGCGCGTCGAGGTACGGCCGCGCGCCCAGGGCGGCCACCAAGGCTTCCGACGCCTCCATCATGAACTTCTCCATCACCGCCAGCATGTCCACGATGTGCTGCGGAACGAACGGGACAACGGTGACGTCGATCGTCGCGATCACGCGGTCTTCGTCCAGCAGCACCTTGACGTGGGGCCACCGACGGTTGACGGTGTTGATCGCCATCAGTGCCCGCGCGGTGTCGGTGACACCGGCCGCCAACGGCGCAAGGATCTGCACGAACGGTGCCTCCGGAGTGGGGCACACGTAAAGCCATGCGGGCCCCAGGCGAAACGGATAGTCGCCGTCGTCGTCCGGCTGCGGCACGAAGCCCAGCAGATGCTGGAGGGTGTGCTCGATCAGGGTGCATCGCTGCGCGTCACCGGATGTGCGTACCGGCCGAAACGTGTCGAACGGGTCTGCATCGAACGGGTCCGGTTCGTCGATCTCTACCATCGACGTCTCGGCCGTTCGGTGCTCCACGACAGGACCCGACATGTCCCCGCCGAGTTCGACGAACGACGGGTGCGGCACACCCCAGACCGTGCGCACCACGCGTACCGCGGCGTCGGCCAGTTTGTCGGCATAGCTACGGGCGGAGTCCAGGTACCAGTTGACCGCGACGTCGTTCGCTACTGCTGACGAGGACGGTGTGGGCTCGGAGAAACCGAACGTACGGAGAAGCGCGCGGCCCTCCTCCGTCCACCGACGATGCGGTGCGAGGAACTCGTCCGAGAGAATCTCGCAGCGCACCGTCGCGGCGTCCCACCCGTAGAACTGGACACACGGTGGAAAGGGATCTGCGGCCGTGTGGGGGCAGGCCAGAACCAACGAATGGCCCTCCGGCAGGGCGTCGAGATGGTCGGCGAGCAGTGCGCGGAACTCGCTCCACGCGGCATCCGATGTCGCGTCGACGGTGTTCTCCTCGTTCATGCCCGGGACCGTAACGCGGGCCACCGACACGAACGCCTCGTCGCTACACGGTCAGGTCGGCGTACTCGTCGTGTTTGTCGATGAAGTGGTGCACGTACGAGCAGGTAGGAATGACTTTCATCCCTGCCTCACGGGTGTCGTCCAGCGCCTGCCCCACCAGGATTCCCGCCAGGCCCCGGCCTCGGAACTGCGGCAGCGTGACCGTGTGGTCGAAGTCCCGCACCGTCGGATCCGACTGCCGGTATTCGGCGTACGCGGCGACTTCGCCGTCGACCAGGATCTCGAATCGCTGCCGGTCGGAGTGATGCTCCACGCGGGGTGTGTCTGTATCGGCCATGTCCGCGAATCTACTCGGGGGACCACCCCAGCCGAAGCGCGGCGAGAAGTTCACGTTCGTACGCCGCGAACTCCGGCGTCGTCGAGGCCTCCGCCCGGCGGGGGCGCGGCAGATCGATCGTCAGGTCCGCCGTGACCGTCGACGGTCGAGGGGACATCACGACGACGCGATCGGAGAGCTGTATCGCTTCCCGGATGTCGTGGGTGATCATCAGGACCGTCCACCGATACTGCTCCCACACCTGTTGCAGCCAGTCCTGCATCGCGGTGCGGGTGAGCGAGTCCAATGCCCCGAACGGCTCGTCCAGCAGGAGCACCTCGCGCCCCTGAACGACGGTGCGCAGCAGGGCCGCACGTTGGCGCATCCCGCCGGACAGTGCGTCGGGCCGGGCGTCCTCGAATCCGTCGAGCCCGAACACGGGGAACAATGCGCGTGCTCGCCGGCGTGCCTCGGCCTTGTCGACGCCGTGGACCTCGAGGCCGAGTGCAGTGTTGGCCAACACCGTCCGCCACGGGAACAGCAGATCCTTCTGCGGCATGTAGGCGCACCGCGGCGCGGACACCACGCCGCTGTCCGGAGAATCGAGTCCGGCGAGCAACGTGAAGAGCGTGCTCTTGCCGCACCCGCTTGGCCCGATGACGGACACGAACTGCCCCTCTGCCACCGACAGGTCGATGCCGCCGAGCACCGGTGTTCCCGGGTACGCCTTCACGACACCGTCGAGCGTCACCACGGTCGTCATCGCGTCACAGCCCGTGACGATATCGACCAGGGCGCGACGAGTCTTTCCACCACGAAGGTGAGGAGGAACAGCGCGATGCTCACCACGGCGGTGACGAGGACCGCGGCCAACACCAGGTCGGTGCGGAACGAGTTCTTCTGCTGCGCCATGTAGATACCCAGACCCGATGTGGCACCGACATATTCGGAGAACACCGCACCCACGACGGCGTAGGTGATGCCGATGCGCAGTGCGGTGAAGAACCGGGGCAGGGCCGAGGGGAGTCTGACGTAGCGAAACTGCTGCCTACGCGAGGCACCCATGCTGCGCAGCAACGCATCCGACGCGGGGTCGGCGGATCTGAATCCCTCGATCAGACCCAACGTCATCGGGAAGAACGTCACCAGCGCGACCACGACCAGTTTCGGCAGGATCCCGAAGCCGAACCAGATGATCATCAGCGGGGCGACAGCAATGATGGGCAGGGTCTGCGACACCACCAGTAGCGGCACTACGGCCCGCCGCAGCCACGGCGAGAAGTCGACGCAGGTGGCGATGATCCACGCGACGGCGAGCGACACCGCGAATCCCAGCAGAGTGACCTGCATGGTCGAGAGCGCGTGACCGGCAATGACATCCCGGTTCGCCCAACCCTGTGACACCACCCGTGCCGGGGAGGGCAGCACCCTCGGCGACACCTCACGCACCACGACGTAGATCTGCCAGAACAGCACGAGCCCCGCGGCGAGCACCAGCGCTGGAATCAGCTGCCGCGCGCGGTCAGCCTTGATCGAGGTACTCATCGGTGAAGTAGGTGGACCAGTCGGGCTCGGTGGTCAGCGGTGCGCCGTCCGGTCCGGCCAGGACACCCGCGTCGTACAGGAACTTGGAGTAACCGGACCACTGCTCGAGCGTCTGCGTGCCGACTCTGCCGTTCGCGTCCAGCATGTATCTGTCCGCCAACATCTTCTGACTCTCGAACACCAGACCCTCGTCGCTGAACGCACCGGGGTTGGCGTCGATCAGGTCCTGTGCGGCCGCATCGGGATCGTCGACGGCCTTGCGGTAACCCTTCTGCAGAGCCTGCACGAACGCGCGGGCCTGGTCTGGATGCGCGGCCATCCAGTCCTCGCCGCCGTTGACGACGATGGCGTAGGAGTCGGGGAAGCCGTAGTCGGTGTAGTCGAAGTACGTCATCGGAGTTCCCGCGCGCTCGGCTTCGAGGCCTTCCCACGCGAAGTAGGAGACGGTGAAGTCCGCTGTGCCGGAGTAGACCGCCTCGTAGGCGGAGGTGCCCAGCACCACCGTCTGGAAGTCGCCCGTGCCGCCGTCGCCGCGAATCACCTCCTCGAGTGTGGCTTCCTCGCCG
Source organism: Rhodococcus sp. (in: high G+C Gram-positive bacteria) (assembly GCA_049650605.1). GTDB lineage: Bacteria > Actinomycetota > Actinomycetes > Mycobacteriales > Mycobacteriaceae > Rhodococcoides. Next base: position 2,804 of record JBASAM010000097.1, on the reverse strand, counting down.
GCGTCGCCGAACCCGGCGTAGATCTTGCCGTCGAGATCCTTGGGGCGGGTGATGTTCGGCTGATCGGCGCGGACGCCGATACCGGTGGCCCAATGCTGCAGCGGTGCCATCACGGACTTCACCTTCGCCCCGGCGGCCCGCGCGTAGGTGGCGGAGCTGTGGAAACTGATGCCGAACTCCGCGTTGCCCGAATCGATCAGTGTGTCGGGCGAGGTCGAGTTGTACGGCAGGATCTCGACATCGAGCCCCGCGTCGGCGAAGTAGCCCTCCTGCTGCGCCACGAACAGGCCGGTGTGGTTGGTGTTCGGCGTCCAGTCGAGCGCGAATCGAATCGTGTTGTCGTCGGACGCACCAGAGGAGCACCCGGCGAGCGAACCGGCTGCGACGACGACGGCGGCGAGCACTGCCGCGGTGCGCCTCATGCCGACGGCCAGGGCTGAGCGTTCAGGGCGGTGTCCCAGAACAGCAGTTCGTAGCGCATCGCGACAACGAACGCGTCGACCATGCGGTTGCGCTCGGCCTCGCCCGCGACCGCGGCGGCCTCGTCGACAAGTGCCCGCGCCTTCGCGGCGGACGTCTGGAAGTCCTCGGCGTCGTACGTGGTGACCCACCGCGCGTACGGATGGTTCGGATCGGCGTCGAGCACGGCGCGTGCCGATGCAGCCAGTCCGCGTCCCACCTCGGCATAGATCCAGAAGCACGGCAGGGCCGCAGCGGCGCCCACGGCGTAGGTGTCCGTCGCGGCCGTTGCCGTCAGGAACGAGACGTACCCCAGGCACGCCTGACTGTGGCCGGGTACGGCGTCGGATGGCCCGCCCAGGGCCGCATCGGCGAGAAGGCTTGTGTGCAGCGACTTCTCGACGGTGGCCGCTGTTGCGGCGGACGTTGCCCAGAAGGCTCCCGCCTCGGGGTCGACCGCTCGGGGGGCCAGAATCGCCAAGGCCTTGGCGTAACCCTCGAGGTACAGGCCGTCCTGCTCGATGTACGTGCGGAAGGACGCGACGGGCAGCGTGCCGTCACCGAGTCGAGTGAGGAATTCGAGATCGTCGATGCGGGCGCGAAGCCCGGCAGTGCGATCCCAGAGGTGGGTGGTGAAACGTGCGTGGTCGGCTGCGTCCGCGGTGGAAGCAGAGTCGACCGCATTATCGTACGGCGTCATGGCCGTGACATCCCTTCGTCAGAATTACCTGCATCAGGTTCTCGGGTGTGGTCTCAGCCTCGCGACGCGAAGCACCCCGTGTCAGAACGTGCCGACCATAACATCGGCCTCCCGCTCGCTGACGAACAGGAGGCCGATGAACAGTCGGAGCTACTTCATGTCTTCGAGCTCCATGCCGTTGGTCTCGGGGATCTTGGCCTTGACGAAGAAGAACGACACGGCGGCGAAGAACGCGAACCCGCCGTAGACGATGGTCAGACCCACCGTCTCGGTCAGCGAGGGGAACAGCAGCGAGATCACGAAGTTGGCGATCCAGTTCGCGGCCGTACCGATCCCCAAGGCCATGGCGCGCATCCGGTTGGGGAACATCTCACCGAGCAAGACCCACATGATCGGTCCCCAGGTGGACGCGAAGAAGATCACGAACAGGTTGGCGCCCACCAGTGCCACCACGCCCCAGGGTTCGGGCAGCGAGACGTCGTCCCCGGTGCCGATCTGCTGCGAGAAGGCGACGGCCGCCAACATCAGGCCGACGAACATGCCGATCGACCCGGCCATCAGCAGGTTCCGGCGGCCCACGCGGTCCACGAACAGGATGGCCACGAACGTCATCGCGACGTTGATGATGGAGGTGATCACCGAGGTGGTGAACGACTGGGATTCGGTGAAGCCCACCGACTTCCACAGGGTTGTGGAGTAGTAGAAGATCGCATTGATGCCGACGAACTGCTGCAGTACGGCCATGATGATGCCCACCCACACCAGGGGCTGCAGCCCGAAGCGTGGTCCGCGAATGTCGGCGAACGACGAGCGCTGCTCCTTGCGCAGCGTCAGCCGGATCTCGTGGATGCGCTCGTTCGGGTGCTTCTCACCGGTGATGTTCGCCAGCACCTCGGCAGCTTCCTCGTCGAGGTGCTTGCCGACGAGGTAGCGCGGCGACTCCGGGATCAGCATGGCCAGAACGCCGTACACGATGGCGGGAATGACGCCGACGAGGAACATCCATCGCCACGCCTCGAGTCCCATCCACAGATCGTTCGACGCACCGTCGGCGGTGTTCGCGAGCACGGCGTCGGACAGCAATGCCGCGAAGATGCCGATGGTGATGGCCAGCTGCTGAAGTGAGGCGAGGCTGCCGCGCATCCGGGCGGGGGAGATCTCGGCGATGTACGCCGGTGCGATCACCGATGCGATGCCGATGCCCAGACCGCCCAGCACACGCCAGAGCATGAGGTCGGGGACGCTGAACGCCAGCCCCGATCCGATCGAGGAGATGATGAAGAGCGCGGAGCCCAACATCATCACTTTCTTGCGGCCCCACCGGTCTGCCAGCCCGCCGGCGAACCAGGCGCCGGCGGCGCAGCCGAGGAGTGCGATGGCCACCGTGAAGCCGGTGAGCACGTCGCCGAGCCCGAATCTGCCCTGGATCGAGTCGACGGCGCCGTTGATCACGGAGCTGTCGAAGCCGAACAAGAAGCCGCCGACGGCCGCTGCCACGGTCACACCGATGACTTTGGCGGCTCTTCGCACTTGGTAGGGGCGGGTGTCGATCGACGCCGTTGCCGTGTCGGTGATTGAAAAAGGGCCCGCGCCCTTGTGAGCTGGGTGTTCTCAGGCATCCAGGACAGCAAGGAACGCGGGCATG
>JBASAM010000096.1:0-99200 GCA_049650605.1 Rhodococcus sp. (in: high G+C Gram-positive bacteria) | reverse complement strand
GTCGGAGTCCGCGTGCTCGACGGCGTCGAGGAGGGACCGAGCGCGGGCCAGGGCAGTTTCCGCCGTGCGCACCGCCGCCACGACGGGGCCCTGATGCCCCACCGGTTGTGCGGCGGCTTCGCGGCCGGAGTCGATGCTCGAGTCCGCCAGTTCCAGTTGCTCCGTGGCGAGCTCCACGTTGTTCGCCACGGGAGCCAGCACCGATGCGTCGTAATTCTGTCGCAGGGTCGCCAACGTCGCGGCCGACGGTGCGAGCCTCGCAGTCTGCTCGACCTGGCCGCGCGTGAGCGTGTCCAACCGGTTGTCCGCATCGATGAGCAGATTGCGAATTTCGTCGAACTCCGCGACCTTGTCGTCCAACCGGTCGTCCGCTTGGCTGCAGGAGGTGATGATCGACGTGATCATTCGTCGACGCTCGATCGGCGTCTCCGGTATGTCGTCGTCGAGCTGCTGCCTGGTCGCGAACGCATCGGACAGTGCGCGCCGGGCATCGGCCAGCGCGTCGGTGAACGGCCGCGCCGCTGCCTCGCCCAGCTCGTCGGTCGCCGCCGACAGCTCGTCGGCGCTGGCCCGGATGGCGTCGTCGGTCTCGACGAGCACCGTGCGGGCGCGCTCGTCGAGGACGTCGACGGGGAGAGCGGCGAATGCCGCGGGATTGCTCCCGTCCAGATTCTCCGCGGTGGCCATCGCCTCGGCACGGCGACGCTTTGTGCGCACACGGCTGAATGCGAACGCTCCGACGACGACGATCGCCAGGACGCCGACCGCGACCCACAATCCGGCCGATCCCGACCCGGACGTGGACGCAGCCTTGTTCAGGCCCGTCGCTGCGTTGGTCGCGGCGCCGGCCCAGTTCTCCTCGCGCAGTGCGGGTTCGATCGATGCCTGCTCCAACTCGGAGATCTCGGAGTCGGAGATCGCGGCAGCGGCCTGCGGAACGTTCAGCGTGTAGGACCGAGCATCGATGGCGACGGCCATCAGAATGTCGCGATCACCGAAATCGCTTACCGATGCCGTCTCCGAGCCCCACGACGTGGCGGCCTGTCCCGAGAAATCATCGACGAAGACGACCCACAGGCGCAGACCCTGCTGGTCGTAGAGCGTATCGACGGCCGACTGCACCTCCGACACCTCACCGCCGTCCAGAGCGCCGGCCAGATCCGTGACCTGATCAGGAACACGAAACGGCTCTTCGGCGACAGCGGTGAGCCCCGGAAGCACGAGCGCCAGAACCATCAGGAGTGCGGCGCAGACGGCGCGCAGGAGCAGTCGAACTCGGATCATGGTGGGAACCTACCGGCCTGGCGCACACCCGTACATCCGTGACAACTGTCATGGCCAAGTCGTGACGCTCCGCCCGGGAACCAGGGGCCCGAACCGAGCATCGTTGCTGTCATGACCACTCCAGCGATTCACCTCGATCACCTGCACAAGTCCTTTCCCGGCCCGCGCGGGAGCCGGGTTCTGGCCGTCGACGATCTGTCCCTCGTCGTGCACCCCGGCGAGATCGTCGCCTTTCTCGGGCCCAACGGCGCCGGCAAGACCAGCACCATCGACCTGTTGCTCGGTCTGAGCAGTCCCGACGAGGGCACCGTGACACTGTTCGGTGGCACCCCGCAGGATGCGGTCGCCACCGGACGCGTCTCGGCCGTGATGCAGAGCGGGGGGCTGCTGAGGGACATCACTGTCGAGGAGACCGTCCGGCTGATCGGCACTCTGTACTCGTCGACGCGTCCGGTTTCGGAGGTGCTCGCCCGCGCCGGCATCGCCGACATCGGCGGTCGCATGGTGGGCAAGTGCTCGGGCGGGCAGCAGCAGCGGTTGCGCTTCGCGCTCGCGTTGCTCCCCGACCCGGATCTCATCGTGCTCGACGAGCCCACTACCGGAATGGACGTCGAAGGTCGACGCGAGTTCTGGGGAGCGATGCAGGAGGACGCCTCTCGCGGTCGGACAGTGATGTTCGCGACGCACTATCTGGACGAGGCCGACGCCTACGCGGACCGGATCGTGTTGGTCCGATCTGGCCGGATCGTCGCGGACGGCAGTGCCGCCGAGATCAAGAACGTCGCATCGGGGCGCAAGGTCTCCGCCGTTCTGCCCGGAGCCAATCAAGCCGATTTCCTGTCGATCCCGGGAGTCGACGACGTCGAGATCCACGGCGACCGACTGACACTGCACGCGGCCGACTCGGATGCCGTTGCGCGTTACCTGTTCACCCATACTGCCGCCCGCGACGTCGAGATCGTCGCTCGCACTCTCGAAGACGCCTTCCTCACGCTCACATCCCACAACCTCCCCACCGACACGATCAGGAGCAACGCATGACCACCACCGAGCCGTCCGCACCCACTCGTACGCTGCCTGCCCATGGGGGTTTCAACGCGGGCTTCCTCGCCCTCGAGATGCGGCGCATTTTGCGAAATCGACGCTCGATCATCTTCGCACTCGTGGTCCCGCCGGTGTTCTTCCTGATCTTCGGGCTCCAGGAGGACCTGAAAACGCAATCGGCCGGATCGGGCAACGTCACCGGCTACATCATGATCAGCATGGCGCTCTACGGTGCGATGCTCGCGACGACCAGCGGCGGCGCGATGGTGTCCATCGAGCGTGGGCTCGGGTGGAGCAGACAGCTCAGGCTGACGCCGCTTGCCCCCACCGCCTACGTTGCCGTGAAGGTCCTCGTGGCCATGGCTCTGGGGTTCGTCTCCGTCGCAGTAGTGTTCGCCGTCGGTGCTGTGACAGGTGCACAACTGCCTGCTGCGGCGTGGGTGGAGTGCTTCGCGCTGGCATGGGGGACCTCGATCGTGTTCGCCGCGTTCGGATTGTTCATGGGCTACCTGCTGCCGTCGGAGAACGTGATGCAAATTCTGGGCCCCGGCCTTGCCGTTCTGGCCTTCGCCGGTGGGCTTTTCGTCCCGGCCAGCGGGTGGTTCGAGACGGTGGCGAAGTTCGTTCCCACCTACGGAGTCGCGACGCTGGCGCGTGCGCCGCTGGGCGACACTTCCTGGACGTCGCTGGCCGAAGCGCTGGTCAATGTCGCGGTGTGGACGACGATCTTCGTAGTGGGGGCGATGACGATGTTCCGCAAGGACACTGCGCGCGTATGACGGAGTCGAGGTCTAGCGTGGCGACGGTGATCAGGTCCACCGTCGCCACGCCCGACGAGCACACCTCGCGCCGGGCGACGCTGTGGCGGGTGCTGCGGTCGCAGGTGTTGCTCGGACCGATTCCGGACGTGCCGGAGGGGGACAGCGACGGTGCACGCCTCCGCAACAGCATGCGACGCGGATGGTTGTTCAGCGCAGCCTGGCTCGTGTACCTCTTCTATCCCTTCCGTGCGCTCTGGTCCTACGACGGCCCTCGGCACTGGCAGGTGATCGCTGGGCTGGCCCTCGTCACGTTCGCGGCCGTTTTCCTGCTGGGTTTCCGCGATTTTCGTGGCCGACTGCACGCCGAGAGCGGTGCCCGTGCGTCGTCGTCGTGGATCACGATCGTGGCGATGTCGCTTCTTCTCGTTCCCGCCGCCCCGGCCGCGGGTGACTCGGTACTGACGGGATGCGTCTTCATCGCGGTGCTGGGCGTGATGACCCTCCCACCTCGGGAAGGGGTGGCCGTTCTTCTGCTCAATTTCGTGGCGGTGGAGCTTCTCCCGCGGATCGTGACCGGCTGGACCAAGGACGATGCCGCGGGTTTCTCGCTTCTCGTGGCAGCCTTCGCGGCGTGGGGCGTCGGACAACTGGTGGTGCGCAACATCGAGTTGAATCAGGCCAGGCGCCGGCTGTCCGAACTCGCCGTCGTCGAGGAGCGTGAACGCGTCGCCCGCGACGTGCACGACATCCTGGGTCATTCCCTCACCGTCATCACTGTCAAAGCCGAACTGGCCGGACGGCTGCTCGAACTCGATCCTGCCCGTGCCGCCCGCGAGATCGCCGACCTCGAAAGCCTCTCTCGCGCTGCTCTGGCCGACGTCCGTACCACTGTCGGCGGTCTGCGGCAGCTGCGGCTCGACACCGAGGTGCGTGGTGTTCGGAGCGCGGTAGAAGCCGCTGGAATGACATTGGAGATCCGCGGCAGCGCCGCGGATGTTCAGCAGGATTACCGTGATCTGTTCGCCTGGGCGCTGCGCGAGGCAGTGACCAACACGGTTCGACACAGCCACGGAACGCGCTGCGATGTCGTTCTCGAGCCTCGCCGAATCACGATCTCCGACGACGGGGTCGGCCCGTCGGGCACGTCCTCCGGTTCGGGACTGCGTGGCCTCACCGATCGAGCGGACGCGGTCGGTGCGTCGGTACGCGTTGCCCGCGGGCCGAAGGGCGGTTTCGTGTTGACGGTGGCGGCGCCATGACCATCCGGTTGCTGCTTGCCGACGATCAGGCGCTGGTGCGGGGAGCGTTGGCGGCGTTGCTGAGTCTCGAGCGAGATCTGGAGGTCGTCGCCGAGGTGGGCCGGGGCGACGACGTGGTGCCGGCGGCGCTCGAACATCGTCCGGACGTCGCACTGCTCGACGTCGAGATGCCCGGCGGCGACGGTATCGCCACCACCGCGCTGCTGCGCGCTGCCCTGCCGACGTGCCGCGTGCTGGTGGTGACCACGTTCGGAAGGCCGGGGTACGTACGCCGAGCGATCGATGCCGGGGCCGGGGGATTCGTCGTCAAGGACACCCCGGCGCGTCAGCTCGCAGAGGCGGTCCGCCGAGTGCACGCCGGGTTGCGCGTGATCGACCCCGCGTTGGCGACCGAGACGCTGACCGCGGGAACGTCGCCGCTGACGGCACGAGAGCGCGACGTTCTTCTCGCGGCGAAGACGGGCACCACCGCGGGCGCCATCGCGGCGACCCTGCACCTGTCGGAGGGCACGGTGCGCAACCACCTGTCCGCAGCTATCGGCAAGACCGGTGCGACGACCAGAGCGGAAGCAGCGCGCATCGCCGAGGACAACGGTTGGTTGTAAGAAGGCGCGCCGGGCGCGGTGGTGGGTCGTGTGCTGGCAGACTCGGGCGGGTGAGCACCGACTACTACTACGACGACTACGGGGACTACCACGCCGGTTCGCAGCAACCGGCGCGACTCGGCTTCGGCGGAACTCTCGCACGGTGGCTGCGACGTCTGGTGGCCGGCGTGGTCTTGGTGGGGTTGCTGCTGGTGGCGGGCACTGCGGTGCGGGTCTGGCAGGTGGCGCGCGTCAACGATCAGACCCCGTCCGACGCCATCGTCGTGTTGGGCGCGGCGCAGTACGACGGTATTCCGTCCTCGGTGTTCGAGGCTCGGCTCGAGCAGGCTCGGGCGCTGTACGCCGCCGGAGTAGCTCCCCTGGTGGTCACCGTCGGCGGAAAGCAGGTGGGTGACAACTACACCGAAGCCGCGTCGGGCCGGAACTACCTGATGGACGAAGGCGTGCCGGGCGAGTCGATCGTGGCAGTCGAAGAGGGGTCGGACACGTTGCGCAGCATCGAGGCCGTCGCCGCAGAGTTGGACAGTCGCGGGTTGTCGTCGATCACGGTGGTCAGCGATCCGTGGCATTCGCTTCGGACGCGCACGATGGCCCGCGACGCCGGATTGGATGCGTGGACGTCGCCGACGCGTCAGGGACCGGCCGTGTACACACGTGAGTCGCAAGTACACGGAATCGCTCGGGAGACAGCGGCACTGCTCTGGTACCAGCTGACGCACTATTCGGCCGACTTCCCCTACACGGCAAGCCAGTGATCGGATACTCGCGTTCCGATCTCGAGCGCTCGGTACGAGAGGGTCCCAAAACGGCTGCACTGAGCGCCGATTCTGCATCGCCGGATGCACGAGGGGATTTCGCGAGGGACCGGGCACGCGTTCTGCACTGTGCTGCGTTGCGTCGCCTCGCCGACAAAACTCAGGTCACCGGGCCACGCGAGGGCGACACCCCGCGAACCCGACTGACCCACTCGCTCGAGGTCGCGCAGATCGGTCGCAGCATCGCCGACGGCATCGGGTGTGACCCGGATCTGGTGGAACTCGCCGGGCTGGCCCACGACATCGGGCATCCGCCCTACGGGCACAACGGTGAGCGCGCGCTGGACGAGGTCGCACAGGCCTGCGGTGGTTTCGAGGGAAACGCGCAGAACCTGCGGATCCTGACCGTGCTCGAGCCGAAGGTTCTGACTGCAGACGGCGCCAGCGCGGGCCTCAACCTCACGCGAGCCTCGCTGGACTCGGCGATCAAGTATCCGTGGCTTCGACCTCGTCCAGGAGCGAAGTTCGGTGCGTACGACGACGACGCGTCGACTCTGACGTGGGTCCGAGACGGTGCTCCCGAGGGACGCCAGTGCCTCGAGGCGCAAGCAATGGACTGGGCCGACGACGTTGCGTACTCGGTGCACGACGTCGAGGACGGGGTGATCGCCGGTCGAATCGACTTGCGCTCGTTGGCCGACCCCTCCGAACAGTCCGCGTTGGCCGAGATGTCGGTGAGTGAATTCCGTGGGTTCGACCGCGACCACATGCGGGAGGCTGCGCAGCGGTTGTCGGAGATGCCTGCGGTGACCGACGCTTCCGGCTACGACGGCACGCTGATTCGCTCGGTCGCACTCAAGCGGATGACCAGCGAGCTGGTGGGCCGGTTCACCACCGCTGCGATCGCGAGCACCCGTGCGGCGTCCGGCGGCCAGGACGTGCGTCGGTACCAGGCGGATCTGGAGGTGCCGCCCCTGGTGCGTGCGGAGGTGGCGCTGCTCAAGACCATGGCGTTGCGCTACGTCATGTCCGATTCGGGCCACCGTCAGCGGCAGGACCGGCAGCGGGATCGGATTCACCGAGTCGCCTCGTGGTTGCTGTACTCGGCGCCGTCGAGCCTGGATCCGATGTTCGTTCCCGCGTGGAACGCGGCCGCTGACGATGCGGCTCGGACTCGCGTCGTCGTCGACCAGATCGCGTCGTACACCGAATCGCGACTCGAACGCGTCGATCAGGCAAGTCTGGGTGCGCAGGCCGCGTGGGGATGACCGGTGTTCGGTGTCCGGGTGGACAACTAGACTGGTTCGGTGGCCGGCCGAATACCTGAACGAGACGTTGCGGCCGTTCGTGAACGCACTCGCATCGAAGATGTGGTAGGGGAGTACGTCGCGCTGAAGGCGCCGCGCGGTGACTCGATGATGGGCCTGTGCCCGTTCCACGACGAGAAGAACCCGTCGTTCCACGTTCGCCCCAACCACGGCACGTTTCACTGCTTCGGCTGCGGTGAGGGCGGGGACGTCTATACGTTCCTGCAGAAGATCGAGCACATCACGTTCGTCGAGAGCGTCGAGCAGCTGGCGGATCGGCTGAGCTACCAGATCTCCTACGAGGGCGGCGGTACCTCGGTCCAACGTGACCGCGGGACACGCTCGCGCTTGGTGGCCGCCAATGCCGCCGCTCAACAGTTCTATGCCGAACGGCTCGGATCGGCGGAGGCGCAGCCGGCCCGCGACTACCTCACCTCCCGTAACTTCGACGCGGCGGCGGCGCACGAGTTCGGCTGCGGGTTCGCGCCCAGCGGGTGGGACACGCTGACGAAGCACTTGCTGAACAAGGGTTTCGAGTTCAAGGAGCTCGAGGCCGCAGGCCTGTCCCGCGAGGGCAAGCGCGGACCGATGGATCGGTTCCACCGTCGACTGCTGTGGCCCATCCGCAACCTGTCGGGTGACATCATCGGCTTCGGTGCGCGCAAGATCTTCGACGACGACACGATGCCCGGTAAGTACGTCAACACCCCGGAAACGTTGCTGTACAAGAAATCTCAGGTGCTGTTCGGTCTGGACCTGGCGAAGAAGGACATCGCGAAGGGGCATCAGGCCGTCGTCGTCGAGGGGTACACCGACGTCATGGCCATGCACCAGGCCGGGGTGAAGACCGCGGTCGCGTCGTGCGGCACCGCCTTCGGTGACGAACACATGGCGCTGCTGCGTCGGCTGCTGATGGACGACAAGTTCTGGCGCGGCGAGATCATCTACACGTTCGACGGAGACTCGGCCGGTCAGGCCGCCGCCATGAAGGCGTTCTCCGGAGATCAGAAGCTGGCCGGCCAGACCTTCATCGCTGTTGCCCCCGATGGCATGGATCCGTGCGATCTCCGGCTCGAGAAGGGTGACGCCGCGGTGCGCGACCTCGTTGCACGCCGAACGCCGTTGTTCGAATTCGCCATTCGAGGTGCGCTGGCCGAGTGCAACCTCGATACCGCCGAGGGTCAGGTGGAGGCGCTGCGGCGCACGGTGCCGATGGTTGCGCAGATGAAAGACCGTGCGCTCCGGGACAACTACGCTGCACGCCTCAGCGGGTGGGTCGGCTGGATCGACGAGCGGATGGTGGTCAACCGCGTTCGCGAGGAAGCCGCGAAGATCGCCAAGGGGGGTGGTGCCCGCGCGCCGCTGCGTCGTCCGGTGCGGAGCACCGAGACCGAGGACTCGCCACCCGTCGGCCCAGCGCATCCGGCCCGGAACGATCCGACGCTCTGGCCGCAACGGGAGGCACTCAAAGCCGTCATGCAGCACCCTGGCATCGCGGGTTCGGTGTTCGACTCGCTACCGCCGGAGACCTTCGGGCACCCGGCGTACTCCGCGGTATCGGACGCCGTCCGCGAAGCCGGCGGAACAGCAGCCGGCCTGGGCGGCGGCGAGTGGCTCGATGCCGTCGGCAAGAAGGCGGAGCCGAAAGGCTTGCGCTCGTTGGTGACCGAGCTTGCTGTGGAGTCGATGCCCATCTCGGACGAGGCCACCCCGCGTTACATCTCGGGAGTTCTCGCGCGCCTACAGGAGGTGTGGGTGGGCCGACAGGTTGCGGAGCTGAAGTCGAAGCTGCAACGGATGTCGCCCGTCGAGAAGCCGGACGACTACAACGCATTGTTCGGCGATCTCATCGCGCTCGAGCAATACCGGCGCAGTCTGCTCGAGCAGGCGGTGGGCAGCACCACCGACGGGGAATTCCCGGGGGTTTAGAGCTTGTCGTGCGGAATGTAGAGCTGGGTGTCGTCCACTTGCTTCATCGGCTCGAGTTTCGGCTGCGTGTTCAAGCTGTCGGAAAGCTTCTGCCGACCCGCCGCAACCACCTTCTTGGTCGCGGGGCTCGATGCGACGGCCTTGGTTGCCCGGCTGATCTGCTCGTAGCGCGCACGCCCTGCCTTGGTGCCCAGAACGTAACCAGCGGCGACGCCAACGATCATTCGCATCATGTGAGCGTGAATCCTTCCGAAGAGACTGAAGTCCATCCTGCCTGACCCAGCGAGGGTGGGTGAGGCGAGGGGGTCCAGCGGCTCTCGGCCCGAGTTTTGGCGTACCCAGCAGTCGTCGGCGCACGCTCCAGCGTCTTCCGAACGCTGGACGGTGCGCCGGATTTTCCGAGATCGCCCGCAGGAATCCCTGGCGACGCAAGAAAGCCCCCGACCACGGTAGGTCGGGGGCTTTCGAGAAAGCTCCCCCATCTGGACTTGAACCAGAAACCCTTCGATTAACAGTCGAATGCTCTGCCAATTGAGCTATGGGGGAATGCTCATGGCTACAGATTGACCCGTCGGGGCTCATCCTCACCGAGAAGAGACTCTAACGCATGGCACCCGTCGACTACCAAATCGTGTAGTCCGCGGCCTCGACCACCCGATCCGCACCCGTCCTGTGCAGCCGCACGGGGACTCGCCGCATGACACGCGTGCGCCTGGCGAGGAAGGGTGCGGGGGCTGGGGGTGCGGGGGCTAGGGGTGCGGGGGCTAGGGGTAGGCAGGCTAGGGGTGCTGCAGACCGCGCCGTGCGAACTCCAGCAGCACCACCCCGGACGCGACGCCGGAGACCAGGTCGATCCAGATGCGATCGGCTCCGGAGAATGCCAACACCAGTCCGGCGATGCCCAGGACGGTCAGAATGGCACCGAGGATGTCGAAGATGCGAAGCTGCCACACGCGCGCCAGAACGACGAAGTGCACACACCGACGACGAATGCCACCCACGCCACGCCGGCCTCGGGGTGGTCCAGCGGGCCGGCAACGACCCGCAAACCGACGAACAAGGCCACCACTTCACCTGCGACGACCAGCCAGTAGCCACGCCCCATGTGCGCGGTTGCGGGAAGCGTCGACTCGCCGGAACTGCGTAGCGCGACAACCAGGATGGCCAGCAGCGCGACCCCTGCTCCTGCACTCAGGACCAGACGCAACACCGGCGGCGACGATGCCGAATTGACGATGACAAAGACTGCACCGAAGACGGCGCCGACCACGGATCCGAGGGCCTGTGGTGAGAGGCGTCGACGGTCGCTCATGACGCTCAGAGTGCCCTAGGGGTTCGCGACGTTGTCAAGGGAGTGGAATACATTGCCCTCCGAATCGTCTTTTACCTCGCGCGCCAGGCCGAATCGCCACACCAGCGGCCCGACAATGCGGTCGAACAGGCCTGGCAGCAACGAGTAACCGAGGGAAGCGAACTTGTTGACCAGTCCGAACACGGCATCGGCGTCACGTTCGCGCTGAGGTCGTTCGACCACGGCTGCGACGGCGCGGGCGATGACCTCGGGTTCGGCGACGGGCGGTGGGGGAGAGCCGGCTCGGCCCACCACTGTGGCTGCTTGATCGTAGATCGGGGTGCGGACCGACCCCGGTGCCACCGAGCTGACGTGCACGTTCGGATAGCGCCGAACCTCTTGCTGCAGTACGCGCGTGAGTCCCCGCAGTCCCCACTTCGAAGCGATGTAGGTACCCATCCACGGAACCGCGATGCGTCCCAGCAGCGATCCGATCACCACCAGGTGCCCGTGCCCTTGTTCCGTGAACACCGTCAGAGTCGACCGCGCCACGTTCGCCGACCCCAGGAGATCGACCGTCACCGAGTGATCGAACACGTCGGCCGGGGTGTCCAGGAACGTTCCGTAGGACATCACCGCAGCCGAGTGAACACAGATGTCCAGGCTGCCGAATCGCTCGACCACCTCGGCGACCACCGCCGCCACATCTTCTCCGTCGACGATGTCCACCGGTCTGACCATCGCGTCGCGCGCGCCGAGCTGAATGCACTCGTGGGCAACGGTGTCCAACCGGTCACGTCCGCGTGCGCACAGCACCACCGACCACCCGCGTTCGGCGTAGTGGTGGGCGGTGGCACGTCCGATTCCGCTGGACCCGCCGGTGACGAGGATGGTGCCGGGAGAAGCTGTCATGGGAGCACCTCGAATGTCGCGACAAGCCCTTGGGTGTCCGAGTGGACGCACAGTGACAGATTCGGAGTCCTACCGCTGCTCAGACTCCGCGCAGGTGCACGGGCTCAGTTGTTGCGCGCCGACGCGTCGGCACCCCGTGACTGCCTGAGGGACTCGGCTCGCTCCTGATGCTCGCGATCGGTCTCGGCGTTCTTCTCGATCTCCTCGTCGCTACGGCGCGGCAGCTGCAGTTTCTTCTCCGCCTCGAGTCCCGCCTGCAGCTGTCGGCCGCGTTCGAGTTCGGCATCGAGTTCGGCGCCGAACAGCAGGGCCAAGTTGGTGATGTAGATCCACAGCAGGAAGATCACCACGCCGGCCAGCGAGCCGTAGGTCTGGTTGTAGCTACCGAAGTTCGAGACGTACAACGCGAACGCCAAGGAAGCGAGAACCCACGCGACGATGGCGAGCCCGGCACCCACGCTGATCCACCTGAACTTGGGCTGCTCGACATTGGGAGTGGCGTAGTAGAGAACGGCCACCGCCACGGCGATCAGGACCAACGCGAGGGGAAGCCGAGCGATGTTCCACACCGTCAGAGCAGTGCCGCCGGCGCCCACGGCATCCCCGACGGCCGACGCGATGGGTCCACTGACGGTGAGCATGACGGCCGAGATGGCCAAGGCGACCAACCCGCCGAGGGTGATCAGCATCATGATGGGCTTGAGCTTCCAGAAGGGTCTGCCCTCCTCCACCTCGAACACTCGGTTCATCGCACGTCCGAAGGCGCCGACGTAGCCGGATGCTGTCCACAGTGCGCCAACCAGGCCGAGGAACAGCGCCAGGCTCGCGGACGATGAGCCGACCAACTGCTCCACCGGCCCCCGAAGCGTCTCCGCCGCGGAGGAAGGGCCTACTTGGGAGACGAGGTCGAGCACCGAGTTCACGGTGCTCTCGCCCCGGCCGAACACACCAAGCAGGGACACCACGGCAAGGAGCGCAGGGAAGACGGCGAGCACCGCGTAGTACGTCAAGCCCGCTGCGAGGTCGGTGCACTCGTCCTTCTGGAACTCCCGGACCGTCCTGCGCAGTGCGTACTGGAACGTCGGCTTGGTGAGGTCGGTGAGTCCTTCGGGCTTGCGGTGGTGGGCGGCGGTCGAGGGAGACGAATTATCCGGTTCGTCGGTTTTGTCACTCATCCGGAGGGCCTACCCGCTGGACCCCGAACCGAACCGGGACCGTCAGGGCTCGGTGGTCAGATACCCGCCACCGTGGGGGAAGAACTCGGTAGCGGCGACGTCGCGGCCGTCCTCGGTACGGACACGATCGACCACGAGCGCGCGGTTGGTCCCCAGGTGCGCGCTGGGCCCCGCGACGATCGCCATCCCGTCGCCTTCGTGAATGAAGACTCGGCCGGGTGTGCCGCCGTAGATCCCGTCCGAGACATGCGCTTCGAGGATTCCGATGCGTTGGCCTCGGTAGAAGGTGAAGGCGTCGGGGTAGGGATCGGACTGCGCTCGCACCAGGCGATCGATGTCCTCCGCCGGCCACGTCCAGTCGATCCGACTGTCGATCTCGGCCCGTTTGTGGAAGAAGGTGCGCCGGCTCAGATCTTGTGGAACCCACGTGGCGGTGCCCTGCTCGATGGCGTCGAGAGCCTCGGTCAGAACGTCGGGGATCAGGTCGATGGTGGCCTGCACCAACTGCGTTGCAGTATCTCGCGAGCCGATCGGCACCGACTTCTGCAGAACGATGTCCCCGGTATCGAGTTCGTCGTCCATCCGGTGCGCGGTCAGGCCGGTTTCCGACGCGCCGGAGATCAGCGACCAGATCACGGGAGAGAAGCCGGTGAATCGGGGCAGCAACGAATCGTGCAGATTGAGGGTGCCGTGCGGCGGCAGATCGTAGATGTCGCGCGGCAACTTCGTGCGCCAGTTGTTGGCGACGATGATGTCCGGTTTCGCCTCCGCGAGAGCCGATGCCATCGCGTGGTCGGGGCGCAGCGCGAGGTGAACCGGGATACCGTGCCGCCGAGCAAGATCCTCCACCGAGTCCGACCAGATGGACTCGTAGGAGTGCTCGCTCGGCGGGTGTGTCACCACCAGCACCACCTCGTGCCGTGACTCCAGAACGGTCTGCAGGGTCTTGTGGCCCCAGGTCTGATAACCCAACATCGCGACGCGCATGCTGGTTAGCCTAACCTTGCTTACGTTGGAGTGGCGCTCAGCCCCGAAGAACCACCGGGACGCCCTGGTAGGGCCTCAGCGTCATGGAGAAACTACCCAGTTCGTCGACGACCGCGATGTCCTGGTCGGTGAACAGATCGACGACGGTGGCCCCACCGGTCAGGTGCTTCGACTGCACCGTCGCGTTGATCTCCTCGCCCGTGAAGTTGAGCACCGTTGCCGACAGCGTGCCGTTGGCCAACTGGTGCACCATCACCAATAGTCCCTTGTGGGACACCGACGGGACGTCGAGCTGGGTTGCCGTGGCGATGCCGTAGCGCTTGCGGACGTCCAGTATTCGGGCGAGCTGCCAAGCGAACGACGACGAATCCTTCATCTGCTCGGGCAGCGACCCGTAGAGACTGCGGCCACGCGGGATACCCGAATCGGAGCGCACCGCATCCGGCGAGCTGTTCATCAGGTCGTGAGCGCCGCGGTTGATCCACCGCGTGTCGCCTTCGCGAATGAGGTCGGCAACCTCGTCGGCGTCCACGGGCAGAATTCCGGTGAGGTCCCACCCGGACAGGGCGAAGACACCCGGCTGCAACGCGTTGAACATGGCCAGCAGCAGGTGCGCTCGCTTGACGGTCGCGATGTCCGTGTCGTCCATGCGGTCGAGATCGCGGATGCCCAACGACGCCGTGATCACCGACGCCGTGGTGCATGCAATCCCGTTGTTGGTGAACGTGCGGTTGTACGGGGCCCACCGACCCGTCAGCCGCTCGGTGAGCTCCGAGCGAATCTGATCTCCCAAATCCCCGCCCTTGATGGATTCTCCGCCGTAGGAGAATTCGTCCTCGCGATGGAGGGTGGCGAAGTGAACCAGCTCGAACGTCATCTCGTCGTGGTTCTGCAAAGCATGAACCAACGACGCGGTGTCGACGCCGTGATCGCGGGCCAGGTTCAGCGTCAGGCGCAGGAACTCGGTATTGCCCATCACCAGCGCGTGCTGATAGGCGGGGCGATTGATGAAGTCGTAAGACAGGTCGGCGCCGCTGCTGCCCATCGCCTTGATGTCGTCGATGGTGAGGTTGAGCTCCTGGAACGTGAACCCGCCCATCTTGCGCACGATGCTCGAGATGAGGTGGTTCGCAGCTTCCGAGAGGGGGTGCCCCTCGGACCAGCCCGGACCCTCGGACCGCCGCTCGACGCCCAGGAATCCGTTGGCGTCGAGACGCAGGGCGCCGGCACCGAGATCGGCGATCGAGTGGCAGGCGTCGCCGATCACCAGACGCATCCCGGCGAACGAGGGGTCCAGCCAGTTGATGGACGGCTGTCCGGCCTTGAAGTAGTGCAGGTAGACCCAGCGCCGATCCACACCGTCGACGCCGCGGATGATCGGGGTGGCGCTCCAGTTGGTTTCCTTGACACCCATCTCGTAGAAGATGACGCGCTGCAACTGGCCGACGATGTACCCCGCCCGGGCCAGATTTGCCTCCGCATCGGCGTCGATGTTGACCGAATCTTGTCCGGCCCGCACACGCGGCAGCAGGTGCCAGTCCTCGGATTCGATCTCGACCATGTGGTAGATGCCGGGGTAGTCGGAGACGTTCATCTCCGCGAGCCGGAAGTCGGCGCCCTTGCCGGTGTGCCCGGGCACGATGTCGTCGATGACGATGCCCTCGTATGCAGAGGCGACCACGCAGAGTCTGCGGAACTCCTCCTCTGATCCGAAGGCCGGGTCGATCTGCATGCTCACGCGGTCGAAGTGTCCGTCGACGGAAGGCGTCGCGTGCCACCCGTGCAGGCCGCCGGCCTCCTTGACGGGTCCGGTGTGCACGGCGGTGATGCCGATGTCGGAGAAGACCTGCCACAGATCTTCGTCACCCAGAGTCCCCAGGAAACTCTGTCCGGGCGCGGCGATCAGCGAGATCGGGTAGGCGGTGAACCATACTGGCGCGCGTTCTACGGCACTGCGGGGATCCGGCGAGGCGTACGGGTTCTGCCACATGCTGCCCTTGCCGGACAGTTGCTCTGCGATCAGCTTCGCGTCCTGGAGCATCGACCGCTGAACCAACCAGGAGACGTAGTCGGGATTCGACGCGTCTGCATCGCCGGGCGGGAGCGCGGTCGAGGACCGGTACGCGCGACGGACGGACGGCTTGAGCGGTCTCGGCCGCGCCGGGTAGAAATTCTCGTCGTACGTGATCTCACTGGGTTCGTGCTGGACTTCCGGATCCACTGTTCCTCCGATGTGACAGGACGCGCGGACATTGGTGGTCGGGACGTTCCGGCCGATCGCACACCGATGGTGCCCACGCGCCGTCCGGGAACTACCCGAGGGGCGCCGGATCGAAACTCCGCTCGACCAGTCCGCCAGAGCTCAGCCTACGCAGAGGCAGCTGCATTTCGCCGGACACGGCTCCCTCGGTGCAGCTGCTATGTGATCGAATGGAGTGATGGATACCGAAGGGTGGTCGGAAGGGGGGCTGACGCCTGCTCGTCTGCGTGATGTCGTCGAGACCCTCGGTCGTCGAATCGAGGACACCGATCAGTTGGCCGAGCTGTTGCAGCGCTCCGTCGACCTTGCGCACGACCTGATCGCGGGTGCCGAAAGTTGTGGCGTCACCATCGATTACAACGGAGCCACCTACACCGCCTGCTACACCGATGCCACCACGCTCGCGGTGGACAAGATCCAGTACGAGACCGGCGAGGGCCCATGCTTGGAAGCGTCGCGTACCGGCAAGACCATTGTGGTCGACTGCGACAGCACCGAGCAGCACTGGCCGGACTTCGCCGAAGCGGCCCGTACCGAGGGTGTGCACTCGTTTCTGGCGTCCCCGATCCGAACGCTCGACGGCAACATCGGATCGTTCAACCTCTACGGCTCGTCGCGTGACGCCTTCGACGGCATGGACGCAGACGTTCTCGACAGTCTGACCACCACGGTGGGACGCGCAATTGGCGAGCACGCGAGGTTCGTCGACGCCAACTCGGCGGTCTCGGCACTTCGCGAGTCGATGGCGCACCGCGCTCCGATAGAGCAGGCAAAAGGCATCCTGATGGCCATGCGCGGAATCGACGCGGACGCAGCGTTCGCGTCACTGTCTTCGGAGGCGCAGCGGCGAAACATACGCGTGCGAGACGTAGCCGAAGAGTTCGTGAAACTCACCACCAACCCCGACGGCGGTGCGGCCTAGATCAGCCCGCCCGGCGTTCGAGGAGCATCGACGTCATCTCGTTCGCACTGGCCGGGTGCGCGAGCCAAAAGCCCTGTGCAAGGTCGCATCCGCTGTCGCGAAGCCGGTCGAACTGGACCTGCGTTTCCACACCCTCGCCCACCACGGCCACATCGAATGCATGGGCCAGCGAGACGATCGCAGAGACGATCGCCTCGGGTTGCTTACCCGGCATCGCCTGAATGTAGGTCTGATCGATCTTGAACGCCTCGATGACCGGGTAACGGCTGAGATAGGTGACAGAGCTGTGGCCGCTGCCCAGGTCGTCCAGCAGGATGGACACGCCCATCGCGTGAAGCTCGGTGAGCGCGTCACGCACCTGGGCCGTGTCGGCCAGCCACACGGTCTCGGTGATCTCGAGTCCCAGTCGCTCGACGGGCAGACCGGTGCTGGCCAGGATGCGCGCGACACTGTCGACGAAGCCGGGCTGACGAAGCTGCAGAGCGCTGACGTTGACCCGTACGCCGACCTCGGAGATGGACTGCCATTCCGCTGCCTGGACACACGCGGTGTGCAGAGCCCACATTCCCAGGCTGTTGATCTGCCCGGTGCGCTCTGCCACGCGGACGAAGGTTTCCGGACTGACCGCACCCAGGATCGGATGATCCCATCGAGCCAGTGCCTCCACTGCAGCAATGTTTCCGGTCGCGATATCGAAGATCGGCTGATACGCCAGCGTGAGGATCTCCTCGTCGAGGGCCGATCGGAGGTCCGCGGACAACGCCAACTGGTGCCGGCGGTGCTCGCGGTCGTCGGTGTCGAACAGTGCGACGTTTCCCCGGCCGGTCTCCTTCGCGCGGTACATCGCGACGTCGGCTCGACGGATGAGTTCATTGCCCGCGACCTTGCCGTCTGCAAGCGCAATCCCGATACTGGCGGTGATGCGTAATTCGTTGTCGTCGACGACGATCGATGCGCGCACGGCATCGGCATACGACTGTGCGGCGTCGAACGCATCCTGCGCATCGACGATGTTCTCGCAGACCGCGACGAATTCGTCTCCGCCGAGGCGCGCCACGGTGTCGCCGCGCCTCGATGCCCGCATCAGACGGTGTCCGATGGTGACCAGAGCAGAATCACCGGCCTCGTGCCCGAGACCGTCGTTGATGGATTTGAAGTCGTCCAGGTCGATCAGCAGAACCGCAATGGTCGTGGTCTTCGTGACACTGCGGTCGACCGCAGACTCGATGCGGTCGTACGCGAGTGCGCGGTTGGGGAGCCCCGTCAAGGGGTCGCGAAGACTGAGGTAACGCAGTTCGCTTTCGACGCTGACCCGCTGGATCGCGGCCGACACGATGTCCGCGACAGTATCCAGAATCGACGTGTCCAGAATTGGTAGACCCGTATCGATTTCCGGCTTCATCATCGGTGAGACCGACCCGGGATCGCCCACTTCGGTCACCTCTGCGACGGACTGCGGACGTGACGGCAGCGTCGGAACATCGAACAGTGCGGTGTTCGGACCGGTAGCCGAGCCGAGGAATCGTGCGTCCACTCCGAAGACCGTGAGCACGCCCCACGCATCTCCGGCACCATCGATGGGGACTGACACAGCGTTCTCGACGCCGGCCGCAACCAGTGGGGCGGAGTCGAAGCGGGCGTCGTCGGTGCGGCCGGACCACACGACACGGCCAGTCGACTGGCACGCCAAGGCCATGATCGAGCCCGGCTCCGGGGAGTTCAGGTGCGAGGTCGCGGGGTCACCCGTGGATGCGACGGTCTCAAGGGTGGCAGGATCCTGATGGGCGCGAGTGACGACGACGCGCCGGGCGCCGAACAGCGACGCGAGAGCATCGGTCGAGGCAGACAGAAGATCGTCGAGGCGCCCGCGAAGTGCCAGCCGGCTCAGTTCCGCCACCACGCGCTGTTCCGCAGTCCGAAACGACGACGCGTCGAGCGCCTTGCGCAGCCGACGGTCCTCGGAAGCGGGGCTCCACGATTCGTGGTTGATCGTCACCACCAGTGACGAGTCGTCGTCCTGGTTGCGAACGGCGAAAGCTGAGGTCGACACCGCAAGCCTTTCTCCAGTCGAGTCACGCAGTTCTGCCGAGCCGAGCCATACTCCGTTGCGGCGTACTGCGGTCGAGATGTCTTCTGTCGGAACGTCGCGATCCGACACGTTCGAGTCGATAAGTTCCAGGTTCGAAAGTTCGGGGTTCGGAAGTTCGGGGTTCGGTCTCGCGCCTGCCGTTCGGATGATGCTGTCCAAATTGACCGAGCATGTTGCGGGATCGAATCCCACAACTCTGATCGCGACCGGATTGGCGTACAGAATCGTGCCGCCTGCGTTTGCGACCAGAACGATCTCGGGTGAGCCGTCGAACAAGTCACGAAGATCGGAAGGCGGCGGGGCGGCCGGTATCCGGGTGACTACGTCATCGTCGGGTGCCATGTCGTTCCTTCGGCTCTTCCGTCGGTCCTGCCTCTCTCCGTGGCTGACACACGCTCGTGAACAGACGGATAGCTGGGTCGATCGCTGCTAAACAAACCTAGAGTCCAAAATATAGCAGACGAACAGTCGGGGCGACTGGAAGGAGGATCGCTCGGCATGTCCTATGAGCGTGATCACCCGCAGAACGGGGTGGAAGACGAACGACACGAGTGGGGCGGGCGGGGCTCGAACCCGCGACCAATGGAGTAGCGGTCCGTGCGTCCTGCTCGTTCTTTACTCTTCTGCGTTTTCCGCCGTGAACAGCGAACACCATGGAGGACGGTGCCCGCTGTGTCTCGATCCACCCCGGCTGATCTCAGCCATAAGCGATGAGAAAGCGATGAGTACGCGAGGCAAGAGGGTCCGGCGCCGAGCCGTCGCCGCACGCGCGCGCGTGCGCTTCGCGGTAACCGGGTACGCATCAATACGCCCACGGGGATGACCAGCGCGCGCTTTCACTGTGCGTGGCCGTCGAGGCCGAGTCACTACCTCGATTCGGCCTCGATGATGAACCGGGCGATCTCAGCATCGGAGATGAGTACCCGCGAACCGACTCGCACTGGTCGTAGGTTCCCGGTCTTGATGAGGCGATCGAGAGCGTTGACGGACAGGCACAGGCGGTCAGCGGCGTCCGGTCGGTTGTAAAGACGTGTTGGTTCCATACGTGTATATCTACCGCCCACCAGGTCGTCGGCGCCGACAACCTGGCTGGTCAGGCTGTGCCCACAATCAGCCGTTCGCGTTGGTTCTACAGGCGCGGGCTCGCGTCTAGTAGAACTCGACGCCGAACGCGCCTGTTTCGAACGTCGCGGTATAGCTCATGATCCCTTCAGAGTGGCGGACGCCGGTCCGAGCACTGACCTTCACCGGCCACTCCTTTGTCTCGAACAACTTCTCTTCGACAGCTCGGCGGATGAACGCCCGAGTCTCGTTCGCTCCAAGACGTGCGGGTACGAGAATTTCAAAGGATCCGGTGCGAAAGCTACTGTCGGTCATGGACTCGATTCTAAGAGCCCCGTGGGAGAGAGGTTCAACCTGAACCTCTCGTCAAATACTGCGGCGCTGGACAGGTCACTGTCGGCCGAAAGGTTACGACGCCGCCTACCGGACCCACACGTCCCCTGCCCCTGCATTACCCAATAGGCCTGGGCGAGCACCCAGTACCAGCGTGTGTGGCGGGTTCGCCCCGTCGGCGCCACCTCGCCCGGCCATGTCGGCTTCCGAACTGAGTCGAACAGAACGGACAGTCTGATATGAACTTACCCATGACCGAACATCGCAAAGGCCCCCCGAAATCTGGCGCACCGATGCGGTTGGGCGCACCGAAGGGTGAGGGCGCCGTCGGTCGCCCTCCCGCAAAACCGCCGAGGCAGGGCTTCTTCAAAGCGATGGGGTCCGCGATGGCGGACGGCTGGAACGCCGCCGAGACCACGCCGTCCAAGCCCGCGCAGCAGACTGCGGCTACCAGGTTGTCATTGTTCGGGATCGTCGCGGCCAACGGATCGATCACGTTCAACGGCCAGAAGTTTCCGCTGGCCGGAGCGCGAGCCTTCGTGGAGATCGGCGGAATTCAACGTCGCACCACCGCAACCCGGGTAGTCGTGGGTTCAGTCATCACGTTGGGCGTCGGAACCATCATTGGTGCCATGTCCAAGAAGAAGACGAACAACATCTTCGTCACCGTGGAGTTGGCCGACGGGCAGGTGATTGTGGTGGAAGGCAAAGCGAAGGACGAGTCGAGTGCGCGTCAGTTCGCGGCGGCACTGAGTTCCGCCGGCACTCAGGCGAAGTAGTCCAATCCTCGCGATCTATGCGTTGGCTCAGGGAGAGTGCGGATTCGGCCGGCACCCGATGCTGGTCCAATATGCCACTCTGTTGGTGGGTATCTTGAGGACGCAACTTGTTCAAGACACGTGTTCGAGGCTGTTGCCGCAGTGTCGGTCCGGGTGGAGCTCACCGTCCCCGGCGATAGCGTAAAGCACTCGGTCCGTATCGAATGGAAGATGCCGCGGTGGTCTGGACACAAGCAGCCGAAGAGATCCGGCAACACGCGCAGAAACACGCGGACCGCCTTGTCTCCGAGATCGGCTCAACTGTCCTACAGACCTTGCGTACTACCGATTGACCCCCGCTGGCGCCACAGGTGGTGAACATGGCACCAGCGGGCGGGGCACGCTGGTCGTAGCCCTCCTGTGTTGCAATCTTGAAGTCGGTCCAATCGCGAACGACCTGCTCTTATCTGCTGCTGGCAGGCTTGTGCGTTATCCTAGGATTACTAACCGCTAGGAGAAGCCTCCGTGAACTCGACCGCCCATCTACGCGGCAGGTCTAACGGCAGTGTTAGCGGTGGAGCTTCTACCGTTTTCGCCATTTGGTCGATGATTGGACGCATATAATTCAGAACAAACTCAAGACCAAAGTCGCGAGCAAATGCAACAGCTAATTCCTCTGGATTCTCGTAATCAATCTGTTCAGTCCACATGAACTGAACACCCATATCAAGGCTGACTTCGATATCAGCTCTTGTTATTTGCAACTCAATTCTAATTTCCTGGTATCCAGCGTTTCCGCTCAGCGACATCGCCGGGGTCATGTTGACCGACTCTAAATCTAGATTATCTTTTTCTGAAACTCGCTTGGCGCTTACCTCAAAAATTTTGGTAGCTATGCCGGCTAATCTGTCACGAAGGCCCTCGACATCACCGACAGTCACCATCTTCGACTCCGCGCTCATGAAGTCGCCTTGAGAGTCTGCTCGGTCTCATTTATGACAGACTTGAACGTACCAAAGGTAAAGTCTTTTGAGATTGGAAATTCGCCCGTGTTCCGTTGAAAGTGCACATTTCTGAAAGTTTCGAACGTCATGGTCCGGGGCTCTGGGCCTATGCTCAAAGACACCGTCCAGCCGCTGACACTGTCGTACCGGTGAGATGGGTTGTCGACGTCCTCTGCGACATGGCTGTACCTAACACCGACCGCTGCTGCGTATCGGCGGACGGTCGATAGGTGAGGATCAGAGCCCAGTTGCTCGAAGTTCGAGACTGACGACTTGTTCCGGCCGAGACGCTCCGCGACCTGCGTCTGGGTGATGCCCTTCTTGAGGCGCAGGGCGATCAGGGCCTCAAGGAAGTCGCGATCGGCTGCCACAAGGTCCAAGGCAAGCGTGTACGCGGGGTCGACTGACTCGATCCCAAGAGTGTCCTCGATCTCGTCGAACATGTCCATGGTGTTGAGGTTAACCGCAACTTCGTGTTTTAACACCCCTGGGTCATGTATCTAACAGGCGGCTCGCAACCTCGCCGCGCCACTCCTGGTAGGCGGCTTCGGCCGTATCGATGTGATCGTTTTGCAGTGCCTTCCAGTTCAGGTCAGTGGCGAGCTTCAGCCCATAGAAGAGCGCAAGCAGGTTCGACTCGTATCCCGTCTCTTCGGGCGCTGCGAAGTAGATCCGATGCTGGTCGACGCCCTGATCCATCTTGAGGTGACCGAGGTCTTCACCGCATCGCTGCATCGGCCACTTGAAGCCTTTGCCATCAGCACCCCGGTCGTAAGGCAACCCCTCGCGAGCGGCACGTTGCATCAGGTCGCGTAGCTCGGCCCACAGCATCGTGTCTCCCCGTACGCCGACGGTCACGGACGTCATGAATTCCCGGACCTTGATCCACTCTGTGCGGCCGGCGAACAGCGCGTTCCACCTTGCGTTCGATGCTTCGTCGTCAGCGACGGTCACAGTCGGGGGCCTCTCGCGGACTGACGCGTAGTGCTGACAGTGAAGTACATGCAGACCTTGATACAGGAAACCGACTCGCGTTGCTGCATGGTTGCTGCTGTACGAAGCCAAGCCCAGGGGTACCAGGGCGGGCCCATGGCCGAAGCTGTACGACAACCGGGTACACCCCTCTAGGGTGTGCTGATGACAGAACACGGCTTTCGATTCTTTCACGTGCATCGCGAAAGTCCCGAGATATCCGACTCGACCCATTGGCACTGGGGGTGGCTTGCGGTGGATATCGGTAAGGACGTTGCTGTGGGTGTGATCACGACAAGCGTTGAATACGAGGATATTTCCGTATCAAGAGAGTTCAACGACGTCGTAGTTCAGATTCTCTACTGCGAATTTGCGCCTCTGGGTCGCACGCTAGCGACGCACGCTAAGACCGAGACCGCAGCGTTGGGTAAGATGTTGTACCGGAGCGGAGTTGCCACAAAGAAGGGTGAGGCCGCCTGTGAGGCGGCTGGCTTGACAGTGTGGACATCACCTAATTCACGTCGCCCCGCGCCCAGCAAAGAACTTACCGATGACAGTGCCAGAGAGATTGGCCGTTCGAAATTGATTCTGGCTGCCGAGGACTTACAAATTGCCCCGATAGCGCCTCGGTCTGAACGGTACGTCAGGTCTGAACATAGGCCTTAATCAAGGTGGTAGAAGACCGATTTTTCGATTTGGCGTGGATGGCGCTTCGCGCCGGGGCAGCCACCGCCGGCTGGCCAATCGGTACTTGCCGCAGCTTACCTACCGGTTCTTGTTCAGCACCCCGCGAAGGGCGGCCACGACAGCCTCGACGGACTCGTGCTCACGACTGTGGGCGTCCGTTCCGAACATCGGGAGGCTGATCTCGGTGCCGTCCGCGAACGCCAGTCCGTACCAGACCTTCGCGTCGGTGACTGAGGAGAACTGGCGAGCGTGCGGTTGCAGCTTGATGGAGCAAACTGTGCTGATGGGCTTCAGCCATCCCGTCACGCTCCGCAACTTGCCTCGATCCTCGTTGCTGTTGCCGCCCTCCCACTGATCGTTCCCATCTTGGACCGCTTCGAGGTACGCCACTCCGCTCTCGGTGACCGCGGCGACACGCCAAGTCGACGTGGAGTCGTCGGTGCTTCGGTCGCTGGTGGTGGCGAGGACGGTGTCATCACCGACGATGGCAGCTAGTCCTAGGACCACCACCGCAGGTGGATAACCGTTGTACATGCCCGCGATGGGCCGCGACAGTTCCAGGTAGCGATCATTGTCGATTTCCACCGGCCGACGATAGCGAACACCGGTGACAATCGGCCTGGACCGACCACGACGAGAGCCTGCCCGACCATCTCACTGGTCGAGGCAGGCTCTCATGCTGGCGCTGGCTCGCGTGTCCCGGTGGGACTGCGCACCATGCGTTCCACTGCACCGGTCAATTCACGGAGACCCCGGCCGTAGCGTGTTTGACGCCAGATTGTCGAGACGGACGTGCGGTTGCAGTCGGGTCGCCGGCGGACGTCGCCCTGGGTGATCTACCCATCACGTCTCGCGGGTGACGTTCCCGAGACCCTGGAGGAGTGCTCATCGAGGACCCCCCTGAAAGCCCTCGCGAGTTTCACCCGTCACCGTCTTGCGGAACCTGGACGGGTCGAACGGGCAATGACCGTTGACCTTGGGCGGCGGCAACTGCACCCCGTCCTGGCCCTGCGACCACGCTGCACGGGCGGAGAGGAACACAGCCCACGCCGACCGCCACGCCGCCTCCGTCCGGTATCCGCGACCGTCGAACACGACCATGTCCGCCGGCATCACGCCGGTGTCGACGCGCCGCCTCACGACACCGCACCCTTGATGCCGTAATTTTTGGTCGGGGCCGGAACCGCATCAGCCGGGATCGCCAACGCTGCAACCAACTTCGTGAACGCAAGGCGCTGCTGCCGCAACTCCACCAACGCCGGATGCGCCCGCACCCCCTGCGGCGACTCGTTCAACACCCCATCGCGGTCCACCACCGCCGCAGGGCGTCGATAGCATCCGCGGTCCGGCACACCTCACGCAGCGTCGCGAGCTCGTGCGCCTCCAGCTCGAACGCATCTGCTGTCGACCGCCACAACGCCGAACCCGCCTCCCCCAACCCTGCCGGGATGGGTTCGATGGATCGCTTACCCACATTGGCCTCCACGGGTCGCAGGGGTCGATTTATTCGGGATGAGGGACACACACTTAGGCCTATGCCACGAGAGGCCGATCTGGGGGTTCTGGGGGGTACCTCCCCCTACCCCGTCGCGCTGGGGCAGTGCTGCACTGTGGGGCGCGTGCCAGTAGTCCGGGTAGTCCGTGGGACTGCTGATGATGCACAGGGCCGCTGAGGGCGTGTTCCTGCTTATCGTGACATGCCCGTGGTGAGTGCGGCGTCGGTGCAGGGTGCTCTGAGCGTCGGTTGTTGCCGGCGCTGTCGTGGAGTCCTTGCCCTGGAAAGGTAGTCGGGATTGCACACCGACGCCGCTACTCACTCCGAACCCAGCAGGTGATCGACACCTCGGGGTTCGCTGCCGCCGCTGAAGAATCCGGTGATCTTGCCGGCGAGGTCGGGGACAGCGGGTGCTGGTGCGTGGGTGGTCTGTACACCGAGCTTCGGGAACCCCGCACTGCGCGGCAAGTCCAAGCGCGGCGGCACGTAGTTGATGGTCGCGGCCAGCGTGTTGTCCGCGTACTTCGCGAGGGAGCCGAGGTCGTTGAGGTCATCGCGTGCTGACGGGTTGCGCGAGAGGAAGTCGTCGGTGACGTCGGACCACCCTCGCACCATGGCTCGTTCCATGACCGCGGTAGCGAGGATGTCATCGCCTGATCTCTTCGCGGACTCGTACAGCTCAGTGGCGTCGTCACCGTTGTCGAGCTGACGCGCTCGGGCCGCGGCATCGCGATAGCTGACGAGGCGCGAGGGGTCGGTGCTGGCCGATGGAGAGAGGCCGAAGACGCGGCGCTCGAGGTTCTCCTTCAGCCCCTTGACCGCGGCCTTCTCACGGGCGTGGAGGGCACGCATCTTCTCGGTGACCTCGGCATGCAGCGGTTCGAGCTGTTCCCGCTGGCCGACGGCCGTGAGACTGCGGTCGCTGGTCACCTCGTTATGGATGCGGGAGAACTCCTCGGCAAGTGCGCCGGCCTGCTCTCGGTATTCGGCTACCTCGGCGTGGAGGTCTATGAGGTTCATGCGATTCTCCTGCTGTCGGCAATATCAATGCTGTTGGGATCGACCAACCACCGGGCACCGATTTGCTCGGCGCGGATCCGGCCTGTGGCGCACCACTTCCGGATGCATCGGTCGGTCACGTTCAACATCGCGGCTGCTTCCTTGGTGCTCACCCACTGGTTGTAGCCTTGCCTATACCGTTGTGATGCAGCATCTTTCGTTCCGTTTGCGGAACCGATGGCCGCTAGGTAGAGGGCGGTCAGCACGACGTACGCCTCGCGATCTGTGGTGCGGAGTCGGATACGTCGATCCGCGGTCATCCCTGACTGGCTGTCGAGCCACCGGGCGATTCTCGGGGGGACGATCACCGAACCGTCGGAGGTGAGGCACTGCGCGATCTGGGCTTCGAGAGACGCCACGCTCATGACGCCGCCTTCCTGACGTGGTACTGCGGTCGCCGGGCAGCGACAACACACGTCAAAGGCGAGGGGAATGCCCCAGCCGAGTACTCCCGACACGGGCGTAGCTCGGGACACTGCCGACACAACGCCACCGCTGCGGTGTGCCGCGCTGGAGGCGCGACGGCGACCGACAACCAACGACGAAATAACGGGGCGAACGCACGTAATCGCTCTGTGTCGCACCTACATAGCACGGCTGCAGGAGAGGGATCGCTCGCCGGCAACAATCAGCACGTACACCACCGCGGTAGACAACGTGTCGAAGTTCCTCGCTGGCGTCAGGGTGGGGGAGGCGCGAGCGGGCACCCTCGACGCAGCTCTACAAACAATGAGTATCGCCCACGGTGCCACGATGTCTCGCCAGGCGAAGACGGTGTTGCGGGGCGCCCTCGGCCTTGCTGTGATCGCCGATGTCTTGGATGCGAATCCCATCAATGAGGTTGGGCGCATCGAATCCCGCCGGCCTGCGCGGGGAGCGCCGAGCATCTCCACGGTAACGCTGCCCGAATTGTTGACGGGCCTCCGTGAATCCGCCTTCTGTACGCAGAATGATCTGGCCGATCCCTTCACGCTGTTGTTAGCGACAGGCATGCGCAGGTCTGAGCTGCTGGCAATCAGGTGGGTAGACATCAATGAGTCTGAGCGGACTGTCTCTGTCACGGGCAAGGTTGTCAGGGTGAAGGGTGGGGGATTGGTGCGCCTGAGCGCGACCAAGACAGAGTCCGGCTTGAGGACCCTGAAGTTGCCCGCGTTCGCAATGGAGATGCTGCAGCGGCGCGCTCAGGAGCCAACAATCGGCAACCTCGGTGTCGTGTTTCCGTCGACCGTCGGGACGCTCAGAGACCCCAACAACATGGGTAAGCAATGGCGCAAGATCCGTGGTGAGTTAGGCCTGGCCGGAGTGACGACGCATTCGTTCCGGAAGACGCTGGCGACGTTGATCGACGATGAGGGACTGTCGGCGCGCGTCGGTGCCGATCAGCTCGGTCACAGGCAGGTCAGCATGACGCAGGACAAGTATTGGAGCCGCGGCCGCCAGCATGTGGAGGTCGCTAACTTGCTCGACCGGGCGGTCGCTAAAAGCGATGAATAAACGTTGGGCCGGTTCGCGAAAACCGGCTCTGACGTGGGGCGGGCGGGGCTCGAACCCGCGACCAATGGATTATGAGTCCACGGCTCTAACCGACTGAGCTACCGCCCCCGGGCAGCGCTGACGCGCGCGGTCACAGGTTACCTGGGCCGAGGTCGCGATCTGCCGGGTGGTCAGGCTCCCGGATGGTCAGGACGGGCGGAGGACTCCCGCGCGCAAACTTTCCAGAACGACGGAAGCGGGCTCCGGCCGCGCATAGAGATAGCCCTGGGCCCTGGTGCACCCGAGCTCGAGAAGTGTGGCACGAGCGTCGACGTCTTCGAGACCTTCGGCAATGAGATCGAGCCGATAAGCCTGCGCGAGCGCCGTGACGGCTTCGACGATGGCGCGATCGTCGCGACTGGTGGCGAGGTGGGTGACGAATTCACGGTCGATCTTCACTGCGTCCACCGGAAGCGTCTTCAGGTGCGAGAGCGAGCTGTATCCGGTGCCGAAATCGTCGACCGCCACCCGGACTCCGAGTGCGCGTACGTCCTTCAACGCCCGCGCGGCGAGCACGACGTCGTGCACGACGGCGACTTCGGTGACCTCGATGCACAACGAACGGGGATCCATGACATGACGTTCGAGCGCATCCGTCACCGTCGAAAGGAAATCGTCCGACACGAGTTGCCCGGGGGAGACGTTGACCCGCAGCGTGATGTCCAGCTCACCCAGAGCCGCCCGCCATTGCGCGTAGGTTCGGCACGCGTTGTCGAGCACCCACTTTCCCAGATCAGCGGCCAGATTGACCGCTTCGGCGATGGCGACGAACTCGGCTGGCGGCAGCATCCCACGTGTGGGGTGTTCCCAACGCACCAGCGCCTCCACCGCAGTGATCCGGTCGTCTCGCAGATCGATCTCCGGTTGGAAGTGAAGCACCAACGATTCATCCTCGATGGCGGCGCGTAGATGAAGTTCGATGTCGTTCTGTAGCTCGATGCGGGCCCGGATCGCCTCCGTGAACATCGACACCGTGTTTCCGCCGGCCGTCTTGGCGGTGAGTGCCGCTCGATCGGCGTCCGCTATGACCGAGTCGACGGTTGCCTCGCCTGGAGTCGCCAGGGCGACCCCGATACTGGCGGTGCGGGCTACGCGCTCGCCGGCGACGTCCACTCGTGCAGTGACGACCGTCAGGATGCGGCATGCCTCCAGGTAGGCATGATCCTCGCTCACGGGCGCGGGCAACACCACGACGAACTCGTCGCCACCCCACCGTGCGAGCAGCGTGCCGTCCTCCGAATTACGGCGCAGGCGGTCTGCGACCGTCCGCAGAAAGTCGTCGCCGGCGGAGTGTCCCAAGAAGTCGTTCAGCGCTTTGAGTCGGTCGAGGTCGAAGTACAGGACCGCGAAGGGCTCTCCGTCTCCGGCCAATCGGGACGCGAGTTGCTCGGCGGCGCCGCGTCGATTCAGCAACCCCGTCAGTGCATCGTGAGTCGACGCCCACCGCAGGTGCTCCTCCGCGAGGATGCGGGCCTGCAGCTGCGCCAGCAACGTCGCCACTGCTTCGAGGGTTTCGATCTCGTGCTCCGACCACTCACGTCCACCCGACGCGACCAGACCCAACGTTCCGGTAGTTCGATCACCGGAGAGCAGCGGGACCGCCGCCATCGCGATGCCTCGAAACCCGGAGGCGAGCTCGACGCGCGCTCGATAGTCCTCCGCTTCCGTCTCGGTGTTTCCAATTTCGGTGTTTCCACTTTCGGGGCGGAAGAGCAGGGGCTCGGTGAGGGACTCGACCGCGGCGAAGACCGGATCCGCGCCCTCGAAATGGACCACGCCGAGTGGATCCGGTATCGGAACATCGGTTCGACGAGGCCACTCGGCGATCAGTACGGTGGCTTCCCTCGCCGCATCGTGGTGTCGGAGGTAGGCCGCACGGACGTCGAAGTGGTCGACGAGATCCTCCATCACCTGGAGGTAGCCATCTCCGGACGTAGCGGCGGTCACCCCGATCAATGTCGTCGCGATTCGGGTAATCAATACGTCGAGGCTGAATGGGCGCTCCAACGTAGATTCACCTCGCGAAAGTCGGGTGGGCGCCGGGATGCGCTCGGTCCAGACTGTACCTCGCAGTCACGTCCTCAACGGGGTCTGCGACGAGATCGGTTGGCGGCAATCGTGCAGTGAGACAGGCGCAATACGAGGGCAATGGGTTCGTTCTCCTCGATGTCGACTGCGCCGAGGAATTGCCGTCGCAACGCCGCAAGTCGATGTGCGTATCGCGGAGAGAGGTTCGCGAACTCCTCTGGGTCACGTGCGTACAGGAAGACGGGCGACACCGGGTGCACGGCCAGGCCGTGACGTTCGGCTTCGATCCATACTCGTTCGACTGCGCAGCCTGCCCGAACATGTTCGGCCGCACCGAAACCGGGGGCGACGACGACGGCCACCGCGGATGTGGCGTCCATCCGTTCGCGGGTGTCGTCGCCCAGCGCTGTTCCGGTGTCCCAGTCGGCCAGGAGTCGCATGACGTCCGGTCGGCGCGCCACGTCGAGTTTGACCAGGTCGGTGGCATCGAGGGCGAGAGTGTCGACGTCAATGCCCGTATCGGGATCGTCGTCGCCGGGCCAACGCAACTCCGACATCATCTCCGCGTGCAATGACTCGGTGAGGTACCGGAGCCGGTCCGACTCCGCGAGCACCGAACCGACGGCCGACATCGCATCTCTATCGGTGACGATGACGACTCTGGAACCCTCCGACTCCGCCGCCGCGCCCAAGTCGTTCACCACGGAACCGGCTAGTGCGGTGGGGGTTCCACGGTGACGGTTGGTCGATCGGGCCATCATGGCGTCGTACAACGTTGCGAGCGTCGAATCTGTGCCCGGACCGGTAGTGAGGTGGGCAGTCACGGACTGGTCTGCGCCAGCGACGATCTCGGTGGTGCCCGTCAGTCCTGCGTGTGCTGCCGCGACCCGTGCGTTGAACAAGGCGGCGCCCACGGCGACTTGACTGCCGCGCCATGAGACGTCGAGCCCGGTTGTTCTGTCGGGATCGAGGGTCACGGTCAAGCGATCGGCCGTCGTCGAGATCGTCCAAGGCTGAACGTTCCCACCGGACGGGGCTCGGAGCGCGGCGTCCGCGATCGAATCCATGACGTCGACGGTCGAAACGTCCTCGCGGACGGAGACAGATACCGGAGGAGTAGTGGTTTGCGTTGCGGGCGGTGTCATCGCGTCGAGCAGGGCGTCGACGTCGACGCGCGTTCGCCCCGACGGAAGCGGACGCCCGAGCCCGATCCGGCGTACGGCGGACGCTACAGTGGCGCCGCCGAGCGCAACATCACTGCCCAGTTGCGGCCAGGTGGAGATCGTCCGATCCACCTCGACCATCGAGGCGGCGAATCGAGTCGAGACCTCCGAGGCCCCCAGAATCGACATGACGTGGGGGACCTTGTCCCGAGTGCTCAAGCCCGCGAGTGCGCCCGAACTCAGCGTTCCCACCGTGCCGTGGAACAACGGAAGGTCGGGATCGAGGTCGAAGCGTTCCACGTCGAGAAGCCCGCGATCGCTTGTTTCCATGATCACCGGAATCCCACGGCGGCGAGCGGCTTCGCGCAGCAAGACCTTCACGTCGAGCGAGTCGCATTCCTCCACGACGACGTCGAGGCCGTCCAAGAACTCGTCGACGGTGTCCGCAGTGATTCCTCTGTTCTCCACCCGCACGGACAGATACGGATCCAGTTCAGCGATGCGGCGCGCAACGATGTCGGTCTTGCTGTCGCCGAGATCGAGCACGGTTGCCGGAATGCGATTGAGGTTCGACAGCTCGAGATCGTCGAAGTCGGCGACCCGCAGTTCGCCGCACAAGCCCTCCAGTGCAAGCGTGTGCGCGACCGAATGGCCGACACTGAGCCCGACGACACCGACGGCCAATTGCGACATCCGATCCTGCTCGTCGGCCGTGATCTTGTTTCGGTTGCGGTCGAGACGAAGCATCCGAAATCCCTTGGGGCCGAGCACGTGCACCAGCGTTCGACGCCAGGGGTAGTGGATCCATCGCGTCGGCTCGTCGAGCACGTCGTGGGCGGGCGGCGGAACCAACTCGGTGAGTCCTTGCCGCTGGGCGCTCAGCGTATCCAGAACGGCTGTGACGCCGTCGGAACGTAGCGCGTCGATCACGCCTCGATCGGTGTCGGTACGCGGGTCGAGCACCACCGCGGCGTGCATCGCAGTCACGATGTCGCGCTGTCGGTGTCGGCTGCGCGTCGAGCTGGACGTCCGTCGTCGTGAGGTTCGCCCGACCCCACGGTGGTACCTGCGAGCTGTCGCGCCGCCTCGGCCATACGTCGCAGATGAGTATGGTCCGCCGTGGCGTCGACGGTCTCGAGGTCCCACCAGAGCGCACGCGTGCGATAACGGTGGTCGGGGTACGAGACCGGATCGACGTCGTCAGCGACGACCGCGCCGCTGCGTTGCCACATCCCCACCACGTGATCGGCGGCGGTCACCAGCGCATGGCGGGCCCCGAGGAGTAGGCATCCCAGCGGCCCGGCGTACCCGATCATGTCGGCCAGTCCGTAGCCGCGCGGAGCGGTTGTGTCCACCCACCCGGTCTTCAGTTCGACCACTCCGTCGTGCAAGCGCTCGTTCACCATGGCCCGCAGTACGTTTCGCGCGCCCGTGTGAGTGCGCCATTCGATGTCCGCGTGCGTGTCGCCCGCATCGGTGTACGGTCCCTGCACGCGCGCACCGGCAAGCATTCGTCCCGCGGAATCGAGTGCGCAGAAGAACAACGAGGTGCTCACGCCGTTGCGTATGACGTCGTACTCCAGCGCCGATGTCACGTCGTGGTGGTGGTAGTTGCGCGCGGCGCCTGCGAGAAACGTCTCCCACAGATCCGGTCTGTACGTGGGCGTCGTGGCGACGACGGTGCATCCGAAAAGCGCATCGACGTAATACGCGTATGTGTGCGCTCGACGTGGTGCCTCGAGCACGGTCGACGGCGTCGCCATGATGGGGGTTCCTGCTTTCGGAGTGCAGAACGGTGGATCGAGCGAGAGTGAGATCAGGCAGAGGACGTGGCCGGCGTCGACTCGATCAGGAGGTATTTGCGGTCGCCCACCAGTACTCGACGCATCACGACATCGACGAGCACGGGGTCTCCGTCCTTTCGCACCAACCGAAACTGCGTGTCCACGACGCCGTTCGGGGTCGAGAACGCTCGTTGGGCAGTGTGCGTGAGACCGTCGCCATCGGCAGGGTGAATAAGGTTGGTCGAGGTGAGGGCAGCCAGTTCGTCGGCGCCGTACCCCAGGAGAGTGCTGCACGCGGAGTTGAACAGGACCAGAGCGCCCGACACGTCGTGAACGGTTGTGGCACGGTCGGACTGAACCACAGAGGAGTAGAAAGACGACATATCGGCGAGCACGTGTTCGTGAGAGGGTTCGCTATCCGACTCCGACATGTGATGGATTCTGACACAACCTATTCCGGGCTCGCGGCTCACCCGAAGCGAGTTGTGAGGCATTCTTGGGAATACTATGTGCTGTATAACAAAATGTGCGCAATTGAAGTATCGGTCAGATGGAGACAATGCACGCAAGTAGTGTGCGCTCGAGCTGCTGCTATGTAGGATAAGCGCGTGATTCGCAATGATGGTGACAATCGTGCAAGCGGGTCGTCACCATCGGAGACTTCTGGAGATGTCATGGAATCCAACACGGTCGCGTCGAAGTCTCGCAGGCCGCTGAGCACCCTGGTTTCACAGCTCGCGGCGCGCTTGCTGGGCGCCGACTCCGCCACCGTCGCCGAAACCTACAGCCAGTTGCTCCACGACCTGGTGACCGATTTCGGCATGGACACCTGCTTTCTCCGCCACCACGACGACCGCGCGCAGACAACGTATCTCGTGGCCGAGTGGCCACCCCGCAACCACGTTCCGGACCCTGACCCGCTGGGGGTCGTGAGATTCGACGAGGCCGACCCCGTGTTCGCCACCACCCGCGATCAGAAGCAGGTGCAGCTCTACCGCCCCAGCGACCAACCGGAGAACTACCGCGAACGGGTCCAGGATGCATCGGGAGTCGCGGCGACCACCGTCGTCACCGTTCCGCTACTGGGTGCGGGACGGACGCTCGGCGTACTGGGCTTCGTCTGTTTCGCCGACCGCGGCTGGACGGCAGCGGAATTGGAGGCGGTGACGGCGGTGGGGGCGATGCTCGCTCAGGTACACCGACGGGTCGCTGCCGAGAACGATCTACGGCGTACCGCGATGTACGACGACCTGACGGGGCTGCTCAATCGACATGGACTGACCGAGTGCATGACGTCCGACGCGCGTACCGGTTCCACCCACGGGGTGCTGTTCGTCGACGTCGATCGCCTTGCCGCGTTGAACGACTTTCTGGGGAACCGGATGGGAGATCGGTTCCTGCGCACGGTTGCCGACCGGCTGCGTGACGCGCTACCTCCTGGAGATGTCGTGGCGAGGGTCGGCGGTGACGAGTTCGTCGTGCTGCTCGGTGGATCCCCGACAGTCGAGATGGCGTTGGCCCGAGCAGAAATAGTCAGATCGGTGGTCTCTGGACCGATGCTGATCGGTGACGGCCGTCTGACCCGTACGGCAAGTGTCGGAGTTGCCGTGGGTACCGAGGGGCCCGCGGAGCTCATGCGACAGGCGGATCTGGCGACGCTGCACGTGAAATCGGCAGGCGGCAATGCGGCGGTGGTCTACTCGGACGCCATTGCAGCGCAGGCCGACCTGCGCAACGACATCGAGCTCACGCTCGGCCGTGCGATTGTCGACGACGAACTCGTGCTGCACTATCAACCGGAAATCGACCTTCGCACCGGACGGGTGACAGCGGTAGAAGCGCTCGTTCGGTGGCCACACCCCACCCGCGGACTACTCGGCCCCGATCTTTTCGTCCCCGTCGCCGACGCTGCGAACCTGTCTGCGCGCTTGGGCCGATGGGTGATCGACACAGCGTGCCGTGCGTACGTCGGGTGGCGTGAGGTGAGCGGGCGGACCGATCTCGTTCTCCGTGTGAATGTCTCGCCGATGCATCTCACGACCCGCTTCTTCGCTGCTCGAGTCGAACAGGTTCTGAAGACCTACGACATCGACCCGGCGTGCTTGTGCGTCGAGCTGTCCGAGGTCGGCGTCGTCGACTCGGTCGCGGACTCCCATGTGGCGCTGAAGTCCCTGCAGGACTTGGGGGTCACGACGGCGGTCGACCACTTCGGCGCGGGGTACTCGTCGCTGCTGAACATCAAGCGGCTACCGCTGAACGCGATCCAGATCGACCGCAACATCGTCGACGGACTCGGTGACGATGGCGACGATCGGGCGCTGGTGTCGGCCATCGTCGGGCTCGCATCCGCGCTGAGACTGGATGTGATTGCCAGCGGAGTCGAAACGCAGGATGCGGCAGAACTATTGGTCCGGTTGGGCTGCTACCGAGCCCAGGGTCACGCCATCTGCCCGCCGGTGGACGAACCGAGCTTGCGAGCGTTACTTGCCTCGGGGACCCTGTTTCCCCGAGTGTCCGGCGCCTGATCCGATGTCTCCGGGGGAACCAAGTGCAGAGTCACCGGCACCCCGTTGAGCACTGCGTTGCCCGCCACCCCTTCCACGTGAGCGGGATCGGTGATGTCGTTGACGCTGGGACCGCGAACCGTCCGCGCGACGGACAACCGGACACCGTCGCGGTCGTGTCCGAACCCGTGCGGGACGCTGACGACACCGGGCATCATCGTCTCGCTCGCTGTCACATCGATACGGATGCTCCCGGCAGCAGACGTGACGTCGACGGTGTCTCCGTCGGCAATGTTCAGTCGAGACAGATCGTCGGGATGAGCGAGAAGCCCGTGCCGGGGACGGCCTTTCACCAGTCGCGGTGCATTGTGCATCCACGAATTGTTGCTGCGCACGTGACGTCGGCCGATCAGCAGCAGGCCGCCTTCGGGTGTCTCGCTGCCCGTCAGGGTGCCCCGTAGTCTGTCGATGTCCGCGGTGACGACATCATGGACCATGTCGATTCGGCCCGAGCGGGTGAGCAGTTTGCCGGGCAGGCCGGGCCGGAGGGGGCCGAGATCCTGTCCGTGCGGGTGCCGTCTCAACGAGCGCATCGTCACCCGCCCACGCGCCTTCAACAAAACTACTTCGATGGTCCGCGCCGGTGACAGGCGCATACGTGCCTCGCCTATCAGGGCCATTCTGTTCAGGCGGCCGAGGATCTTGGCTCGCAGTCCCCGACGCCGCAGCGCAGAGTAGCGCAGTCCCAGGTCTCGGAAAATCTCCCAATCATGCTTTGCTGCTGCATCTTTTGGTAGAACAGCGGGATTGAACTTCGCAATGTTGCGAACTGCGAAGGTGGAGAAGATCAAGTCGTAGTGGTCGCGCTCGAGTGCGGTGGTGGACGGCAGGATGACGTCGGCGTGGCGTGAGGTTTCGTTGACGTAGATGTCGAAGGAGACCATGAAGTCCAGATCCGCGAAAGCGTCGTCGAGGCGAGGTCCACCGGGCATCGACAGCACTGGATTGCCGGAGGCGACCACCATGGCGCGAATGCGTCCCGTGCCCTCGGTGACCATCTCGTCCACGAGGGTGGAGGCGGGTAGTTCGCCACTGAACTCGGGCAGATCGCGTACCCGGCTCCGCCACTTGTCGAAATGTCCACGGCCGGTGATTTTGTTGGCAATCAGATCGACCGCCGGGTCCGTGAACAGCACCCCGCCGACGCGATCAAGGTTGCCGGTGACGATGTTCAGGACATGAACGGCCCATTGGCAGACGGTCCCGAATGTCTGCGTCGACACCCCCATTCGGCCGTACACCGCTGCAGAGTCCGCCGCGGTGAGATCGCGAGCGAGAGTGTCGATCACGTCGGCGTCTATTCCGGTGATGGAGGCAACCGCCTGCGGGGTGAACGCTTCAACAGCGGCCACGACCTGTTCGAGACCGTCGACGTACGGCGCCGGCCTCGCGGATCCGTCTTTGGTGATGACGTTAATCAACGCGAGCAGCAGATACGCGTCGGTCCCGGGACGGATGAACAGGTGTGCGTCGGCGACGTCGGCGGTCTCGGTTCGCCGTGGATCCACCACCACCATCCGACCACCGCGAGCGCGGAGGTCTTTGACCCGTCTGCCGAAGTCCGGAACCGTCATCATCGACCCGTTGGACGCCATCGGATTAGCACCCAGCACGAGGAAAAAATCGGTGTTGTCGATGTCGGGGACCGGTTGGCGAAGCTGATGCCCGTAGAACAGCATGTTCGTCAGCTGGTGGGGCAGCTGGTCGAGAGACGTGGCGGAATAACGATTGCGGGTGCGCAGCATCGACAGGAACGGAATACCGTGCGTCATCGCACCCAGGCTGTGCACGTTGGGATTGCCCGCGTACACGCCGACGGCATTCGAACCGTGCTCGTCGCGAATCTCGACGAGGCGGCGAGCGACCAGATCGATCGCGTCGTCCCACTCCATCTCGACCCAGCCCGTGTCGGTGCGTCGTACCGGGCGGCGCAACCGGTCCGGATCCTGATGAATGTCCACCAGGGCGGTCGCTTTGGGGCAGATGTGGCCGCGTGAGAGCGGATCTTCCTTGTCTCCGCGAATCGACTGCACTCCCTCGTCGTTCACCGTGTAGACGAGGCCACACATGGCCTCGCACAACGTGCAGGTGCCATGCGCCGTGCGCGTCGGGTCGGTCGTGTCTGGAGTACTCGCACGGGTCATTCGGCCCACGCTAGTCGTGGACGCCGCCGACCATCGCAGATCCGTGATGGGTGTGACCTAGAGTCGGACACGTGCTTACCGGAAACGAGACAAGTGTGCTGTCCGCGCTCTCCGAGTGGCCCGTGCCGGCGGTGTCGGCTGCTGTCGTTGCCGACTCCAGCGACGGACCCGCCGTGGCTGATCGATACGGCGACGCCGATCGCGTCCAAGAACTGGCATCGGTGACCAAGCTGCTGGTCGCCTACGCGGCTCTGGTCGCGGTGGAGGAAGGGGCGATCGAACTGGCCGACTCCGCCGGTCCCGACGGCGCCACCGTTCGCCACCTTCTCGCGCACGCGTCGGGCGTCGGCTTCGACGATCGCACGCCGGTTGCCAAGCCCGGAGACAAGCGGATCTACTCGAGCGCCGGGTTCGAGATGCTCGCCGAGCATCTCGAGGCCCGTACCGACATCGACTTTCCTACCTACCTGAGCGAGGCGGTGCTGACCCCTCTCGGGATGACGTCGACCGCGCTCCATGGCTCGGCGGGGCACGGCGCCCGCTCGTCTCTCACCGACCTCGAGGCGTTCGCCGCGGAACTGATGGCACCGACGCTGATCTCGGAGGCGACGTTCGCCCAGGCGACGACGGTGCAGTTCGGTGGTCTCGGCGGAATTCTTCCGGGTTACGGGTCCCAGCGGCCCAACGACTGGGGCCTGGGATTCGAGATCCGCGACCACAAGAGTCCGCACTGGACCGGTGATGGGAACTCGCCGCGGACCTTCGGCCACTTCGGCCAGTCGGGAACACTGCTGTGGGTCGATCCCGATCTCGGCGCGTCCTGCATCGTCCTCGCAGACAAGGCGTTCGGTGATTGGGCCAAGCCGCTGTGGACGTCCCTCGGGGATGCGGTGGTCGACGCGGTGTCCTCGAGGTGATCCTTTTCGCGGCGTTTACCGTTCTTGCCCGCGACACGCCGACGATGTTGTTCCGACACACCGATCGACTGGTGTAACAGGGGTAACTCGAGGCACACTGGTAACCAGCCGTACACCAGTCGACGCGTCAGGCCGTTGGGGAAGACGTCCCTCGTCGAAGCTGGAGGCAACGGTGAACGCAATGAATCAATTCGCGGACGTGACCACGGGTGTCGTCTACATCCACTCGTCGCCGGCCGCGCTGTGCCCGCATGTCGAATGGGCGCTGTCCGATGCGCTCGAATGTCGAGCGAATCTGAAGTGGACGGCGCAGCCCGCATTCGACGGTCAGCTGCGGGCCACGACCAACTGGACCGGCCCCGTGGGCACCGGCGCCCGGTTGGCCAGCGTGCTGCGCTCGTGGCAGATGCTGCGCTTCGAGGTCACCGAGGATCCCAGCGAGGGTGTCGACGGTGAACGTTTCTCTCACGTACCCGGCCTGGGACTGTGGCACGGCATCACCAGCGCCAACGGCGACGTCGTGGTGGGCGAGCAGCGCCTGAGATCGATCTTGGAGCAAGGGCGCGGCGACGTGTATGCCCAACTCGATCATGTTCTCGGCACCGCCTGGGATGCGGAACTGGAACAGTTCCGTATCGGAGGAGTCGGCGGAGAGGTCACCTGGCTCGCGAGCTAGCGGGCCTCCGGCGCACAGGGGCCGCAGGCCCACCCCTCAGAGCGGGATGTTCTTGTGCCGCCCGCGCCGAGCGGGAGCGTCCGCCAGCGCGCGGGTCAGCGTGCTGCGTGTGAGGGCCGGGTCGATGATCGCGTCCACGACGCCGATAGCTACGGCTCGCTCGACCCCACCGGCGATGGCCTCGTGCTCGGCAGTCAGGCGGTCGTGCAGCGCCTCACGTTCGTGCTCGGGGGCTGCAGCGAGTGCCTTCTTGTGCAGGATGCCCACCGCTGCCTTGGCACCCATGACCGCGACCTCGGACTCCGGCCACGCATAGACCGCAGTGGCACCGAGAGCGCGTGAATTCATCGCGATGTACGCGCCGCCGTAGATTTTCCGGGTCACCAGGGTCACCCGCGGCACCGTCGCTTCCGCGAAAGCGTGCAGCAGCTTTGCGCCCCGGCGCACGACTCCCTCCCACTCCATGGACACGCCGGGCAGGTACCCCGGGACGTCGACGACGACCACCAGCGGGATGCCGAAGGCATCGCACAGGCGCACGAATCGGGCTGCTTTCTCGGCCGACTCGGAGTTGAGGCAGCCGCCGAGGCGAATCGGATTGTTGGCGATGACGCCGACGGTGCGTCCGCCGAGTCGTCCCATGCCGGTGACGATGCTGCGCGCCCAACCGCCTTGGAACTCCTCGAACGACGACTCGCCCTCGACGTTGTCCAACAATTCGTGGATGACCGGATGCACGTCGTAGGCGCGACGGTTCGACTCCGGAAGAAGTGCCTTGATGTCGGTGTCGCCGTGCTGAGCGGCTGCGAGGTCGAACTCGCCTTGCTCGCTGAACATCGACACCAGTCGACGGCCGCGGGCGAGCGCGTCGAGTTCGTCGTCGGCGACGATGTGGCAGACGCCGGACTTGCGGAAGTGTGTGGTGGGTCCTCCGAGCGACTCCATGTCGACCTGCTCGCCGGTGACGCTGCGAACGACGTCGGGGCCGGTGACGAAGACCCTGCCCTCCGGGGCCATGATCACGACGTCGGTGAGCGCGGGCCCGTAAGCAGCGCCGCCGGCGGCGAATCCGAGGACCACCGAGATCTGTGGGATGGTGCCCGACGCACGGACCATGGCTTCGAACACGAGGCCGACCGCGTGCAGGGCCTCGACTCCTTCGGCGAGACGCGCACCACCCGAGTGCCAGATGCCCACGATCGGAGCCTCGAGCTCGAGGGCGGCGTCGATCGCCGAGACGATGTGCTTGCATCCGTCCACCCCCATGGCGCCGCCCATCACGGTGGCGTCGGAGCAGAAGGCGATGGTGCGAACTCCGTCGATCTCTCCCGAGGCCGCTAACATCCCGGACTTGTCACGGTCGTGCAGTGGCTCGGTGGTGCCGGAGTCGAACAATTTTTCGAGGCGCGCGAGCGGGTCGCGGGGATCGCGTGAAGATGTGGTGCGGGTGTTCGGAGCGAGCACAGTCATCGGATTCTCCCCTTGTTGCGGCCGCTCCCGGCAGGGGAGTGGTGGTGGATGCGGGGATCCGGCACATGTGAAGTGCCGGATCCCCGCATCCGAGCCCGTTCTGGTTCGGCGTCGTCGACCGCGAATCGGTCAGTGACGACCGAAGGCGAGCGCTACGTTGTGCCCACCGAATCCGAACGAGTTGTTGAGCGCGTACTCGATCTCGCCGCGGCGAGCTTCGCCCTTCACGACATCGAGATCGATCTCCGGGTCCTGGTTCTCCAGGTTCAGCGTGGGCGGGACGATGCCCTCCCTGATGCTGAGCACTGTCAGAACCGACTCGAGTGCGCCGACGGCGCCGATCGAGTGACCCAGTGCCGACTTCGGTGCGTACACCGATGCATGGTTACCGACTGCTGCTCCAATGGCGGCGGCCTCGGCCGTATCCCCGATCGGTGTTGCCGTCGCATGCGCGTTGACATGACTGATGTCCTGAGCCGTCAGTCCTGCGGTCTCGATTGCCCGACGCATCGCACGAGCAGCACCGGTGCCGGCCGGATCGGGTGCCACCAAGTGGTATCCGTCCGACGTGATGCCGGCACCGAGCAACCGTGCGTGAATCGTGGCCCCACGAGCCTTGGCGTGCTCTTCGGACTCGATGACCATCAGGGCACCGGCCTCGCCGAACACGAAGCCGTCGCGTGCGGAGTCGAAAGGCCGGGATGCGCCCTTGGGATCGTCGTTGCGGGTGCTCATCGCCCGCATCATCGAGAAGCTTGCGATCGGAATCGCATCGATGTGTCCCTCGACTCCACCCGTGACCACGATGTCGGCGTCGCCCATGACGATCATCCGCCATGCGTGTGCGATGGCCTCGGAACCCGACGAGCAGGCCGACACCGGTGTGATGACGCCGGCACGGGCACCCAGATCGAGACCGACGACTGCCGACGGCCCGTTGGGCATGATCATCTGCACGGCCAGGGGGGAGACCTTGCGGTATCCGCCCTCGCGCATGTTGCGGTCCGCGTCGAGCAAGGCGTCGCCGCCACCGAGACCGGTACCGATGGAAACGCCGAGTCGCTCCTGATCGACCTCGGGACTGCCCGCGTTCTTCCAGACTTCCTTGCCCAGAATGTAAGCGAGCTGCTCGACGTAGCTCATTCGCCGTTGTTCGACCCTCGACAGAAGCGTCGAGGGCTTGACCGTGAGTTGTCCTCCGATGCGAACCGGGAGGTCGTACTCGGTGATGAAATCATCCTCGAGTACGTCTATTCCGCTCTCTCCGTTCAGCAGACCCTTCCACGTCGCGTCGACGTCGCCGGCAATGGACGTCGTGGCCGCCAAACTGGTCACGACGACATTGCGGAAGCCCCCATTGGCTGTGCTGGGCGTGGTCACGGAAGTGCTCACTCGCTCGCGGAGTCGCTTTGGCCGTCGAACTTGGCCTTGATGGCCTCGGCAGCTTCGGGGTTCTCGGATTCGAGCTTCTGGATGTAGTTCACGGCATCGCCGACGGTGCGGAGGCTGGCGAGATCCTCATCGGGGATCTTGACGCCGTACTTGTCCTCGGTCTGCACTGCGATCTCGACCATGGAGAGGGAGTCGATGTCCAAGTCGTCGACGAACGACTTCTCGACGGTCACCTCGGACGGCTCGATGCCGGTGACCTCTTCGATGATCTCGGCAAGTCCGGCGATGAGTTCTTCCTGCGTGGCCACTGAGTGGCTCCCTTCGTGTTATGAACTGGGTGAATCGGTAGTCGATGCACCGATTCGAATGCTGACTCGAGAGACGATCGTTCTCGAGTTTCGGCCGGCTACGTACCGGCCATGTCGGCCGCCCTGGACTGCCATCACGGCGTTGAGGAGAAGGACGGC
The DNA here is from genome assembly GCA_049650605.1 of Rhodococcus sp. (in: high G+C Gram-positive bacteria). Lineage (GTDB taxonomy): Bacteria > Actinomycetota > Actinomycetes > Mycobacteriales > Mycobacteriaceae > Rhodococcoides. Next base: position 57,112 of record JBASAM010000096.1, on the reverse strand, counting down.
CGAACGTGGGTTACCTAACCGACCGATACCGGGACGGTGAGGCCGGAGACGTCCTCCGGAGTCTTGAGGGCCACGGTCGGCGTGCCGCGCATTTCGCGCTTGGCAATGCCGACCAGAGTGCCGGCGGGGGGCAGCTCGACGATGGACGCGACCTCGGCGTCGCGCATCGTGGCGGTGCACAGATCCCAGCGGACCGGACGCGTGACCTGAGCGGCCAGTTTGTCCAGCGCATCGCTGCCCGAGCTCACGACGCGACCGTCGTAGTTCGACAGCAGTCGACGAGTGGGTTCGGACGGAGTGATGTTCGCCGCGGCAGCCATGACGGCATCCTGCGCGGGCGCCATGAATCGAGTGTGGAACGCGCCGGCGACCGGAAGTGCGCGGACGCGGGCCTTCTCGGGCGGATTCGCGGCGAGCTCGGCAAGATCGGTGAGCAGGCCGGCCGCGACGATCTGGCCCGCTGCGTTGCGGTTGGCGGCTTCGAGGCCGAGTTCGGTCAGGCGCTCCAGGACGACGTCTTCGTTGCCGCCGAGCACGGCGGACATGCCGGTAGGTGCCAGCGCGCACGCCTTGGCCATCTCCGCCCCGCGGATGGCGGCGAGAGCAACAGCCTGGTCGGCGGAAATCACGCCGGCGACGGCAGCGGCAGCAAGTTCGCCCACCGAGTGGCCCGCGACGATCATGTCTTCGGGCAGCCCGTGGGTGCGCTCGACTTCTTCGAACGCGAGCAAGGCGGCAGCCACGACGAGAGGCTGCGTCACCGCGGTGTCGGTGATTTCCTCCGCCGTGGCGGTGGTACCGAGCCGCATCAAGTCGAGGCCCGACGCCTGCGACCAGAGGGCGAGACGGTCCGTGGCGCCGGGGAGGCCGAGCCACGGCAGGAGCATGCCGGGTGTCTGGGAGCCCTGTCCGGGCGATAGCAACGCGATCACGGGTCTAAGAGAACACTGTGAGGGGCCTCCAAGGAGATGTTCTACGCGATGAACCTTGTGGGCCGTATTTGTCAGAACCCTACAAACGCCCAAGTGGATGTGCCTCATCGTCCAACGCGCAAGATCTATTACCGTATGAGGTTTCCAAATGTTCCGGCTGTGACTGTTGTTATCGGTGATGGACTTTCGTTATGGGATTGCGACAGGCGACCTACTGTTGCCGCGATACGGAGCACGTAGGCATCGCGGGCATTGGTGGGATCTCGCCCGGTGACCTCGGCGATACGCTTGAGTCGATACCGCACAGTATTTGGATGAACAAACAGTGATCTTGCACAAGTTTCGACCGCTCCGCCGCAGTCGAGGTATGCATCGAGGGTGTCCGAGAGGGCAGATCCCGCGGCGAAGAGCGGAAGAACCAAGTGTTCGTTCAGCGACGCCACGGCAGCCGAATCGCCGAGCAGCGCACGCTCGGGTAGAAGTTCGCCGGCGTGCACCGGACGCGGAGCGCCACGCCAGCCGACCACGGCGGCCATCCCCGCGAACGCCTCCAACGCGCTCGAATGCGCGGCGCCCAGCGTTCTCGTCGTGGGGCCGATGACCACGGGAGCGTTGGAGAAATTTCGCATGAGGTCGTCCAGGAACGAAGCGCTCGACGCGTCGCCCGACAGGTGGCCGCTGACGACCATGACCAGGCGCGTTCCCTGCACGACGGCGAGTGCCGCACGGCCGTGGCGCTGCGCCACGGTGTGCACGGTTCCGACGACGGAGACGCCCTGATCGGGTGGGGGTGATCCGACCAGAACGGTGGCCGGCGCCGTCGCGTCCCAGTTGAGGGTCGCGGCTCGCGACAGCATGTCGGAACCGGTGTCGCCCCGGACCACCGCGTCCACGACCAGTGCCTCGAGCCGGGTGTCCCACGCACCGCGGGACTCCGCCGCACTGGCGTAGACGGACGCTGCTGCGAAACCCAGCTCGCGTCCGTAGCGCAGCACGGCTTCGGTCAACGCGACCAACTGCTGGTCGTTGCGAGCCAAAGCAGGCAACCACTGCTCGAAGAACTCCATGGCCACGCGAACCATGTCCACCGTCTGGCGCAGCGTCAACCGCCGGGCCAGATCCTGCGGAATCACCTGGAAGGCGTCGAGGCTGAATCTGATGTCACTGTCCGGGTTCTGCAGCCACTCCAGAAAGTTCACGACGGCGGTCTGTACGAGCATCTGCACGCTCGCTCGCTGGGACGCGTCCAGGTCGCTGACGAACGGCAACTGATCCTGCATCTGCGTCAGCGCCTCGGTGGACAACCGACTCGAGAACTGTTTGACACGCCGCAGCAACGCGTCGGGAAGCGGTACGCGTTGTTGACGACCACGAATGGCATTTCCCGGGCGTTGCGAGTCGGTCGCGGCGCGGCGAATCTCGCGCCGCTCGCGCGCGCGCTCCGATTCCCCCTCCGGAGAACCGTCGGGGGAATCGGAGGCGATACCGGTCATAGCCGTAGAACCTACCGGCCGGGACCGGTAGGTGATGCCGAGATGTCAGGCCGTCCAGAGATGTCAGGCCACGCCGGGGTCAGACGTGGAGATCGGCGCCGCAAGGACGTCGTCGATCTGATAGCGCTCCGCCGCCTCGACCGCCTTGTCCTTGTCCACCTCGCCCGACTTGGCCAGCGCGGACAGCACCGCGACGACGATGGATTCAGCGTCGACGTTGAAGTGCCGCCGCGCCGCCGTGCGGGTGTCGGAGAAACCGAACCCGTCGGTACCCAGCGTGGTGTAGCTGCCGGGCACCCACTGTCGAATCTGATCCGGTACCGCACGCATCCAGTCGGACGCCGCCACGAAGGGACCCTCGGCGTCCTGGAGCTTGCCGGTCACGTACGGAACACGCGGCTCGTCGCCCGGGTTGCGCAGCGCTTCGGTCTCAACCTCGACACCGTCGCGGCGAAGCTCACCCCAGCTGGTGACCGACCAGACGTCCGCCGACACCCCGTAGTCCTCGGCGAGGAGTTCCTGAGCCCGCAGGCCGGCGGGCATGCCGACACCGGAGACCAGAATCTGGGCCTTCGGGCCGTCGCTGCGCCCCTTCTGATACAGGTAGATGCCCTTGAGCAAGCCCTCGACGTCGAGATCCTCGGGCTCGGCCGGCTGGCGGTAGGGCTCGTTGTACAGAGTGATGTAGTAGTAGATGTTCTCGCCGCCGAAGCCGTCCACACCGTCGGTTCCGCCGTACATGCGGCGCAGACCGTCCTTGATGATGTGGGCGATCTCGAACGAGAACGCCGGGTCGTACGACACCGCGGCCGGGTTGGTCGACGCCAACAGCAGGGAGTGTCCGTCGGCGTGCTGCAACCCCTCACCGGTGAGGGTCGTGCGTCCCGCGGTGGCGCCGAGCACGAATCCGCGGGCCATCTGATCGGCAGCTGCCCACAGACCGTCACCGGTGCGTTGGAAGCCGAACATCGAGTAGAAGATGTACAGCGGAATCATCGGCTCGCCGTGCGTGGCGTAGGACGTGCCCACCGCCGTGAACGACGACGTTGACCCTGCCTCGTTGATGCCCTCGTGCAGGATCTGGCCGGTGACGTTCTCCTTGTAGGCCAGCATCAGCTCCGCGTCGACCGAGGTGTAGAGCTGGCCGTTGCGATTGTAGATCTTGAGCGACGGGAACCAGGAGTCCATGCCGAACGTGCGGGCCTCGTCGGGAATGATCGGCACGACGCGGTGCCCGATCTCCTTGTCGCGCAGCAGTTCTTTCATGACACGCACGAGGGCCATCGTCGTGGCCACTTCCTGCTTGCCCGAACCCTTCATGATCGACTTGTAGGTCGAGTCCGGTGGCATCGGCAACGGCTTGGCCGCCGTCCGACGCTCGGGTACGAATCCGCCCAGTGCCTTGCGTCGATCGAGCATGTACTGGATCTCGGGAGAGTCCTCGCCCGGGTGGTAGTACGGGGGAAGGTAGGGGTCCTTCTCCAGTTCCTCGTCCGAGATCGGGATGTGCTGGGCGTCGCGGAAGGCCTTGAGGTCGTCGAGCGTCAGCTTCTTCATCTGGTGGGTCGCGTTGCGTCCCTCGAAGTGCTTGCCCAGCGTGTAGCCCTTAATGGTGTGCGCCAGGATGACCGTCGGCTGGCCCTTGTGCTCCACGGCGGCGGCATAGGCGGCGTGCACCTTGCGGTAGTCGTGGCCGCCACGCTTGAGATTCCAGATCTCGCTGTCGGACAGATCCTTGACCAGTTCCTTGGTTCGCGGATCGCGTCCGAAGAAATGATCACGAACGTAGCTGCCGTCGTTGGCCTTGTACGTCTGGAAATCGCCGTCCGGCGTCGTGTTCATGAGGTTCACCAGGGCGCCGTCGCGGTCCTTGTGTAGCAGCGAATCCCACTCGCGGCCCCACACGACCTTGATGACATTCCAGCCGGCGCCGCGGAAGAACGACTCCAGTTCTTGAATGATCTTGCCGTTGCCGCGCACCGGACCGTCGAGACGCTGCAGGTTGCAGTTGACGACGAACGTGAGGTTGTCCAGACCCTCCGTGGCCGCGACGTGCGCGAGTCCGCGCGATTCGGGCTCGTCCATTTCGCCGTCGCCGAGGAACGCCCAGACATGCTGGTCAGAGGTGTCCTTGATGCCGCGATCTTCGAGGTAGTGGTTGAAGCGCGCCTGGTAGATCGCGTTCATGGGGCCCAGGCCCATCGACACCGTCGGGAACTCCCAGAAATCCTGCATGAGCCGCGGGTGGGGGTAGGACGGCAGGCCACCGCCCTGGTCGGCGTGGCTGTACTCCTGACGGAACCCGTCCATCCGCTCGGCCGGGATGCGGCCTTCGAGGTAGGCGCGAGCGTAGATGCCGGGGGAGGCGTGCCCCTGGATGAAGATGTGGTCGCCGCCGCCGGGATGATCCTTGCCGCGGAAGAAGTGGTTGAAGCCCACTTCGTACAGCGCGGCGGACGAGGCGTACGTGGAGATGTGCCCGCCGACGCCGACGCCCGGACGCTGGGCGCGGTGCACCATGATCGCGGCATTCCACCGGATCCAGGCGCGGTATCTGCGCTCCATGGACTCGTCGCCGGGGAACCACGGCTCGTTCTCGGTCGGAATCGTGTTGACGTAATCGGTCGAGGTGAGCGCGGGAATGGACACGCGTTTCTCACCGGCCCGCTCGAGCATGCGCAGCATCAGGTAACGAGCGCGCTGGGGTCCGGACCGTTCGAGGAGCTGGTCGAACGACTCCATCCACTCGTCGGTCTCTTCCGTGTCGATGTCCGGGAGGTAGGACGCCACCCCCTCTCGAATGACGCGAACCCGGCCGTCCGCGCTCGCTTTCCTGGCGACAGCGCCTGTCTCGGCAGCTGCCGCGTCAGGACGCTCTTCCTTCGTCGATTCCGACAACGTCTCAATCTCCTCGATGTGGCGTGGGCATGGTGTGCCCCCGGTCCAGTGCGAGTCGGTCCTGTGACACCGACCCGCTGTGGTGGTTCATGGTGATCGAGGTCAATCCTGCCCCATTCGACCCCCGTTGGTGCATGTGGTTCCGAATTGGGTATGTGTGAACACATCGCAACAAAATGTCGGTCAGATCGTCGCGTCGGCTTGCGCATGGGCGCTCGAGCATGTTCGCTTTGACTACTGCACACGTTGCGGTACCGCCCGCTCGGTCTCGAACGGGCTCACGACTTAGAGGAGGACACGACCGTGGTCGCCGCGGCGGACGCCCAGAATTATGCCCAGAAGCTCGGAGTCACCCACGACATGGTCGTGCAAGAGTTGGGTTGGGACGAGGACACCGACGACGACTTGCGGGCCGACGTCGAGGAGATGATCGGCGGGGAAACCGTCGATGAGGATTCCGACGAGGTGGTCGACGCCGTGTTGCTGTGGTGGCGAGACGGCGACGGCGATCTCGTGGACGCGTTGATGGACGCCATCACGCCTCTCTCGGACGACGGCTTCGTGTGGGTCCTAACCCCCAAGACCGGCCTACCCGGTCACGTCGAACCCAGCGAGGTTGCCGAATCTGCACCTACTGCCGGTCTCACACAGACGCTGACGTCGAACCTCGGCGCGTGGATCGGTGCACGCCTCGTGCAGCCCAAGGCTCAACCGACCAAGCGCTGATGACGCTCGAGGTGGGGGTGCAGGCTCCCGACTTCACGCTCAAAGATCAGAACAATCAGCCCGTTACGCTGTCCGACTACCGCGGCAAGAAGAACGTTCTGCTGATCTTCTTTCCGTTGGCCTTCACCGGTACCTGTCAGGGTGAGCTGTGCAAAGTGCGCGACGAGTTGCCGAAGTTCGAGAACGACGAGACCGCCGTCGTCGCCATCTCGGTCGGCCCACCACCGACGCACAAGATCTGGTCGGCGGAGCAGGGCTACACCTTTCCGCTGCTCTCCGACTTCTGGCCGCACGGTGAGGTCGCCCAGCAGTACGGCGTCTTCAACGCGGACCTGGGCTTCGCCAACCGCGGCACGTTCCTCGTGGACATCGACGGTATGGTCCGGTTCGCCGAAATGATGGGGCCAGGAGAAGCCCGTGACCAGGGCGCTTGGGAGAATGCCTTGGCCACGCTAGATTCTTGACGCGTTCCCCGGACGGAAGTTCGGGGAACGGCAAGGGCGTATAGCTCAGTGGTAGAGCTCTGGTTTTACACACCAGCGGTCGGGGGTTCGAAACCCTCTGCGCCCACACCCGACGGTCAGGCCGTTCGCCGTCGCAACGTTGCGGCACCGAGAGATACAAGCGCTACCACGAATCCCGTGACGATCGCGACGTCGGTGGTGACGTCACCGACCGGCGACGCCGAGGTGGTGATGGAACGCATTGCGTCGATCGCGTACGACAGCGGCAGCGCGTCGCTGACGTAGGACAGCACAGTGGGCAGTTCGGCCCGCGGCACCAGCAGACCGCACAGCAAGAACTGCGGGAGAACGAACGCCGGCAGGAACTGGACGGCCTGAAATTCGGTCGCCGCGAACGCCGACAGGAACAGCCCCAGCGCGGTGCCCAGGAGTGCGACCACTACGGCGACCACCACCAGCAGCCACGGCGGACCGGCCACGTCCAGTCCCAGCACAGTCAGTGCGAAGGTCGCGGCCAGCACTGCCTGGACGCCGGCGAGACCACCGAAGGCCAGCGCGTATCCCCCTACCAGGTCCGCCTTGCCCATCGGCATGGTCAGGAGCCGTTCGAGCGTTCCCGACTGCCGTTCGCGTAGCGTCGCGATACTGGTCACCAGAAACATGACCAGGAACGGAAACACCCCCAAAAGCGGTCCGCCGATTCGGTCGAATACCTCTGTGCCGGAATAGATCCACGCCAGTAGGCCCAGGAGGATCAGCGGAACGATGAGGAGCAGCGCCAGGGTGCGGCGATCGTGCTGCAGTTGTCTCAGCACCCGCGCAGCGGTGACGAGGGTCAACCGGGCGCTCATGCGGCACGCTTCTCGACGATGGTGAGGAAGGCCGACTCGACGTCGTCGGTCCCGGTGGCGTCGAGCAGTCCGGCCAGCGTGTCGTCCGCCAGGAGTCGACCGTCGCGGAGCAGCAGCAGGCGGTCGCAGCGCGATGCTTCGTCCATGACGTGACTGGAGACCAGCAGCGTCACGCCCTCGTCGGCGAGTCGGGCGAACAATGCCCACAGATCGCGGCGCAGCGCGGGGTCGAGGCCCACCGTCGGTTCGTCGAGGATCAGCAGTTTCGGCTTCCCCAGCAGTGCCGCGGCAAGGCTTGCTCGGTTCACCTGGCCGCCGGACATCATCCCCACGGGGGAGTCGGAGCGATCGCTCAGGTCGACCAGATCGATCACCCGATCGACATCGGCTTTGTCGCGGGCACCCACCACGGCGGCGAAGTACTCGAGGTTCTCGCGCAGCGTGAGGTCGGTGTAGACGCTGGCCGCCTGGGTCACATAGCCGACGCGAGTGCGCAGGCTCTTGTCGCCGGCGGGCGTACCCAGGACTTCCACGTTCCCGGAAGCAATCTTCTGAACGCCGACGATGCTGCGCAGCAAGGTCGATTTGCCGCATCCGCTGGGTCCCAGCAGGCCCACGACTTGTCCCACAGGCACGTCGAAGCTCACATCGTCGAGAACGGTCCTGCGCTGCCGAACCACGCGAAGATCCTGCACCGAGACGGCAGGTTCGGGTTTATTCATCATGTGATGAATTATGCGCAGCAGTCAGAGCTTCACGCAAGGGCTGTGGGTCACGGCGTCGTCAGATAGCGCTGAATGGTCGGCGCCAACAACGGCACCAGATCGTCGATGGACGCAGTCGCCACTGGTTCGATCTTCACGACGTGGCGCGCAAACACCAGCCCGATCATCTGGGAGGCGACCAGAGCCGCTCGGAGCTCCGGGTCGGGAGTGTCGACCGCCGTGGCGATCCTTCCCAGAACGGCGGTGGTGAGAAATTGCCTCAGCATCTCGGCCGCATCCTCGTGCGAGACGGCAGAGCGCACCAACGCGAGGATCACCGGCCTGCCCTGCGGTGAATCCCAGACCCCGAGGAAAAAGCGGACCAGTCTCTCGCCCAGTGCTTCTCGAGGTCCGTGCAGCACCTGATCGACAATGTCGTTCGGGTGAATCGGTAGCTCCATCGCCGCGACGAAGACATCTTCCTTGCTCTCGAAATAATGGTGCACCAGCCGTGCGTCGACACCGGCTGCTCTGGCGATGCTCCGCATCGTCGCGCGCTCGTACCCGTTCGCGGCGAACTCGCTGCGGGCGGCCGCTATGACCACCGCGCGGGTGTCCTCGGTGGCGGGACGCCGTCCGCGTCGGCGCGGTGTGGGATCGGGTTGCGCCTCGGTTGCCGTCACCGGACCTTGTCTACCCCACGGCCAGCGCTACGTGCACCTCTCCGGTCCGGCCTGCGGGCGCGTCACCGCGCCCTGAACCGACAGCGGGCGCATCGCTCAGCACTGGGCGCACCGTGCACGGTGCGCCCAACGCTGGGCGATGCGCCCGGCGGGAAGGGGGCGGGGTGTCAGAACACCTGCCGGTACAGCTCCTCGATCTGCGCGGCAGTGGGAATGACCGGGTTGTTGCCCGGTGACCCCGACGCCAGCGCCTGCTCGGCCATCAACGGAACGAGCTTCTCCCACTTGTCCTTGTCCAGACCGTGCGCGCTGGGGGAGGGCACCTCGACGGTGGCGCAGAGAGTGTCGATGTACGTCACCAGCTTGGCGGACGCGGCGTCGTTGCTGTCGTTCTCGCTTGCCGCACCCAGCTGGCGCGCGCACTCCGCGTACCGCTCCGGCGCGCCGGGAATCGAGAACGCGGTGACCGCGGGCAGCAGCATGGCGTTGGACAGACCGTGCGCCACATGGAAATGCCCGCCGATGGGGCGCGACATTCCGTGCACCAGGCACACGCTCGCGTTGGAGAATGCCATTCCCGCCTGAGTGGAGGCGGCCATCATCGCGGCACGCGCTTCGGTGTCGTTGCCGTCGGTGTAGGCGCGCACCAGGAACCGGCCGATGGTCCGCATGGCGTTCAGGGCTAGCGCGTCGGAAATGGGGTTCGCCTTGACGCTCACGTACGCCTCGATCGCGTGCGTCAACGCGTCGACACCGGTGTCGGCGGTCAAGCGCGGCGGCATCGACATCGTGAGTTCCGGGTCGACCACCGACGCGATCGGCAGGAACGACAGTCCGGGGCACAGCATCTTCTCGTCGGAATCGCTGTCGGTTATCACGGTGAACTGCGTTGCTTCCGAACCACTTCCGGCTGTGGTGGGAATGGCGATGATGGGCAGTGCCGGTCCGGTGTACGGGCCGGGAGCTTTGTAGTCGCGCATCACGCCGCCGCCCTGGCTGAGCACCGACAGGGCTTTGGCGGTGTCCATGGGGCTGCCGCCGCCGAAGCCGATCACGGCGTCCGCATCGTGCTCTGCGACGGCGGCGAGGCCCGCGGCGAGCGAGTCGGTCGTCGGATCGGGAACGGTCTCCGAGAACAGCGCAGCGGTCTTACCGGCCGCCGCGATGATGCCCATGAGGCGGTCTGCGGTACCGGTGCTCACCATGAACCCGTCGGTCACCAGCAGGGGACGCTCCACCCCCAGATCTGCGAGCACCTGCCCGAGATCCTCGACCGAACCTGGTCCCATGCGGAGGAATCGCGGGAAGGAAATGGAAGTCGACATCGTCGTCGTGCTCCTGTCGTGGGGGGTGTGAAGTTTCGCCCGTGCCGCACCCATTCTCCGCTCCCGCACGCGTGTCATGCGGCGTGGTCGGGTGCGGGAACGGAAAAAGGGTGCGGCCGGGGTGATGAGGTCAGCTGTTCTCGGGGAACCCGAGGTTGATGCCACCGTGGCTGGGGTCGAGCCAGCGCGAGGTGATGGCCTTGGCGCGAGTGAAGAAGTGGACGCCCTCGGTGCCGTGGGCGTGCGTGTCGCCGAAGAGGCTGTTCTTCCACCCGCCGAAGCTGTAGTACGCCATGGGAACCGGGATGGGCACATTGATCCCGATCATCCCGACCTCGACCTCGTTCTGGAAGCGCCGTGCAGCGCCGCCGTCGTTGGTGAAGATCGCCGTACCGTTGCCGTACGGGTTGTCGTTGATCAGCTGCAGTGCCTCGTCGTAGGTGTCGACGCGTACCACCGACAGCACCGGTCCGAAGATCTCGTCGGTGTAGATGCTCATGTCGGGGGTGACGTGATCGATCAGCGTCGGTCCGAGCCAGAAGCCGTCTGCCGGCCTGTTTCCCGTCGCTTCGCTCGCCCCGTCGTTTGCCGTCACCGTGCGTCCGTCGACGACGATCGTGGCGCCCGACTCTTCGCCGGCATCGACGTAGGAGGCGACCTTGTCGCGGTGCGCCTTGGTCACCAGCGGTCCCATGTCCGAGTCGCCAGTGCCGGCGCCCGTCTTGAGCGGTGTGGTGCGCTCGGCGATCTTGGCGACGAGTTCGTCGGCGATGTCACCGACCGCGACGAGGGCGGAGATGGCCATGCAGCGCTCGCCCGCGGAGCCGAAACCGGCGTTCACCATGGCATCGGCAGCCAGATCGAGATCGGCGTCCGGGAGCACGATGGCGTGGTTCTTGGCTCCACCGAGCGCCTGGACACGCTTGCCGTTGGCGGTGCCGGTGGCGTAGACGTACTGCGCGATGGGGGTGGATCCGACGAAGCTGATGGACTTGACGCTGCGGTTCTCGAGCAGCTCGTCGACGGCGACCTTGTCACCTTGGAGGACGTTGAACACGCCGTCGGGCAGGCCTGCCTCTTTCCACAGCTCGGCCATCCAGATGCTGGCGGTGGGGTCCTTCTCCGACGGCTTGAGCACGACGGTGTTGCCTGCGGCGATCGCGATCGGGAAGAACCACATGGGCACCATGGCCGGGAAGTTGAACGGGCTGATGATGCCGACGGTGCCCAGCGGCTGCCGCAGCGAGTAGATGTCGACGTTGGTCGAGGCGTTCTCGGTGTAGCCGCCCTTGAGCAGATGGGGGATGCCGCAGGCGAACTCGACCACTTCCTGGCCGCGGCTGATTTCGCCCAGTGCGTCGGAGAGCACCTTGCCGTGTTCGGCGGTGATGATCTCGGCGAGTTCACCCTTCTTGGAGTTCAGCAGCTCGCGGAACTTGAACAACACGGCAGTGCGCTTGGCCAGCGAGGTGTCTCGCCAGGCCGGGAACGCCGCTGCGGCAGAGTCGATGACGACGCGAGCGTCTTCGACGGTCGCGAGGGGGAGTTGGCCGGTGACCTCTCCGGTGGCCGGGTTGGTGACGGGTGAGGTCTTGTCGGACGTGCCGGCGAACGGTTTGCCGTCCACCCAATGCGTGATCGTGTTCACGAGACTTCCTTCGGTCGGTGCTGGCTGTGACCTGAGTCTCCAATGCAATATTGATGCTGTCAAAGGCCAAATGCGCACTCTTGCGTGCAGATGTGCACGCTAGAAGTACGCTTGTGCGATGTTCTCCGCCGACCATCTTCGGTTCTTCCTCGAAGTGTCGCGCCACGGCCGACTGAACGATGCGTCCCGCGTGCTGGGGGTCGACCACACCACCGTCGGCCGACGCATCACCAACCTGGAGAAGGCGGCCGGGCACCGACTGTTCGACCGCACAACGTCCGGATGGCGACTGACCGAGGCGGGCCGTCGATTGGTCGGATACGCCGAGACCGTCGAATCGACGCTGATCGCGGCCTTCGAGGACCAGACCACATCGGTAGGGTCGCTGACCGGATCGGTTCGCATCGCCGCACCCGACGGCTTCGGCGCGTTCGTGTTGACGCCCCGTTTGACCCGTCTACGACGCGATCACCCCCGCCTCGACGTCGAGCTGGTCACGGCCACCGAGCACGACGCGTTGACGACGCGCGGGTTCGACATCGCCGTGACGCTCGAGCGTCCGTCACCGCGATTCGTCTCCTCCAGAAAGTTGGCGTCGTACGAATTGAGGCTGTATGCGTCGAGGAGGTATCTGCAGGATGCACCGACGTTGAATTCGCTCGACGACCTACGCGACCACGTGGTGATCTGGTACGTCGACGCGCTGCTGGACGTGGCTCCGCTGCGCATCCTCGACGCCATGCGCCTGGACGGGCGACCGCAGTTCCAGACCAACAACATCACCGGGCAGTGGCTTGCCGCGCGAGGTGGTCTGGGTATCGCTCCGCTGCCGAACTACATCGGCGAACCCGACGACGATCTGGTGTGCGTCCTACCGGGGGAGTTCGCGGTGCGACGCGACTATTGGACCGCAGTGCCGCGTGACCTGACTCGGTTGGCGCGGGTGAAAGCAGTCGACGATCTGCTCGGCTGGGTGGTGGACGACGTGGTCCATCTCCAGGCCCCCGTAGCCGATGATCAGTGAGCGCGTTTGGGCAACGTGAACACCAGAAGGAACGCCGCAACGGCGAACGCCGCGCTCAGACCCATCGCGTTCGCCGCGCTGGCGCCGAACGCCGACGCGAGAGCGCCCTCGCCCGGGCCCGTGACGTTCAGTGACCCGAAGAGCACGCTGCCGATGATGGCGATACCCACAGCGCTGCCCACGCGCTGCATGGTGGAGATGACCCCGCTGGCAGCGCCCGCGTCCGCCCGATCCACCGTGGCGACGATGAACTGTGCGTTGGGCGCGATGAATGCTCCGTTGCCCAACCCCGCAATGAACAGCGGCAGCAGCAACTGCCAGTGCGTCAATGCCGACGCGTCGGTCAACAGCAGAACCAACCACGCCCAGACGAGTCCGATGGTCACCAGTGCAGTTCCAAGAATCAGCACGTTGCGGCCGAGGCGTTCGCTGAGCTTGTTCGACTGTGACGACGAGACGATGCTGCCGATCGCGAACGGGATGGACACGATGCCCGCCGCCAGGGCGGATTTGCCCAGCCCGGTCTGCCACAGGATCGAGATGGTGAAGAAGATCGACGTGAACGCGGCGAAGTACACCAGGGCGAGAATGACGCCGCCGGTGAACGCCGGGCGAGTGAACAGTCGCGGCGGAACGAGGGGGTTGTGCCCGGCGCGGGAGTAACGCACCTCCCACACACCGAACAGGCCGATCAGCACCAGGCCCGCGAGAAGCGAAATGTAGGTCCACATCGGCCACCCGGTGTCCTGGCCCTCGATGAGAGGTACGAGGACGGCGACCAGACCTGCCGTGAGCAAGGCCAATCCGACCCAGTCGATTCCTCGTTCGGCGCCGGCGGGGGAGTCGATCTCGTCACGACGGGGCAGGATCTTCGCGGCCAGGATCAGCCCGATGATGCCGAAGGGCAGGTTGACCCAGAACACCAGGCGCCATCCACTCTCGGTTCCAGCCGCCTGGATGATGAGCCCGCCGATGATGGGGCCCAGCGCGGACGACACACCGATGACGGCGCCCATGATGGCGAACGCCTTGCCGCGCATCTGCGGGGGAAAGAGCAACTGAATGTAGGCGGTGACGGCGGGGACGAAGATACCGCCGGCGAGTCCCTGCACGATGCGGGCGATGACCAGTTGCAGGTCGTTCTGCGCGAGTCCACACGCCAGGCTGGCAACCGTGAACACGGCCAGTCCGGTGAAGAACACCCACTTGAAGCCGACGCGGTCACCGACCCGGCCGGCCGGGATGAGCGCCAGGCCGAACGCGAGTGCGTATCCGGAGATGATCCAGGACAACGTCGCCTCGGACGCACCGAGACTGGTGCGGATGGTGGGGAGGGCGACGTTGACGATGGTGGTGTCGAGCAGTGCGATGAACATGCCCATCAGGAGCACGATCAGCGACTGCCACGCGCGCCGCGACACCGCGGGAGCCGAACTCTCGGCCGAAGTGGAGGTGGACACCGACAAAACCTTTCGCACAGGACATGAACTGACGACCCTATTCGGCAGAGACCCGACTTCCGGACCGGTCGCGCAGATCATTCTCTACCCTTGGCAATCATCGCGGGACGCGACGTTCTGCTTCTGGAGGGGGTACGGAGAATGGCAATGCACGCCTTCGGGGACGACGCGCTGGGGGCCCACGACGCCGTGGGTCTTGCGCGCGCGGTGCGACGTCGAGAAGTGTCGCCCGCGGAACTCGCCGATGCCGCAGCCTCTCGAATGGAGAAGGTCGCCGAGTTGAAAGCGCTGGTAGGCGCCCCGCTGTCGGCACCGTTCGCGGGAGAGGCGGGTGGACCGTTCGCAGGCGTGCCGACCGTGATCAAGGACAACAGCGACGTTCTGGGTCAGCCCAGCGGTCAGGGTTCGGAGATCATTCGTGCCGGCGCGGCGAGCAAACACGGTCCCGTGGCTCGGGAGATGCTCGCGATGGGCTTCGGGATCGTGGCGAAGACCACACTTCCCGAATTCGGTCTCAGCGCCTCCACCGAGTTTCCGACGCGTCCGCCCACCCGCAATCCGTGGAACACCGATTACTCGTCCGGAGCGTCGTCGGGAGGGTCCGCCGCATTGGTCGCGGCGGGCGCCGTACCCCTCGCTCACGGTAACGACGGAGGTGGATCGATCCGCATCCCGGCGTCGTGTTGCGGACTGGTCGGACTCAAGCCCTCGCGCGGACGGTGGGTGCTGCCGACCGTCGAGAAGCTGCTCCCCGTCCCCATCGTGTCCGAAGGCGTACTGACCCGCAGCGTCAGGGACACCGCGACATTCTGGGCCGCCGCAGACCGCAGCAGCTCCCGCGCGCTACGGCCTATCGGCGCGGTGACGGGACCGTCGCCGCGTCGCCTGCGCGTCGGGATGATCACGCAGTCGCTCGCCGGAAGCGGTACCGACACCGACACACTTGCGGCCGTCCGCGACGCCGCGACTCTGCTCGAGCGGCTCGGTCACGACGTGACCCCGATCGACGTGCTTCCGCTCGACCGCAGATTCCCCGAGGACTTCGTCCACTACTGGGCGTTTCTCGCGTACGCGATGCAGAAGTCCACCCCGCGTCTGAAAGGCCGCACCGAGCGCGACTTCGACACTCTCACGGTCGGTCTGGCGGACCGGTTTCGTCGCAACCGGCTGGGACTGCCCGCCGTCGTGCGGCGTCTGCGCCGAGCTGCCGACGACTACGCGTCGATGTTCGCCTCGGTCGACGTCGTGATGTCACCGGTGCTGGGATTCGCGACGCCGGAGCTCGGGTTCCTGTCACCCCACGTGCCGTTCGAGGAGTATCTGACGCGATTGACCGACTACGCCGCGTTCACTCCGCTGCACAACGTGACCGGCGCACCGGCCATCTCTCTGCCACTCGGGCAATCGTCCGCCGGCATGCCCTTGGGGATGATGTTCTCGGGCCTTCGAGGCGACGAGCGGACGCTGCTGGAGCTTGCGTTCGAGCTCGAGGACGCCGCACCCTGGCGGACTCTCGCGGACTGATGTGTCAGGCGTCGGGGTGGTCAGGCGTCGGGGTGGTCAGGCGTTGGGGTTGGGAACGTTCTGCAGCCGCACCTGACCGCGGGCGATGTCCTTACCGGACTCGGCCGAGGTGATGACCACCTGCCACAGTTGCTGCACCCGGCCTTGCTGCAGCGGGACGGCGACGACGTCGACGCGGCCTTCGGTCATCGACCGGAGGAAGTCGGTCCCGTTGTGCACACCGACGGCGAATTGCCCTCGGTCCGTCACGGCCAGGCTGGCGCCGATACTGGCCGCGGATTCCACCGCGGATGCATAGACACCACCGTGGACGACGCCCCACGGTGTGTGGTGGTCCGCGGTCAGGTCGATGTGTCCGCGGACCTCGGTGCCCGTGGCCGAGTCGACCATCAGTCCGGCTGCGGCAGTGAACGCGGTGTCGGCGAAGTTCTGCAGGTCTGTCACGAGGGGGTCCTTCTGACGTGGGATCCGAAGACTATCGACGCGTCGCTCAGCGCGACGCTGAGGGTGGGCGAGCGGCCCTCGAGGTAGCCCAGGGGGCCGTCGGGAGCGAACGTCCACGATGCCGACAATGACCGCACCGTCGGATAGATGTTGTTGCGGGACACCACGGTCCGACCGTCGAGGTGCTGGGCGGTGGTCAGCGGTACGCGCGGGGTGCCGGGAACCAGTCTGCGTCCCACACGCGCGTCGAGCGAGGCGACGGGGACGCCGTTCCAGCTCATCGACGCGGCGACGCCGCCGCCGTTGCTCTCCCGACGGAACGAGCCGAGATGCTTCGGAATCGACCATAGTTCGCGGCCACCGGTGCGTGACTGCGGGCTGTCGACCCAGATGTGCGGAATGGTTGCCAGAATCGTCGCTCCGCGCCGCACGAGGATCGAGCCGATGAGCTCGTCGTAGGGAAGTACCCCACCCGAGGTGTAACGGACGAAGGCCGCCGACACGACGGCTCGTCCACCCAGGGTGACGGGACGTGCTCCCGCGTCGGCCACCGTGGACGTCACGTCGGCTGGTAGCTCACGAACCGGGACTCGGTAGAGGGACACCAGGAGCGTGCCGCCGAGATACCACGGCTCGGGTGGATACACCTCGCCGTCCGCGCCGCGATGCCAGTCGTGGGACGTCGTCGACTCGGTCATGCGCACAGAATAGCCGAATACGTGGACGTCCGAGTATCAGTCGTCGGCACCGATAGGATCGGCGTCGATGACCATAGATATTCGGCCCGCACTCGGACTCGTGGGCGGCTACCTCGCCGACGTCGCGTTCGGGGACCCCCGCCGCCGCCACCCTGTCGCCGCCTTCGGAACGCTCGCCGCCGCGCTCGAACGTCGTACCTACCGCGACAGTCGTCTTGCCGGAGCTGTCCACGCTAGCGTGCTGTTCTCCGGCGTCGTAGGGGTCGGAGTTGCCGCCGAGGTGCTGGTGCGCGACCGGCCCGTCTCGCGCGTAGTGCTGACCAGCGCCGCAGTGTGGGCGTGCCTCGGCGGTACGACGCTGGCTCGAACGGGGCTGGCGCTTGCGGACGCGCTCGACGCGAACGATCTGCCGGCGGCACGCGCCATCATTCCGTCGTTGTGTGGGCGAGATCCGGCCTTGCTCGACGACGTCGGTGCCGCACGGGCAGCGCTGGAATCGGTGGCCGAGAACACCTCCGACGCCGCTACCGGCGTGCTGTTCTGGACGGCGGTGGCGGGTATCCCCGGCGCCATGGGGTACCGGGCGGTGAACACGCTCGACGCGATGATCGGTTACCGGTCTCCTCGATACGAGAACTTCGGATGGTTCGCCGCCAAATTGGACGACGTGGTGAACCTGATTCCGGCGCGCGTCACCGGCCTGATCACGGCAGCCGCGGCCCCGGCGGTCGACGGGTCTCCGGTCGCAGCGATGTCGGCATGGCGATCGGACGCGTCGGCGCATCCCAGCCCGAACGCGGGGGTGTGCGAGGCCAGTGCGGCAGGGGCGCTGGGGGTGCGACTGGGCGGCGAAACGGCGTACGAATACGGCGTGGAGCAGCGACCGGTGTTGGGGACCGGCCGCGCACCGGGCATCGACGATCTACGACGAGCCGTGCGGCTCTCGGTGGCCGTACAGATCGGTGCTACCGCCGTGTCAGCGCTTGCGGCCGTAGCGATCGGCCATCAGCGAATCCGCGTCGGGCGCGGTCTTCGAAGCGCGACGTAGTTTCCGGCGAGAGTGCAGCAGAACGTCGAGACCGTCGTCCTCGTGGTCCTGTCCGTCGACCTCCGGTGACGGCCCGGCGGTCGGTTCCGGTTCGGTGTCCTCGATCCGAGCAGAGCGGCGGCGTTCCTTGATCTCGGCGCGCACGAAGTACGCGAGCCCCAGCGGAGCCATCACCCCGAAGGCCAACCATTGCAGCCCGTAGGACAGGTAGGGACCCGCCTCGAGCTGGGGGAGGGCGATGACTCCCAGGCCGCCGGGCTGATCCTCGGCGAGTTGAACGTACCCGTCGATGGGGTCGGTGCCGGTGAGCTCGCCGACCTGCCCGGGGGTGATGGTGTACACCTGCGGCACGCCGGGTCCGGCGACCGCCGGTTTGCCGTCCACCGGGGGCTCCGAGGTACGCAGGCGCCCTTCGACCGTGACCGGTCCGGCGGGCGGAGGCGCGAAGGTGGGGACGTCGATGCCGGTGGTGGGCAGCACGTAGCCGCGGTTGACCATGATCGTGGTGTCGGCGTCGATCACGAACGGGGTGAGCACCTCGAAGGCCGGGGTGTCGTCGACACTGCGCAGCCGCACCACGACGTCACTGTCCGCGGCGAAGGTGCCGCTGACATCCACGCGGCGCCAGTCCTCGTCCGGCGTCACCGATCGATCGGCGATCAAGCTCTCGGCGTCCACCGGGTCGGCGTCGAACGAGCGGCTGATCTGGTCGTTCCGCGCGGAGGTCGAGGTGTTCTTGCCCAGCTGCCACGGCGCGAGGACCGAAAAACACAGGTAGGCGAAGAGGATGACGACAGCTGCCAGTGCCAGCCACCCGGGGCGGAACAGGAATGACAGTCGGCGCACAACTACACAGCGTAGTCGCTTCGATCCCGTGCATCCGGAGAGTCAGCGGCGGGACAGTTCCTCCAGCAACCCCGGCACTGCGGCCTCGACCTGCCGACGGACGACGGCAAAGTCGGCGTCGGAGCCGTAGTAGGGATCGTCGACCGAGTCGGAGTCTGCATCCGGATCGAACGATCTCAGCAGAAACAACCGGTCGGACGTGACCCCGAGTCGGCGCAGTTCCCGCTCGTGGCCGCGGTCCAGTGCCACCACCAGATCCGCGTCCAGGATCTCTCGATCGACGGTTCGAGCCCGGTGCGCGGACGGGTAGCCGTGCGCTTCCAACTCGGCGACGGCCCGCGGATCGGCCGCGTCGCCGACGTGCCAGTCCCCGGTTCCCGCGCTGGTGGTGCGAACGCGGTCGTCCATGCCCGCGTTCACCAGTGCTTCCGCGACGATCTTCTCCGCCATCGGTGACCGGCAGATGTTGCCGGTGCAGACGAAGGTGACGTGCAGCGCGGTCACGACGGGTTGCCTGTCAGGCCGGCGAGGAGCGAGGTGAGATCGGGAGTCGACGCCACCGACCACGACGCCGCAGCGTGCTCACTGCTCAGTCCGTACCCCCATCCGACCAAGACGACGGGAATGCCCCAGTGCCCGGCGCCGAAGACATCGTGGTCTCGGTCGCCGACCATGACCACCGACGCGGTGCCGCCGTGCGCGGTAGCGCGTGCGTCACGGCCCACCTCGGCCAATGCACGAGCAACCACGTCCGACTTGGCGCGCCGGGAGCCGTCGTCGCTGGCCCCGGCGACGAACTCGAAGTACTTGGCCAAATCGAAGTGCTCCAGGATGCGCCGGGCGACCCGCTCGTTCTTCGACGTCGCGACCGCCATCGGAATTCCGGCCTCGACCAGCGCGTCCAGGACGTCGACGATGCCGTCGTACACCCGGTTCTCGGCCCATCCTCGGCCCTCGTAGTACTCGGAGTAGGCGGTGCGGGCGCGCTCGATCTGATCTTCAGTGAGACCCAGCGAGCGAAAGGTGTCGATCATCGGGGGTCCGACCACGTGTGCGCGGACGTCGTCGCCCGGCAGCGGCGTCCCCACCGACGTCAACGCGTGATCGAATCCGGCGAGGATGCCCGGAGCGGAATCGGTGAGCGTGCCGTCGAGGTCGAACAGCACCAACTCGATCGGAGAGGTGGGGTCGAGCGCGGACGTCGAAGCAGCGGACATGGTGGAAGTATAAGAGTGCCTAGAGTTGCAGTCATGACCGACGAGGGTGCCCCGGAGCCGACACCGCAGTCGACGGGACACGACCTGCGCCACCACGGTGATGCCGAGGTCGAGGGCGGAATGGTGGACTTCGCGGTCAACGTCCGTGGGGACCGTCCGCCGGAATGGTTGCGACGCAGGCTCGCCCGGGCGGTGGACGATCTCGCGGTGTACCCGTCTGCCGCCCGGGAACAGGCGGTTCGCGAGCGAGTTGCCGAGCGGCACAACCGATCTGCCGACGAGGTGCTGCTGCTGGCCGGAGCCGCAGAAGGATTCGCGATGCTGCCGCGCCTGCATCCGCGCCTGGCGGCCGTGATCCATCCCTCGTTCACCGAGCCCGAGTTCGCGCTGCGAGCGGCCGGGGTGGCTGTGCATCGAAGCGTGCTGCCGTTCCCGTACCGACTGGCCGACGCCTTGATCCCGGAGGACGCCGACATGGTGGTGGTGGGCAACCCCACCAACCCGACGTCGATAGCGCACCCGCGAGACGACGTACTGGCGCTGCGTCGACCGGGCCGCCTCCTGGTCGTGGACGAGGCATTCGCGGACACCATGGCCGGGGAACCGGAGTCCGTTGCATCGCAGGCGGACCCGGACGTTCTGGTGCTGCGTAGTCTCACCAAATCGTTCGCGCTGGCCGGTTTGCGGTGTGGGTACGCGCTGGGCAATCCGGATACGTTGGCAGCGATGGGTCAGGGTCGGGCGCACTGGCCACTGGGGACGCTGCAACTCACCGCGATCGCCGCGTGTTGCGAACCCGACGCAGTGGCGGCGGTGGACGCGGACGCGCTGGCGGTGGCGTCGGAACGCGAGTACCTGATCGAGCAATTGCGCAGCGTCGGTGCCGACGTCCTGGAGCCGGCCGCTGCGTCGTTCGTGCTGGTTCACGTCCATGGCGGCGCGGAGATGCGATCTGCCCTGCGGCGGCGCGGGTTCGCGGTTCGCCGTTGCGACACGTTCCCCGGATTGAGCTCGGACCATCTGAGAGTGGCGGTGCGCCGACCCGAGCTCGTAGACGACCTCATCGCCGCATGGCGAGACGTCGGCCGCGATGCCGCCGACCGCATACAGGGTCCGACCGCGATCTAGGGTCTGATGATGGCCGAATCGCAGTCCTCGCCCACCCTGTCGGACATCATCGCTGTGCTAGACACCGCGTACCCGCCCTCTCTGGCGGAGTCGTGGGACTCCGTCGGTCTGGTGTGCGGGGACCCAGCCGACACGGTGCGCACCGTGATGTTCGCGGTCGACGCCACCGAGGCGATCGTCGACGAGGCGATCGCGGGCGGCGCCGATGTGCTGGTGGTGCACCATCCATTGCTGTTGCGCGGCGTGGACACCGTCGGCGCGCACACACCCAAGGGAGCGTTGGTGCACCGCCTGATCAAGGCCGGCTGCGCACTGTTCACCGCCCACACCAACGCGGACTCGGCGAGCCCCGGTGTCTCCGACGCACTCGCGTACCTGCTCGGTCTCGAGGACACCACGCCGCTCGACGAGAAAGCGGACGGCGGGCTGGACCGATGGGGCGTCTACGTCCCGGTGGCCGACGCGGCAACCGTGCGGGAGGCGATGTTCTCGGCCGGTGGCGGCTCCATCGGCGAGTACCGCGAATGCAGTTGGAGCACTACCGGATCGGGGCAGTTCCGCCCCGTGGGCAGTGCGCATCCGGTGATCGGCACCGTGGGAACGGTCGAGACGGTCGAGGAGAGTCGGGTGCAGATGGTCGCCCCGCATGCTGCTCGTGGCGCAATTCTGGCCGCCCTGCGTGCAGCACATCCGTACGAGGAGGTTGCTTTCGACGTGACCGAGATGGCCGAGCTGCCCACCGGGTGTGGTCTCGGTCGCGTCGGAAATCTGCCCGAGCCGACCACGTTGCGCGAATTCACGGCCCGTGTCGCCCAGCGGCTGCCCGAGACCGCCTGGGGTGTGCGCGCAGCCGGTGATCCCGACGTACTCGTCCGTCGCGTCGCGGTGTGCGGAGGGTCCGGGGATTCCTTGCTCTCCGCCGTCGTGCGCAGCGGTGCTGACGTCTACGTGACCTCGGACCTGCGACACCATGTCGCCGACGAACACCTCCGCGCAGGCGGGCCCGCGCTGATCGACGTGGCGCACTGGGCGGGAGAGTTCCCCTGGTGCTCGCAGGCGCGTGCTCTGCTCGACGCGACGTTCGGCGGCACCGACGGGTGGAGGAGCGCGACGCTGGTCACGCGAACCGACCCCTGGAGCCTCGGTGTGCGGCGGTTGCCGTGACGCGTGGTCGCTGGCGGTAGCGTGACACGCGTGAACGTCGACCCCAAGATCCAGCTGAAGCTTCTCGACCTTGCCGCCATGGACACCGAACTGGCCCAACTGGCGCATCGTCGACGCACTTTGCCGGAACAGGTGGAGCTGGACGGGCTCGAGCGCGAGCGCATCGATCGCAAGGATGCGGCAGTTCAGGTGCAGATTTCACTCGACGATCTCGACCGCGACATCCGCAAGCTCGAGGGTGAGGTCGACGCGGTTCGACGTCGGGAAGAGAAGGATCGGGCGGTGCTCGACTCGGGTTCGGCACCGGCCAAGCAGCTCAGCGAACTGCAGCACGAGCTGACCAGCCTTCAGCGTCGCCGCGGCATCCTCGAGGACGAAGAGCTCGAGGTCATGGAGCAGCGTGAGGCGTTGCAGAGCGACTACGAGCACGCGGGTGCTCGGTTGAGCCAGGTGGAGGATCAGCTGATCGACGTCACGAGACGCCGCGACGATGCGCTGGCCGATGTGAACACCGCCGAAAAGACGCGATCCGGCCAGCGCGACCAGCTCGCCGCCGAGCTGCCCGCCGAGGTGTCGGCCGCCTACGAGAAGCAACGCGCGCAGTCTGGCATCGGCGCGGCACTGCTGCGCGGACGTCGGTGCGGTGCGTGCCGCATCGAGCTGGACCGCGGCGAGATCTCCCGCATCGCGGCCACCCCCGCCGACGTGGTGGTGCGCTGCTCCGAGTGCAACGCGATTCTGGTGCGTACCAACGAGTCCGGGCTGTGAGCAGGGCCGAGATCAACGAGGTCGTCGTCGAGGCCGACGGCGGTTCGAGAGGCAATCCCGGGCCGGCCGGTTACGGCGCAGTGGTGTGGGACGCGGCGCGACACGAGGTGCTGGCGGAGCGCCGCGAGCACCTCGGCGTGGTGACGAACAACGTCGCCGAGTACCGCGGACTGATCGCCGCACTCGACGCCGCGCGCGAGTTGGGCGCACGCCGCGTGTCGGTCCGCATGGACTCCAAGCTGGTGGTGGAGCAGATGTCGGGGCGCTGGAAGGTCAAGCATCCGGACATGATTCCGCTGCGGAAGCAGGCGGCGGACATCGCCGAGGCGTTCGAGCAGGTCGACTACGCATGGATTCCGCGCGCCGAGAACTCCTACGCCGACCGCTTGGCCAACGAGGCGATGGACGGTGACGAGGCCGTCACGACCGGGAGCACGCCCGCAGTGAGCGCACCTGCACCCGCGCCTGTCGCCGAACGTCCACCGTGGCAGTCGGTATCCGGCGCCTCGACCCGCATGGTGTTGCTACGGCACGGGCAGACCGCGCTGTCGGTGGACAAGCGGTATTCGGGGCGCGGAAACCCGGAGTTGACCGAGCTGGGGGTGGCCCAGGCAGCTGCGGCCGCCGAACGCGTCGCACTGCTCGGTGGGATCGACGCGATCCTGAGTTCTCCGTTGAGCCGTGCGCAGGACACGGCCGCGGCCGCGTCGCGACGCATCGGCGTACCCGTCACCACGATGGAGGATCTGACCGAGACCGATTTCGGTGCGTGGGAGGGCCTCACGTTCGCCGAGGTGAACCAGCGCGACAAAGAACTGCACAACTCCTGGATGGCGGACACCTCGATCTCGCCACCCGGAGGCGAAAGCTTCGACGAGGTACGCGAGCGGGTACGCATTGCCAGAGATCGCATTCTTCGTGAGTACGCGGGCAAGACCGTCGTGGTGGTGTCACACGTGACGCCCATCAAGACGTTGCTGCAGCTCGGTCTCGACGTCGGCCCCTCGATTCTCTATCGCCTGCACCTCGACCTCGCCTCGATCAGCATCGTCGACTGGTTCGACGACGACGCGGCGTCGGTGCGGCTGGTGAACGACACGTCCTATCTCTGGACCTGACTCGCGAGCATCACAGCTGCAGGGCAAGCCACAGCGCCACCGTCGCGGCGACGACGGTGACTGGTGTGGTCACCAGTCCCGCAACGGTGAAGGTGCGCAGGTTCGGCGTTTCGCCCCGGGCACGGGCAACTCTGCGCCACAACATGATCGCGAGTGATCCGACGTAGGTGAGGTTGGGTCCGAGATTGACCCCGATCAGCATCGCGAGAAGCGCGGGGACAGGTGCTGCACCGGTGGTGGTCGTCAGAGCAGCCAGCAGAAGCAACGTCGCCGGGAGGTTGTTCACAACGTTCGCGGCTACTGCCGCAACGCCGGCGACAGCGAGCAGCGACAGCAGAGTGGACGAGGTCGGCAGGAGCCGGGTTGCGGCGTCGCCCACGGGCCCGCTCGCCAAGCCGGCCACCACCACCCCCAGCGCGAACACGAAGACGGCGAACCACAGATCCACCGCCCGCAGAATTGCCATCGGCGAGGTTCGAGCGTGTCGCAGCGCCGGGACGGCGAGCACGGCGGCGGCGGCCGCGGCCACCCACACCGGTTCCACGCCGACCGATCCGCTGACCGCGAAACCGATCAAGGCGCAGCCGATCACCGACAATGCGAACACCGGTGTGGCGGGCACCGGGGAGTCGTCCTCGGCGGTGGTGTTCGTGCGCCGGAGATCGCTGCGGAACAACCATCGGAACGCGGCGTACTCCGTGGCGATCGCCACGAGCCAGGGCGCGGCCATCAACGCGGTGAAGTGCAGAAACGACAGGCCGGTGGCCGAGAACACCAACAGGTTGGTCAGGTTGGACACCGGCAGGAGCGTCGACGCGGAATTGGACAGGTGCGCCACCGCGTAGGACGCGGGACGCGCCGATGTCCCGATGCGCCTCGCCGCCGCGATGACCACCGGCGTGAGCAGCACGACGGTGGCGTCGAGACTGAGAACGGCGGTGGTGAGCGAGGCCGTGACGAACACCAGCAACAGCAGACGAGAGGGCGACGACCGCGACCGCCGATGCAGAACGGACGCTATCCAGGCGAAGACGCCGTGCGCGTCGGCGAGGTGAGCGAGTGCCAGGATCGCAGCGAGGAAGGCGACGGTCGGTGCGAGCTCGGCCATTTCGTGGCCGGCGTCGGCGACGCCGACCACGCCGAGGAGCACGGCGAGTATCGCCGCCGGCACGGCCACCACTGCCTCGGGAAGACCACGCGGACGAACGATCGCGAACACCAGCACGGCGGCTACGAGCACCGCGGCCACCACGGCGCTCACCACACTGTCGGTGATCACACGAGGAGTTTGCGCAGCGTGCGAAGGTTCCGAGTCGTGGTGGTCGACTTGTAGGCCGCTCGGGCACTGGCCTTCCCGATGACGCTGGACAGCGTGTCCCCGCGGACCACCTCCCAATAGAGAACTCGATGAGGGCCGAGTGCGCACCGCTCGATCGACGGGTCGAGGGAGTCGTGCAACGCGGCCAGCTCCTCGGTGGACGCGCCGTCGGTCGAGAAGACGACGTAGGGATGCGCCACGTTCTCGTCGGTGTCGAAGGGGTACTGCTCGACGATGTCGGCCACCTCCGAGTCGGTATGCACCACCACCCACGCGTCGTAACCGAAGGACCGGCGCAGCACTGCCTCCACGTCGGTGCGAACCGCGGCCGCATCCGACGTCTGTGCGGTGAGCCGGACGTTGCCGGACGCGAGCACCGTCCGCACGTCCGTGTACCCGGCCTCCTGGAGCGCAGCCGACAGGTCGGCCATGGTGATTCTGATTCCGCCCACGTTGATGCCGCGGAGGAGGACGACGAATCGCATGAGCGCCAATCCTAGGCACGGGTTCACGAGACGGGCGACCCGCTACGATGAGCGCGCGGACGAGTTGGCCGGGCGGCCGCGGCACGGAGAACTAGCGACCTGCGTCGTCAAGCTCCGAGCCGAGGAAAGTCCGGACTCCACAGAGCAGGGCGGTTGCCAACAGCAACCCGAGGTGACTCGCGGGACAGTGCCACAGAGAACAGACCGCCGGCCGGTCTTCGGATGGGTCGGTGAGGGTGAAACGGTGCGGTAAGAGCGCACCAGCACCCCGGGTGACCGGGGTGGCTCGGTAAACCCCGCCCGGAGCAAGATCGAAGGTCGCACCGTCGTTCGTTCGATGGTGCGGCTGCGCAGGTGTTCGAGGGCTGCTCGCCCGAGCCTGCGGGTTGATCGCTCGAGGTACCCGGCGACGGTGTGCCCAGATGGATGGTCGCCACCCGAGAGAAGTCTCGGGGACAGGATCCGGCTTACACGCCGACTCGTCCGCGCATACATGTCAAGCTCAGACCGGACTAGAACATATGTTCGAAGTGAACTACAGTGGGAGTCGGCGGGCCGGCGGTAGGCAACTACGGGAAGCGTCGGCCCGCCGCCACGGCGCGCAATGGCTCTCTCGCCTGCAGCGGTAGACCCCCACAACGCCGGAAGGCCCCTCCCGCACGCGGAAAGGGGCCTTCTGTTCTCGGGGCCGGCGCCAAGTAGGGCCGGCGCCAGGTGGGGCTCAGCTCAGATAGGGCTGACTACCAACAATGTGGCCCAGTAGGTGGCCGCGTCGGCTCCTACCAGTGGCAGCAGCTGATCGAAAAGAATGATCGACATGTCGAGACTCCAATCCTCGTGCGAGAGCAGGTGCACGACCGGCGTGCGAGTGCTGAGATGATGAGAACTGTACCGCGTACAACTGCCGATCCAATACAAAGTTCGGCGCGTCGAGCCGTCTTCCGCTACCAACATCGTTCGGTGCTGATGAATGTGGGGCACACTGTCGTTCATGAGTGACGACGAGCAGTGGTACTTCCGCATCAGCGACAAAGCCGTTGTCCAGGGCAAGGACGCCGGGGCCCTTGATCGCATGGGTCCGTACCCCGATCGGGCGACAGCCGAGCGGGCACTGGACATCGCCGCGGAGCGCAACAAAGCTGCGGACGACGCGGACGACAACTGGTCTTCGTGAGCCCGTCCGTTTCGCGGCGACAGCCGTCGGCACGGACCGTTGGCGCCGATTCGACAGTGTTCGACTTCTCGGCGATCCGAGCGGAGTTCGACCTTCCCGCCGAGTATCCGGCGGACGCGGCGCCGGTCCCCGATTCGCGTCGCCGCCGGCGCGACGCCACCGATCTCGACTTCGTGACCGTCGATCCGCCGGGCTCGATGGACCTCGACCAGGCCATGGTCGTCGCACGCACGGATACCGGGTTTCGGTTGTCGTACGCCATCGCCGACGTCGCTGCCGTCGTTGCGCCCGGCACGGCACTGGACGAGGAAGTGCGCCGACGCGGTCAAACCCTCTACCTGCCGGACTCCACGGTGCCGCTGCACCCGCGTTCGATGTCCGAGGACGCGTCGTCGTTGCTTCCCGACCGTGATCGGCCCGCGGCGCTGTGGACCATCGACACCGATGTCGACGGTGAAGCCATGTCGTGGCACGTCGAAGCCGCCACCGTGCGTTCGCGTGCCCGATTCACCTACGCCGAGGTGCAGCAGGCTTCGGACGCGGGGACCCTGCACCCGTCGTTGGCGGCGCTGCCGGATCTGGGTCGCGCCCGGCGCGCACTGGCAGTGGCGCGTGGGGCGATCGAGTTGGCGCTTCCGGAGCAGGAGGCCGTGCGTGACCCCGACAGCGGAGGTTGGCGGCTCGAGATCGCGCCGCGAACGGAAGCGGACGACTGGAACGCGGAGATGTCTCTGCTCACCGGTATGTGCGCCGCCGCGGTCATGATCGACGCCGGTACCGGCATTCTTCGAACTCTGCCCGAACCGGCGAACTCGGACGTCGACGAGTTCCGGGCGGTCGTCCGCGCGCTCGGGATCGAGTGGCCGGAGGGCGCGTCGCCGGGGCGGGTTTTGGCAGGTCTGGACCCGGCAGCGCCGGCGACCTTGGCGATCATGAGCGAGGCGACGAAGCTACTCCGAGGTGCCGCGTACGCCACATTCCACGGCGAGGTACCCGACAAGCGTGACCACTCGGGAATCGGCGGGCCCTACGCCCATGTCACGGCCCCACTGCGACGACGTGTGGATCGCTACGGCACCGAGATATGTCTGGCATTCTTCGCCGGCGAACCAGTACCGGACTGGGTGACGGCCGAGTTCGCGGAGTTACCGGATGCCATGCGGCGCAGCGACTCTCTGGCCTCCAAGGTCGATCGAGCATGCATCGACCTGATCGAGGCGATCGTGCTGAAGGATCGGGTGGGGGATCAGGTCACCGCGGTGGTGCTGCGGGGCCGCACCGAGAAGCGACCCGCCGAGGTCTTCGTTCCCGACTACACCGTCATCGGCCGTTGCAGCGGTGACCCCGAGGAAGGAACCACGGTCACGGTGCGCGTCGGCCCGGTCGACGTTGCCGCGCGAAGTGTCGGGTTCTTGTTCGGGCAATAGCTGATCGTCAGGGTCGAAATGCGTCAGGGTCGAAATGCGTCGGTCGCCGAAATCAGGTGATGGACTATTCCCGGTTCGGACGCGGAATGTCCCGCGTCGTCGACGATGTGCAGCGTGGACGACGGCCAGGATCGGTGCAGCTCCCAGGCGCTGGTCGGCGGGCAGACCACGTCGTACCTGCCCTGGACGATGACGCCGGGGATGTGGGCGATGGCACCCATGTTCTGCAGCAGCTCGTTGTCCCCGAGGAACCCCCGGTTGACGAAGTAGTGATTTTCTATTCTGGAGAACGCCAGCGCGAACCGGGCTTCCGAGTTCTGCGCGATCCGTTCGGGTTTGGGTAGCAGAGTGCTCGTCGCGGCCTCCCACGACGACCATGCCACGGCCGCTTCCAGGGCAGTGTCCGCGTCGGGGGAGTGCAGAAGCCGGTGATACACCTCGACCGGATCCGACCCTCGATCCGCCTCTGGAACAGGGGCCAGGAATTTCTCCCACTGCTCGGGGAACAAGTGGCCGGCGCCGCCGCGGTAGTACCAGTCGATCTCGGACTCCCGCAGCAGAAAGATCCCACGCAACACCAGAGACGTCACGCGTGAAGGGTGCGCCTGCGCGTACGCCAACGACAGAGTGGAGCCCCAGGAACCGCCGAAGACCGACCAAGTGTCGACGCCGAGATGCTCGCGCAACGCCTCCATGTCGGCAATCGAACGACCGGTCGTGTTGACCGACAGGTCGGCACCGTCGGCCACGTGCGGAGTCGAGTTCCCGCAGCCGCGCTGATCGAACAGCATCACCCGGTATGCCGACGGATCGAAGTAGCGACGCTGGTCTGGGCCTGTCCCGCCGCCGGGGCCGCCGTGCACGAACACCACCGGAGCACCGTCGGGATTGCCGCTGGTCTCCCAATACAGCCTTTGACCCTCACCGACGTCGAGCATGCCCGAGTCGTAAGGATCGATGGCCGGATACAACGTGCGCACGCTGGGCATGATCTACAGGCCCACCAAGCCCGACGCGAGATCCGGGATGTCGAGGATGCGCACCACCTGATCGCGGATGTCCGAGCACGAGTCGGTGGTGGCGGTGTCGACAATGGACCGGTTCGAGATCACCACCCCGTTCAGGCCGTATCGCGCCGCCCAGGTCTGCACCAGGATGTTGAGCCCGCCTCGGCCCACCGTCGCCCCCTGGACACGCCAGTTGGACAGCTGCGCTTCGAGATCGGTACACAGCGACGCAGCTTGCTCGTCGGTCACCACCGGGCCCGGCGTCGGAGATGGCGTGACGACGGTGGCGGTAGTCGTGGGCGTCGTGTCAGGGGTTCCACCCGCGCATGCGGTCAGACCCAGGCCCGCCGCCAGGACAACGGCCGCCGTCGTGAGTCCAGTTCTCGTCGTTGCCATGGTCACGAGTGTGCCACCGGGACCCGACAGATACTCGTACGCAGTGGCCGGGTGTCAGAAGCTGTGCTCCTGGGCAGGGAAGGTGCCGGACCGCACCTCGGCTGCGTACGTCGAGGCTGCCGAGCGAAGCTGGTCGCCGACATCGCCGAACCTCTTGACGAACTTCGCGGTGCGGCCGCTGGTGAATCCGGCCATGTCCTGCCAGACCAGAACCTGGGCGTCGCACTCGGATCCGGCACCGATGCCCACCGTGGGAATGGTCAGCTTGCGGGTCACCTGGCCGGCCAGGTCTGCCGGCACCATCTCCATGACCACGGCGAAAGCGCCCGCTTCCTGGACGGCGATGGCGTCGGCGACCAACTGCTCCGACGCGTCGCCGCGGCCCTGGACGCGGAAGCCGCCGAGGCCGTTCACGCTCTGGGGGGTGAAACCGATGTGTGCCATGACGGGGATTCCGGCGGCGGTGATGGCTGCGATCTGCGGGGCGACGCGCTCGCCGCCCTCGAGCTTGACGGCGTTCGCTTGGCCTTCCCGCATGAAGCGGACAGCAGTCTCCACCGCTTGCTGAGGTGAGATTTCGTAGGTACCGAACGGCAGGTCCGCGACCACGAGCGCATTCGGCGCGCCCCGGACGACCCCGCGTACGAGTGGGATCAGCTCGGCGATGTCGATGTGCACCGTGGTGTCGTAGCCGTAGACGACGTTGGCGGCGGAATCGCCGACGAGAAGAACGGGAATTCCCGCCTCTTCGAAAATGCGGGCACTGGAGTAGTCGTAGGCCGTGAGCATCGCCCAACGGTCACCGGCGGCCTTCATGGCCTGCAAGTGGTGAGTTCGAGTCTTGCGCCCTGTCGGCGCGGAACCGTACAGCTGGGTTTCTACAGCAGGCACGGTGCTTCGATCACTGGACATCTGGGTACCTTTCGTCCTCGAGGCCCGCTGAGCGGGTCCCCGGGTAGAGGTGATGACGCTCAACAGTCTGCCACCGCGAGGGCGGTGGCAGACGGTGCTCTTGATCACACCGGTTCCGAAGTCCGGTCGGTGAGACGTGCCACCATCGTGGAGTGCCCCGCTGTCGCCTATTTCTTGCCGCCTCCGCCGCCCTGATGGTCGCCGTGTCCGCCTGCAGCACGGCGGTCGACGGCGTCCCCGCCGCCGACGGTGCCGCGAACACGCCGATCACCACCACGGAGAGTCGAGCGGAGCAGCCGCGCACCCTCGAGAACTTCCGCTCACAGATCGTGTCGTGGGGCTCGTGCGACGGATTCGCCACCGACGGCTCCGATCTGGACGCTGGGCTCGAGTGCGGCCGGGTGACCGTGCCCGTCGACTACGACGATCCGGCGGGGCCGACCGCGTCGCTGGCGCTGTCACGCTCGGCTGCGACAGGAGCGAAGATCGGGTCGATGTTGGTCAACCCAGGAGGTCCGGGCGCGTCCGGGTTGTCCACCGCGACCCTCGCCCGCGGCACCGATGTTCAGGCGGTATTCGACGTCGTGGGGTTCGATCCTCGCGGTATCGGGGCGTCGGTCCCGGCCGTGCGATGTGACACCCCGGCGGAGTTCGACGCCGAGCGCGCCGACTCCGACGTCGATACCTCACCGGCCGGCATCGCCGAGACGGAGCAGGAGAATCGGGACTACGCGGCCCGCTGTGCCGAGCGCAACGATCCGGTGCTGCTCGCAAACCTGACCTCCGCGGACGTTGCACGAGACATGGATGTCATCCGTGCGGTTCTGGGAGACGCGACGCTGACCTACCTAGGATTTTCCTACGGGACACGTCTCGGCTACACCTACGCCGAACTGTTCCCGCAGAACGTGCGCGCGATGGTTCTCGATGGCGCGCTCGACCCGGCCGCGAATGCCGTCGACGAGGTGGTGGCACAAGGCGCCGGATTCCAGTCGGTGTTCGACGCGTTCGCCATGGATTGCGCCCGGCGCTCGGACTGCCCGCTGGGCACCGACCCTTCTCGGGCGGTGCCGGCGTTCCGGGCGCTCGTGGATCCGCTGGTCGACACCCCAGCGTCCACCCAGCTGACCGGACCGAACGGTGACCGCACGCTGAGCTACGACGACGCCCTCACCGGAGTCCAGCAGGCTCTCTACAGCACCGAGTTGTGGACGCCGCTGCGCATCGGGCTGTCGCAGCTCGCGGCCGGTCGCGGCGACACCCTGCTGGCGCTGGCCGATCTCTACAACGGCCGGTTGAGTGACGGCACGTACACCAACACCAACGACGCATTCACGGCTGTGCGATGCGTCGATGATCCTCGTGTGACCGATCGCGAGCAGGAAGGGGCGCTCGATTCCCGATTCCGCGCCGCAGCCCCATTTCTCGACGACGGTCGCGGAAACGGCACTGCGCCGCTCGAGCCGTGCGCATTCTGGCCCGTGCCGTCAGAGGCGGATCCGGGTCCGATTTCGATAGAAGGACTCGCGCCGACCGTCGTGGTGTCGACCACGGACGACCCTGCCACCCCGTACGAGGCGGGCGTTGCTCTGGCCGATCAATTGGGGGCTTCGCTGGTTACGTTCGAGGGAAATCAGCACACCGCATCGTTCGCCGGCAATGCCTGTGTGGACGATGTCTTGTCGAGTTACCTCGTCGATCTGGTGCTTCCACCTGCAGGTTTGCGCTGCTGACGCGGCGTCCGGTCCACCGATCGGCCGTGTGGCGCAGGCCATCTCATACAACCGATTCCACGATGTAACACGGATTTAACGCAACGTGCCTAGCCTGACGATCATGGATCGCCAAAAGGAATTCGTGCTTCGCACGCTCGAGGAGCGCGACATCCGATTCGTACGTCTGTGGTTCACCGACGTACTCGGCTACCTCAAGTCGGTCGCCATTGCTCCCGCGGAGCTCGAAGGGGCTTTCGAAGAGGGCATCGGCTTCGACGGATCGGCCATCGAAGGCTTCTCCCGCGTGTCCGAGGCCGACACCGTGGCCAAGCCGGACCCCACCACGTTCCAGATCCTGCCGTGGACCACCAGCAAAGGCGAGCAGCACTCGGCGCGCATGTTCTGCGACATCGCAATGCCCGACGGCTCGCCGTCGTGGGCGGATTCACGCCACGTTCTGCGACGTCAGTTGTCCAAGGCCAGCGACCTCGGATTCAGCTGCTATGTCCACCCTGAGATCGAGTTCTTCCTGTGCAGCGAACTGCCCCAGGACGGCCGTCCGCCCACACCCGCGGACAACGGCGGGTACTTCGATCAGGCCGTGCACGACGAAGCGCCCAACTTCCGTCGCCACGCCATCGACGCACTCGAGTCGATGGGCATCTCGGTCGAGTTCAGCCACCACGAGGCCGCACCCGGACAACAGGAGATCGATCTCCGCTACGCCGACGCCCTGTCGATGGCCGACAACGTGATGACGTTCCGATACGTCGTGAAAGAGGTCGCGATCGCCGAGGGCGTTCGTGCGACCTTCATGCCGAAACCGTTCTCCGAGCAGGCCGGGTCGGCGATGCACACGCACATGAGCCTGTTCGAGGGCGAGACGAATGCGTTCCACAACCCGGACGATCCGATGCAGTTGTCCGATACCGGCAAGGCGTTCATTGCCGGCATTCTCGAGCACGCGAACGAGATCAGCGCTGTCACCAACCAGTGGGTCAACTCTTACAAGCGCTTGATCCACGGTGGGGAAGCCCCGACGGCCGCATCGTGGGGTCCGTCCAACCGCTCCGCGCTGGTGCGCGTGCCGATGTACACCCCCAACAAGGCGTCGTCGCGGCGCGTCGAGATTCGCAGTCCCGACTCCGCCTGCAATCCGTATCTCACGTTCGCGGTCTTGCTCGCCGCCGGCCTGCGCGGCGTCGAGAAGGGGTACACCCTTCCTCCCGAGGCAGAGGAGGACGTGTGGTCGTTGACGTCTGCGGAGCGCCACGCGATGGGGTACAAGGAGCTGCCGAGCAGTCTCAACGAGGCCCTCACCGCGATGGAGAGCTCGGAACTGGTCGCGGAAGCGCTGGGCGAGCACGTCTTCGACTACTTCCTGCGAAACAAGCGCCGTGAGTGGGAGTCGTACCGTTCCCACGTGACACCCTTCGAGCTGAAGACCTACTTGGGTCTATAACTTCGGGGTCTTCAACTTCGGGGTCTTCAACTTCGGGGGTCTCTGCCTCCTCGAACGGTCGGGATTGTCGTCGACTGGGCCCGGCCCTGTAACGTCGATGCGTCATGACTATGTCGGTATGTAAAGTGTTCTGCGTAAAAATCGCTGATCGAGACCTGCAGGACGGTCCCGCGTGATCCCTCCTAGCGTCCGCTCCACCGTGCCCAGCGCCGGTCGGCTCGGTCTGGTGGAGAAGTCCGCGCCGAGCACGCTCGAGCATCTCGGATGGGCCGACGAGAGCAGTACCGAACTACTCTGGTCGTTGTCGCGTTCGCCCGATGCCGATCTGGCGCTGCGGACCGTCGCGCGCCTCGCCGACGAGCTTGGGGAGAACTGGCCGGAGTTGGACAACCGGCTGCGGACGGACAAATGCTTGCGGGGTCGCCTGTTTGCCTTGGTCGGTTCGTCCAGTGCTCTGGGTGATCACCTGGTGTCCGAGCCGGACAAGTGGCGACTGCTCACCACGTGCACGGAATCGCTGCCCACCGCGGACGAACTTCGCTCGACACTGTTGGAGAGCGTCGGTGCCACACCCGAGACCGGAGACTGCGCGTCACCCGAGCTCTATCGTGCGGAACTGACCGGGCCGAAGGCCGTCATCGCCTTACGTACCGCGTACCGCGATCTGCTGATGATCCTCGCCGCTGCCGATCTCGCTGCGACCGTGGAGAACGAGCCGGTGGTTCCCTACGAAATCGTCGGCCGGCACCTGTCGGATCTGGCGGACGCCGCGCTCACCGCAGCACTGGCCGTCGCCGTCGCCGTGACCTTTCCGGACGGCCCGTGCTCGGTTCGGCTTGCAGTCATCGCGATGGGCAAGTGCGGTGCGCAAGAACTGAACTACGTCAGCGACGTCGACGTGGTCTTCGTCGCAGAGCCGTCCAACTCCCTCGCAACACGCCTGGCGGGCGAGCTGATGCGCACCGGTTCCTCGGCATTCTTCGAAGTCGATGCCGCGCTTCGGCCCGAGGGCAAGCAAGGCGAGCTGGTGCGCACGCTGGACTCGCACCTCGCGTACTACCAGCGGTGGGCCAAGACGTGGGAGTTCCAGGCGCTGCTGAAGGCGCGCGCCATGACAGGCGATCTGGAACTGGGAAAGGCCTACGTCGACGCCATGAGCCCGATGGTGTGGGTCGCCAGCGAGCGCGACAGCTTCGTCCCCGAAGTCCAGGCCATGCGCCGCCGCGTCGAGGAGATGGTGCCCGCGGAACTGCGTGAGCGCGAGATCAAGCTGGGCAGAGGAAGTCTTCGCGACGTGGAGTTCGCGGTGCAGCTGCTGCAGCTGGTGCACGGACGCGCCGACGACTCACTGCACGAGCGTGGCACCGTGGCGGCGCTGTCGGCGCTCGCCTCGGGTGGGTACGTGGGCCGTGACGACGCGGCGAACCTCACCGCGTCGTACGAATTTCTGCGCCTCATCGAGCATCGACTGCAGATGCAGAAATTGCAGCGCACCCACCTCCTGCCGCCCGACGGCGACGAGGAAGCCATGCGCTGGCTCGCCCGCGCGGCGCACATTCGCTCGGACGGTAACCACGACGCGGCCGGGGTCTTGCGCCAGGAAATTCG
Source organism: Rhodococcus sp. (in: high G+C Gram-positive bacteria) (assembly GCA_049650605.1). GTDB lineage: Bacteria > Actinomycetota > Actinomycetes > Mycobacteriales > Mycobacteriaceae > Rhodococcoides. The sequence continues at coordinate 21,445 of JBASAM010000096.1, read as the reverse complement.
CCGCAACGCGCAACGCATCCGCCGCCTGCACGCTCGTCTGTTCTACCGTCCGTTGCTCGAGTCGGTGGCGCGCCTCGACAGCGACGCACTGCGCCTGAGCTCTGATTCCGCGAGCCGCCAGCTCTCGGCCCTGGGCTACTCGGCGCCGCAGAATGCCCTGGGCCACCTGTCCGCATTGGTGAGCATGGGTGCGCGCAAGGGTCGTATCCAGTCGTTGCTGCTGCCCACACTGCTCGAATGGTTGAGCGACACACCGGATCCCGACGCAGGCCTGCTCGCGTACCGCAAGTTGTCCGAGGAAGTCGCAGAGCAGTCGTGGTTCCTCCGTCTGGTTCGCGACGAGGGTCCGGTGGCGCAGCGCCTGATGCAGGTTCTCGGCTCGTCGGAATATCTGCGAGGGGTGTTGATCAATGCGCCGGAAGTGATCCGGCTGTTCGCCGACGGGTCGAACGGGCCCAAGCTGCTCGATGTCGACCCCACCGAAACGTACGGCGCGATCTTGAAATCCTCGGCACGGTACGAGGATCCGGTGCGTGCGGTCGGTGCGGCGCGATCGCTGCGTCGATACGAACTTGCTCGGGTGGCGTCCGCCGACATTCTGGGGCTGCTCGACGTGCCCGAGGTGTGTCGTGCACTGTCCTCGGTGTGGGCGGCGGTCATCAACGCCGCCCTCGACGCCGCGGTGCGCGCGTCCGTGGCCGAACGTGGCGGCGAAGCTCCGGCCACGATCGCCGTTATCGGGATGGGTCGTCTGGGCGGGGGTGAGCTGGGCTACGGTTCCGACGCCGACGTGTTGTTCGTCTGCGATCCGGTGGATGGAGCGGACGACGCCGATGCCGTGAAGTGGGCCAACGCCATCGCCGATCGAGTGCGAAAGCTGCTCGGTTCGCCCAGCCAGGATCCGCCACTAGAGGTGGACACCGGCCTGCGTCCAGAGGGGCGCAACGGACCCGTCGTGCGCACGCTGTCCGCTTACGACGCGTATTACTCGCAGTGGTCGCAGCCCTGGGAAGTGCAGGCGCTGCTGCGCGCTCATCAGGTAGCCGGCGATCAGGATCTGGGCATCCGGTTCTTGCTGATGGCCGACGCAATCCGGTATCCCGAAGGGGGAGTGTCGCAGGACGCCGTTCGCGAGATTCGCCGCATCAAGGCTCGTGTCGACGCGGAGCGGCTGCCCAAGGGCGCAGATCCCACGACGCACACCAAGCTCGGTCGTGGCGGACTGGCCGACGTGGAATGGACCGTGCAGCTCATTCAGCTGCGCCACGCTCACCGGATTCCGGCGCTGCACAACACCTCGACACTGGAGACACTGGACGCGATCGGCGCTGCCGAATTGATGAGTCCGGGCGACGTCGATCTGTTGCGTCAGGCGTGGTTGACCGCCACGAAGGCGCGCAATGCGCTGGTGTTGGTACGTGGCAAGCCCACCGATCAGCTGCCCGCCCCCGGCAAGGTGCTGTCCGCAGTCGCGCAGGTCGCGGGCTGGGACAGCGGTGATGCCGGGGGTTTCCTCGACAACTACCTGCGTGTCACGCGTCGAGCCAAGGCTGTCGTGGAGCGAGCCTTCGGTTCCTGACGGTACGAGTGCCCCGCCTACGCGGAAGGTGCCGTGACGAAACCCTCCGCGACCATCCAGTCGCGCGCGACCTCGGCCGGTTCGCGGCCGTCGACGTCCACTTCCTTGTTCAGTTCGGTGATGGCGTCGTTGGTCAGTGCTGCGGAGATGGGTTCGGTGATCTCCGCGATCGACGGATATTGATCGGCGATCTCCTGCCGGATCACGACGGTGGCGTTGTACCGAGGGAAGAAGCTTTTGTCGTCCTCGACGACCACGAGGTTCAGGCCCTTGATGCGACCGTCGGTGGTGAAGACCTCACCGAACTGGCATTGCGATCCGTCGGCCGTCGCCTGGTAGATGATGCCTGTCTGCAGGATCTGACGGTTGACTGCATTGGCGTCGAAGCCGTAGGTCGCCGCCAGACCGGGGAACCCGTCCTGACGCGAGTTGAACTCGGTTTCGACGCACACCGCGGCTGCCGCAGGGTCGCGCTGTACCAGCGCGGCGTAGTCGGAGAGGGTGACCACCCCGGTTTCCTGCGCGGTCTGCTGATTCATCGCCAACGCGTACGTGTTGTCCATCGGCGCCGGGTTGACCCAGACGATCCCGTTCTCCTTGTCCGCCTCCCGCACCGCCTCGAACTGCTCGGTGGCATCAGGGATGGGGGTCTCGTTGCCCTGGTAGTTGATCCAGCCGGTCCCGGTGTACTCGTAGGCGATGTCGACCTGGCCGCTGATCATGGCTTGCCGGGTGCTGTTGGAGCCCGAGATGTTGGTCAGGTCTCGTACGTCCGCACCCGCAGCGCTCAGGGCGAACTCGAGGATGTAGCCCAGAATGATCTGCTCGGTGAAGTCCTTGGACCCGACGGTCAGCTCGGCGCCTTCCAGCTCCGGCACCACCTCGATGCTTCCGGGTGAGACGTCCAGCGGAACGGCGCTGCCCGACTGGAGCCCGCAACCGGTGAGAGCAAGTGTGGTCACGGCGCACAGCGCAATCAGAGTACGGCGCATCAGCGCAATCCTTTCGGTCCGAGGAACGCCTCGGCGAGTGCGCCCAACCAGTCGACGAGTAGGGCCAGCGCAACGGCGAGCACGGCACCCACCACCAGGATGAGCGGCTGGTTCAGCTTGTAGCCGGTGTCGATGATGACGCCCAGCCCACCCGCGCCGACGAGGAAGCTCAGCGTGGCGGTACCGACGGCCAGCACCAACGACGTGCGCAGGCCGGCCAGCATGTACGGGACCGCGAGCGGAAACTCGATGCGCCACAGGATGCCCGAGGCCGACATGCCCTGCCCGCGGGCAGCGTCGATGTAGTTGTACTCGACCTGCTGAAAGCCCAGCATGGTGTTCCGCAGGACGGGGAGCAGTGAGTAGAAGGCGATGGGCAGGACACCGACCCAGAAGCCGGTCTTGCCCGTCGCGAGGAACAGCAGCACCAGCAACCCGACTGCGGGCGCCGCCTGGCCCACATTGGCGATGCCGATGAACACCGGTGCGAGCCGCTTGTACCCGCCGCGGGTCAGCAGAATGCCCAGCGGAACGGCGATCAGCAGCACCAGCGCGGTCACGACAACGGTGATGAGGATGTGCTCGAGCAGTGCGCCGCTGATGGACGAGAAGTTGATGGTCTCGGACTGTGTTGCGGTCAGGTCACGCGTCAGTGCGTAGATCAGCAGGACCGCTACCAGGATCACGACGGCGGCCGGCTGGATGAACAGGCGCACTCGTTCTGCGCGTCGGGCGGTGGCCGCGGCCGAATTGATCTCGCCTCCGGCGTCGGCAGCGTCGTCGACGACGGTGGCGTCGGCGGTCATGACGAGGCACCCGATGTGGCTGCCGCGTCCGCCGGGGTGTCCGCGCCGTCGTGATCGTGAGCGTGCTGGGAGCGAATAGTCTTGATCGTGTCGATCAGGGTCTCGATGGTGACCGTGCCGACGTACTCGCCGCGACCGCCGGTGACGGTGGCTGTGGCGTTACCTTCGGCGAGCAGTGCCTCCAACGCGTCCTGCAGAGTCGATTGGACCGAGACCATCTCGCCCATGGGTACACCGACGTCGCGCAGGCTCGATATCCCCTTGAGATGGCGGCGATCGGTCCAGCGAATGGGCCGCTTGCGCTCGTCGAGAATGATTCCCCATGCCTCCGGATCGGACCCGAGCGCGGTGTTCATGGTCTCCACGGACTCGTCTTCGCCGAACGCGGGGACGTCGCTCAGTTCGATGTCGCGCACGCGCATCAGTGTCAGCTGCTTGAGCGCGGCGCCCGCACCCACGAAACCGGCCACGGTGTCGTCCGCAGGGTTGGCCAGAACTGCTTCCGGGGTGTCGAACTGCAGGATGCGCGACTGGTTGCCGAGGACGGCGATGCGGTCGCCGAGCTTGACGGCCTCGTCGAAATCGTGCGTCACGAAGACGATGGTCTTGCCGAGCTCGGACTGCAAGCGCATCAACTCGTCCTGCAACAGTCCTCGGGTGATGGGGTCGACGGCGCCGAAGGGCTCGTCCATCAGCAGCACCGGCGGATCGGCCGCGAGCGCGCGCGCCACACCGACACGCTGCTGCTGGCCGCCGGACAGCTGTCGCGGGTAGCGCTCACGGTATTGGCCGGGGTCGAGACCGACCAGATCGAGCATCTCGTCGACGCGGTCGGAGATCTTCTTCTTGTCCCAGCCGATGAGGCCGGGCACCATGCCCACGTTCTGCGAGATGGTCATGTGAGGGAAGAGTCCGGCCTGCTGGATCGAGTAGCCGATGGTACGACGCAACTCGTTCGGGTTGATCGACAGCGCGTCCTTGCCGCCGATGGTGATACGACCGGACGTCGGCTCGATGAGGCGATTGATCATCCGCATCGTGGTGGTCTTACCACACCCGGACGGCCCGACCAGGACCACGACTTCGCCCGCGGGAATGGTCAGCGACACGTGGTCGACTGCCGCTTCCTTCTGGCCCGGGTAGGACTTGGTCACGTCCTCGAGGACGATTTCTGCTCCGGTGGTCGTGCGATTCGTGTCAGTCACGGATACCCCTCGAGGTGGTCAGTTTGCCGATCAGCACGTAGATCCCGTCGAGGATCAACGCCAGGATGACGATCAGGATGGTGCCCGTGAGGGCCTGGGGAACAGCGGTAGGGCTGCCGACTCGCGCCAGCCCGGAAAACAGAAGGTTGCCCAGGCCAGGGCCTTTGGCGTACGCGGCGATGGCGAGAATGCCCATGGCCATCTGCGTGCTGACACGCATGCCGGTGAGGATCGACGGCCACGCCAGGGGAATCTCGATGCGGCGCAACACCAATGTTCGACTCATGCCGATTCCACGGGCCGCGTCGCTGACCGCCGGATCAACTGCGTCGAGGCCCACCACCGTGTTTCGGATGATGGGAAGCAGCGAGTAGAGAACCAGTGCGGTGACCGTCGGCCGAACACCCAGTCCGAGAATCGGAATGAGCAAACCGAGCAGGGCGAACGACGGAATGGTGAGCACGGTGCTCGCGAGCGCGGTGGCGATGGCAGATCCAGCGGGGCTGCGGTACACCAGAACCCCGATGGCAACGCCGATGATCGTCGCGATGACGACGCACTGGACCACCGCCGACACATGCAGGTAGGAGTCGATTGCCAACTGCTTTCGTCGCCCGACGATGAAGTCCCACAGTGCATCCATCGGCATTGATTCCTTTGTTCAGCAAAGAATTCGAGTGCGAATCTTGGGTTCCTGTTACCCCAAGTTATGCGGAATCAATCCAGAATGTGAGGTCTTGTGGAAATTGTTTCGCAATAGTGTTGCAGCCCGAAGTGCACGAACAGAGCAGGCCCGCTCGATCGTGAGATCGAACGGGCCTGTTCCGCGTGACTGTGAAGAAGACTCAGCAGTCGTAGTACAGCTGGAACTCGTACGGGTGCGGGCGAAGGTTCACCGGCGCGATTTCGTTCTCTCGCTTGAGCGAGATCCAGGTCTCGATGAGGTCGGTGGTGAAGACGCCGCCGGCCGTCAAGTACTCGTGGTCGGCCTCGAGGCGATCGATCACGGCAGGCAACGACGTAGGTGCCTGCGGGATGTTCTTGGCCTCCTCCGGCGGAAGCTCGTAGAGGTCCTTGTCGACGGGAGCGAGCGGCTCGATCTTGTTCTTGATGCCGTCCAGGCCGGCCATCATCTGCGCCGCGAACGACAGGTACGGGTTGCCCGAGGCGTCCGGTGCGCGGAACTCGAGGCGCTTGGCCTTCGGGTTGTTGCCCGTGGTGGGGATACGGACGGCAGCCGAGCGGTTACGACCCGAGTACACCAGGTTGATGGGGGCTTCGTAGCCCGGCACCAGGCGGTGGTACGAGTTGATCGTCGGGTTGGTGAACGCCAGCAGCGACGGCGCGTGGTGCAGGATGCCGCCGATGTAGTGGCGGGCGAGGTCCGACAGACCCGCATAGCCCTTCTCGTCGTAGAAGAGCGGCTTGCCGTCTTTCCAGAGCGACTGGTGCACGTGCATACCCGAGCCGTTGTCACCGAACAGTGGCTTCGGCATGAAGGTGGCCGACTTGCCGTGCTGCCAGCACGTGTTCTTGACGATGTACTTGAACAGCTGCAGATCGTCTGCAGCACGAAGCATCGTGTTGAACTTGTAGTTGATTTCCTGCTGGCCGCCGGTGCCCACCTCGTGGTGGCCGCGCTCGAGCTCGAAGCCGGCGTTCTGCAGGTTGGTGGAGATGGCGTCACGGATGTCGACGTAGTGGTCGTACGGCGCGACGGGGAAGTAGCCGCCCTTGGGGCGAACCTTGTAGCCGAGGTTGGGCGAGCCGTCCGCCTCGGTCTCGGCACCGGTGTTCCAGGCGCCGGAGCTCGAGTCGAGCTCGTAGAACGCGCCGTTCATCTGCGAGTCGTAACGCACGGAGTCGAAGATGTAGAACTCGGCCTCGGGTCCGAAGAACGCGGTGTCGGCGATCCCGGTGCTGGCCAAGTACTCCTCGGCCTTGCGGGCGACGTTGCGCGGGTCGCGGCTGTAGGACTCACGCGTGTACGGATCGTGGACGAAGAAGTCCATGTTCAGCGTCTTGGCGTGGCGGAACGGGTCGATCTGAGCGGTGCCGTAGTCGGGCAGCAGCATCATGTCGGACTCGTGAATGGACTGGAAGCCGCGAACGGACGAGCCGTCGAACGCGAGCCCGTCTTCCAGGGTGTCCTTGGTGAAGGCTTTTCCTGCGATCGAGAAGTGCTGCTGAATGCCCGGGAGATCGGTGAAACGGATGTCGACGTACTCGACGTTCTCATCCGCTATGTACTTGATGACCTCTTCGGCCGTGGTGAAATCCACGCTCATGCTCCTTCTTTGTCGAGTGCTGGTCCGCGACTTCCAGTAGGTGGTGCATATCGAGTGCGGCAGCTGCGTCGAGCCGACGGTATGGAAGCGGTGTTGCCTCACCGTCGCGATCGTGTTTCGTCGGTGTTACGCGTGACGTCGATGCAGTTGGATGCCGTTGGAAGATCTCGTGTCGCGGGACGCCACCTATCCTGGAGCAATGGCACCGAACTTTTACTCGTATGGAGAACCTTCATGGCACGAATGACCGGATCGTGGCTTTCCGGACCCAGTGCAGCACTACCGGACGGCGAGCACGAGAAGCAGGCCTACCAGGGCGAGTACCTCGGTCTTCCCAAGACGGGCCCTGGATCACTGGCACCCACGCCGCGCCGAGTCGCTGCTCTGGCCATCGACTGGTTGATGTCGATGGGCGTGTCGGCGTTGTTCTTCGGCGGTAGCGTGGCCAGCGGAAACCTCTCCACGCTCACCTTGGCGGTGTGGTTCCTGCTGGGGCTCGTGACGGTCAGCGCGTTCTCGTTCACTCCCGGCCAGCTGGCAATGGGACTGCAGGTGATGCGTATCGACGCCCCGGCCAGGGTGGGAGTCGTCCGAGCTCTGGTGCGACAGGTGTTCATTGCCGTCGTCATTCCGGCGGTGATCACCGACATCGACAGCCGCGGAATGCACGATCGCGCCACCGGTACCGCGCTGGTTCGCTCCCGCTAGATCCGTGTGCCTCGAGCGTATCCAGGGATACGCTCGAGGCGCACGAGGGGCGAAGCCCCAGCTAGCGGCGCTTCATCGTGCGCTGCATACCCTTCATCTTCGCGCCCGCGGGCATCGGTCCCTTGGGGAGCGCAGGTCCACCGCGCGCGCCCAGGGCGGCCAGGCGCGATTCGATCGTCTCCATGCGATTCTTGTCGATGTTCTTCGGCAGCTTGTTCAAGTGCTTCTGCAGCTGCGACAACGGCACCTGGTCGGCGTCGTTGCCCACGATCACGTCGTAGATCGGGGTGTCGCCGACCAGTCGCGCAGTCTTCTTCTTCTCCTGCGCGAGCAGCGACTTCACCCGCTGGGGCGACCCCTCGGCGACGAGGATGACGCCCGGCCGACCGATCACGCGGTGCACCGCGTCGAGCTGCGTGGTTCCGGCGATGGCCGGCGTGACGCGCCACCCGCCCTGCAGGTTGTCCAGTGCCCAGGCCGCGGCGCCCGCTTGGCCCTCCGCCTTGCCGTACACCGACTTCTGTACGCGGCGTCCGAAGAGAACGAACGCGAGGAGCACACCGACGATCAACCCGAACGGCAGCAGTAGCCACTGAATCCCGAAGATCAGGCCGATGAGGAAGAACAGGACCGTCATGCCGACGACGGAACCGATCATCAGCGGAAGAAGAAGCTTGTCTTCCTTGCGCTGCATCTGGAACGCCTGCCACAGCTGCGCGCGCCGCTGCTTGGACGCTTGCTTCCGCGCGGCCTTGGCCGCGGCCTTGGCCTCCTTGGAGGCGCCGCCGCCCTTACCTGATTTCTTGCCGTTCGCCATGGTTCCCAGGATAGGCCCAGACGCACCCGGGCCCGCCATCGACTACGACGGCGGGCCCGGGAACAATCGAGGACATCAACGAGGGGCGAGTCGCTCCAACAGCGAGCTGGCTTCCTGAGATGCGGAGCCCGCGTCACCGAGGTGCGCCATGTTCTCCGAAATCTCGCGGCCGTGGTGCGCCATCGCCTGCGCGTACAGACGGCCGGCGCGGTAGGACGAGCGCACCAAGGGACCTGCCATGACGCCGGCGAATCCCATCGCCTCGGCAGCCTTGCTGTGCTCGACGAACTCTTCGGGCTTGACCCAGCGCTCGACGGGATGGTGACGCGGCGACGGGCGCAGGTACTGGGTGATGGTGAGGATGTCGCACCCTGCGTCGTGCAGGTCCTGCATCGCCCGGGTGACCTCGTCGAAAGTCTCGCCCATCCCGAGGATGAGGTTGGACTTGGTCACCAGACCGTCGTCACGAGCGGCCGTGATGACGTCGAGGCTGCGCTGGTAACGGAACGCCGGGCGGATGCGCTTGAAGATGCGCGGCACCGTCTCGACGTTGTGCGCGAGCACCTCGGGGCGCGAGGAGAACACTTCCGCCAACTGATCGGGATCGGCGTTGAAGTCGGGGATCAACAGCTCGACGCCGGTGTTGGGGTTCAGGCGCTTGATTTCGCGAACTGTCTCCGCGTACAGCCAGGCACCGCCGTCGTCCAGATCGTCTCGTGCCACACCGGTGATGGTGGAGTAACGCAAACCCATGGCTTGGACCGATTCGGCGACCCGACGCGGCTCGTCGCGGTCGAGATCGGCCGGTTTCCCGGTGTCGATCTGGCAGAAGTCGCAGCGACGGGTGCATTGTTCCCCGCCGATGAGGAACGTTGCTTCGCGGTCTTCCCAGCATTCGTAAATATTGGGACACCCGGCTTCTTCGCACACCGTGTGCAGGCCCTCACGCTTGACCAAGCCCTTGAGTTCTGTGTACTCGGGGCCCATCTTCGCGCGGGTCTTGATCCACGACGGTTTGCGTTCGATCGGGGTCTCCGCGTTTCGGATCTCGAGGCGGAGAAGTTTGCGTCCGTTCGGAGCTTGTGCAGGAGTGTTCTCGGGTACGACGGTCACGCGCTCGACTCTACTCGCGATTCGGTCAGGATCCGAAGGTCACCGTCGTGAACCGGCCGGGCGCCGACGGCGTCGTGGGAGTGCGATCCACATCGTGCTCGGTCACCGGCAGGCGGCCGTCGAGCGCGTCGACCATGCGCCGGGTGACGTCGGGGACCACCTCGTCGACGGTGACGTCGCGACCCAGCTCGGCCGACAGCGTCGTCACCCCGGCATCGGCGATACCGCACGGAACGATGGTGCCGAAGCCGTCGAGGGTGGCGTTGCAGTTCAGCGCGAATCCGTGCAGCGCCACACCGCGTTGAACACGGACACCGATCGCGGCGATCTTGCGTTCGGGCTGCCACGCGCCGCGGACGTCCCCGGCGGCCAACCACACTCCGGAGCGCCCGTCGATGCGGCCCACGACAAGGCCCATGTCGGTGCAGACCGTTATGAGTGCCTCCTCGAGCAGGCGCACGTACCGGACGACGTCCACCGGCTCCGCCAGACGAACTATCGGGTAGCCGACCAGTTGTCCGGGGCCGTGCCAGGTGATCTTTCCGCCGCGGTCGACGTCGATGACCGGAGTGCCGTCCTTGGGGCGATCCTCGGGCGCGGTCCGGCGACCGGCCGTGAACACGGCTGGATGTTCGAGCAACAGCAGCTCGTCGTGTCCGACACGCTCCGCCCGCCTGGTCGCCACCGATCTCTGGAGCTCCAGAGCCTCGAGGTAGTCGACGGTTCCAAGGCGCGTGACGGTGATCGCCTCGGTGTCGGCGCGGGCGGAACGGGTGGTCATGGCACCGAGATTACGCCTGCGTCGCTCAGCCGACCGTCGCGGCGAGGGCTTCGCCGATAGTCTTGTGTTCGAAGCCGAATCCATGCTTTTCCAGCACGGCCGGGATGGCTCTCGGGTTGGACAGGATCGCTTCGTTCGCGAACTCGCCGATGATTGCCGAGATCGCGAAGCCGGGAACCACCCACGGGGCCGGACGGTGCGCCGCGCGCGACATCGCGCTGTTGAACTGCGCGTTGGTCACCGGCGCCGGACCCTGAAGGTTGACCGGACCGGCAATGTCCCGATTCTCGATGGCGAACACGATGGCGCGAACCTCGTCCGTCAGCGAGATCCAGGGGAAGTACTGGCGTCCACTACCGAGTCTCCCGCCCAGTCCGAGCTTGTAGAGCGGACGCAGCTTGGCCATCATCCCGCCGTGTCCGGAGAGCACTGCAGCACTACGCAGCAGCACCACTCGGACACCGTGGTCCGACGCGAACGACGTGGCGTCCTCCCAGTCGCGGCAGACCTCGGCGAGGAATCCCTTTCCTACGGGCGCGGACTCGTCGACCACCTTGTCGCCGGTGTCGCCGTAGAAGTTGATTCCGCTGGCGTTGATCAGTGCCGGGACCGAAGCGTCGACCACCGCGTGGGCGAGCAATTCGGTCGGCGCGATGCGGCTGTCGCGGATGGCTTGCTTGTAGGCGCCGCTCCAGCGCTTGTCGCCGATGCCGACACCGCACAGATTCACCACCGCGTCGGCGCCCGACAGAGCCGACGCGTCGAGCCTGCCGGCGGCCGGATCCCAGCCGATCTCGTCCGGGGCCGCGGGAGCGCGACGAACGAGGCGCGAGACGTCGTGACCGGAGCTGCGAAGCGCCGCCACGAGCGAGGTACCGATGAGGCCGGACGAACCTGCGATGACGACACGCACTATGGCTCTTCTCCTTCGACGGCGACGGGGGTACCCCGCGCAATATCATCTGCGCCGGATACCCCCGTCGTGACGACCGTCCGCAGATGCGGGTGGTCGGGGTGCTTCCAGGTTACCGAAAGTGCGTCACAAGCCGAGATCGGCTTCGAAAGCGCCTTCTTCCAGTCGCTGCTTGATCGTGGTCAGGAATCGACCGGCGTCGGCGCCGTCGATCAAGCGGTGGTCGTATGTCAGTGGCAGGTAGGCCATCGAGCGGACGCCGATGGACTCGCTTCCGCTCCCGTCGGTGACCACGACCGGGCGCTTGACGATCGCGCCGGTTCCCAGCATCGCCGCCTGCGGCGGAATCAGAATGGGGGTGTCGAACAACGCACCCTGACTGCCGATGTTGGTGATGGTGAAGGTGCCGCCCGACAGCTCGTCCGGCTTGAGACCCTTCGACCGAGCCCGGCCGGCGATGTCGGCGATCGCACGGGCAATACCGGCGAGCGAGAGATCACCGGCGTTGTGGATGACCGGCGAGAGGAGGCCCTCTTCGGTGTCCACGGCAATTCCGAGGTGCTCGGAGTCGTAGTAGGTGATCTCCTTCTTGTCCTCGTCGATACTGGCATTGACGTTCGGATGCACCTTGAGCGCCTCGACCACCGCCTTCGCGAAGAAGGGCAGGAACGTCAGGTTGACGCCTTCGCGCTCCTTGAACGTCGACTTCGCCCGCGTGCGCAGGGCCGCGACCTTGGTCATATCTACCTCGAACACCTGCGTGAGCTGAGCCGACGACTGCAGCGACTCGCGGGTCTTCTTCGCCGTGATCTGACGGATCCGGTTGATCTTCTGGGTGGACCCGCGCAGGTGCGCAAGCTCCGGGCGAACACCGGCCTTGGGTGATGCCGATGCGGCAGGTGCCGACGACTCCTTCGAAGGCTCCTGCTCGGCCGGCGCTTCCTGTGCCGGGGCCTTCTTGGCCTCTGCAGCGGCAAGCACGTCCTGCTTGCGAATGCGACCGCCCACGCCCGTGCCGGTCACCGAGTTCAGATCGACATCGTTGTCTCCCGCGAGCTTGCGCACCAACGGGGTGACGTACGGGCTCGACGACGAATCGCCGCCGCCCGATGCCGGCTTCTCGGACTTGGACTCCGACTTGGGCTCCGGGGTCTCCAACTCGGCGGCGGGCTCGGGGTCTGCCTGCTTGGCGGGCTTGTCCTCCGGCTCGGCCTCGGCCTTCGGTTCCGGCTTCTTTTCGGGCTCGGGCTTCTTTTCGGGCTCGGACTCTTCGGGCTCGGGCTTGCTCTCGGGCTTCGGCGCCTTCTTGGCCGGGGCGCCCGAACCGATCACCGCGAGTTGGCCGCCGACCTCGACGGTGTCGTCCTCTTCGGCGCTGATCTCGAGCAGCTTGCCCGCGACGGGCGACGGGATCTCGGTGTCGACCTTGTCGGTGGAGACTTCGAGAAGCGGCTCGTCGACTGCGACGTCGTCACCGACTTCTTTGAGCCACCGGGTGACGGTGCCTTCGGTGACGGATTCGCCGAGCTCCGGCATCGTGACCGGGGTGCCGTCGCCGGAACCGGAATCGTCGGAATCGCTGCTGTCGGCGGGCGCTTCGTCTTCGCTCTCGCCTTCGACGGATGCTTCTTCTGCGGCGTCCGAGGGGCCGGCGTCCGCATCGGACTCGTCGCTGCTCGAATCGTCGCTGCTCGAGTCGTCGCCGTCGGACTCGTCGGCATCGGAGTTGTCGCTGTCCGAGTCGTCGCCGTCGGAGTCGTCCGCGTCACCGATGACACCGAGTTCGCCACCGATCTCGACGGTGTCGTCTTCCTGCGCAACGATCTTGGTCAACACACCCGCTGCCGGAGACGGGATCTCCGTGTCCACCTTGTCGGTGGAGACTTCGAGCAAGGGTTCATCGACTTCGACCGTGTCCCCCTCCTGTTTCAGCCACCGTGTGACAGTCCCCTCGGTGACGCTTTCACCGAGGGCTGGCATCTGGACGGAGAAGGTCATGTCTGTTGACTCCTCGACAATTGTTGATCGGGTGTAGCGGCTCGTGGTCGCTAGCGGGTTGGTGTCTAGCTGGGTGCGGTGCGTGCACCATTGTGGTGGTGTCGACATCGTCCCGGGCCGAGTTGAGCCCGTAACGACTGGCGCACACCGTGAGATGGTTCACGCGATGCTGCGTTCATCCTGTCACTTCGGGACGCGGTTTGCGCTCGTCGGGGTCGGCGAGCCGCTGCCGATGACGGAGTCGACGCCGTTGTGTGCATTGTGTTCACGCGCCGAACCCAACTGTGGACATGCGCCGAGCCCTACAAGGCGCGGATGCAAGACCGATAGGAGACAACGTGGGACTGTTCGACAGATTCAAGCGATCCCGTCGCTCGCGGGAGTCGGCGACCTCGGGCGACCGCGCCCACCTCGCCGACTGGACGTCGAGCCGTATCGGGGTAGAGGCGTTCGTGGAACCCAAGACCACCGTCACGCCGGTGACGGTGGTCCTGGTGGCCAACGACGGTGAGTGGACCAGGCGCGCCGTCGGGGGAGACAAGGGCGCACGCAAGCTCGGCGAAGATCTGAAAATTCCCGTCTACGACGTTCGTAAGGTCGGATACCCCCAGCGCATGCGTGACCACGACGCGCGGCAGAAGATCCTCCGCCGCCGAGCGCAGCAGGAGGAGTGAGACCTTCCTGCAGCGGCAATCAGCCGTTCTCGGCGATGTCCTCGAGCACGGCGATCATCGTCCGGACCGGAACACCCGTTCCGCCCTTGGCTGTGTAGCCGTGCGGGCCAGAGGTGTTGAACGCCGGTCCGGCGACGTCGATGTGCGCCCACTGCACGCCGTCGGCGACGAACTCCTTCAGGTACAGCCCGGCTGCGAGCATGCCGCCCCACCGGTGATTGGTGACGTTGGCCAGATCGGCCACCCTCGAGTCCAGATCGGGACGCAACTCGGTCGGCAGCGGCATGGGCCACGCGTTTTCCCCGATGCGCTGCGAGATGGTCGCCACGCGGTCGCGGAAAGCGTCCGTTCCCATGACTCCCGGTGTCCTGGTACCCAGAGCCACCATCTGGGCACCGGTGAGCGTCGCGGTGTCGATCAGGTAGTCGGGCTCGTCCTCGCACGCCCGCACGATCGCGTCGGCCAGAATCAATCGACCCTCGGCGTCGGTGTTGATCACCTCGACGGTGGTGCCGCCGTACTGCGTCAGGACGTCACCGGGACGCTGAGCGGTGGACGAGGGCATGTTCTCCGCCATCGGGACCGTTGCGGTGACGTCGATAGGGAGCTTCAGCGTCGCCGCGAGCACCACCGTCGCCACGACGGCGGCCGCGCCCGCCATGTCGGACGTCATGTTTTCCATGCCGGCGGCGGGCTTGATCGAGATGCCGCCGGTGTCGAACGTGACGCCCTTGCCCACCAGCGCCACCGACGGCGACTTCTTGTCGCCGCCCTCATAGGACAACCGCACCAACCGCGGCGGGCGCGACGAGCCCTTGCCGACTCCGACGATGCCCCCGTAGCCACCTCGCTCGAGCGCCTTCTCGTCGAGTACCTGCACGGTGAGCCCGGCATCGGCTCCCAGGATGCGAGCGCGTTCGGCGAATTCCGCCGGAAAGAGGTGGCTGGGCGGGGTGTTGACCAGATCTCGCGCGGTGGCGACAGCGACGGCGATTGCGGTCGAGCGCGCCAGCTCGGCCTTGATGGACTTGTCGCGGGGAGAGCCGACCAGCAGATCGATGCGCGAGATCGGCGTCGCGTCGGCCTTGGGTGCGGACTTCTGCTTGAACTCGGTGAACTGGTATGTGCCGAGGTAGAGACCCTCCGCGACGGCCCCGAGACCGACGGAGGACAGCGTGGTGGCGACGTGGCCGACGCCGGCGAGCGCGCGGGAAGCGGACCCTGCTGCGCGCCGGACGATCTCGTCGGTTCGCTCGCTCGCGGGCCCGACGCCGACGGCGAGAACACTCGCGACCGGCAGCGACGAGGGGGCAGGAACCCGGGTGATCTGATCTGCACGACCGACCGCGCCGAGTGCGGTGAGCGCGGTCAGGATCTCCTCGGCGGAGTCGCCGAGGAAGTCGTCACCGATGATGCGCGGTCCGTCGTCGGTCTTTTCGAGGCCGATGATCAGCACCTCGGCGGCCTTGTCGACGGTCCCGGCGAGAACGAGCTCCGGTCCGGCTGTGCGCTGTGGCTGACTGCTCACGGGTGAAAGCTCCTAGGTTTGCGGGGGGTGGGCTGAGAAGATCGCTGCGCTCGATCGTAGGCGGGCCGGATCTGCGTTAGCGTTTCCCACCATGAGCGAAGACCTGCTGCACGGCCCCATTCACGATGCGCACGTCGCGCTCGGCGCGACCTTCGCCCCCTTCGGTGGGTGGACGATGCCGGTTTCCTATGCGGGCACCGTCTCCGAACACACCTCGACGCGAACCGCCGCCGGACTGTTCGACGTCAGCCACTTGGGCAAAGCCGTCGTGTCGGGTCCGGGCGCGGCCGCGTACGTCGACTCCGTGCTGACCAACTCGCTGACGCGGATCGGCCCCGGGCAAGCTCAGTACACGTTGTGCTGCACGGAATCGGGGGGCGTCGTCGACGACCTCATCGCGTACCTGGTGTCGGAGGACGAGGTGTTCCTGGTGCCCAACGCGGCCAACACCGCCGCCGTCGTCGAGGTGTTGGCGTCGGGTGCACCCGAGGGCGTGACGGTCCGATCCGCCCACCGCGAGTACGGCGTCTTCGCCGTTCAAGGCCCGAAGTCGGCCGACGTCCTGGCGTCGGTCGGTCTGCCGTCCTCGTTGGACTACATGGCGTTCGAGGATGTGAAGTTCGGCGACGGGTTCGTCCGAGTCTGTCGTACCGGATATACCGGGGAGCACGGCTACGAGCTGCTCCCGGCATGGGACACCGCGACGGTGCTGTTCGACGCTCTGCTCGCGGGCGTGCGCGAAGTCGGGGGAGAGCCGGCGGGCCTCGGCGCACGCGACACGCTGCGCACGGAGATGGGATACCCGTTGCACGGCCACGAGCTGTCGATCGACATCAGCCCTCTCGAAGCCCGTTGCGGTTGGGCGGTGGGGTGGAAGAAGGACGCGTTCCGCGGGCGCGATGCATTGATCGCGCAGAAGGAGGCCGGCGCGCCGAGAACGCTCGTCGGACTCCGCGCCGTGGGTCGCGGCGTGCTGCGTCCCGAGCTCGCCGTGCTGCGCGACGGTACGGCGGTGGGAACGACCACGTCGGGAACCTTCTCTCCCAGTACGAAGGTGGGCATTGCGCTGGCGTTGCTCGACAAGGCCGCGGGCGTCGAGATCGGCGACGCCGTCGACGTGGACGTGCGCGGACGGGCCGTCGCGTGCGAGGTTGTCCGGCCGCCGTTCGTGGAGGCACGTGTCCGCTGATGGAGGTTTCCGGTCTGCTTTAGGATGCTGTCCATGACTGGCCTGGAATTCACCCGCGTCGCGCATCCGTCACCTGCCACCGGCCAGGCCCGCGAGACGGTACTCGAGGCCCCGGGTTTCGGTGCCCACTTCACCGACCACATGGTGTCGATCGATTACGACCGCGGAGTGGGATGGCACGACGCCGTCGTCACGCCCTACGCGCCGTTCATGATGGATCCGGCGGCGATGGTGCTCCACTACGGCCAGGCGATCTTCGAGGGCCTGAAGGTCTACCGCCAGCCGGATGGCAGTCTGGCGTCGTTCCGTCCCGGTGCCAACGCGGAGCGGCTGCAGAACTCCGCTGCGCGGATGGCCATGCCGTCGCTTCCCGCCGAGCTGTTCCGGGAGTCCATCGAGCAGCTTCTCGCAGTCGATCACGACTGGGTGCCCGTCGCCGGCGGTGAGGACGCCCTGTATCTGCGGCCGTTCATGTTCGCGACCGAAGCCGGGCTGGGTGTGCGCCCGTCGGCGTCCTACCGGTACCTGCTGATTGCTTCTCCGGCCGGCGCCTACTTCCCGCGCGGCGTCAAGCCCGTCAGTGTGTGGCTGTCGACGGAATACGTGCGGGCTTCTCCGGGTGGAACCGGCGCGGCCAAGTTCGCCGGCAACTATGCCGCGTCGTTGCTCGCGCAGGCCCAGGCAGCGGATCAGGGGTGCGACCAGGTGGTGTGGCTCGATGCGATCGAGCGCCGCTACGTCGAGGAGATGGGCGGGATGAACCTGTTCTTCGTCTTCGGCTCCGGTCCCGACGCACGCCTGGTGACCCCGTCGCTGTCGGGATCCTTGCTCCCCGGCATCACGCGCGACTCGTTGCTGACCTTGGCCGCCGACGCCGGATTCCCGGTCGAGGAGCGCAAGATTTCGACCGACGAGTGGCAGAAGAAGGCCGAGTCCGGTGACATCACGGAAGTCTTCGCGTGCGGGACGGCGGCCGTCATCACTCCCGTCGGCAGCGTGAAGTCCGCAGAGGGCGACTTCACCATCGGCGACGGTGAGCCGGGTGATGTGACGATGGCTCTGCGCGACACCCTGACCGGCATCCAGCGCGGTACATTCGCCGACTCCCATGGGTGGATGAGCACCCTCCGCCCCGCCTGAAATCCGCCCCCGTCAACCTACTGAAGGGCACCGTCAGGCGATCTAACCGACTGAAGGTGCCCTTCAGTAGGCGAAAATGGGGTGTCACGGGGCGATCAGGCAGAGCACCAGCACGGTTGCCGCAGTCAGTTCCAGGGTCGAGCCGAGGACGTCACCGACCAACCCGCCGAACCTGCGGACGCAGTGGCGCGCGAACAGCGTGCCGACTGTCAAGGCAACTGCGACGGCGGCGACGCCCTGGAACCACCGTCCGGGAACGGCGAGGACTCCGGCCGAGCATGCCGCGATTGTCCAGAATCCGATGGCGACAGTGGATTGGGTCCCGGCCACCAGGACGCCGAATCCCGTGTCGGTGGCGGCAGGCACTCCTCGCCTGCATGCGGCAACGACGGCGCACCGTGCGGCGAACGCGGCGACGAGGACAGCGAACACCTGACCGCGTGACACCAGTTCACCGGCTGCGACGGCCTGCGCGCCGAGGCCCAGAACCAGTGCGCAGACGCCGAACGGTCCGGCCGATCCCGATTTCATCACCTCGCGCGCACGCTCGGGAGAGCCGAAGCACCCCAGGCCGTCGGCGGTGTCGGCCAGCCCGTCGAGATGCATGCCGCGGGTGAGCAGCGCGTGCGCACCGACCCCGAGCATGCCGGCCAGCGCCGCGGGGAGTCCACCCTGAACACCGAGCCACACGAGTGCGGCAACGATTCCCCCGAGAACGATGCCGACGACGGGAGCTGCGGTGATCGCACGCCGCCCGTCGTCGCGGTCCACCGATTGCGGGCCGCGCACCGGGAAGACCGTCAGCCACGAGAACGTGAGCCGCAAGGTGTCGAGCATCAGCCCTGCGTGCTCACACCGGCGTCGGAGAAGGTGGCCATGTCGGCGAGGGTTGCGACGGCACCGGACAGGATGGGCAGTGCCACCATCGCGCCGGAGCCTTCTCCGAGGCGCATCGACAGGTCGAGGAGCGGATCGAATCGCAGGTGCCCCAGAGCCAGACCGTGGGCAGGTTCGGTGGAGCGGTGCCCGGCCAGCCACCACGCGGACGCGCCCACCGACAGATCGTTCGCCACCAGGGCGGCCGCCGAGACGACGACACCGTCCAGGATCACCGGGGTGCGGCGGACGGCAGCTTGAATCAGGAAACCGGTCATGGCCGCCAGATCGGCACCACCGACCGTGCGGAGTAACGCGACCGGGTCCTTGACCACCGGGCGGGCCCTGCGCAGTGCGTCGCGGATGGCCGCCGTCTTGCGGACCCAGCCGGCGTCGTCGACTCCGGTTCCGCGGCCGACCGCCGCGACAGGTTCGGTGTTGGTGATCGCGGCGATGAGAACCGTTGCAGGCGTGGTGTTTCCGATGCCCATGTCACCAGCGATCAAGAGGTCCGCGCCGCCGTCGACCTCGTCGTCGGCAATGGCACGTCCGGCCGTGAGCGCAGCAATCACCTGCTCGTGAGTCAGAGCGTCCTCGCGGTCGATGGACCCGCTGGACCGCCGGACCTTGTGTTCGGCGACGGACTCGTCGGTATCGGCATCGACCGCGATGTCCACAACGCGCACCGTTGCGCCGGACACGGTGGCCAACGCGTTGATTGCGGCGCCGCCCCCGGCGATATTGGCCACCATCTGCGCGGTGACTTCGGGCGGATAGGCGGACACGCCGTGCGAGGCAATGCCGTGGTCGCCGGCGAACACCACCGCCCGCGGCCGCGCGAAGTGATGCGGTGGGCACACTCCCTGGCACGACGAAATCCAGACGGCGAGGTCTTCGAGCCGTCCCAGCGACTCCAGCGGCTTGGTCAGTGTGGCCTGCCGCGCCTTGGCCTCGCGAGCGATCTCCGCGTCGGGCGGGTCCACCGGACGAAACAGTGCGACGCTCTCGGTCACCACGTACCTCTCGACGATTACTTCGGGGACTTCAGGGGAGTAGCCAGACCGGCCACCACGAGCAACACGGTGTCGCACACCTGCGCGAGCCGTGCGTTGGCCGAGCCGATCTCATCACGGAAGAGTCTGCCCGCACGCGATTCCGGGACCACGCCGAGACCCACCTCCGGCGAGACCAGAACCAGTGGACCCGGATGCCGAGCCACTGCGTCGACGGCGTCGTCCACTGCGGACACCACGGTGCCGCGAGGAGAATCCCAGGCGTCCATGTCGTCGAATGCCCCCGTGAGCCAGGTGCCGATGTCGTCGACGAGGGTGGGCGCAGGGTCCCGCAGGGCATCGACGAGATCGGCGTGAGCGGCGATCTCGACGGTGTTCCAGTGCGCGGGCCGGGAACCCCGATGGGCATCGATGCGTCGATCCCAGTCGGTGTCTCCCACGTGTCGACGACCGGTCGCGACGTACCGCACGACGGGGTGGTGGGCGAGCAGAGATTCGGCATGACCCGATTTCCCTGATCGCGCACCACCCAGAACCAGCGTTCTGGTGTGGGTCACCGGCCGTGCGATCAGACCGCGTCGCCGGGGCCGACGCGCGGCTTCGGTGCGCGCATCTTGCGAACCTGCGACGCGCGGACGAAGGAGTACCAGCCCAGCTTGAACCCGCCGTCCGGGGACTCGGGGAAACGATCGCGCACCAGCCTGTTGATCCGGCGCCCCAGCAGCACGCCGTCGATCGCCATGAAAATCATCATGATGAACAAAGCGAGCGTGACGATAGACTGAACGGCGGGGCTCAAGAACAGGGCCACCAGCAGAATGAGCGCCATCGGCATGAAAAGACCGACGAAGTTGCGACGCGAGTCGACGAGGTCACGCGTGTATGCGCGCACCGGGCCCTTGTCGCGAGGGAGCAGGAACTTGTCCTCGCCGGCCATCATGCGCGCGCGCTGATCTGCGGATTTGGCGCGACGCTCGGCCGAGGCGGCTTTACGCTCGTCCTTGCTGCCGCGCGTCGCCTTCTTGCGAGCGCGTGCTTCCTTGGCGGTGAGGGGCGCAGGAGCGACGGGGCCGCGGCGGCGGTTTTCGGCGTCACGACGCTTCGGGGTCGGACGGCCCTTGCTCACGCTGACCTTGCTGGCTTTCGCCTCCTCCGGCGGCGTGGTCGTGGACACGCTCGGCGACTTGCTGAGGTCGACGCCCGACTTTTCACCTGAGTTACCGAAGGGAAGCTTCACCCGTTCAGGTTATTCGACGGCGACGCCCGCGTGAACACCGCCGTCGCACCGCGTTCGGAGTCTTCGAAAGCTGGCCCAGCCGACCGGTCCGAACGTCGATACAGTTTGCCGATGCGCGTGCTCATCGCCCCCGATTCCTTCGGCGACACCCTGACCGCAGCCGATGCTGCTGCCGCCATCGCTGCGGGATGGTCGAGCGAAATCGACGACGACCTGATCCTCGCTCCCCAGTCCGACGGCGGCCCCGGCTTCGTCGACGCGCTCGCGACCGTCGGCGGCGACGTGGTCGAGTCGGTCGTATCGGGTCCGCTGGACGGGCGGGTGACGGCGCGGTGGTTGCTGCAGGACGCGACCGCATACATCGAGGTCGCGCAAGTGGTCGGTCTGGCGTTGCTCGGCCGAGACCCCGATCCCGACACCGCTGTCGCCGCGCACAGTCGGGGCGTGGGGGAGTTGATCGCGGAGGCGATCGGCCGCGGTGCGAGCACGATCGTCGTGGGGCTCGGCGGCAGTAGTTCCACGGACGGCGGCGCCGGAATGATCGCTGCGCTGGGCGGGCCCCGCGCCGCGGCGGTCGCGCTGCGGGAC
>JBASAM010000095.1:0-21652 GCA_049650605.1 Rhodococcus sp. (in: high G+C Gram-positive bacteria) | reverse complement strand
CTGCTGGGGTACGGGGCAAGCCCCGGATATGCGAGCAGGCGGCCCGCAACGTATGCTGCGGGCCGCCTGACTGGTGCGCAAGAACCTCGGAGAGGCGGTACTGCTAGTGGAACTGGCCCTCTTCGGTCGAGCCCTTGAGAGCAGCCGTCGAGGTGTTGGGGTCGACGGTGGTGGCGATGCGGTCGAAGTAACCGGCGCCGACCTCACGCTGGTGCTTGATCGCGGTGAAGCCGCGCTCTTCGGCAGCCTTGAACTCGCGCTCCTGCAGGTCGACGAACGCGGTCATGCCCTCGCGGGCGTAGCCGTGTGCCAGGTCGAACATGCCGTAGTTGAGCGAGTGGAAACCGGCGAGAGTAATGAACTGGAACTTGAAGCCCATCGCGCCGAGCTCCTTCTGGAACTTCGCGATGGTCGCGTCGTCCAGGTGCGCCTTCCAGTTGAAGGACGGCGAGCAGTTGTAGGCGAGAAGCTGGTCCGGGAACTCGCTACGCACGGACTCGGAGAACTTCTTCGCAACCTCGAGATCCGGGATACCGGTCTCCATCCAGATGAGGTCCGCGTACGGCGCGTAGGCCTTGGCGCGGGCGATGCAGGGCTCGATGCCGTTCTTGACGCCGAAGAATCCTTCCGCGGTGCGTGTTCCGTCGAGGAACTCGCGGTCGCGCTCGTCCACGTCGGACGTGATCAAGGTGGCGGCCTCGGCGTCGGTACGGGCGATGATGACCGACGGGACGTCGGCGACGTCGGACGCGAGACGCGCAGAGGTCAGGGTCCGCACGTGCTGCTGGGTCGGGATGAGCACCTTGCCGCCGAGGTGGCCGCACTTCTTCTCGGACGCGAGCTGGTCTTCCCAGTGCACGCCGGCCGCTCCGGCCACGATCATGGCCTTCTGCAGCTCGTACGCGTTCAGTGCGCCACCGAAGCCGGCCTCGGCGTCGGCGACCACGGGAGCGAGCCAGTTCTTGACCGAGGTGTCGCCCTCGATCTTGGCGATCTCGTCGGCGCGCAGCAGCGCGTTGTTGATGCGGCGCACGACGGAGGGCACCGAGTTCGCCGGGTAGAGGCTCTGGTCCGGGTAGGTGTGTCCGGACAGGTTCGCATCGCCGGCGACCTGCCAGCCGGAGAGGTAGATGGCCTGCAGGCCGGCGCGAATCTGCTGCACGGCCTGGTTGCCGGTGAGGGCTCCGAGCGAGTTGATGTAGTCCTCGTTGTTGACGAGATCCCAGAGAATCTCCGAACCACGACGCGCAAGTGTGGCTTCTTCGACAACGCTTCCCTGCAGGTCGGAAACCTGCTGTGCAGTGAAGTTACGTGTCACGCCGTTCCAGCGGGGATTGGTGTCCCAGTCCTTCTGGATCTCTTCCGTGGTCTTCGGGGTGCCGGTGGTCGACATCGAAAGCTCCGTCTCTGTTTCGTGTGCCCGGTGGTTCGACTTCCGCCGGGGCATCTTCGCCTCGAAGCAACTCTTTGCAGACTTGCCAGGCATTCATGTTGTGCTCACCCAGGATGACACGGCCGAAAAATGCTGTCTACGTGCTGAGACTGTAAATCCAGGCTACGTTTTCAACGTCTTTTGCAAAGTTTGCGAACTTCTGCGCGCCGGGTGTGGCGAGTACTTACCCGCCAGTAACCAAAACTAGCAGTACAACCGTACTTTTTCCAGTGACGCCCCCCGTCGCGACGCGTCGTGGCGCCGTCGCTCTCGCGCTGCCACAGAGATCCGTTGACGTGCTGGACGTGTCGCACATCACTCTGCTGAGTGTTCTACCGGCGCGGAGTCGGATCATGAATGAACTTTCAACCTTTAGGTACGCTTGGTGTGGTGATCAACACCAGTTTGGCTGCACGCGACACCGCGGTCGCATTCCACAGCCGCACAGATTCCGGAGCGGTGTGCTCGGACGAGCTGTGGATCGAGTGGCTCGATCTCGCCGATCGGGTAGGTCGTCACGTCGCGGCCCGGCCGGAATACTCCGTCGGCTCGTTGCGCTTGCGGCGGGCACCCCGGACTCTCATCGTCACGGTGCATCGCCGCGGCCGACTGGTTGCCCTGGCCCCGTTCGTCGTCCGGCGCTACGGCCCCGTTCGAGTCGCCCGACTCATGGGAGACGGCCTGGGTATGGTCGGCGAGATTCTTGCCGAGGACATCCCCGCCGCCGACGCCCTGTGGACAGCGCTGGCCGAGCAACGCATCGGGCTGCACCTCGACGAGATGGACGAACGCGACCTTGCGCTTTGCCGGATGGTCGACAGCCCGCGATGGATGTCGACGACACAGCCGGGTCGACCGGTGTTGTTCGTCGATGTGCCGAAGCAGGGTCCTGGCGCCGTCGGGCTACGTAGTCGCGGGTCGCGCCGACGACTACGGTCCACCCGCCGGGATTACGACGAGGCCGGAACCCCATTGACGGTCGACTTCGTCTCCACGTCCGACGAGTTGGACGAGAAGTGGGCCGAGATGAGCACACTGTCGGCGATCGGTGTCGATGGGCACGATCGAACCGACTATCTGGCCCCGCCCGTCGGGAACCTGGTATAGGCGGTCCTGCGGCGCGAAGCCTTGGCCGGTCGGCTGCTGGTCACAACGCTGACCGTGGGTCGCAAAGCTGTCGCCCAACTGTTCATGGTCCGCTCCGCGAACACCGCCGAGGGATGGTTGACCCACTTCGACCCCGCGTTCTCGGACGCGCAGCCCGGCCACCAAATGATGGAGTCGCTCGTCGATCGCGCCCGTGAAGTCGGCATCGAACGAATCGATCTCGGCGTGGGAGCCAACGGATTCAAGCAGGCCTGGACGAACGGGCAGTATCAGTCCATCACCGTCAGTGCACTCCCGACCGACGTACACGGGGCCCGTCACCTGGTCCCGCTGGTTCGGCGGTTCGAGGCACTGTCCCTCCGGGGCCTGGCGCGGAACGTCCGCGGGGCGGTTCGCTCGCTGCTTCGGCGGTAACACCGACCACACGTAGTGTGAGCGCATGTCCAAGACGTTCGTGGGCACTCGGCTCCGGCAGTTGCGTACCGAGCGCGGCCTGAGCCAGGTCTCTCTGGCGCAGCAGCTGCAGATATCGGCGAGCTACCTCAACCAGATCGAACACGATGTCCGACCGCTGTCCGCTGCCGTGTTGACGCGGATCAGCCACGTCTTCGGTGTGGACACCACGTTCTTCGCCTCACCGGACAACACACGACTGGTCGCCGAACTCAGGGAAGTCACGCTCGATCAGGATGTGGGCGTCGACGCCCACATCGACGAATTGGCGGACATGGTGGCCGCGCATCCCGCGTTGGCACGTGCCATGGTCAACATGCATCGGCGCTACCGCAACACCACCGCGCAGCTGGCGGCAGCCACCGACGAGCGCTTCGCCGACGGCAGTGGAAGTGGCTCTATCTCGAGGCCTCACG
This sequence comes from Rhodococcus sp. (in: high G+C Gram-positive bacteria), assembly GCA_049650605.1. Classification (GTDB taxonomy): domain Bacteria; phylum Actinomycetota; class Actinomycetes; order Mycobacteriales; family Mycobacteriaceae; genus Rhodococcoides. Next base: position 18,244 of record JBASAM010000095.1, on the reverse strand, counting down.
AAGAAGTTCGCGATTACTTCTATCAGCGGCAGAACTACCTCGACGATCTCGACCGCGCGGCCGAGGATCTGGCCAATCGGCTGCGGTTCCATCGCGCCGACATCGCCGCCGAGATCGCGGGCCGACTCCGCAACCTCTACGACGTCCAAGTGGTCGAGCGGATCGATCTCGGCGAGAACGTTCTGCACCGCTTCGACCCCAAGACGCGGCTACTCGAAATCTCCCCGCACCTGTCCGCCGGGCAGAAGGTCTTCCGATTCGCCGCTGAATTGGCCTATCTGGAGAACGGCGATCTCATCCGCAGGATGGTTGCCGACGGCGGTTTCACCGGCGCCGAGTCGCAGGCACTGGCGGGCCTCGGCTTTGCCAACTACTTCGCCGCGGCGACGGTGTTGCCGTACACCCGCTTCCACGAAGTGGCCGAAGACTTCCGGTACGACATCGAACGACTCTCCGCCTACTATGCGGTGAGTTACGAAACCATTTGCCATCGCCTCTCGACGCTGCAGCGGCCGAATCTACGCGGAGTGCCGTTCTCTTTCGTCCGAGTGGACCGCGCGGGCAACATGTCGAAGCGTCAGTCCGCCACGGGTTTCCACTTCTCGTCGAGCGGCGGAACCTGCCCGCTGTGGAACGTGTACGAAACGTTCGCGTACCCGGGCAAAATCATGACCCAGATCGCGGAGATGCCGGACGGTAGGCGGTACCTGTGGATCGCCCGCACGGTCGAACGGCGGGCGGCACGGTACGGCGAACCCGGAAAATCGTTCGCCATCGGGCTGGGATGCGAAGTCCGACATGGCAATCGACTGGTTTACGCAGACGGACTCGACCTCGACGACAAGGCGTCGGCGACACCGATCGGCGCCGGTTGTCGAGTGTGCGAACGAGCGGGTTGCCCGCAGCGCGCGTTCCCCCCTCTCGGTCACGACCTCGATATCAACGAGCACCGCAGCAGCGTCTCTCCGTACGTCCTGCGCTGAGCCGAAGACGCCGGTGCATTCTCCGCCCGGTTTCAGAGGTTAACCAGTTCGTAATGCTCGAGCCATGAATCGTTCATCAACCTTGACATGATTGGTCACCGAGCACGTTTCACCTCGTATAACGAACCCGTGTGCCGGAATACCGCGGCATAACGAGATCCTTGATCAGGACAGGAAGGTTTCACTCGATGAACTTCTCATCCCGCCTCGTGGCTGCACCCGTGGCTCTGGCCGCCGTCGGCGTTCTGCTGACCGCATGCGGCTCCCGTGCAGGCGACGGCACCGAAGCCGCCGGCGCCTCGCCGTCGTGCGTCGACACCTCCGGCGATTCCGTCAAGATCGGCTCGCTGCATTCACTGTCGGGGACGATGTCCATCAGCGAGGTCACCGTTCGCGACTCGACACAGCTGGCTGTTGACGAAATCAACGCTGCTGGAGGCGTTCTGGGCAAACAGATACAGGTAGTAGAAGAAGACGGCGCCTCCGAGCCGACCACGTTTGCCGAGAAAGCGGAGAAGCTCATCTCCAGCGACTGCGTCGCGGCGGTGTTCGGCGGTTGGACCTCCTCGAGCCGCAAGGCCATGCTGCCGGTGTTCGAGGACAACGACGCCTTGCTCTACTACCCGGTGCAGTACGAGGGCCTCGAAGCGTCGGACAACATCTTCTACACCGGCGCCACCACGAACCAGCAGATCATTCCGGCCCTGGAGTACCTGAAGGAGCAAGGCAAGACCTCGCTCTACCTCGTCGGTAGCGACTACGTGTTCCCCCAGACCGCCAACCGTGAGATCAAGGCATGGGCCGCGGCCAACGACATGGAGATCAAAGGCGAGGACTACACCCCGCTGGGCTCGACCGACTTCTCCACGATCGTGAACAAGGTGCGCTCGGCGGACGCCGATGCCGTATTCAACACGCTCAACGGCGATTCCAACGTTGCCTTCTTCCGGGAGTACACCAACGCCGGCCTCACCGCTGCCGACATGCCCGTCATCTCGGTCTCCATCGCCGAAGAGGAAGTGGCCGGAATCGGCGCCCAGAACATCGCCGGGCAGCTCACGTCGTGGAATTACTACCAGACCATCGACTCGCCCGAGAACGCCAAGTTCGTCGCCGACTACAAGGCACGATTCGGCGCGAACAAGCCCACGTCCGACCCGATGGAGGCGGCCTACGCGTCGGTCTACCTGTGGAAGAACACCGTCGAGAAGGCCAACTCGTTCGCCGTCGCCGACATCCAGGACAACGCCGACGGAGTCAGCTTCGACGCTCCCGAGGGCACCGTCACCATCAATGGCGACAACCACCACATCGCCAAGACTGCCCGCATCGGCGAGATCCGCCCCGACGGACTCATCTACACCATCTCCGAGTCGGACGGCCCCATCGAGCCCGACCCGTTCCTGGACACCTACGACTGGGCGTCCGACCTCAACTAGGACTACCGCCCAGCCGAAGGAGAAATAATGGATGTGGTTGTCGGGCAACTTTTCACGGGACTGAGCATCGGCTCGATTCTGCTTCTCGCGGCGCTCGGATTGTCGCTGACGTTCGGGCAGATGGGCGTCATCAACATGGCGCACGGCGAGTTCATCATGGCCGGGTCGTACACGGCCTACGTCGTGCAGCAGGTGTTCTCCACCTCGGGCGTTTCGCTGCTGATCTCCCTGGTGATCGGTTTCCTGGTCGGCGGTCTGATGGGGGTGCTGCTCGAGGTCACCCTCATCAAACGCATGTATCACCGGCCTCTCGACACCTTGCTGGTGACGTTCGGCGTCGGACTGGTGCTGCAGCAGCTCGCCCGCGACATTTTCGGTGCGCCTGCAGTCAACGTGGTCACTCCAGGCTGGCTGTCCGGCGGTGTGGACATCCTGGGCGCCGTGGTACCGAAGTCCCGCATCTTCATCCTGGTTCTCGCGGTCGTCTGCGTGGTTGCGCTTGCCACCGCGCTGGCTGCCACCCCGATGGGTCGACGCATCAGGGCGGTGGTCCAGAACCGGGATCTGGCGGAGACCGTCGGTATTTCCAGCAGGCGCACCGACATCTCCACCTTCTTCGTGGGCTCGGGGCTGGCCGGGGTTGCCGGCGTCGCGCTGACACTGATCGGATCAACGAGTTCCACAGTGGGACAGAGCTATCTGATCGACGCGTTCCTCGTGGTGGTCGTCGGCGGACTGGGCCAGATCAAGGGGGCAGTCATCGCTGCAGCCGCACTGGGATTGCTGAATTCGTTCATCGAGTTCTCGACCACCGCCTCGATCGCGAAGGTCATCGTCTTCGTGATCATCGTGATCTTCCTGCAGGTGCGCCCGCAGGGGCTGTTCACCGTCAAGACGAGGAGCCTCGTATGACCTCGGTCCTGCACAAATGGTCGGCGTGGATCGGTTTCGCCGTCGCGGCGGTCCTGCTGTTCGCCGTCGCCCCAGCCGTTCTCAGCGACTTCCGCCTGAGCTTGCTGGGTAAGTTCATCTGCTACGCCATCGTCGCCGTGGGAATCGGATTGGCCTGGGGGCGAGGCGGAATGCTGACACTCGGCCAAGGCGTGTTCTTCGGGCTCGGCGCCTACATCATGGCAATGCACCTCAAGATCGCCGACGCGGGCATCCGCGGGAACGACGTTCCCGACTTCATGCAGATCGCCGGGATGCGAGAACTCCCGAGTTACTGGGTACCGTTCACGTCCCCGGTGGTGACGGTCCTCGCGATTCTGATCGTTCCCGGACTGCTCGCATTGGTGCTCGGGCTCGGTGTGTTCAAGCGCAGAGTGAAAGGCGCGTACTTCGCCATTCTGAGCCAGGCACTGGCGGCGGCGTTCGCCATCGCCCTGATCGGTCAGCAGAGCACCGGCGGATCGAACGGCCTCAACAGGTTTCGTACGTTCTTCGGGTTCAACCTCAATGATCCAGCGAACAAGCGACTGTTGTTCTTCATCGCCGCAGCCGTGCTTCTGATGGTTGTCGCCATCACCCGCCAGCTGATGTATTCGAGGTTCGGCGAGCTTCTGGTGGCCGTTCGCGATCAGGAGGAACGGGTGCGGTTCCTGGGGTACGACCCGGCGACCGTCAAGGTTCTCGCCTACGTGGTGGCGGCATTCTTCGCAGGACTGGCCGGGGCGCTCTTCGTTCCGATCGTCGGCATCGTCTCACCCAACGACGTCGGCATCGTCCCGTCCATAGCCTTCCTCATCGGTGTCGCCATAGGCGGTCGCAGCACGCTACTGGGGCCGGTACTGGGCGCACTCGGGGTGGCCTGGGCGCAGACGACGCTGTCCGAGCAGTTCCCGTCGGGATGGATCTATGCGCAGGGGCTGCTGTTCGTCGTCGTCGTGGGCTTCTTCCCCGCCGGACTTGCTGGTCTCGGTGTTCTGCTGAAACGCCGCAAGGACACCGACCAACCGGAAACCACAGCGCCAGAGCCATCCCCATCCCATTCGACGGAGCCAGCACGATGACCGAGACAGGAAACGAGCACCAACCGGCCCGCGGCGGCAACGCCGGAATGAGCAGCCAGTATCTCCAGGTTCGGGACCTGTGCGTCTCCTTCGACGGGTTTCACGCCAACAGTCATGTCGACCTGACTCTGATGCAGGGCGACCTCCGGTTCCTCATCGGGCCCAACGGGGCGGGGAAGACCACGCTGATCGACGCGATCACCGGGTTGACTCCTGCGACCGGTTCCGTCGAGAAATCCGGCGTTCAACTGTTGGGTAAGAAGGTTCAACAGATCGCACGGCTCGGTGTGGGCCGGACTTTCCAGACCGCCAGCGTGTTCGAGCATCTCACTGTCCTCCAGAATCTGGACATCGCAGCCGGCGCCGGCCGCGGGATCCGGACCATGCTCCGCAGACGCACATCGGTGCTTCCGGCGATCGAGGAAGCGCTCGAGACCATCGGACTGACGGCCTTGTCCGACACTCCCGCGGGTATCCTCGCCCACGGTCAGAAACAGTGGCTCGAAATCGGCATGCTGCTGGTACAGAACGCGGACGTCCTCCTGCTCGACGAGCCGGTGGCCGGCATGAGCCACGACGAACGCGAGCAGACCGGGAACCTGTTGCGCCGCATCGGAGGCGAGCGCACCGTGGTGGTGGTCGAACACGATATGGACTTCATGCGCGAGTTCGCCACCTCCGTCACTGTGTTGGCCGGCGGCCAGGTGTTGTCGGAGGGATCCGTCGCCGAAGTCCAAGCAGACCCCAAGGTGCAGGAGGTCTATCTCGGCACCGCAGGAGCAGACACCGAAAGAGAGTCCTGATGCTGGAGCTACGCGACGTGCGAGCAGGGTACGGCCGCAGCGAGGTGATCCACGGTGTGTCGCTGACGGTTCCGTCGGACGCCGTCGTCGCGGTCATGGGACACAACGGCGCCGGGAAAACCACGTTGTTGCGTGCAACGGTCGGTCTGCTGGGGCTCGGCCGCGGCTCGGTGATCTTCGACGGCGACGATGTCGGCTCGATGCGGCCGAGCGCGCGGGTCGCGCGCGGCTTGGCCTATGTCCCGCAGGGCCAACAATCGTTCGGCCAATTGACCACCCTGGAAAACTTGAAGGTGGTCGCCGACGGACGGAAGAACGGCCGTGCGCTCGTCGAGGAGATGCTGACCCTCTTCCCTGCGCTCAACGACTTGCTCACGCGCCGCGCAGGGTTGCTCTCCGGTGGTCAGCGGCAACAGCTCGCCATCGCCCGAGCCCTGATCACCGAGCCACGCATGCTGATCCTCGATGAACCCACGGAAGGCATCCAACCGTCGGTGGTCGCGGAGATCGAACGCACCATCATGGCCCTCACCGAGCGCGGCAACCTGGGAGTGCTGCTGGTGGAGCAGCACATCGGCTTCGCACTCGCGGCGGCGCAGCACTATTACGTACTCGAAGCAGGCCGGGTCACGTCCGAAGGCCCGGGCGGTGCGGACTCGGAATCGGCTGTGCGCGAAGCACTGACCATTTGATCGCGGTGTTAGCCTCGACGCCGTGACTACCCCTCGCATCGCACCGGGTCGAACCATCCGTGAGTTGGGCCCCGTCAACTGGGTCATCTGCCGCGCGGTAGCCAAGCTGGGCGGAGTACGCGAAGGTCACCTGTTTCTCACGCTGGGCCGCCACCGCAGCCTGTTCCGCGGATGGCTGTTCTACAGCTCGAAACTGATGCCCGGGGGAAAGATCTCGCGCAAGGAGACCGAGATGATCATCCTGCGGGTTGCTCATCTTCGCGACTGCGGCTACGAACTGGACCACCACACCAGGCTCGGCAAACGAGCCGGCGTGGACGCCGCGCTCCGCGACAAGGTCTTCGCCGGGCCCACGGCTGCAGGATTGGACGCTCGGCAGCGGACGTTTCTCACCGCCGCAGACGAGTTGGTGGCGTCCAAAACGATCTCGGACACCACCTGGACGGAACTGGCGGCGGAGTTCGATGATCGGCAGATGATCGAGTTCGTCCTGTTGGTCACCCAGTACGACGGGTTGGCCAGCACCATCGGCACGCTCGGAATCGAGCGCGACCTCTAGAGAGGCTTCGGTGTCATCCGCCCGGCGTCAGAGATCCGCCACGAGCGGCGCAACCTCGGTTCCCAGTAACTCGATGCCGCGCAGCAGGTCACTGTGCGCCAACCGCGGATTCGTCATCTGCACCGACAACCGGTCCACACCGCCCAGCTGATCGCTGACTCTCTGAATCTTGTCGGCCACCGTCTGCGGGTCGCCCATGAAGAACGCACCGTTCGGCCCGGACGTGGCGTCGAATTGCTGCCGGGTGGGCCGCGCGAAGCCCCGCTCTCGCGAGATCTTCGCGAACATCTCGTGCCAACCGGGATAAATGGTGTCCGCCGCCACTCGCGTGCTCTCGGCGACGAAACCGAACACGTGAAGTCCCACCTTCAGTTTCTCCGGCGCGTGACCTGCCTGGGCGCCTGCGCGACGGTACAGATCGACGAGCGGGGCGAACTGGCGCGGCTCACCACCGATGATCGCGATCATCAACGGCAACCCCAGCAGCCCGGCGCGAGCGAACGACTCGGGGCTGCCCCCGACACCTACCCAGATCGGCAGCGGATCCTGCAGAGGGCGTGGATAGACGCTTTGCTTCGTCAGCGCCGGTCGGTGTCGGCCCGACCACGTGACTTCGACGTTGTCTCGGATCTGCAGGAGCAGTTCGAGCTTCTCGGAGAACAACGAGTCGTAGTCGGCCAAGTCCAGGCCGAACAGGGGAAACGATTCGGTGAACGAGCCGCGGCCGACGACGAGGTCGGTTCGTCCCTTCGAGATCAAATCCAGGGTGGCGAACTCCTGGAACACCCGCACCGGATCGTCCGCGCTGAGCACCTTGACCGCGCTGCCCAACCGGATTCGCTCCGTCCGTGCCGCTGCGGCCGCCAGAATGATCGCCGGCGCGGAGTCGTAGTACTCGCTGCGGTGGTGTTCGCCGATTCCAAACGAGTACAGACCCACCCGATCGGCGAGGGTGATCTCCTCGAGCAGATGCGACATCCGCTCGTCCGGACCGATCACCCGGCCGTCGGTCGGATCGGTCACCGACGAGACGAAGCTGTCCACACCCAGATGCATTGCGTTGTCTCCTGCTTACGGATGTGACGTGGCGCCGGCCACAGGACGAGCGGTGATCAGAAGTTGATCATGTGCCCGGCGAGACCGTGGATGGCCTCCTGCAGAGCCTCGCTGAGCGTCGGGTGCGTGTGCACGTTGCGTGCCAGTTCCGTCGCGGTGAGGTCCCACTTCTGCGCCAGCGTCAGCTCGGGAAGCAACTCCGAGACGTCCGGACCGATGAGGTGTCCGCCCAGCAGCTCGCCGTACTTCGTGTCCGCGATGAGCTTGACGAAGCCCGTGGGATCACCCAGGCCGTGCGCCTTGCCGTTGGCCGTCATCGGGAAGGTCGCGACCTTGATGTCGTGACCGGCATCCTTTGCCTGCTGTTCCGTCAATCCGAAGCTGGCCACCTGCGGCTGGCAGAACGTGGCACGCGGCATGAATCGGTAGTCGTCGATGGGCAGTGTCTCGGCCCCGCCGATGGTCTCTGCCGCCACGACGCCTTGAGCCTCGGCCACGTGCGCCAACTGCAACTTCGCAGTGACGTCGCCGATGGCGTAGATATGCGGAACGTTGGTCCGCATCACCGAGTCGATTTCGATGGCGCCGCGATCGCTGACCTCGACGCCGATCTTGTCCAGTCCGTAACCGTCGACGCGTGGGGCGAAGCCGACCGACTGCATGACCTTGTCGACGGTGATCGACTCGGTCTCGCCGCTCTTGTTGTTCTTGATCTCGACGGTGACCTTGCTGCCGTCGTCGTCGATGCTCTGCACCGCTGCGCCGGTCATGATCTTGACGCCCAGCTTCTTGTACTGCTTCGCGATTTCCTTCGAGACGTCCTCGTCCTCGTTGGGAAGCGCGCGGTCGAGGTACTCCACGATGGTGACGTCCACGCCGTAGTTCTTGAGCACGTAGCCGAACTCCATGCCGATGGCGCCGGCGCCGACGATGAGGATGGAGCCGGGAAGCTCCTTCGTCATGATCTGCTCTTCGTACGTGACGACGTTCTCGCTGAGCTCGGTTCCCGGCAGAAGCTTGGTGGTGCTGCCGGTCGAGATGATGGCGTTGTCGAAGGTGACGGCCTCGGTGCCACCTTTGGTCATGTCCACTTCGATCGTGTTGGCGTCGGTGAAGGACCCCATGCCGTCGAACTGGTCGATCTTGTTCTTCTTCATCAGGAAGTGGATGCCCTTGACGCGACCGTCGGCCACCTTGCGGCTTCGGTCGTATGCGGCGCCGAAGTCGAACGACACGTCACCGGAGATGCCGAACTGCTTGGCTTCCTTGGTGAACAGGTGCGCGAGTTCGGCGTTGCGCAGCAGCGCCTTGGACGGGATGCAGCCCACATTGAGGCAGACACCGCCCCAGTACTTCTTCTCGATGATGGCGGTCTTGAGTCCCAGCTGCGACGCGCGGATAGCAGCGACATAACCACCGGGACCGGCTCCGAGGACGACGACGTCATAGTGTGAGGTCACGTTTGTACACCTTAGTCTTGTCGGCCGGGACACATGACGAAAGGTCCGGTTACCAGCGAGTAGCCGGTAGCCGGACCTTCCGTGTCAACGATGAATCAGTCGGGGATCATGTCGAACGTGTCGGGGTTGGGCCCGGAGCGGCCGTCCTCGCCCTTGTCCAGCGCGGAGATGTCCGCGATCTGCCCGTCGTCCAACTCGAAGTCGAAGATGTCGAAGTTGTCCTGCACGCGCTCGCGCGTGACCGACTTCGGGAAGATGATGTCGCCGCGCTGAATGTGCCAGCGCAGAGTCACCTGAGCGGTCGACTTGCCGACGTCCTTGGCGATGCGCTCGAGCTCCGGATCATCCAGAACCTTGCCCTGCGCGATCGGCGACCATGCCTCGGTCGCGATGCCGTTCTCCGCACCGTATGCCCGGACCTGGTAATTGGAGAAGTACGGATGCACCTCGACCTGGTTGACGGCCGGAACGGTGTCGGACTCCTGCGCCAGCCTCTCGAGGTGCGGGACCTGGAAGTTCGACACGCCGATGCTGCGGGCGCGGCCGTCCTTCTTGAACTCCTCGAGCACCTTCCACGTGGAGACGTAGTCACCGTCGTAGCGCGTCGGCAGCGGCCAGTGAATGAGGAAGAGGTCGATGTAGTCGGTGCCCAGCTTCTCGAGGGTGTCGTCGAATGCGCGTCGAGCGTCGTCCGGGCGATGGAAGCCGTTGTTCAGCTTGCTGGTGATCCACACGTCGTCGCGGTCGACTCCGGAGTCCCGAACGCCTTGACCGGTCTCCTTCTCGTTGCCGTACATCTGCGCGGTGTCGATGTGGCGGTAGCCCACCTCGATCGCGGTCTTGACTGCATCGGCGGTCTTGTCGGGGTCGATCTGGAAGTTACCGAAGCCGAGCTGCGGAATGGTGCGGCCATCGTTGAGGGTGATCGTGGGGACGTTGCTCATATATGAACTCCTGTTCGTCGATCGTGTGTCAGGTGCAACGACATCGGCGACGGATTATTTCCTCGGCTCACTTTCTCCGGTTGAATACCGTGCTCCCGCTGCACACGGGATCGAGCGCGCGGGCGGGATGTGCCTCCGGAGCACGTTCTCTGTGCAGTCCCCGCACACTCACCAGACCTGATCGGCCATCCGGCGGAAGTTGCCGCTCAGGACGGCGGTAACTGACTTCTCGTCCCAGCCCCGACCACGCAGCACCGACGGCAAAGTCTGGACGCCCTCCGGTGGAACCCATTGCAAGGCGCCGTACTTGGTGTACTCCTCCGAGAACGCCTCCGGATGCAGGGAGAGCTCGGTGTTGAAGTCCTCATGGTCGAACGAGTAGTCCGACCCCACTCCGACGTGCTCGATACCCACGAGGTCCGCGCCGTACTCGAGGTGCTCGGCCATCGCACGGACCCGATCGGCGCGACGGTCCGGATCGTTGACGCCGAGAAAAATTCCGACTCCGTTGATGCCGACGACACCACCGGTATCCGCACAGGCGCGAGCCTGCTCGTCGGTGATGTTGCGCGGGTGCGTCCACAACGCCGCAAAGTTCGAGTGGCTGTAGATCATCGGCCGCGTCGTGGTTGCCGCGATGTCCAATCCGGTCTGCCGGGAACAGTGCGACCCGTCCGCCGCCATGCCTGCCTCGTTCATCGCGCGTACGAGATCGCGGCCATAGGGGGTCAGGCCGGTGTCCACCGCGTCGAGACACCCACAGCCCGCGGCATTCGCATGGTTGTAGGTAGGGAGCATCGACCTGACCCCGAGTCGAACGAAATGCGCGACATTGTTCAGATCGCCCTCGATCGGCCCCGAATCCTCGAGGTCGAACGCGAGCGCACGCAGTCCGCGCGCGGCCGCATCGTCGATGTCCGCCGTGGTGTGCACTGGCAGAAACCGACCGTCGGCTGTGGCTCGGTCACTCCAGGCGACCGCCAGATCGGTGGCCTGAGCCTTGGTATGCGGGGAATACCCGACGTTGACCGAGAGGTAGGTGCCGGGTGCGTAGCGCGCCAGTTCCGCGATGTCGGTGTCGGCATACAACGGCAAACAGGTGTGCTGCTCCCACAGGTCCGTCATCCCATCAGATTAATTGGTCGGGGAACCCTACAAGTCAATTGGTCGGGGCTCCCTCCAGGTCAATTGGTCGGGGAACCCTCCAGCACCTTCGGCGTCCACACCAGGTAGTACCCGGCGAACTCGTCGTATCGCGTGAACGGCACTTTCGCGGACAACCGATACGGGGTTTCCTCGCTGGTCAGATAGCTGTTGATCAGTTTGCCGTTCGCGGTGTTGAGCGTCAGGTAGATGATGCCGAAGTGCGACTGGTCTATTGCTTGCTCGTAAGCCTCGATCCCGGTCAGGTTGTCGTATCCGAACGAGAACGTGTCCGTCCACAGGATCGGCGCCAGCTCGCCGCGCAGTTCGTATCGCTGCGCCGACGGCTCTTCGCCCAGAACTGCCTTGCCCGGAACGCGTGGAATGTCTTCGCGCAACTGCTCGACGACGGCGCCGTCGTCGACCCACGTGGTGAGGAACTGCTGCGAGTGCGTCAACCCCATCGAACCGAGCGATACCGCGACGAGCGCGATGAACGGGACGCCGATCCAGCGCGACGTAGCGAGGAATCGGGCGCCGAGGGCGCCGATCAACGGAGCGGCGAACACCAGACCGAAGGCCAAGTGCTTCGAGAGCGACGTTTCCTCGTGAATCCTGATGTGCTGCACCGCGGTGGCAACGGACATGGCCAGCAACAGCAGCGCCACCACCGGTCGCCGCCACATCACCACCGCACCGAGGACCGCCAATGCGAGCCACGGCCCGGCCCAGGTGATCACGTGGTCCAGGAGCCGCTCGGTCGACGCCGGTGAAATCGGCGTCCTCGACGCCGTCGTGGACATGATGCCGCCCATCAGATCCGGAGCCCAGAACGTGATGACGAAAAAGACGCTCGATGCCGCCGCGGCCACCCCGAGCAGAGCCCTCCGGACCGCACCCCACTGAAGTCGGTGCCAACACAACGCTGCCCCCAGCGCAGTCACACCCGGGATGAACACGGCCGTTCCGTATTTGGTGAAGAACATCGCCGCCAACACGAACCCTACGACGGGAGCCAGCAGGAACATCCCCCGCGTCGCGCTGAACGTGGTCAACTTGAACGCGATTGCCAGCAACATGATGGCGAGCGCGTCGAATGTGGCCAGGTGCGAGACGAAGACAACCGATCCGTTGATCGCGAACGCACCCGCACCGATCAGACCGGCGTTGCGGCCGAACAGATCTCGGCCGGCACTGTAGATCGCGACGACGCAACCCATCACGAACACAAGGCTGAGAATCCGTGCGCCCTGCAGACCCGCGAACGACTCCACCATGGCGCCGATCACCGGATACAACCCGGGAGCCCCCGAGAAGTACGAGCCCGGGTACTCGGTCACGTGAACGCCCTGCATGACGTGCTCGATCATGCGGTGCCCCATGAACAGATACAGGCCCTCGTCCTGGAACGCATTGGTATTGGACCCTGGTCGCAACGAGAACGCAGCCAGAGCAGCGCAGATGGCGGTCAGCCACGCCACTGTCGTCCATCGACGTTCCGGACCGTCGCCGATCCGCCCGATGGGGGTGACGACGGGAGCCTCGGTGTGGGGACTCGAGCGCAGATCGAGAACTGTCATGTGAGGGACCCACTGAATCGACGACGGAGTGACATGGGGTCGGCTGCAACCGGGAAATCGGTCCGCCACATCATCAGCGGATAGGTCACGAAGAGGTTCAGGGCGGCGAACATCGCCATCGGGAGGTAATCGACCCAGCCGTACTCGGCCGCTCGCCACACACACGAGATCCACATCACCAACTGGATCGTCACCAGCCAGATGGTCATGGTGCGGCGAAGCCTTCTGGCAGTGGTGTTCCCGCCCTTCACCCCCGTCGCCTGCCACGAGTCGGTTCGACCCCGGAGGACGTCGAACAGCGCCAGCGAGTGCGCGAACGAGTACGCCGTCTGGATACGAGTCAAGCCGGGCAGAGATTCGGTGCCCATCGTGATGACCGGAACCACGGACGCGCGGATGACGAGCGCGAGAAACACGAACAGATAGTTGTTCACCGTGACCGCGTCGGGCGCGAGCAGCGCCATCAGAATCGGCGGGATGGCGATCAGATACACCGAAATCGCGGTGTCGATGTAGTAGAGGAACCCCGACCAGAAGCACAACCGTTGACGACGCGTGAGCGGCGCCGCGTGAAACTTCCGCGACATGAGCAGGCTCATCGAGCCCGTACACCATCGGTACTGCTGAGTTGCGAACTGCGCCAGAGTGTCCGGACACAAACCCTTCGACACGACGGTTGGAACATAGCGCACCCGGTAGCCGACCTTCATCAGGTTGACTCCGGTGTGCACGTCCTCGCTGTGTCCGATCTGTGCGAAACCGCCGCTCTCGTTCAACGCACTGCGCCGGTACGTCGCACACGTTCCGACGCAGATCGCGGCATCACTACGGTCGCGCGTGGCCTGAATCCACCGGTAGAACAGGATCTGGGTGGCACCCGCCGCGTGCTGTACCCAGTTCATCGCCGGGTCCACGTCGAAGTACTGCGGCGTCTGGATGATCGCCACGTCTTCCTCGTCGCCGTACGGAAGTACTTCGTAGAGGTAGTCCGGGCGCGGTACGAAGTCGGCGTCGAAGATTGCGATCCAGTCGCCCGTCGACTGGGTGAAGCCGTAGCGCAGATTGCCTGCCTTCTTCAACACTCCACGGTCCGGCCTGGTGCGGTACTCGAATCCGTAGTCCTCCGCCAGGGTTTGCACCTCCGGACGGGCCGAGTCGTCCAGGACGTACACCGTCAGCGTCCCTTGCCATTCCATGTCGTACACGTGCGCGAACGTGTTGTTCAGCACCTCGAGATCCTCACCCGCGCTGGGCAGGAACACGTCCACCGACGGGTAGTCCAGCGGCTCCCACGACTCGACCTTGTGCCGATGCGACTCCAGCGTGTCTCGGCGCGGCCGCGATGTCGATACGAGCGAAAGCACCATCCCCAGGGTGGAGATGGCAAGCGGGACAAGCAGCGGAATGGCCCACACCTGGCTGCGAACGAGAAAAAGCAGGCTCAGCGTGGTGATGAAGCCGCCGAAAGCCGACGCGAACGGTACCCACCGATGAGCGTCACGCAGGTACGAGTCCCGCTCGACGTCATCGGGTGCATCGGGCAGGTCGGTTGTGCGCGTCGATGTTTCACGCAATGTCGACGTGTCCGGATCGACGAGCCGAAGTGATGTTCGACTTTTCTGCTGCACGGGTAGTGCGGTCATCGGGCGTCCTCCTGGACGGCGAAACTTCGCTACCATTACCGACGCGCCGACAGGACACTGCCGAGCGATCGTTGGGTACCGAAGCGGGGTGATGAAGTGACGGTGCGCCGTTTCTCGACTACCAAAAAGTATCGACGGTTTGTTTCCGGCACGTTTTCCGCGCGTGTGCCCCCGGTAATGAATTGTCGAACTATCACCACGAGAACTGGGCTGGACTCCATATTCCATCGGAAGAACTTGTGATCATGTGAAGAAAAGTGTCGCGCAACACATTCGGACGGTGGCCGTGGCTCTCGCGTGTGCACTGATCCTCGGCTCGTGCTCGGCAGCGCAGTCCTCGACGCCCCCGCGCGTCTTCGGGTTGTCCGCGCAAGGGCCGGATTCCGGCGTGAACGCCGCGGTCGACACAGCACGACGAGTGGGCCGAGAACTCGACGTGGTCAACTTCTTCGAGGCGTGGGCGTGGGAGCGTCCTTTGAACATCGACACCCTCCGACGCATCGACGCGGCCGGTGCGATTCCCGCCGTGACATGGGAGCCCTGGGATCCCGGCGCGGACATAGCCAGCCGCGAATTCGCGCCCGCGGCCATTGCAGCGGGCGAATACGACGACTACATAACGCAGTGGGCTCGGGGGGCGGTGAACTACGGCCTGCCCATGCAGATTCGGTTCGGGCACGAGATGAACGGCACGTGGTATCCCTGGGCTATCGGGGTGGGCGGCACCACAGCGTCCGAGTACATCGCCGCGTACCGCCATGTGCACGACCTCTTCGTACGAGAAGGCGCGACCGCGGTGCAGTGGGTGTGGTCCGTCGACGCCTCGGCAGACCGTCCTGCCGGACAGGGCATCGCCACATCCGCGTACCCCGGTGACACCTACGTCGACCTGGTCGGCGTCGACGGGTACAACGGCGGCGCGCAGGGTGCCTACTGGCAGCAACCGAACGAACTGTTCGGACCCATCCTGTCGACCGTAGCGGAGGTTGCCCCCGATTCGGATGTCTGGATCTACGAAACGGGGTCGGGAGACGCCAACGGCGACAAGGGTTCCTGGATTCGAGATCTCGTCACCTATCTTCAGGGCACCGCCGTCACCGGCCTGCTGTGGTTCGATTTCGCCAAGGACGGCGAGGCCGACTGGACCCTCACCACGGACCCGGCCGTCGCGGACGCCGCGGCCGATGCGCTCTCGTCGTGGTGACCGGGCAGAATGGACAAGGTGGACGACAAGTATCTGTGGCTCGAGGACGTGACCGGAGACGACGCCCTGGATCGGGTGCGCACTCGCAATGCGAGCACGGTGGCGGAGTTTGCCTCGGACGAGAACTTTCATGACCTCGAATCCAGTATTCGAGCGATCCTCGACACCGATGCTCGAATTCCGTATGTGCGGGGGCGCGGCGATCGGCTGTACAACTTCTGGAAGGACGCCGCCCACCCACGCGGTCTGTGGCGACGGACCTCGATGGAGCAGTATCGACGCGACGCTCCCGAGTGGGAGATATTGATCGATCTCGATGCCGTTGCCGAGGCGGAGGGTGAGAACTGGGTCTGGAAGGGCGCGCAGGTTCTGAAGCCGTCGTTCGACCGGGCCTTGATTTCACTGTCGCGGGGCGGTGCCGACGCGTCGGTCGTTCGCGAGTTCTCTTTGGAGACGACAACGTTCATCACCGCCGACGACGGCGGATTCGTAGTACCCGAGGCAAAGACCGATATCGACTGGATCGACGCCGACTCGGTGTATGTGGGTACCGATCTCGGTGAGGGATCGCTTACCGACTCCGGATACCCCCGACGTGCACACCGCTGGCAGCGCGGTACGCCGCTGACCGACGCGCCGGTGGTGTTCGAGGGTGAACAAACGGACGTGGCGGTGTCTGCTTCCTTCGATTCGACACCCGGATTCGAGCGCAGCATCGTCTCGCGCGCAACCGATTTCTTCAACGCCACTACCTTCATCCTCGGCGAGGACGGCGCCACGACCCTGATCGACGTCCCGACGGATGCCTCGGTGTCGCTGCACCAGCGCTGGCTACTGATCCGTCTCACCACCGGGTGGACGGTGGGCGACGTCGAACACCCGGCAGGGTCACTGTTGGTCACGGACCTCGACGACTTCGTCGCCGGCTCCGGACATCTGACGGAAGTATTCACACCCGATACTCGAACGTCGTTGCACCAGTACGCCTGGACCGAGAACCATCTGCTCATGGTGCTGCTCGAGGATGTGCGCTCGAGCGTTCACATCGTCACCCTCGACGCTTCGGGCGAGACCCTGGCGGTGGACACGCAGCGGATGGCCGGCCTCCCGGACACCGTCGACGTCACCATCATCGGGACCGATCCCGAGTTCGGCGGAGACGAGTACTTCCTCGACGCGAGCGGCTACCTCACGCCGTCGACCCTGCTCTTCGGAACCCTGCACTTCGGATCCCTGCCCTCCGGGACCCCGAGGCTCGGTACCCCGACGCTCGGTACCCCGGGCGCTGGGGATCCGGTTGCCATCAAGTCCGCACCGTCCTTCTTCGATTCCGAATCCCTTGTGGTGGAGCAGTATTTCGCCACCTCCCTCGACGAGACCAGAATTCCGTACTTCGTCGTTCGGCGCCGCGACAGCGCACCAGGGCCGACGCTTCTCTACGGTTACGGCGGTTTCGAGGTGTCGCTGACTCCGTCCTACAGCGGAGTCGTCGGTGACGCATGGTTGGCGCGCGGCGGAACCTACGTCGTGGCCAACATTCGGGGTGGAGGCGAGTACGGCCCGTCGTGGCATACCGACGTGCTGAAGGCAGGTCGGCACAAGGTGCACGAAGATTTCGCAGCCGTCGCTCATGATCTTGTCGAGCGTGGCCTCACGACACCGGATCGGCTGGGCGCCCAGGGCGGTAGCAACGGTGGGCTCCTGATGGGCATCATGCTCACGAAATACCCGGAGCTGTTCGGCGCCATCGTCTGTCAGGTGCCTCTCCTGGACATGAAGCGCTATCACCTGCTGCTGGCGGGCGCGTCGTGGATGGCCGAGTACGGCAATCCGGAGGACCCAGAGGAGTGGGCCTACATCTCGGAGTACTCGCCGTACCAGAACGTGTCGCGTCCCGGCGTCGGCGGTGCCTACCCGCCCGTGTTGATCACGACGTCGACGCGGGACGACCGAGTCCACCCCGGACACGCGCGAAAGATGGACGCGCTACTCGAAGAGCACGGCTACGACGTGTCCTACTACGAAAACATCGAGGGTGGACACGGCGGAGCAGCGGACAACGCCCAGGCGGCCTTCAAGTCGGCTCTCGCGTACACGTTCCTGTGGCGCATGCTGTCGGGTGGACCTACCGGCTGAGCTGGTCCGGATAGGTCTCAGTCGCCGGGTCCGGTGAGGTAGTCGCGGCCGTGGGGGTCGCGGATGTGGACGATGCCGCCGGCGAGCATGCGGTAGTGCCACTGCTTCCGCGTTGTGAGTCCGTGGTGCCGGCGGCACAACGGTTGCAGATTCCCGAGCACCGTCCACCCGCCGTATTCGGGGTCGTCGTGCTCGAACGGGACCACGTGGTCGAGGTCGCAGTCGGAGCTGGGTACCGCGCAGCCCGGGTGCACGCACACCGGATACCGCGCTGTCACCAGGGCAGCGAGAGAGTCCGACGGTCGGTAGGTCAGTGCTCCGTCCGGTGGTGTGTCGTGTCCGCCCTTTCCCGGAGTGGTCCGCCTTGGCGGCGTCGAGTGAGCGTGGTGATCGGCGTAGGCACTCCAGTTTCCAGGCGAGGTCACGGGCTTTTCTACTGTCCAGCCGGCCCCGGTTCGGGGTCCAGCCCGGTGGTCTGGCCCGGGTGCGGCGCACCTCCCGCGTGGCCGTCGGCACCGGCGCGTCGTCGGTTTCGGTGCACTGGCAGCGTGTGGGGGCGAGGGCGTCGGTGATGATCGCCTGCCAGGTGG
>JBASAM010000094.1:0-12034 GCA_049650605.1 Rhodococcus sp. (in: high G+C Gram-positive bacteria) | reverse complement strand
CCTTCAGTCGGCTAGATCGACTGAAGGTGCCCTTCAGTAGGAAAAAAAGGGGTCAGGCGGAGGCGAGGGTGACGAGGAAGTCGACCGACCCGCTGGGAGCGACGGTGACGAACCCGAGCGACGGGGGTTCGATGCCGTAGTCCGACCAGGTGACGGGAATGCTGCCCGATGCGACGACGGTCTCGCCCGAGCGCAGCACTTCGGTGTCGACGCTGACGTCGCGTGTTTGCCCCTTCAAGGTCAGGGTGCCGTCCATGGTGACGGTTGCCGTGGTGCCGTCCGTCGGCACGGAGGACAAGTCGACGGGTGAGGTCACGGTGAAGGTGGCCGTCGGGTTGTTCGCGACGTCGAAGATGTTTCCGCGGAACTGGTTGTCACGGCGATCGCTGTCGGTGGTGATGGTGGCAGTTTGCACGACGATCTCGCCGGCAGTGAGCTGCTGGTCCGCAATGGTGGCCGAGCCCGACACGTCCGCGGTGGTGCCGACGACGGTCACATCGGTGCCGTTGAGCACCTCGGCCACGGTATATCCAGCCGATGTGGGGTTGGCCTCATCACCCTCAGTGACGGTCCACTCACCGTCGAGGGTGCCGGTGGCCGCTTCCGCGCCCGACGTCGATACCGACGCCGCCGGGTCGCTGCTCTCGATCGCAGAATAGATCCGCGGTCCGACGACGAACGCGAGGAGTGCCACGACGACAACCACCGCTCCGGTGATCCACCATTTCTTGGTCATGGGGAAAACTTTACGGACAGTTGGGCACATCCGCCCGGGGTGCGATAGGTAACCGCTGATCGGTTCGGTGTTCGTACACACAATTTCAACTACGAACCCCGAACCGATCAGCGAATCCTGGGCGGCGCCGACTGACCGCACCAAAAAAAAGTCCCCCACCTGTATAGACAGGTGGGGGACTCTTGGCGGTGGCGGAGGGATTTGAACCCTCGGACGGGGGTTACCCGTCACACGCTTTCGAGGCGTGCTCCTTAGGCCGCTCGGACACGCCACCGCCGACTAGGTTACCGGACAGGTGGATGTATCCGAAATCGCGTGCCTACCAGGAGAAACGCCGCGGAAGGCTCAGTTGCCGGTGAGCTTGTCCTTGATGTTGGACGCTGCGTCCTTGACCTTCTCCGCGCCGTCCTTGAATGCTGCGGAGGTCTGGTCGCCCTGGCCTTCGGCCTTCAGGTCCTGGTCGTTGGTTGCGTCGCCCGCAGCCTCTTTGCCCTTGCCCTTGAGGTCTTCTGCCTTGTTGCTGATCTTGTCGTCGAGACCCATGTTGTTGCTCCTTCGGGATGGAAGAACTTGACGTCCACCCCTCCGTTTCGGCGAGGCGGGCGACGCACCGTTGCGTCTGGTGTCCTACTGGCTAGTAATACCCCTGAGCCATCGCCGATCAAACGTGCCGCGGGTCTCGAAAAAATCGTCGAACCAGATACGCCGATTCGGCCTCCAGTACACCGCCGACAACTTCCGGCCGATGCCCCAGTCGTCGGTCACGAACGACGTCCCACAACGATCCGACGGCACCGGTCTTGGGCTCCCACGCACCGAACACGACGCCGGAAACACGCGACAACACGGCCGCACCGGCGCACATGGTGCACGGCTCGAGGGTCACCACCAACGTGCACCCGCCCAGCCGCCACCCATCCCCATGAGTCAGCGCGGCCTCTCGCAACGCAAGCACTTCCGCGTGTGCAGTCGGATCGCCGCGATGTTCGCGTTCGTTGGCTGCTGCGGCCAGTTCGTTCCCGTCGTCGTCCACCACGACGGCGCCCACCGGCACGTCGCCTTCCGGCGTGGTCGCTGCCACATCCAGAGCGCGGCGCATCCACAGTTCGTGGAGGGCCTGCGGGAGCATGGCTATCGATGCAGGGTGTCGAGGACCGCCGCGAACTCGGCCGCGAAGCCCAGCCGCGAGGCGATCATCCCCAGTTGCTCGTCCGGATACAGATCGGACTCCGCCACGATGACCCCCAGAACCGGCGCCGGCAGACCCATGTCGTTCAGCAGTTCGAGGTCGCCCTCTTCCCACGGTTCGACGTCGTCGAGATCGTCGGGATCGATGTCGGGAAAGTCGACGTTCAGACGGTCGAGGACGTCGGCCGCGATGTCGTAGTCGAGAGCGGCGGTGGCGTCGGACAGAAGCACGCGGGTACCGGACGGAGCGGGCCGAAGCACCACGAAGAACTCGTCGTCGACGTCGAGAAGCCCGAAGACCGCGCCGGCGCTGCGCAGTTCGCGCAATTCCGTCTCTGCCGCACTGAGGCTCGACAGTGCGTCGGCCGACAGTGCCCGGCAGGTCCAGGTGCCTTCTTCGCGGACGACCGCGATGGCGAACCCTTCGAGATCGTCGTAGTCGTCGGAGGCGGTATCGGCCTTGCCTTGAGGCGAGGTTCCACCTCCGCGCTGTGCACTCATGCGCGCAACCGTAGTCCCACACGTGGCAAGCAATGCGCCTACCTCCCATTTCTCGGGTGTCGATGCCGACGGCCGCGCTGCCGATGTGGAAACCTCCATTCGGTGAAGAGATCCGACCCACCCGTCTGTGTGCTGGGCCTCGGCCTGATCGGTGGTTCGCTGCTGCGGGCGGTCGTGGCCTCCGGCCGGCCGGCGTGGGGATGGAACAGGTCGAGCTCGGCGGTCGATGTCGCGCGTGGCGACGGTTACGACGTCACGACGGACATCGTCACGGCACTTCGACGCGCCGCGGTCGAGGACGCGCTGATCGTCGTCGCCGTGCCGATGCCCGCAGTCGACACCGTGCTCGACGCCGTCGCCGAGCACGCCCCGCGCTGCGCTCTCACGGATGTGGTCAGCGTGAAGTCCGAGGTGGCAGCAGCAGTCGCCCGCCACGGTCTTTCCGACCGCTTCGTCGGTGGTCATCCCATGGCCGGAACATCCGAATCGGGATGGGCCGCGGCGCAGATCGATTTGTTCCGCAACGCAGTGTGGGTGGTCGTCGTGGACGACGGCGTCGACCCCGATGTGTGGACGACGGTCGCCGACCTCGCCCTGTCCTGCGGCTCCGTCGTCGTGCCCGCGCGGTCCGACGAGCACGATCGCGCCGTGGCGCGTGTCTCTCATCTTCCGCACATGCTGGCGGAGGCTCTGGCCGGTGTCGGAGCCGACGGCGGCGACTTGACGTTGAGATTGGCGGCCGGATCGTTTCGGGACGGAACTCGCGTGGCCGGGACGGCGCCCGGATTGGTGAGCGCGATGTGCGACGCCAACGCTCCCGCCTTGATCGAGGCGCTCGACGATGCGCTGGACAGACTGCAGCGCGCCCGCGAGGCACTGGCGTCGGCCGCGTCGACAGAAGAGATGACCACCGACGGGTACGCAGCGAGACAACGCTACGACGCTCAATTGCAGTGGTGGGAGATCACCGACGTCGTGGTCGGCGCGGACGGATGGCGCGAGGACTTGTGGGACGCGGGACGCCGGGGCGGCGTGGTCCAGCGACTCCCCCAGCAAACCTGAACAGCTCAGATTCGCTCGGCCAGGCCCCGGTAGTCGGAGACGAATCCTTCGGAGTCGACGGTCACCGATGACGTCCCCACCGGCGAGACCAAGCCGAAATCCGTGGGGCCTCCGGTGTAGGACAGCGTCTCTGCGCGCGCGGTCAGCGTGGGCAACCCGACGTAGACGACGGGCACCTGCTGGTCCGACGGGGTGGTGTGGAGCCCGAGCCGACGGATCGCGAGGGTGTTGAAGAAGGGGCTCCACACCAGCTCGACGTCCACGGCTCCCCCGAAGGCGCTGCGCAGCGGTGATCCGTCGTCGACCAGCCAGTAGCCCTCGGAATCGCGACTGATGGAGATCTGCTTCTCGCCGGACGCGACCGCCGACCGCACCGAAAGTCGCTTGGTCACGCCGGCTTCGTCGGTCACCAGGTCGTACGACGCGGAGAACGCCGGGTGCTCGTCGCACGCGCCGCCGATGATGCGTCCGGCGGCCTTGATGCGCTTTCCGTTGAGCTGGACGCGCACCGATTCCATCCGAGGCGCCGAGTGCGCTCGCCACGTGAGGATCGCGGGCCACGAGGTACCCGTCGCTTCGGAGGACGACAGCGAATCGGCAGTGGGAGTACTCACGCGCTTACGGTAGATCACGCGCGCGCCCCAAGTGCCGGAGCCGGACGAATTGCCCTCACAGCGCGTCGACGAGCGCGGTCTGTCGGCGGTCTCGAGTAGCCTCACACAGGTCCGAGCGAGAACGAAGACCACGTGAAACACGAGGAGTCGGTGCAGGTGTCCGGTAGCACGATGGTCGGCCTGTTCGCCGGTATCGGCGGGGTGGAACTGGGCCTGACGCGATCCGGCTGGTCCACGTCGTTGCTGTGCGAGATCGACGCGGGGGCCGGCGCTGTTCTGAGATCGCGCTTTCCCGACGTGCCGCTGCACACCGACGTCTCCACCCTGCGTGCACTACCGGCGGGGACCGAGCTGGTCGCGGCGGGTTTCCCGTGCCAGGACCTGTCGCAAGCAGGCCGTACCGCCGGCATCACGGGCGCGCGGTCCGGCCTGGTGGACGAGGTGTTTCGCCTGGTTGCGCGTAAGCGCGGGCCGCGGTGGCTGCTCATCGAGAACGTGCCCTTCATGCTCCAACTGGGCCGCGGCGCGGCGATGCGACACATCACTCACGCTCTCGAGGACCTCGGTTACACGTGGGCCTACCGCGTCGTCGACGCGCGGTCGTTCGGACTGCCCCAGCGCCGGCAACGAGTGGTCATGCTCGCATCGCGCACCGACGATCCGCGAGAGGTGCTGTTCGGCCCTGACGCCGGTATCCCCGAACCTGGTGACGCGGACGTCCTCCCCTGCGGCTTCTACTGGACCGAGGGTGTGCGCGGTCTGGGGTGGGCCGTCAACGCCGTCCCGACGCTCAAGGGCGGATCGACGCTCGGAATCGCGAGTCCACCCGCGGTGCGGCTGCCCTCCGGCGAGGTGGTCACCCCGGGCATTACCGACGCCGAGCGGCTGCAGGGTTTCGACGCGGGCTGGACCGAGCCCGCAACCGACGCGCCCGGGGTACGCGCCGGCCATCGGTGGAAGCTGGTGGGTAATGCGGTCAGTGTTCGCATGGCGACGTGGGTGGGCGAGCAACTGGACGCTCCCACTCCGTACGACGGAGCAGCGGATATCGAGCTCACCCCGGGTCAGAGTTGGCCCTCCGCCGCGTGGGGGCAGGACCGTCGTGCGTTCCGGGTGGCAGCGAGCACGTGGCCCGTGCAGCGGGAGTACGAAGATCTCGGCGGGTTTCTCGACGAGTCGAAACTGCTGTCGGCGCGGGCGAGCGCAGGGTTTCTCAAGCGCGCTCGGTCGGGGCGGTTGCGGTTCGCCCCCGGATTCCTCGACAGCATCGAGTCCCACCTCGCTCGCATGAACGAGCCCGCGCCGGAACCCGTCCGGATCGCCTGATGTATCCCTTGACGTTCGCCCTCGACTTCGCCGGAGACCGCCCTGCACCCGATGCAGATCGAGGGGAGAAGAAGAACTACGCCCAGCGGTTGTCCAACAACCTCGCGCAGGTGGTGGCCGATGCGCTGCGCCCGCGGTACCCGTCCATCACTCCGGACGCGCACGGCGCCGGTCAAGAAGCTCAGGTGGACGTCGCCAAGGGACGCAAGCGCCTCGATGTGAAGGCGCTCGATCCGACACTCGGTCTCATCCTGTGCGTGTCCATCAAGACCTACAGCTTCCAGGACTACAGCCCTACCTCCGGACGGTTGGGCCGGTGGACCAAGAACATCGTCCGCAACGATCACGAGTTACGCGGGGAAGCCATGGTTCTGCACCAGCGCCAGCCTTACAGCGTGCTGGTCGCGGTGATGTTCGAGCCGTGGTCCACGTGCGAGGACGGCGATCCCACCAAGAGCAGCGACACCGGGAAGAGTTCGTTCGCCCACCACGTCACGACGCTGTCCAAGCGGTCCGGACGTGGCAAGCGGGCCGTCGTCGGCGTTCCCGGGCGCGCGTGGGTCGATCTCGGCGCCGAGGACACACGCTACGACCTGTTCGAGAAAGTGTTCATCGCCTTGTACGAGCCGGACGGGCCCTACCGCGGCGAGGTCAGGTTCTTCGATGTCGACGACTTGCCGCCGCGCAATGGCCGACCGCCGGACCGCACCACGCTCGGTTTCGACGAGTTCGTCGAGGTGGTGCACGGCGAAGTGGAGCGGCGCAATCGTTTCGCCCCGAGCTGGTCCGAGCCCGACGACGACGACTGAGCCAACCAACACTGGCAGCTTCGGGGTTCGAGCGCCCCGCGCAGCGGGTACAAGCAGGTAATGACCGGCCGCCCCACGACGGACGCCGCCACCAGCTCACGGCTTTCCAAGCAACGGCGGCGCGACACCAAACCAGAGATGGCGCTGCGCCGCGAACTGCACCGTGCAGGGATGCGCTACCTCGTCGACACCGCACCGCTGACGGGTATGCGCCGACGCGCCGACGTGGTGTTCACCCGCAGACGAGTGGCGGTATACGTCGACGGCTGCTTCTGGCACAGCTGCCCGGTACACGCCACCACACCCCGAAACAACGCCCAGTGGTGGGCGGACAAGCTCGCCGGGAACGTCGCGCGAGACCGTGACACCGATCAGCGCCTCGAAGAAGCCGGGTGGACCGTCGTCCGGGTCTGGGAACACGAAGACCCCGCCGCCGCTGCCCGGCACATCATCGATGTCGTGCGGCGCGGTCAGGTGACCTGAGCACCTAGCATCGACTGCCATGACCACCGACACCGACGTCTTGATCATCGGGGGTGGCATCGCCGGGGCGTCGACGGCCTACGAGCTGTCCGCCGACAGGTCGGTGTGCCTCCTCGAAACCGAAGCTGCGCTGGCGTCGCACTCGACGGGCAGATCGGCGGCGATGTTCCTCGAGACCTACGGCAACCAGGTGATTCGCGCGCTGACCACGGCGAGCAGGGCTTTCTTGCTGGACCCGCCCGACATGGTTCGCGGCGCGGTTCTGACCGCGCGGCCGTTCGTTCAGTTCGCGGGGCCCGGTCGCGGCGATGCACTGGCCCGGATGTTTCTGTCGTTGCAGGAACTGTCGCCGGATGCTTCTCTGCTGAGCCCCGAGGAGGCCGTCGACAGAGCTCCCCTGCTGCGGCCCGGCGCCGTCGAGTCGGCGGTGCTCGAGCCGGGCGCGATGGAGATGGACGTCGACGCCTTGTATCAGGGCTTTCTGCGTGGCGCTCGCCGTCGAGGGGCTTCGGTGCACACCTCTTCCCCAGTGACCGGTATCCGGCGCACCGGGGAACGCTGGCAGGTGGACACGTCGGGCGGCACCACCTGGACAGCGTCGATTCTGGTCAACGCCGCGGGCGCGTGGGCCGACGAGGTTGCCGATCTCGCCGGTGTGGCGCACATCGGGTTGCAGCCGAAGCGCCGCACTATTTTCGTCATGGACGCCCCGGACAACGCCGAGTCGGGGCGGCATCCGCTGATCAGCGACATGGACGAGGCCTTCTACGTCAAGCCCGAAGGCACCCGTCTGCTGTGCTCACCGGCCGACGAATCGCCGTGCCCGGCCGGCGACGCCAAGGCGGACGATCTCGAGATCGCACGCGCACTGGACGCCCTCGCCGAAGCCACCGTCGTGACCGACAGACGCGTGCGTTCCTCGTGGGCCGGTTTGCGGTCGTTCGTCTCCGATCGAACCCCGGTAGTGGGGTACGACGCCGAGGCCGACGGGTTCTTCTGGTGCGCAGGACAAGGCGGGTACGGGATACAAACCTGCGCTGCCCTCGCTCGCGTGTCCGCCGCGCTGGTGCGCGGGGAACCTCTCCCGGACGACATCACGAGTCGCGGAGTCGCGGCAGAAGATCTCGAACCGGCCCGACTGCGATAACCGGTCTACAGCCATTTCTGTCGGCGAAAGACGACGTAGAGCGCGCCGGAGACGAACACCATCGCGGCCAGTGCCGCGGGGTAGCCGAGTCCCCACTTCAGCTCGGGCATGTCCTCGAAGTTCATGCCGTAGATCCCCGCGATCAGGGTCGGCGCGAAGAAGATGGCGCCCCAGGACGAGATTCGCTTGACCTGCTCGTTCTGCTCGAGGCTCACCTGAGTCATTGCCCGCATCTCGTCGTTCTGACGTTGCCCCACCAGCGTGGTGTGCACCGACAGGGCGTTCTGCAGGTTCGCCCGGAACGTGTCGACGCGTTCGGTGATGCGAATCGCGTGGTCGAGCACGTCGCGCAGATTGCGTTGAAGCTCTATGTCGACGTTGTACTTCTCCGAGCCCCTGCCCAGCGCTTCGATCATCGACACCAGGGGGTGGGTCGCGCGCTGAAACTCGATCACTTCGCGTGACAGTTCGTAGATGCGACGAGAGACGCCCGGATCGCCCGTGAACAACTGGTCGTCGATTTCGTCGATGTCGTTCTCGAGGCCCGCGACGACGGGGAGGTACTCGTCCACGACCTGGTCGAGCACTGCGTACAGCACGGCCTCGGCTCCTTGATCGAGCAATGCGGGCGCGTCTTCGAGTCGCTTGCGCACGATCTGCAGGTTGGGTGACTCGGCATGGCGGATGGTCACGACGAAGTCGGGGCCGCAGAACACGTGGAGTTCACCGAACTCCACCTTCTCGGTCTCGTCGACGTATCGCGCGGGGTGAAGGACGACGAACAGCTGATCGCCGTAGCGCTCGAGCTTGGGGCGCTGATGCGCGGCCACCGTGTCTTCGACCGCCAGATGATGCAGCGAGAACTCGGTGGCGACGGACTCGATCTCCGCGTGATCGGGCCGGTACATGCCGATCCACGCCATGCCGCCACACGCGCGCATCAACTCGTAGGTGCGATCGAGACTTTTCGGCTCGTCCGCGCGGGTTCCGTGGACGTACACGGCATTGTCGACGATCGGCACAACAGAACCCTCTTCCTTACATAGCCCCGCAGTTCGAAAACCCCGAAGGTCCAAACCCTCCAGCGTGGATCTTGTCGATTGCAATCACAGAACGACAGCATCGGCATGTTCTACCCATAATCACCCGTTTACGGTCAGCGGGCAGGACTGTGACGATAACCTTTCGACGTGGCAGAACGCGGAGCGCAACCCAAGGTCTCGGTCCTTCGTCGGACCATGCTCAAGGCTTTCAAACATCTGTCGAACCCGCTTCGGCCGGATGACTACTTCGAGATGATCAACCCGTTGTGGACCACACGTGAGCTGCGCGGGAAGGTCGACCGGGTCGAGAGGGAAGGCACCGACGCGGTGTCGGTGTTCATCAGGCCGGGGTACGACTGGGGCGGACACGAGCCCGGCCAGTACCTCCGACTGGGCGTGGTCATCAACGGCCGCTATCACTGGCGTGCGTACTCGATCACCTCGGACCCGCACGGCGACCACGGCCTTATCTCCGTCAGCCCCAAACTCGTCCCCGAAGGCACCGTGTCCCCGTTCCTGGTACAAGGAATCAAGCCGGGCGACATCGTGCGCCTGAGCGAGATCGAGGGCGTCTTCGTACTGCCCGATCCCGTCCCGGCGAAGCTGCTGTACATCAGCGCGGGCAGTGGCATCACGCCGATCATGAGCATGCTGCGCGAACTCGACCATCTCGACGCCATGCACGACGTCGTGGTCATTCACTCGGTACACAGCCGCGATCAGACGATGTTCTCGAGCACCCTCGAGCACCTCGATCGCAAGCACTCCTCTCTGCGCCTCGACCTTCGGGTGACCGAGGAGCGAGGTCGGATGAAAGCCACCGATCTGGACGAGTTGTGCCCCGATTGGCGGGAGCGCGAGGCATTCTGCTCCGGTCCTGGCGATTTGTTGGATGATCTGCGCGACTACTGGAAATCCGAGGGCGACCAAGACAAGTTCCACTACGAAAGTTTTCAACCCGTAATCGGTAGTGGCGACGAAGAAGGAGAAGGCGGCACAGTCCGCTTCACCCGCAGCGACACCGACGTCGAATGTGACGGTGGCACGCCAATTCTGGCCGCCGGCGAGGAGGCTGGACTGGACCTTCAGTTCGGCTGCCGCATCGGTATTTGCCACACATGCACCGGCACCCTCACAAAGGGACGTTTACGTGACCTGCGTAACGGGGAAGTCTCTGAACCGACGGGGCAGGCGGTGCGAATTTGCGTGAACACCGCAGAAGGCGACATCGAAATCGATCTCTGACGAGACCGGTTACACACATAAAAACGAGGGAGGGTCCGTCATGAGCATCGATACGAACGAACCGAAAATGTCTATCGAGCATCCACTCGCGCATCTGAGCGAGGAAACCATCGAGGCTCTTGCGAAGGAATTCGACGCCATTCACGACGAGGTCTACGCAGACCTCGGTGAGCGCGATCGCAATTACATCACCACGATCATTTCGGTACAGCGCCAACTCGCTGTGGCGGGCCGCATGATCCTGTTCGGCTCCAAGAGCCGCACGGCATGGGTGGCCGGGACGGCATGTATGGGTGTGGCCAAAATTCTCGAGAATATGGAGATCGGCCACAACGTCATGCACGGCCAGTGGGACTGGATGAACGATCCGGACATCCACTCGTCGGTGTGGGACTGGGACACCGCGTCCACCGCCGAGTCGTGGAAGCACTCACACAACTACGTTCACCACACCTACACAAACATCGTGGGGCTGGACAAGGACGTCGGCTACGAGATCATGCGTATCGATCCGAAACAGCCGTGGAACCCGGTGTACCTGGCGCAGCCGTTCTACAATTTGCTGCTGATGTCCTTCTTCGAGTGGGGCGTCGCGCTCCACGATTTGGACATCGACGCGATCCGGCGCGGTGAGAAGCCGATGAAGGATCTGCTGCGCGATCTTCGCGGTATCGGCGTGAAGGCCCGTCGACAGATCGTCAAGGACTACATCGGCTGGCCCGCGGTCAGTGCCGCTGTGTACGCCGCCGTCCAGGTGGGATCCGGTGGCCGGGTTTCCGGTGCCGGCAAGTCCAAGCTCGGCAGTCGGCTCCGATCGCTCAGCTCGTCCAAGGGCACCAGCGCCGTCGCCACGGTTCTGGATAAGCACGGCGCCGGCATCGAACGGACGTTCACCGCAACCGTCACGGCCAACTTCATCGCCAATATCATCCGCAATGTGTGGTCTCACGGCATCATCTTCTGCGGCCACTTCCCGGATCAGGCGTACACCTTCACCCGGGAAGAGACCGAGAACGAGACCCGCGGCGGCTGGTACGTGCGTCAGCTGGTCGGCGCAGCCAATATCGAAGGTGGTCCACTCTTCCACCTGATGAGCGGCAACCTCAGCTACCAGGTCGAGCATCACCTGTACCCCGATATGCCCAGCACTCGGTACAAGGAAGTCGCCCCGAAGATCAAGGACATCTGCGAGCGCTACCAGCTTCCCTACAACTCGGGTCCCTTGATGAAGCAGTGGGGATCGGTGCAACGCACCATCATTCGCTTGGCCTTCCCCGGCGGAAAGATGGCGAAGAAGCCCGGACCCTACCGCGGCGAGCGCGTCGGCGGATCATCCTCGCAGCCCAGCGAGGCGGCACGCTTCCGTAGCCGGGTTCCTGCCGGACATCCGGATGCGGGGCCCGAGCACAACGGCGGCGGCGTCGACGCTCAGATCCCGCCCCGCGGCGAGTAGACACATTTCTACGAAGAGCGCCCCCGATCATGTGATGGGGGGCGCTCTTCGTTGTAGCCGGACGTCGTTACCGGACCTTACGGCGGACCTTCATCGCTCCGGAAAACACGAACGCGATGATGGCGCCCGCGACCGCTGCGACGAGCAGCGCGACACCCTGCGACAGGTCGAAGTTCCATCCCAGGAAGTCGATGGTCGTCCGTGTCGTGTTCTGCAGGACGAAGATGACCACTGCAACGATCAAGACGGCGGCGACCAACAGGGACAGAGTGGAGATGGCTCCGCTCGCACGGCGGCGGACTTTCGGAGCGTGGGTGGTGTCGTTCATGGTGAAGCCTTTCGCGAGGTATGCCGGTTCGTCCGGCACGTGGAGAGTTACCCGTAACTGCTCGTGACACACGTCGGGCGGCGGTGGACTCGTGTGATT
>JBASAM010000093.1:0-24517 GCA_049650605.1 Rhodococcus sp. (in: high G+C Gram-positive bacteria) | reverse complement strand
GTTCTGCGGGCTTGACTTCCCACGTCTCCGGGCGCGCCGCGACCCACCGCTGCGAGCGCACCGAGAACGGGATGGCCGCGAGGTACAACGCGATGAGCACGATGAGCAGGATGAACGGGAAGGTGATGAGCGCGGCGCCCGCAAGTCCGACGAGGACAAGGAGAATCGCAGCCATTCGCGGCGGTACCGACACCGACTTGAGGGCAAAGGTGGGGATACGACTGACGATGAGGAACGCCGTCAATACCGTCCACGTCGCTACGACGTAATACGACGTCCACCAGCCGGGGCCCCATTGTTCCTGCAGGGCAAGTGGAAGAAACGCGATGAGCGCACCTGCAGGCGCGGGAACCCCGACGAAGTATTCGATGGCGAAGGCCGGGCGGGAATCGTCGTCGAGCAAAGTGTTGAACCGGGCCAGACGGAGCACCATGCTGACCGCGTAGATCAGCGCGATGACCCAGCCGCCGCTGCTGCCTTCGAGCAGAGTCAGGTACAGCACCAACGCTGGTGCGACGCCGAACGAGATGGCGTCGGCGAGGGAGTCGAGTTCTGCGCCCATGCGGCTGGTGGCGTCGAGCATCCGCGCGATGCGACCGTCGAGCGCGTCGAGTACGGCGGCAGCGCCGATCATGGCGATCGACAACCCGAGTCGATCGTCGATGGCGAACTTGACTGCGGACAACCCCGCGCACAGTGCCAACACGGTGACCGCGCTGGGGAGCAGCCGAACGGCGCCTTGGCGGCCCGTGGACTCGTCGGATTTTTCCTGCGCGGAGATCACGGCAGCTCGGCCAGTACCGTCTCGGCTCCGATGGCACGCTGTCCGACCAGCACCGAGGTCGTCGATCCCGCGGGAAAATACGTGTCCACGCGGGAGCCGAAACGGATGAGACCGTAGGTGTCTCCGATGGTGAGGGAATCGCCGACGGTGGTGGTGTTGACGATTCTGCGCGCCAGGAGTCCGGCGATCTGTACGACCGCGAGGTCGTGACCGGACGGTGTTTGCACGTGCATGCTCGTGCGTTCGTTCACCTCGCTGGCATCGGCGAGATCGGCAGAGAGAAACTGGCCGCTCTTGTGGACCACGGCCTTCACGACGCCGGACACGGGTACGCGCTGCACGTGCACGTCCAACACCGACAGGAAGATGCTGACGCGCGGAAGCGGGGTGCTGCCCATATCGAGCTCGGGCGGCGGAACGGCGGTGTCCACCAGGGCCACTTCGCCGTCGGCGGGCGAGACGACGACACCGGACCGATTCGGCGGCACCCGGTTCGGATGACGGAAGAATCCTGCCATCGCACCGGCCGTCAACAGCGACGCCGTACGCACCAGCCGGTGACGCCGACCCAGACCGGCGATGACAAGAGGCGCTGCGACGAAAGGCATCCCAGCGGGATGCAGCGGCGGGATGCTGCTGCGAATCAGTTCTACGAAGTGCCCGGGTCCGGACGGTTCGGAGCTACCAGCAGGTACGGGTTTGCGAGCCACGGGCTCCTCTTACGTAGTGGATGGAACGGCTCGAGGCCCCTCACAGATTACGTGAGGGGCCCCGAGTGAAATGAGGTGGTCCGCGTCAGACGCGCGAGCCGCGGCCGGTGACCGCCTTGACGACGAACAGCAGAATCACCGCTCCCGCGAGGCAGGTGATGAAGCTGAAGATGAGACCGCCGCCGGCGACGTCGACTCCGACGACGCGCAGGAGGAAACCGCCCAGCAGGCCGCCGACGATTCCGACGACGATGTTCAGCAGGATGCCCTGCTGTGCGTCGGTACCCATGATCTTGCTGCCGATCCAGCCGGCAAGGCCGCCGATGATGATCCAACCGATGATGCCCAGACCCAACATGAAGAACCTCTTTCGATGTGCATGCTGCCCGTGGACCGGGCACGACTACTGACCGTGTCTACCCGGCTGATTTGCTCAGCAAACGTTAAGCCGAATACGAAGCATCACGATCCGGCCTCGAAAAGGTGTCTTCCGTTCTACTTCGGAGCCACCACCAGCACTTGATCGTTGTCGCTGTTGTCGGTCGTCACCAACAGGGTCCCGTTCGGCTGCGCGGAGACGGTTCGAATGCGGCCGTACTCGCTCAGTGCGGGGATCGTCGTTTCCGACGTGGAGGTCGTGCCGTCCTCGGAGATGCTCAACAGAATCACCTTCATGTCCTTCTGGACGCCGATCGCCAGCATGCCGTCCCAGGCACCCCAGGCCTCGCCCTGCAGGAAGGTGCCCGACGCTGTCGCCACCGTGGAAGGTCCCGAACTCCACACCGCGTCCAGCGCTCCCGGCACCCGTTCCGGATCGGTCATCGCGACGGACTCGTCGTAGCCGCCGCTGCGATCCGGACGCCACCCGTAGTTGCCGCCGGCCACCAAGAGATTGACTTCGTCGTCGCGTGAGCTGCCCTGCTCGACACTGAAGATCTGATCGGTCCCCGGCCGCGCCGCGAGACCCTGGACGTTGCGGTGCCCCAACGTGAAGATCGGGCTGTTCGGGTCCGGATTACCGGCAGCAGGCGCGCCCGTCGCCGCGTCGATGTGCAGAACCTTGCCGCCCAACGACGTCGGATCCTGCGGCACCGTTCCCTGAGCCGAGTCGCCCGTTCCAACGAACAGCGTGCCGTCCGGACGGGCGAGGATGCGGCATCCGCCGTGGCGCCCGGAGGTGACCGGGAAACCGGAAATCACGGTGCGCTCACGCGTGAGCGACGCCCAGTCTTCCGCCACGGTCCATGCCACGACGCCGATCGTCGGGGAATCGGCGGACTTCATGCCCTGGCACGAGTAGAGCGTGCGATCGGTGTCGAAGGTGGGAGAGAGGGCCAGCCCCATCAAGCCGGTCTCCGATCCGACGAACAGGTCGGAGAGATCGGCGGTGACCGGTTGAGCGGTTCCACCGGGACGCACGACAGAGAAGCGTCCGGCCCGCTCGTCGAAGAGGGTGGTCCCGTCGGGCGCCTGCACGACGTCCCAGGGACGGTCGAGGCCGGTCGCCAGCGGCGTGACGGTGACCTCCGGTATCTGGTCCGAACCGATCGGAGCCGCAGAGGCCGGTGCGGATGCGGATGCGGGCGCGGACGACTGGGGCGCGGGTGTGCCCGCCGGCGGAGAGGCGTCGGACTCGGACGGAGACGAGCACGCGGCGCCGGCCAGCGCCACGGAGAGAAGGAGGCCGGCCATAGCCGGTGTGCGACGGGTCATGACCCCACGGTACGAGCACCCTCGGCGGAGGCTTTGATCTTCGACAGCGTCGCGTTCATCCCGCGCTCGAGTTCCGCCTCGAATTTCGTGGCTCCACCGAGGGCGATCTTGATCAGGGCGTCGGAGACCTTCGAGGTCCCGCCCGGTGCCTCGCGGCGCTCGGTCAGACGCGTCCCGGTGTCGGTCGGCTCCAGAAAGTAGGACCACACCGTGCGGTTTTCGACGATGCGGAAGGCGAGCAGCCGTTCGGGTTCGAACCGCACGACCTTCGCCGAGGTAGCCCACACCAGACGGCCGCGCCGATTGACGTTCACGGTTCGGGTCCCGGCGCGGACGGGTCCGAACACCTTCATGGCCGCGCACTGTGGGCTCCACTCACCCATGCGCTTCAAGTCCGACACCACGGCCCAGACGTCACTGGGGGCTGCATCGATGTCGATGGTCGCGGACAGGGGAGTTGCCATGGCTCGAGGTTCCGATCGTGTGAGTTTGCCGGTCGTGCTCTGGACTGGTGAATCGCTGTCAGGGTAGCGAGACGTCGACGATGCTGACCGAGACGTCTCGTTCTCCGACGGTGTCACCGAGGTCGGACTTCACCGATGCGGCGGCGCGATCGGCGACCGCGAGAGCGAGCGCGCGCATGTCTTCGCCGTACGTCACCGCGATCTCGAGCGTCAGGCCCGTCACGTCGCGTTCGTCGATGTCCAGATCGATGCCTCGAATCGTGCACGGAAGATCGGCGGACGCCCGCACGATACCGAGCTTTACCACCTGGTCGGCCACCAGCAAGGAGTCACCCGCGCTTGTCGATCCATCATCGGGGAACGACGCGTCCAACATGCGGGGGCGCCGCGTCGTGGCACGCAGCGCGGACATGATCGCGGTGCTCGCCTTCGCCCAGGACGGGGTCTCTTCCTCCCGCAATTCTCGTGCGGCTCGGTCCATCAGGGGATCGGGATCGTGATCGTGATCGTCCGGATCTATCGCCATGCCGCCATCCTTTCGCTCAGGGTTCGTCGTGCCCGCGTGACCTGACCGCGGATCGCGGAAGGCGACAGTGACAGGATCTTGCCGATCTCGACATGAGACATGCCTTCGACTTCCCGAAGGAGCCAGCATGATCGTTGGAGTTCCGGCAAACCGGCGAGCGCCACCCGGAGCTCAGCGAGAAAGTCCGTTTCCGACGCTCTGACCTCCGGATCGTCCGCCGCATCGCTGACGGCGCTGTCGAAGAGCCACTCCTCTGCAGGTCGAGGGACGCGGCGGCGAGTGGCGTCGATGGCCTTGTGTGCGGTGATGCCGAACAGCCAGGTGCGGAGCGCCGAATCGGATCGAAAGTCCTGCAGGCTCTTCCACGCCGCGACGAACGCGTCCTGGACTACTTCTTCGGCGATGCCGTCGTCACGCAGCATGTTGCGCGCGTAACGGAACATGGCTGGACCGTGCCGTCGAACGATGTCCTCGAACGCGGCACGGTCGCCGATGGCGGCTGCATGCGCCAAAGAGACGTCGTTGTCCACGTCTCTACTTCGCCACATCACGGTGCGCCGAGTCGGATTTGTGGCATACATCACATCGGCGAACGTTTTCCGAGACTCGTTTCGACCAATCCCCTGAAGAGAAAACACAGCAGACACAACGCACCAGACACAACACGGTGAGTAGACCACTCGAAAGGAACAAGCCAGATGACGACAGAGCAAGGTTCCAGTACGTCGACCGGCAGCACCACCACCAAGAGCGGCACGATGGAGAAGACGTCCAGCACCGCAGTCGACGTCTCGTCGTCGGGTGGCCGCACGTCGATCGCCGACGTGGTCGTGTCCAAGATTGCCGGCATCGCCACCCGTGAGGTTCAGGGCGTACACGAGCTGGGTGGGGGAGCAACTCGGGCCATCGGCGCACTCCGCGAGCGCATTCCCGGCGCCCGCGTCAACCACTCGCAGGGCGTCTCCGTGGAGGTCGGCGAGAGCCAGGCCGCCGTGGACCTCGACATCGTGGCCGACTACGGCGTCGCGATGGCGGACCTTGCGTCCGGCATCCGTCGCAACGTCATCGACGCGGTTGAGCGCATGACCGGGCTCGAGGTGACCGAGGTGAACATCACCGTTCACGACGTCTACCTGTTCGAAGAAGACGGCGACCGCGAAGAAGCCACCGCCGCGCGCGTGCGATGACCCCCGCATCCTCGTCAGGTAGCGACACTGCAGATCAGGTCGTCGACGCCGTCCTCGCTGTCCGCGGTGTCGCCTTTCTCCACGGCGGGACGTTCGGAGAGGTCGGTACCTACCTGCCGGGGAGGCGTGTCGCCGGGATCGCGCTGAGGTCGGACTCGACCGAAGTGCACATCGCCATCACACCGGACGCCGTCGTACGCGATGTCGCAGACGACGTCCGGCAGGCTGTTCGCACCATCACGGGCACAGCGGTGCACGTGGTTGTCGAGGACATTGCGATGGCCGAAGACAGTGCGGTGGCCGAAGACAGTGCGGTGGCAGAAGACCGCGAAACGGACTCGGCTGATCAGTTCGGCGAGGGTAACCTCCGCCCGTGACCGACGATCCCATGCAGCACGCCGACGCCTCCTATCGCGAGGCTCGGCGTGCTGCCATCCGGGCGCATCACCCCGACACCGGCGGTGACGCGGAATCGCTGATCGAGGCGCTGCGCGTGGTCGACGAGCGGTTCCTGACCGCGCAGAACTCGAATGCGGCTCTGCCTTTCGTCGCGACGTCCATCGCACTCACGCGTCGCAGATTGCTCGCCCGGCGGCTGCGAACCGTCAGACGGCTTTTTCCACGTCGCCGCAAATACATCGACATCACGCTCGACGGCCCCCGCACCAGCGGAAGCCCCTAGTCGCTCTTCCTTTTCTGATCGGAGCATCATGACCTCCTCTTCCATCGGCCTTCTTGCCGGGCTCCTGCTGGCTGTCGCAGCTGCGGCCGGAGGTTTCACCGGATTCCTCATCGCCGTCGTCCTCGGTGTGATCGGATTTGCCATCGGCGCCTGGAGGGACGGCAACTTCGATCCCGAATCTCTGCTGCGAGGCCGTGGCCGTGGCTGACGACACAGCGTCCGAGGCACTTGTCGCCGAGAAACCGGCGACGTCCGATATCGCCCGCGTCGACCCCGGTGAACGCGGAAAGTTGACCGTGCTCGATCGTGCGGTGGAGCACGTGGCGGACTACTCGTTGGTGCGCACCCGCGGCGTGATCACCGCGAACAGCACGTTCGGTCGCCGCCCGTCGCGTGCGCGAGTCAACAAGCAACGTGACCACGTTCGGACGGGTCTCGACGTCACTCTGCAGTGGCCGATGTCCGCTGCCGAGGTCACCGACGACTTGCGTCGCGGCGTCACCAAGGGCATGACCGATTCCGGACTGCTGACCGATTCGATCGACATCCACGTCTCGGATTTCGGCCCGGTGGCCGTCGGCAACGGCAAGAACGACGCCGTGCCGATGGAGGAGTTCGACCTCGCGGTCCCCCCGAAGCCCGCGTCGATTCGACGTCCACTGGCGACTCCCGCTGCAACGCCGCTGGCAATCGCGATAACACTTGCACTGCTGGCGGGCGCCGCTGTTCTGATTCGAGATGCGCTGGTCGGCATGTCCGTGATCGGCGGAACGGAATGGACGGCCGGGGCATTCGATGCTCTGGACGGACTGTCCCCGCAGTCGTGGATGCTCCCAGCCGGCATCGCACTTGCGGTGGTCGGTCTGCTGGTGGTGCTCGCCTCGATCAAGTGGCGCGCGCGCCGCTACCAGCCCAGTGGACTCGCCGACGATGTCTGGGTTTCCAAATCCGATCTGAGTCGCCTGGAACCCTCGACCGGGGCTACCCCGGCGCACATCGAGACCGACGAGGGCGATGCGACCGACAAGTCCGCAGAGTCGACGTCATCCGAGTCGACATCTCAGGAGGCGACACGATGAAGCGATCGACGGTAGCGCTCGACCGAGTGGGTGTGCTCATCATCGGTCTCGCGCTCGTCGCGGTCGGCGGCGGCGCGGCGCTGTGGCAGACCGATCGTCTCCCGTTCGCGTTGTCCGAGCTCGATCTGTCCGTTCTCACCGATCGGCAAACAGAACCGTGGTGGCCGTGGGCCCTGCTCGGCGTCGGTGTCGTTCTGATCCTTCTTCTACTTCTCACGCTGGTCAAACGAATCCCAAGCACAGGCCCCGACGAGTTGTCCTTGGACGTGGTGGGTGAGCCCGAGGGGACATCCACACTCGATCTCCGCGCCGTCACTCGTAAGGCCGCCGACGCTGCGAGGGGTGTGCACGGCGTCAAGTCCGCGCGGTCACGGCTGCGGGTCGAGCGATCTGGGAAGCGCAAGGTCTCGGTGATCACCGTGGCGGTCCGGGCCGAAGAGCGCGCCATTCTGCGCTCCGTCGTGCGCGACCTCGGAGAGGTCCGGACCGCGATCGCGCAGGTGGTGGGCGACGACACCGTAGGTGTGCGAATTCTCGTGGACAGCTGACGGCTCGACCGGCGGTCTGCCGCTCACCACGGTCCTACAGGCTCAGGGCCGTGGTGAGGACCGCTAGCCCGGCGGGGATCATCTGCACCAGTGCGCCGCGAATCAGACGTCGATCGGTCGCCAGCAGCACGGAGCCCGCGCCGAACATCGATCCCGCTGCGAGGAACACCAGCACCGATCCGATGCGGGCATCTCCGACCACCAGCAGGATTGCCCCCACGCCGGCGCCCACCGCGAGGAACAGATTGTAGAAACCCTGGTTGAAAGCCCATCGCTCCACGATGCGGGCCTCGGCGTCGTCGCGTACCCCGAACACCTTGCGGCCGGAGTCGCGGAACGTAATGGACTCGAGGACGAAAATGTAGACGTGGAGCAGTGCTGCCAGGCCGGCGAAAAGTGCTGCGACGACAATCATGCAGAAGAGTATGCACGGTTGGTTCTTGCGAGCATCGGGGTCAGCAGCGGCGTGGATTTTGTGGCTTTTCATGAAGTATCTGTTCGTACCGCATGCAAGGTGCTTACGGCGTACGCTTCGACACAACTTAGCCAGGTGTATCGCATCCGGGCTCGGGAGTGTTACATCACGTTCGATTCGGCGTCGTGTCGACGCCCCTCGTGTCGGGGAGATACGCATGTACGACTTTTCGCCAAGCCGTGACCACACTGTGAACACGGGCCACACCGACATGATTCGCGCGCTCTTCTGCGACGAGTTCGAGATCGGCGTCGATCACGAAGCACTCGCCCGGATCGGCACCGGCGACGTCGACAGCTGGGTGACCGACTTGCGCTTCACGGGTCTGTTCCTGCCCGGTGAGATCGATGCGATCGAGAACCAGTGGATCACCGATCCCGCAAGCCTTGTCGCAGTCTTGACCGGCGGGATGGACGAGGTTTCGCAGCGCCGCGCGGCTCACCTGGTCCCGGTGGGCGACGCGTTCGCTTCGCACGCCGCGGTCGGCTGACTTCAGCCGTTTCGGTTCTTCGGCGGCCGGTTCGACTCCGCGCGCCGGGTAGCTTCCTTCTCCTTGATCCGGATAGCTTCGCGCTGCACCTCGGCGAGGTTCTCGCGCTCCTTGATCAGCCACTGCGGTTCTTCGCCGGCAAGTGCGTCTATCTCCGACTGCGTCATCGAGTCCGAGACGTCGTTGCGGGCCAGCGCCGTGTTGGTGACCCCCAACTTGCGGGCAACAACGTCCCGCGGAAACGGTCCGACCGTCCACAGTTCGGTCAGCCACTCGGGCGGATCGAGGCGTAACTTCTCCAGATCGCCGCGAGAGATGGGCTGAGACCGGAACTCCTCCGGCGCAGCCGGTAGGTAGATGTCGAGTTTCGCCGCAGCTGTCAACGGCTTCATCGTTTGGCTGTTCACGTCCTGGCTCACGGCGACAGCCTAACGCTCACTCGGTGGTACTAGTCTGTGCACGTGACCGATGCGACCGTCCTGCGCTGGTATGTCGCGGTCGCAGAGATGCTTGCATTCGGACGTGCGGCCAAGACGTTGAACATTTCTCGGCAGCGACTGAGCGCCGCGGTGCAAGACCTCGAGGGCGAGGTCGGCGCGCGACTCTTCGTTGCGGGCGACGGCCCCACCGAGCTGACCGATGCGGGACGCAGTCTGCTGGCCCACGCGCGTGCGGTCGTCGCCGAGGATGATCGCGCTCGCGGCGAGGCTGCGGCCGCCGTACCCGCTCGGCCGACGCTGAAGGTGGGTTTCGTACCGGGTGTCACCGTCACCAAATGGACCCGAATCTGGGCCGAGCGCTTCGCGCACACGATTCTCGACGTTTCCGTCGTCGAGGAAGACGAGCAGATCGCGGCGCTGCGCGACGGCCGCGTCGACATGTGCTTCGTGCGGGAACCGGCCGACACCGGCGGGTTGCACTGCGTCCCGCTGTACTCGGAAGTGGCGGTGGTGGTGGTGCCGAAAGATCATCCCGTCTCCGCCTACGACGCGGTCACCCTCGGCGATCTGGCCGGTGAAACGATGCAGGACCGGGATCATCGCGTCGGCGGATCGGTGGAGACGACGCTCGAGATGGTCGCCGCCGGCGTCGGTCCGGTGCTGCTGCCGCATTCGCTGGCCCGACTGCACAGTCGAAAAGACCTGCTCTACCGTCCGGTGACCGATGCCGATCCCACGCGCATCTTCCTCGCGTGGCCGATGTCGCAGCCCCCCCGCGCCGAGGACGGTTTCGACCTGGCGCAGGAGTTTCTCGGTGTGGTGCGGGGACGGTCGGTGCGTAGTTCGCGGGCGGCGGCCGACCAGACCGGTTCGCCCCGCAAGAAGAAGCCTCCGGCCGCACGGCCGGCCGCCAAACGCACACCGGCCCCGCGTCGACGACGCTGATCGAGAGGTTCGCCCGTGTCAGATCCCGTTCAGCCTGGCCGAGATTCCGGCAGCCCAACTTCCGGCAGAACCGAAGCACGCAAGCCGACGATACTGACGGTGGATGACGACCCCGGGGTATCGAGGGCAGTCGCCCGCGATCTTCGTCGCAAGTACGGCGAGAACTATCGGATCATTCGTGCGGAATCGGGCGCGTCGGCACTGGATGCGTTGCGCGAGATCGCGTTGCGCGGTGATCAGGTGGCGGTGTTGCTCGCCGACTACCGCATGCCGTCGATGAG
Source organism: Rhodococcus sp. (in: high G+C Gram-positive bacteria) (assembly GCA_049650605.1). Lineage (GTDB taxonomy): Bacteria > Actinomycetota > Actinomycetes > Mycobacteriales > Mycobacteriaceae > Rhodococcoides. The sequence continues at coordinate 14,193 of JBASAM010000093.1, read as the reverse complement.
CGGTCTCGAATTTCTCGAACAGGCCATGGACATTTTCCCGTTCGCGCGTCGAGTGCTGCTCACCGCGTACGCGGACACCGATGCCGCCATCGAGGCGATCAACGTCGTCGATCTCGACTACTACCTGCTCAAACCATGGGATCCGCCGGAAGAAAAGCTGTACCCGGTGCTCGACACGCTCCTCGAGGCGTGGAGCGCGGCAGATCTCCGGCCGGTCTCGGAGACCAAGATCATCGGTGGGCGCTGGGCCCCGCGCTCGTCGGAAATGCGAGAGTTCCTCGCGCGCAACCGTCTTCCGTATCGCTGGTTTCTCGCTGACGAGCCGGAGGGACTACGTTTGCTCGCGGCAGCCGGCCACGACGATCGCACACTCCCGGTGGTGGTCTGCGCGGACGGGTCGTGCCTGCTGGATCCGACCGACACCCAGTTGGCCGACTACTTCGGCTTGGGTACCGCGCCCACCGAGGAGTTCTACGACCTCGTGGTCGTCGGCGGCGGACCCGCCGGGCTGGGGGCCGCGGTGTACGGAGCGTCGGAGGGATTGCGCACCGTGCTGGTCGAGCGCACCGCGACGGGTGGCCAGGCAGGCCAGAGCTCCCGCATCGAGAACTACCTCGGATTTCCCGATGGTGTGTCCGGTGCGCAGTTGGCCGAGCGCGCTCGCCGTCAGGCGGAGAAGTTCGGGGCAGAGCTGATCACCACCCGTGAGGTCGCGTCCATCGACGTCGAAGGCCCGGCCCGTCTGGTCCGTTTCACCGACGGCACAACCATCGCCGCCCACTCGGTCATCCTCGCGACGGGCGTGTCCTACCGACGCCATCCTGCCCCCGGGATCGACCGGTTTGCCGGCCTCGGGGTCTTCTACGGCTCCGCCGTCACCGAAGCGGCCGGTTGCGCGGGCAAGGACGTCTACATCGTCGGTGGCGCCAACTCGGCGGGCCAAGCCGCGATGTACTTGTCGAGGTGGGCGAAATCGGTGACCATCGTGGTACGTGCGAAGTCTCTGGAGGCGTCGATGTCGTACTACCTGGTGCAGCAGATCGAGAAGAACCCGGTAATTTCCGTTCTCGCGAACACCGAGGTCACCGGTGCGGACGGCGATGGTCATCTCGAACGAATCACGTTGCGCGACAGGAATACCGAGGACGAGCGAACCGTCGACGCCAGTCACTTGTTTCTGTTCATCGGCGCCGCGCCGCGTACCGAATGGCTGGACGGGGTGGTGATGCGCGACCGTCACGGGTTCGTGTTGTCCGGTCAGGACCTGACGGTGGACGGCGCCAGGCCGCCGGGATGGTCTGCCGACCGCGCTCCGCATCATCTCGAGACGAGTGTTCCCGGCATCTTCGCGGCCGGTGACGTGCGTTCGGATTCCGCCAAACGGGTGGCGTCGGCTGTCGGCGAGGGCGCCATGGCGGTCATGCTCGTCCATCGTTATCTCGCGTGGTCGTGACGGGCCTACACCTACAGGAGTGGTCATGGCAGATATGTCCTGCAATGCCGAGGAATTGAGAACTCTGTTCCTGTTCGAATCACTGTCCGACCACCAACTCGAGCAGTTGTGTGAGGGCGGGCAGATCGAGTTCGTCGCCGCCGGACCGGTGTTCGCGGAGGGGGACGACGCTAGCTGTTTCTACGTACTTCTCGACGGGGAAGTCGTGCTGACCAAGTTGTCCGGCGGTGAGAAGATCGAGGTGAATCGAACGTCGTCACGCGGTGTCTATTCCGGCGCGTGGCAGGCGTACCTCGGAGACCGCGCTCCGCAGACCTACATGTCGGGGATGGACGTGGTGCGTCCGTCGCGCTTCTTCGTGTTGGACGCGGAGAAGTTCGGGACCCTGGTTCGCGAGTGGTTTCCGATGGCGGTGCACTTGCTCGAAGGACTGTTCTTCGGACAGCAGAACAGCAAGCAGGTCATCGATCAGCGTGAGCGTCTCCTGGCTCTGGGATCATTGTCTGCCGGGCTGACGCACGAGCTGAACAATCCGGCGGCCGCGGCGGTGCGCGCGACCGCCACGCTGCGCGATCGGGTGGCGCACATGCGTCGGAAGCTGGGGGTCATCGCATCGGGCGTCTACGACACCGACGCGCTCACCGAACTGATCCGACTCCAAGACGAGGCCGCCGAACTGGTGACCAAGGCGCCGGACCTGAGCCCGATGGAGAGTTCGGACCGCGAGGATCAGCTGGGGGAGTGGTTCGAGGTCCACGGAATTTCCGATGGTTGGGATCTGGCGCCGACGTTCGTGCAGGCCGGCATCGACGGGCAGTGGCTCGACCGGGTCGCAGCGGACACGCCCGCCGAACTGGTGGAGAGCACGGTTCGGTGGTTGAACTACACGATCGAGACCGAATTGCTCATGAACGAGATCGCCGATTCCACCGCCCGGATATCGACGCTGGTGGGGGCGGCCAAGCAGTATTCGCAGATGGATCGTGCTCCGTATCAGCAGGTCGATTTGAGGGTGCTGCTCAAGAGCACGTTGGTGATGCTGGGACGCAAGATCGGTGACGACATCAGCGTTGTCAAGGACTTCGATCCCTCGTTGCCGCCGGTTGCCGCGTACGCCGCCGAGCTGAACCAGGTGTGGACCAACCTGATCGACAACGCGGTCGCTGCCATGGCCGGCCGCGGAACCCTCACAGTGCGGACAGCGCGGGAGAACGACATGGCACTCGTGGAGATCTGCGACACCGGCCCCGGCGTGCCGGAGGAGATCAAGAGCCGCATCTTCGAGCCCTTCTTCACCACGAAACCCGTGGGCGAGGGAACCGGCTTGGGGCTGGACATCTCCTGGCGCATCGTGGTCAAGAAGCACGGCGGCGATCTGCGGCTCGTCTCCGAACCGGGTGACACCAGATTTCAGGTTCGCATCCCGATCGACGGCCCCAGCGGGACGCCGACACCGGCTACCGAGGAGGACGCATCATGACCGTCGGAATCGATACGACCGTGCCGCCCAGCGGAGACGGTTGTCAGGACTGCGACGCAGCAGGTGGCTGGTGGGTCCATTTGCGGCGTTGCGCCCAATGCGGCCACGTCGGGTGCTGTGACTCCTCGCCGTCGCAGCACGCGAGTGCGCATGCCGCCGACACCGGCCACCCCTTCGTGCAGTCCTACGAACCGGGGGAGACGTGGTTTTGGAGCTACGTCACCGAGGAGGGCTTCGATGGTCCGAAACTTGCACCGCCACAGCATCATCCGGTCGATCAGGCTACCCCGGGTCCGGCGGCGCGCGTGCCGGCCGACTGGCGGCGGCACGTCCACTGATCACTCTTCCCAATCGTTATACGGTTACCCGCCGGTAGCCCCTCGCGGACTGTAAGGTCTGCCGTGCATTGCACGATGCATTATCTCGCACATCTTTCAGGAGCCGTCCGTGTCGTTTCTCTCCACTTCGTCCATCTTCTCCTTCGGCCCTCGGTCGGATCGAAAGTCCTCTCGTGCAACCAGGTTCGGGGCGAGCGCCCTGGTCGGAGCCACTGTTGCCGCGGCCGCCGTCCTGGGTACCGGAATGGCGTCGGCGGCGCCGGTTTACTGCGTCTCTCCGCCCGCGGCCAATGACATCCAGGTCGACGGAACGGCGAGCTGCGGCGCGAAGGCCACCGGTACGGGCACAGCCAACTCCACGTCCTTCGACAGCGGCACGTCGGTCAGTGTCGCCGACGGTGGCAACTCCACCTCTTACGCGACGGGATTCGGCACGGCGCTGAGCGCAGTGATGGGCGGCGGCTACGCCTACTCCTACTCCATCGGCGGCGGCATCTCGAAGTCCTACGCCACCGACGGAGCCACCAGCTTCGCCGTCGCCGGTTACGGGGCCGGGGCCTCCGCGAGCACCACCACCGGAGTCGACTGCGCCGGCCTCAACTCGTTCGCGCTGGATCTGTCCACCGGACGGTCGTGCATCGCCGGGTTCTAGTATCGGCGCCGCGTCCCGTCCTGCCGTGAACCCCTGGCGCCACTAGGGTTCACGGTATGACGGGGTGCGAACGATGAGCGGGATCGGCGGTGTGCTTTTCGACATCGACGGCGTCCTGGCCACCAGCTGGACACCCATTTCGGGTGCCGCCGAGACCGTGCAGACGTTGCGTCGCAGCGACGTGGCGTGCGGGTTCCTGACCAACACCACCTCGAAAACGCGTGAAGAGATCTCGTCGGCACTCTCCGCGATGGATATCGAGGTTCACGCCGACGAGATCGTCACCGCAGCGACGCTGACGGCCGACCATCTGCGCACCACCTATCCCGGTGCGCGATGCGTCCTGCTCAACAGTGGACGCATCGCGGACGACCTTCCCGGTGTCGAATGGGTGGATTCCGATCCCGATGTCGTGGTGCTCGGGGGAGCCGGATCGCAGTTCACCCACGAAGCTCTGAGTCGGGTCTACGACTGGATGTGTCAGGGCGTGCCGGTGGTCGCGATGCACCGATCACTGATGTGGACCAAAGCCGAAGGCCTTCGCATCGACACCGGCATGTATCTGACGGGCATGGAGGCGGCGTCGGGTAAGAAAGCCACAGCTGTCGGAAAACCGGCACCGCTGGGGTTCCAGACGTCCGCAGAGCGGATGGGTCTCGACCCCGACCTGGTGGTCATGGTGGGAGACGACCTCGACAACGACGTGCTCGCGGCCCAGGTCGTGGGCATGCGCGGCGTTCTCGTGCGGACCGGCAAGTTCCGGCAGGAGCGCCTCGACCGTCACGCCCGTGACCAGTACGCGATGCAGCCGGCCCACGTCATCGATTCGGTGGCGGATCTACCGTCGGTCCTGGGGATCGGCGACTGATGGACCTGCTTGCACTCGACCCCGTCGACTGCTAGAAATCTGACTGGCACTCGCGTACTGTGAGTGCCAGGTCGACGAGGTGAGATCGGGAATCACAGACACCCCTGATCGTCCGTCGCGGGCACCGACTCGGCCGGATGTGGAAATGGAGCGACCCACCCCTGGTCGCTTCGCGTGTCACCCCAAATCCGGAGGATCACTTCGCAATGGCCAAGATCATCGCGTTCGACGAAGAGGCACGCCGTGGCCTCGAACGGGGCCTGAACAGCCTCGCCGACGCAGTCAAGGTGACGTTGGGCCCCAAGGGTCGCAACGTCGTACTGGAAAAGAAGTGGGGCGCCCCCACGATCACCAACGATGGTGTGTCCATCGCCAAGGAGATCGAGCTGGAGGACCCCTACGAGAAGATCGGCGCAGAGCTGGTCAAAGAGGTCGCCAAGAAGACCGACGACGTCGCCGGTGACGGAACCACCACCGCGACCGTCCTCGCTCAGGCGCTCGTGCGTGAAGGCCTGCGCAACGTCGCAGCCGGCGCCAACCCGCTCGGCCTCAAGCGTGGCATCGAAGCAGCCGTCGCCGCTGTCACCGAGTCCCTGCTGAAGTCCGCCAAGGAGATCGACACCAAGGAGCAGATCGCTGCTACCGCTGGTATCTCCGCGGGCGACCCGTCCATCGGTGAGCTCATCGCCGAGGCCATGGACAAGGTCGGCAAGGAAGGCGTCATCACGGTCGAGGAGTCCAACACCTTCGGCCTGCAGCTCGAGCTCACCGAGGGCATGCGCTTCGACAAGGGCTACATCTCGGGCTACTTCGTCACCGACGCAGAGCGCCAGGAAGCCGTCCTCGAAGACGCCTACGTCCTGCTCGTCAGCTCCAAGATCTCCACGGTCAAGGATCTGCTTCCCTTGCTGGAGAAGGTCATCCAGTCGGGCAAGCCGCTCGTCATCATCGCCGAGGACGTCGAGGGCGAAGCTCTCTCCACCCTCGTCGTGAACAAGATCCGTGGCACCTTCAAGTCCGTCGCCGTCAAGGCCCCGGGCTTCGGTGACCGCCGCAAGGCGCAGCTCGCCGACATCGCCATCCTCACCGGTGGCGAGGTCATCAGCGAAGAGGTCGGCCTCTCCCTCGAGACCGCCGGACTCGAGCTGCTCGGCCAGGCTCGCAAGGTCGTCATCACCAAGGACGAGACCACCATCATCGAGGGCTCCGGCGACGCCGACGCCATCGCCGGTCGCGTCTCGCAGATCCGCTCGGAGATCGAGAACTCGGATTCCGACTACGACCGCGAGAAGCTGCAGGAGCGCTTGGCCAAGCTGGCCGGCGGTGTCGCAGTCATCAAGGCCGGAGCTGCGACCGAGGTCGAGCTCAAGGAGCGCAAGCACCGCATCGAAGATGCCGTGCGTAACGCCAAGGCTGCCGTCGAAGAGGGCATCGTCGCCGGTGGCGGCGTCGCACTGCTGCAGTCGGCTCCCGCGCTCGAGAACCTGAACCTCACCGGTGACGAGGCCACCGGCGCGAACATCGTTCGCGTCGCCCTCGAAGCACCGCTGAAGCAGATCGCGTTCAACGCCGGCCTCGAGCCCGGCGTCGTCGCGGAGAAGGTGCGCAACCTCCCGCTCGGCCACGGCCTCAACGCCGCGACCAACGAGTACGAGGACCTGCTCGCCGCCGGCATCAACGACCCGGTCAAGGTCACCCGCTCGGCTCTGCAGAATGCAGCGTCGATCGCGGCTCTGTTCCTCACCACCGAGGCCGTCGTCGCCGACAAGCCCGAGAAGGCCGGAGCGCCTGCAGGCGATCCGACCGGTGGCATGGGCGGCATGGACTTCTGAGTCCTGCTCCCTGAACCAACCGAAAGCCGGTCACCCTTCGCGGGTGGCCGGCTTTCGGCGTTTCACGCTTACTTCCGGCGCGTGGGCGAGTCGGTATCGGTATGACCCAACTGCTGTTCGTTCACGGTGCCGGCGGATACGTCGAAGATCGCCTCATCGCCGATGGTCTCGCATCCCGACTCGGCGCTGACGTCGAGATGCCGCACCTGCCCGACGACGACATGTCTTTCGAGGCGTGGGCGGAGCCGATCCGTCGCGCGCTGGACGCCGGCCCCGACATCATCGTCGGGCACTCGTTCGGTGCATCGGTGCTGCTCCACGTGCTGAACGGGTGCACGGCACGCTCCGTGGCGCTGCTTGCCGCGCCCGAGTGGAGTGCGTCCGGCTGGGCTGTGGCCGACTACGCCTACTCCGGACCGGAACCCGATGTCGCCCTGTCGTTGCATCACTGCCGCGACGACGAGGAGGTGCCGTTCGAGCACCTCGCGCTGTACGCAGCCGCCCTTCCGTCCGCGCAGGTGTACGAGCATCCTTGTGGTGGGCACCAGTTCGAGGGCACGCTCGATGCTGTGGCATCGGCAATTGGCTGTGCCTGAGTGACCGCAACTCGATCGGATCGGCGGGATCCCATCGGTCCGGGTGGCCTGCGGTCGATCAGGCACGGGCGCGACGTCGGCGCCGGACCACGGTAATGATCTGCTCGGCCACCTCGTCGGTGTGCGCCATGACGGTGGCGGCCGAATAGCGCAGGACGAGCCAGTGGTCCAAGACCAGCTCGTTCTGCCGGACGCGGTCCTGAGTGAACGTGTGCGGAGAGATGTGGAACTCGCGGCCGTCGACCTCGACGATCACGCGGGCACGTCGATCCACCAGGTCTCCGTAGTAGCGCCCTACCTTCGCGTTGATCTCGAGCGGGAAGTTTCGGCGTGTCAACGCACGAGCCACCAGGCGTTCGGGTTCGGAGAGAGTGTGCGGGCAGCACCGGCGTAGCTGTTCCCGAACGGCAGGCACACCGTGCATTCCGTGTGCCGCATCGCAGGCCTCCGCGACCGCTCGCCACCGAACTTCCTGTGTCAGAGCATGGTCCACGAACCGTTCCAACGCGTCTGCGTCCAGGGTGGTCGCCACGTCGACGAAGCACTGCTCCTTGGTGACCAGTGGGAGTAGGTCCACATACTGGACTGTCGCGATGGTGCGCCGGTGCAGCCGTACCCACTGTGGGCTGCGGTGCGGGGCATTCGTTGGAACCGTCGCGTGCACGAGGTCGGGTTCGGTCTCCAGCAATCCCCACCTCCACGCGGCAGTCTCGTGGCTCAGCACGGCACCGGGTTTCCACAGCAGAACGGCGCGGCATCGGTCGAGGTACGTGGGCGGCTCGGTGCTGTATATCGCGGGGAGTACTCGGTACAGCGTTCCGGATGCGACTCGGTAATCGATGGCACCTTTTCCGATCCCGCTGCGCAACAGCTCGTCTCGACTCATGATGGTCACGCGTCGAATGTTGTCCGGTGCTGGGTCCCGTCACCAGAGGCCTACGGCCAAGCTGTGGATAACCGTGCCCTGTTGACCGCAACTCGATCCAATCGGCGGGATCCCGTCGATTCGGTCGACTTGCGGGCGATCAGGCATGAACTCAGCGGCCGGGGACGTAGTGGCGTGGACTGTCTCGGAGTTGGACGGGTGGAAGATTGCGCTCGGGCGTCTCCGGAGGAGGTGAGCCCGCCGGGATACGACCGGCCGCCGAGTCGTATCCCGCACGCGCTCGGGGGTGCAGTCGCCGGCGCCGCGGAACCAGGCGGAACAGCAGGTCGACGGCCCTACAGGTGCGACGGAACCAGCGCTCGTCGCTCTCGGTCCAGCGGTAGCCCAACAGGTCTCGGACCGGCTGGTCGAACAGGCCGACGGTCATTCGTGCTGCCGACCGGGCGACGGCTGGACGAAAGACGGTCCACACACGCTCCGGGAGCCACGGGAGGAACGGCGGGCGGGGCAGCTCCGACATGTCGAGAACCGCCCGTGCGGCTGTGGTGTCCTCGAGAACCTCGGTGCACATGCGGTCCCAGTACCGCTGAAAGTCCGCCCATGTTTGCGGAACCGGGCGCATGCTGAGGCCGTAGAGGGAGTACCACTGGCGATGCTCGGCGAACAGTTGTTCGCGATCCGCCTCGCTGATGCCGCCCATGAAGTGCTGTGCAGTGAGCATGGTGCCGACGAAGAAGGTGGCGTGCGCCCAGTAGAAGATATCGGGATCGAGGGCGTGATAGGGCCGACCGTGGGCATCGAGACCGCTGATATCGTTGTGGTAGTTGCGAATTCGCGCGCCAGTCTCGGCGGCTCGCTCACCGTCGAACACCACGCCACCGATGGGGTAGAGCGAGCGCATCACCCGCTGCCATCGCTCGGAATCGAACGTGGAGTGTTCGGTGACGGCCGCACCGAGACCCGGATGCATGTTCTGCATCGACCCGGCCCATGGCCCTTGGAGCATGCCACGCCAGTCGCCGAAGTACCGCCATGTGAGGGACTCGGGCCCGAGTGGCTGACTACGCATGTTGTCACCGTAGGGTCTTCTGCGTCCGGTAGTCAACAGGTGAGGTGGGACGGTGACGACCCTCGAAGCGCGACGCGAACTGCGACGCACGACGCTGCTTACCGTCGGCGTCGAGTTGCTGGGCGCCCCGCAGGGTCCGTCGGTGAACGTGCGAGCGGTGTGTTCGCGGGCATCGCTGACCGAGCGCTACTTCTACGAAAGCTTCTCCGACCGTGATACTTTCGTCCGAGCCGTCTATCAGGGAGTTGCCGACGACGCGCGCGATGCGCTGGTCGGTGCCGTGGGTCGTGCCCGACATCCGAAAGAGCGCGCACGCCGCGCTGTCGTCGCGTTCGTGGAGCTGATGATCGACCGGCCGGCAATGGGACGAGTGCTGCTGTCCGCGCCGTTCGTCGACCCCGCACTCTCCGCGCTGGGCCCGCGCACGATGCCGATCTTCGTAGCGCTGGTGGGCGAGCAGCTTCCTCCCGAGTCCGACGAGACCGACCGGCTGCTCACCGCCACCGCGGTGGTGGGGGCGCTGACGGCGCTGTTCACCTCCTACCTCGACGGTGAACTCGAGGTCGACCGGGAGCGCCTGGTCGAGCACTGCGTCACGCTGGTGACGAGCGCGGGCATGATGTGAAGTATGTCGCCGACAAACTTGACGATGGTCCGCGCCGGAGTTCTCGACGTCGGTGTCGAGCGGCACGGTGATCCGGCCGGGCCCTCGGTGGTGTTGCTACACGGATTTCCGTACGACACCAGGTCCTACGACGACGTCGCCCGGTTGCTGGCCGAGTCCGGGTTCGACGTCGTGGTGCCCTACCTGCGCGGGTTCGGCCCGACGCGATTCGTGGACGCCGCGACACCTCGGTCCGGGGAGCAGGCAGCGTTGGCGCACGACCTGCGGGAGCTGATCCGCGCGCTGGAACTGGACCGGCCATTGGTCGCCGGTTACGACTGGGGCGGCCGGGCGGCCTGCTCCGTCGCGGCGGTGTGGCCGCAGTTGGTGTCGGGCCTGGTCAGCGTCTCCGGGTACCTGGTGCAGGACATCGACGCAGCCGTGTCCACACCAGTGCTCCCGCACCTGGAGAAGCGTTATTGGTACCAGTACTACCTGCATTCCGAGCGGGGGCGAGCCGGCCTCGAGGCCTATCGCGCCGAGATCGCGCAGACCTTGTGGACCGACTGGTCCCCGACGTGGCGCTTCGGTGACTCGGAGCTCGCGGCGACGAGCCCCTCGTTCGACAACCCGGACTTCGTGAATGTGTGCGTCCACTCGTACCGGCACCGATACGGCCTCGAGCCCGGTGACCCTGCCTACGCGGCGACGCAGGATCTACTCGCGCAACAGCCGGCTGTCACCGTCCCGACCATCGCGATAGACCCCACCGAGGACACCGTCGCGGCGCTGTATGGCGCTCCCGATCACACGGCGCATTTCACCGATCTGGTCGACGTCCGACAGGTCGACGCCGGGCACAACCCGCCCCAGGAATTGCCGGGACAGTTCGCCGATGCAGTACGTACGCTCGGCCACACCGTGCTCAGTCGGGGTGGCTCGCCACGTTGACGACTGTCCCGTCGGGCGCGCGAACGAAGAACCGCACGACTCCCCACGGTTCCGTCGTCAACGGATGCACGATCTCGTAGCCCAGGTCCTGCGCCTCGGCGTAGGCACTCTCGATGTCGTCGGTGAACACCGACATGGCCGAGTCCTCCGGTGCACTGGCATCACCGGTGACGAGCTGCACGCTCACCTTCTTCTCGGGAGAGGTGAACCGCGCGACCCACCCCAAGTTGAATTCCTCGTTTCTCAGCCCGAGGTAATCGGTGTAGAAGGACCGGGCCGTCGCGATATCGGTGACCGGCAGGTTGACGACGACATTGACCGTTTTCACGAGGGCACAGCCAGTTCGCCGAGCTCGTTCCAGTCGGTGCCGTCGACCTCCTGGCTGATGATCTTCGGGGTCTCCTGCAGGTAGGGCGGAAGATCCTTCTGCGCTTTCGCGAAGTGATCCGAGTTCACGTGCGCGGCACCGGCGTCGGGATCGCGGAACGCCTCCACGAGGACGTACTCGGTGGGGTCGTCCAGTGTGCGCGACCAGAAGTACCAGAGGCACCCTTCCTCGGCCTGGCACGCCTGCGTGAAGTCACGCGAAATCTCCGGCCAATTGTCGGCGTGCTCGGCTTTGACCTTGAACTTGGCGGTGATGAAAATCAAGGTGTGCTCCTGAGGTGCTGATCGAGTGATGTCGGTACCGAGTGTGTACCCGCTACCGAGCACTAGTATCACGTCATGGCTTCCACGTCACCGGCGATCGAGCTCGACGTGCGCGGACGTACGGTGCGGGTGTCCAACCCTGATCGTGTCTATTTCCCGGCCAGCGGTGCCACCAAGCGCGATCTCGTCGAGTACTACCTCGCCGTCGGTGACGGGATTGTCGGCGCCTTGCGGGAGCGCCCGTGCATGATGCACCGATTTCCAGACGGTCTGGCCGGGGACAAGGTGCATCAGAAGCGTTTACCGAAAGGTGCGCCCGACTGGATGGAGACCGTGAAGGTCACCTTCCCGCGCTACAACCGCACCGCCGACGAGCTGTGTGTCACCGAGTTGGCGCACGTGATCTGGGCTGTGCAGATGTCGACGGTGGAGTTCCACCCGTGGAACAGCCGCCGCGCCGATGTGGAGAGCCCGGACGAATGGCGCATCGATCTGGATCCGATGCCGGACTGTCCGTTCGACCGAGTCCGTCGTGTGGCCGCAGCCGTGAAGGAGGTGCTGGACGAACTCGGCGCCGTCGGGTGGCCGAAGACCTCCGGTGGTAACGGCCTGCACGTCTACGTGCGTATTGCGCCGAGTCACGGGTTCACCGACGTGCGACGGGCCGCCCTGGCGTTCGCCCGCGAGGTCGAGCGGCGGGTGCCCGACGACGTCACCACGACGTGGTGGCGAAAGGACCGTGACCCGACGAAAGTGTTCGTCGACTACAACCAGAATGCGCGTGATCACACCATCGCGAGTGCGTACTCGGTTCGGGGCAACGCCGAAGCGACTGTGTCGACGCCTGTGTCGTGGGACGAGGTCTCCAGTGTCGACCCCGCCGATTTCACGATGTTCACTGTTCCCGCGCGGTTCGCCGAGCTCGGCGACGTGCATGCGGGGATAGACGGCGCCGTGTACTCGATCGAGCCGTTGATCGAGTGGGCCGAGCGTGACGAGCGGGCTGGACTGTCCGAGCCCGAGTAGCAGATCAGCCGGCGATCTCGGCGGCAGCTCGCCGTCCGGATCGCACTGCGCCGTCGAGGTAGCCGGGCCAGCGGTCGGACAAATCGGTTCCGGCCCAATGGATTCGACCGGTCCGAAGATCCTCGGGTCGGAACATCCCACCCGATGCCGGAATCGCGGTCGGCGCACCTGCGAGCCATGGCTCCTGCGACCACGTGATGTCGTCGACCTGGAGCGGAGACAGTGCTTCGTCACCGAACAATCGCACGAGCTCGTCCACGACGGCGCTTCGTCGATCACCCCGCTCGAACAGGTCTGCGGCCGCTCGGCCTCCGCTGAATGCCACCAGCACCCCCGGGGAATCACCGGCGGCATTGCCGTCGACGATCATCTGTACCGGACCGTCGGTGTCCAGGACGGTGCCGGTGAGTCCGGCCTCGCGCCACCACGGGTGGTCGTACACGACAATCGTCTTGGCGTATTCACCCATGCGCGACGACACCACGCGCGCCCGAATGGCGGTGGGGAGGTCGACATCGATATCGGCCACGAGGGGTAGCGGAACCGCCAGCACGACGGCCGACGCGCGGTGCGTTGCTTCGGCGGTCACCACGTCCACCCCCGACGAATCCTGTCGGATGGCGGTGACCGGGGATCCGGTGATCGGCGCCGATGAGAGGCGTTGCGCCACAGCATCGACGAGGGCTGCGGTGCCGCCGGTGAAAAACCGCTCCTGGGCACCGTTGCGTACCTCGGCGATGGCGCGAATGCTGCCGGCTGCGCGCAGATACTCGAGCGCCGCTCGGGCCGGTACCTGGTCCGGGTCGGCGCCGAAGATCAAGCGGTAGAAGCACGTGAAGATGTCCTTGCCCGCCTGCGTCGGGAAAAACCGCCGAGTGATTGCGTCGGACATCTCGTCGTCGGTCGGGCGCCACCCGTCCACCAGGGGAAAGGTCCGGCGGTGCGATCTGCGGACGAGCAGGTCCAGGCGCGCTATTCCGAGCCCCACAGCCGGCATGTCGCGCAGCGGGATCGGTGGTATCTCCCCGTGATACGACCGCACCGCACCTGAGAGGGCCATCAGTTCTTCGGCGCCCCGCCGACGCCTCGGCTCGGGTGCGGTCTCGATTCCGAGCTCGCGTGCGAGATCAAGCACGGCTGTTTGATCGCCACCGACCCAGTGTGCGCCGTAGTCGACATGGTGACCGGCTAGGTCGCGGGTGAGAACTTTCCCCCCGATCCGGTCGGCGGCTTCGAGAACGGTCACGGACCGTCCGGCGCGCTCCAATTCCCGCGCACACACCAGCCCACTGAGCCCCGCACCGACCACCACAACGTCCCCCGACATGGCCACACCCTAGTCAGACGGCCGGTGCGGCGGGCCGAATTGCATCCATGTAGACGAAACAATGTCGTGCGTGCACGTCATTGTCCGAATATTCATGCTCGGCCTAGCGTCGACGGTGTCCGAAACATTCCGTAGGGGGGAACAAAATGATGATTCGTCGAAACATGGTGTCGCTGCGTCGATACGCGATCGGCGCCGCGTTCGTTCCACTGGCGCTGACGATCGGTGCAGGCGTTGCGTCCGCACAACCAGCTCCGACATCGAGTGCAGTCGAGCCGTATTCGACGTTCGACGCCACCGGCTGCATTGTGCACAACGATCGCGGTGGCTGTGCCGGCTCCGGCGTCTACAGCCAGATCGCGGAGGGCGGAGCCAAGGGCGCCGCATCGGGGGCCGCAGGTGGATGTGTCTCGGGAGCGATCGCCGGGGCCGGCGCCGGATGCGGCCCGGGGGCCGTTGC
>JBASAM010000092.1:0-40001 GCA_049650605.1 Rhodococcus sp. (in: high G+C Gram-positive bacteria) | reverse complement strand
CCTTCAGTCGGGTAGATCGACTGAAGGTGCCCTTCAGTAGGACTGGAAGGGGTGCGGCGAGCGGTCAGGCGGTCTCGGTGATGGGCCGGTCGACCCAGCTCATCAGATCGCGCAGCTTCTTGCCGGTGACCTCGATGGGGTGCTCGGCGTTCTCCTTGCGCAGCCCCTCGAGCTCGGTGTTGCCGTTCTCGACGTTGGCGACGAGACGCTTGGTGAACTCACCGGACTGGATGTCGGCGAGGATCGCCTTCATGCGCTCCTTCGTGCCGGCGTCGATGACGCGCGGACCGGAGAGGTAGCCGCCGAACTCTGCGGTGTCGGACACCGAGTAGTTCATGCGAGCGATGCCGCCCTCGTACATGAGGTCAACGATGAGCTTGAGCTCGTGCAGCACCTCGAAGTACGCCATCTCGGGTGCGTAGCCGGCCTCGACCATGACCTCGAAACCGGTCTTGACCAGTTCCTCGGTGCCACCGCACAGCACAGCCTGCTCGCCGAAGAGGTCGGTCTCGGTCTCTTCCTTGAACGTGGTCTTGATCACGCCGGCGCGGGTGCCGCCGATGCCGCGAGCGTAGGACAGGGCAAGCGCTTGACCCTCGCCCTTGGGGTCCTGATCGACGGCGATGAGTGCGGGCACACCCTTGCCGTCGACGAACTGGCGACGCACCAGGTGGCCGGGGCCCTTGGGGGCGACCATGGCGACGGTGATGTTGTCGGGTGCCTCGATGAGCTTGAAGTGGATGTTGAGTCCGTGCCCGAAGAACAGGGCGTCGCCGTCCTTGAGGTTCGGCTCGATGTCGTCCTTGAAGATCTGTGCCTGCGCCGTGTCGGGCGCGAGCAGCATGATGACGTCTGCCCACTCCGAGACCTCGGCCGGTGTACCGACGCCCAGGCCCTGCTCGGCAGCCTTGTCACGCGATTTCGAGCCTTCCTTGAGGCCGATGCGGACGTCGACGCCCGAGTCGCGGAGGCTGAGCGAGTGCGCGTGGCCCTGGCTTCCGTATCCGATCACCGCGACCTTGCGGCCCTGAATGATCGAAAGATCGGCGTCGTCGTCGTAGAACATCTCGACTGCCACTGTGGTTTCCTCCTACGTTGCCCCGGACGAAAGTGCCCGGGTTGTCTGTCTTTCCGGTCAGAATTTTTCTAGCGCGAGGAGGTGATGGACTTCGGTCCACGCCCGACAGCGACGACGCCGGACTGCACGATCTCGCGAACACCGTACGGGTCCAGCATCCGCAGCAATGCTTCGAGTTTGGATCTGGTGCCCGTCGCTTCGACGGTCACGGCCTCCGGTGAGACATCGATCACCTTGGCGCGGAACAGGTTCACCGTCTCGATGACTTCGCTGCGCACGCTGGCATCGGCACGCACCTTGATCAGCAACAGCTCGCGCGCTACCGAGGTGTCGGACTCCTGCTCGACGATCTTGATGACGTTCACCAGCTTGTTCAGCTGCTTCGTCACCTGCTCGAGCGGGAACTCGTCAACGGTGACCACGATGGTCATGCGCGAGATCTCGGGAACTTCGGTGCCGCCCACGGCAAGTGAGGCGATATTGAACCCGCGGCGAGAGAACAACGACGCGACACGCGCGAGCACTCCGGGCTTGTCTTCCACCAGAACGCTCAGGGTGTGACTGGTACTCACTGATCGATGCCTTTCGAGTTCATGCCCTGTGCGGTCTCGGTGACGTCACCGACGGAACCGGGTTCCTGCGCGGCCTCCTCGTCGTTGTCGAACAGCGGCCGGATTCCGCGCGCCGCCATGATCTCCGAGTTGCCGGTTCCGGCAGCAACCATGGGCCACACCTGTGCGTCCTTGCCGACGATGAAGTCGATGACCACCGGACGGTCGTTGATCTCGCGGGCCTGTGCGATGACCGCGTCGACGTCCTCTTCACGCTCGCACCGCAAACCGACGCATCCCAGAGCCTCTGCGAGCTTGAGGAAGTCGGGGATCCGTACCGTGCCGTGCGTGCCCAGCTCGGTGTTGGAGTAGCGCTCTTCGTAGAAGAGGGTCTGCCACTGCCGGACCATGCCGAGGTTGCCGTTGTTGATGACGGCCACCTTGATCGGAATGCCTTCCACCGCGCACGTGGCCAGCTCCTGATTGGTCATCTGGAAGCAGCCGTCGCCGTCGATCGCCCACACCTCGGTGTCGGGCAAGCCCATCTTGGCACCCATGGCGGCCGGCACGGCGTAACCCATGGTCCCCAGACCACCGGAGTTCAGCCACGTACGCGGCTTCTCGTAGCTGATGAACTGTGCGGCCCACATCTGGTGCTGGCCGACGCCGGCGCAGTAGACCGCGTCGGGTCCCGCGAACTTGCCGATGGACTGGATCACGAACTCCGGCGACATGGCACCGTCGGACGGGCGGTCGTAGCTCAGCGGATAGGTGCGCCGGACATTCTCCAGATATGTCCACCAGTCCGTCAGATCCAACGACGTTCCGGTGGCCCTGTCTGCGCGGATCGCCTCGATGAGCTCGATGATGACCTCGCGGCAGTCGCCCACGATGGGCACGTCGGCGAAACGGTTCTTGCCGATCTCGGCGGGATCGATGTCCGCGTGCACCACCTTCGCCTCGGGGGCGAACGAGTCGAGTCGACCCGTCACACGGTCGTCGAATCGCGCCCCCAGGGTGATCAGCAGGTCGCTCTTCTGCAGAGCGGCCACTGCCGCCACGGTGCCGTGCATGCCCGGCATGCCGAGGTTGAGGTCGTGACTGTCCGGGAACACGCCGCGAGCCATCAACGTGGTGACGACGGGGATACCCGTCAGCTCTGCCAGCTCGAGCAGCTCCGGTGAGGAGTTGGACTTGATGATGCCGCCACCGCAGTAGAGCACCGGCTTCTTCGCCGCGGCGATCAGCCGCGCAGCCTCGCGGACCTGCTTGCCGTGCGGCTTCGTCACCGGACGGTAACCGGGCAGCCGCATCTCGGGCGGCCAGGAGAACGTGGTCTGGGCCTGCAGCACGTCTTTCGGGATGTCGACCAGCACCGCGCCCGGGCGTCCCGACGACGCCAGATAGAACGCCTCGGCGATGACCCGAGGAATGTCGACGGCCTCGGTGACGAGGAAGTTGTGCTTGGTGACGGGCATGGTGATGCCGGAGATGTCGGCTTCCTGGAACGCGTCGGTGCCGATCAACGCACGGCCCACCTGGCCGGTGATCGCCACGATAGGAACGGAATCCATCTGCGCGTCGGCCAGCGGAGTCACCAGATTGGTCGCGCCGGGACCAGACGTCGCGATGCAGACACCCACACGTCCGGTGGCCTGTGCGTAGCCGGTAGCGGCGTGGCCGGCGCCCTGCTCGTGCCGCACCAGGACGTGCCGCACCTTCTTCGAGTCGAGAAGCGGGTCGTACACGGGCAAAACGGCACCGCCGGGAATACCGAAGACGACGTCGACCTCGAGCTCCTCGAGGGAGCGAACCACCGATTTCGCGCCCGTGAGGCGCTCTGGCGGCAGCGGGCGACGCGTGGGCGTCGCGGACGGAGAGGGACGATCGGCGGCAGGCGTGACCTTGCGTGGTGCCGGGCCGGGCCGGGCGGTGGGTGCGCTCACTGGTGCTTCCTTAGATCTTCATCCGGGCAAGAAAAAACCCCCGTCAGCGAGTGCTGTACGAGGGTGGCGCGACGTGGCTGAGCGTGGAGAGTTTCGGCTCAGACGACGACGCGCCTGCCGATTACGAGGAACTCTTCATGCTTCACGCGTGTGACGTTAGGCGCGTGATGTGGTGCCAGTCAAACTTACCGAACTCGTGATCCCATTATGTGGGATGGCGTGTGTGCAGTGCGAAGATGAAGGGGTGTCGTCCTCGCAGCAGTCCGAACCACCTCAGACAGTCTCCCATACCGGCAGCCCCGCCACCGACGCGTCCCCGGCAGCTCCGACGGTGTTCCGAATCCCGCCCCTGGCGTTGTCCGGGGTCGCGCTGTTTCTTTTCGGGGTGTCGTTCCCGGTGGTGGGAGCGCCCGCACTCTTCGGGTGGATGCTCGCGCTCCCCGTCGCTCTCGCCTACTGGATTCTGCGAGTCCGCACCGTCGTGACGCCGGAGCACTTCGTCTCCCGACGTGCGTTCGGCACCACCACCACACCCTGGACATCTGTCACGGGACTACTCTTCCCCCGCTTCGGGTGGGGCCGGGCCACGCTGGCCGACGGTTCCACCGTCCGACTACCGGCCGTGACCGTCGACTCGTTGCCTCGGCTCTCCCGCGCCAGCGGCGGAGCGGTCCCGGACCCGTCGGCCGAATCCACCGACACCGATTCCGAGCACGGGACCACGCCAACCGAAACCACACCAGTCGAGACCGGAACGGCCGAGAACGAGCAGAACTAGACGACGAACGGGTTGGCGCCGTTGAGGAAGATCCACAGTGCCGCAGCACCACCCGCGCCGAGCACGAGCGCGAACATGGACCCGACGAACGGGCGACGCGCCCACCCGCGACCGCCGTCGATCGCGATCCGGCCCGGACCCGTCAAGATGATCGCCGCCGCAGCGAGCGCCAGCAACGTCTCGTACTCCACGCCGTTCGGTGCGAAGAACTGCAGGCCGGGCTCACCGACCTGACGAACCAACCACGCGTTGACCATGACCGCGAGCACGGCCGCTCCGGCCAACGGAGTGGCGAGACCCAGGATCAGCAGAGCACCACCGGCTACCTCTCCGACCGCCCCGAGGATGGACAGCAGTCGCGGCTGGTCGTAACCCGCGCCCGCCACGACGTCCTGGAAGCCGGACAGACCCGGACCGTCGAACCAGCCCACCAGCTTCTGCAGACCGTGCACCAACACGATGCCGCCCACGCTCAGACGCAGGACCAACAAACCCAGATCAAGGGTGCCGCGCTTCTCGGGAACCGTGCGGGTCTCCGGTGTCACCGCCGCCGCCGAGGCGGCGGCAGCAGGCATGGCCTGCGTTTCGCCGTCGTCGTAGGCGGGCCGTGCAGCGTCGACGTCGGAATCACGAGCATCCCGGCGGTAGCTCGAACCGGAAGAAGGCATGGCCTCCGTACGGGCCGACGAGCCCGCGTCGAGGTCGTCGTCGGTCCGAGGAAGGGACGAACCGGAATTGGACGAACCGGAATTCGATGAACCGCTGGTGTCGCCTATCCGTTCCGTCGGCTGATCGTAGGGGCTGGCGGCCGGGCTGTAACCAGTGTCAGAACGGCCTGTGTCATCGGACTTTTCACTCACCCGATCCACCCTAGATGCGGCGACCCTCATCTCCTCGCAGGCGCGACCCGTACCGTGGGATCTCATGACGGTTGGGATCTTCATTGAGAAGGGTGTGCGGTGACCGGGGGCGGACGATTCGGCTCGACCCGCATACTCTGCGCGGTGGTGATGGCAGCTCTGACCGCCTCGGCGGGATGTGCGCGGTTCGACGACTCGGCATCCACCCCCTTTTCACCCGAACCGAGCTTCGGCGCTGCCGACATCGCCCCGGTCGAGCCGGGAGCCCCCGGGTCGAGCACTCCACCGCCGCCACCCGACCCCACCGAACCGTGCGTCGATCCGGACCCGAACGTCGTGGCGACGTGCCTGGACACCCTGTCCGGCTTGGTCGTTCTTCCCGGCGCCGCCTCGGCCCTCGTCGGCGAGCGCCGCACCGGAACCATCTTCGAGGTTGCGCCAGGAAGCACCCCACGACCGGTGGTCACCGTGCCGGTGGACGGCAGCGGCGACGGCGGCCTTCTCGACATCGCGTTGTCGCCCACCTACAGCGAGGACAGACTGCTCTACGCGTACATCACGACGGCCTCGGACAACCGTGTGGTCCGCATCGCCGCCGGTGACGTACCCAAGACAGTTCTCTCCGGAATTCCACGTGGCTCGGTCAACTCCGGCGCCCTCGACTTCACCTCACCGGGCGAACTACGCGTGATCACCGGAGACGCGGGCAATCCTGCGCTCTCCTCAGACCCGACATCGCTCGCCGGCAAGGTTCTCTCCGTCGTCGACCCTCGCGTCGACGCATCGTCGCAGAC
This sequence comes from Rhodococcus sp. (in: high G+C Gram-positive bacteria), assembly GCA_049650605.1. Taxonomy (GTDB): domain Bacteria; phylum Actinomycetota; class Actinomycetes; order Mycobacteriales; family Mycobacteriaceae; genus Rhodococcoides. Next base: position 33,994 of record JBASAM010000092.1, on the reverse strand, counting down.
CACGCCGCGCATCATCATGAGCGGAATCGGACGGGCAGGCGATCTGTGCATCGATGGCACCGGCAGCACTTGGGTCACCGACGCCACCGCCGCCGAGGATCGTCTTTCCCGCATCACTCCCGAAGGCGCCGTGGTGACCCCGGTCTGGACGTGGCCCGACAAGCCCGGAGTGGGCGGATGCGCCGCCGGTCCCGGCTCGGTGTCGGTATCGATGACCGACGCGCGCGCGCTCGCCGTGGTTCCGGTGGATCCGAACACCGGCGCCGTCACCACACCGCCGACACTCGCGGTGCAGGATCGCTACGGCCGTCTCCGCGGAGCCGCCCTCGGCGGCGAAGGTCAAGTGTGGGTCAGCACAGTCAACAAGGACGGCGGCCAACCGGGACCGACGGACGATCGTGTCGTCATCGTGCCGGTCCCCGCCGGCGGCGGCGGAGCCGACTGACAACTCGCAGCAGTAAAATTCAGCTGCAGGCAGCGATGACGAGCTCTTTGACCCGAGCCGGATCCGCCTGGCCCTTGGTCGCTTTCATGACGGCGCCGACGATGGCACCGGCGGCCTGCACCTTGCCACCGCGGATCTTGTCGGCGACGGACGGGTTGGCGGCCAAGGCTTCCGACACTGCGGTCTCGAGGGCCGAGTCGTCCTGCACCACCGCCAGGCCGCGAGCCTCGACCACCGCGTCCGGATCACCCTCACCGGCGAGCACACCGTCGACGACCTTGCGTGCGTTGGCATTGGTAAGGGTGCGGTCGGCCACCAGTGCCGCCACTCGGGCAACCTGCGACGGCGTGATCGGCAGATCCTGCAGCGTCACTCCGCTGGTGTTGGCCTGCTGAGACAAGTAGGCGACCCACCAACTTCGAGCGGCATCCGGTGTGGCGCCTGCGTCCACGGTCGCCGTGATCAGTCCCAGCGCATCGGCGTTGACGACGTCGCGCATGACCAGATCCGACCAACCCCAGTCTTTCTGGATGCGCGCGCGGGTGAGCCACGGCGCCTCGGGAATTGTGGCGCGAAGTTCCTCCACCCATGCCGCATCCGGGGCAACGGGCTCCAGATCGGGCTCGGGGAAGTACCGGTAGTCCTCCGCCGTCTCCTTCTTTCGACCCGCCGACGTGCTGCCGTCGGCTTCCTGAAAGTGCCGCGTTTCCTGGACGATCTCGCCGCCGTCTGCGAGAACCGCTGCCTGACGGCGCATCTCGTACCGCACGGCTACCTCGACACTCTTGAGGGAGTTGACGTTCTTGGTCTCGGTCCGGGTACCGAACTCGGGCGCGTCTTTCTCCATCAACGACACGTTTGCGTCGCAGCGCAACGACCCCTGGTCCATGCGCACGTCGGATACTCCGAGCTCGCGAATCAACTCGCGTAGGGCCGTCACGTAGGCCCGAGCCACCTCGGGCGCACGCTCCCCGGCACCTTCGATGGTCTTGGTCACGATTTCGACCAGCGGCACCCCGGCCCTGTTGTAGTCCAGTAGCGAATGGCTCGCGCCATCGATGCGACCCGTCGCACCGCCCACGTGCAGCGACTTGCCGGTGTCCTCCTCCATGTGCGCGCGCTCGATGTCGACGCGCCACGTGGATCCGTCGTCGAGAACCACGTCGAGGTAGCCCTCGGTGGCGATCGGCTCGTCGTACTGCGAGATCTGATAGTTCTTGGGCTGATCGGGATAGAAGTAGTTCTTTCGGGCGAACCGTCCCCATGGGGTGATGGAGCAGTTCAGCGCGAGCCCGATGCGGATGGCCGACTCGACTGCCGCCGCATTCACCACCGGAAGTGCACCCGGCAACCCCAGGCACACCGGGCAGACCTGAGTGTTGGGCTCGCCGCCGAACTCGGTGGGGCAGCCACAGAACATCTTCGTCTCGGTGCCGAGTTCGACGTGAACTTCCATTCCCAGCACCGGGTCGAAGCGCGCGATCACCTCGTCGTAGTCCATCAGAGACGCCGACGCGGAGGAGGTGGGAGCAGTCATGGCTCCGAGTTTAAGTGACGCGGTTCGCCTGACGCGCCGGCCCGATCGATCCGATGCGAGCTCACCCGAAGATGACGCGCATCTCCTGGTACCGCTCGTTCGGCACCGTCTTGTGGTTGGCCAGCGCCTCCGAGAACCCGACGCGTGCGATGTCGGTTCCGTGCAACGCCACCATCTGTCCCCAGCCGCCGTCCGCGACCAGATCGACGATGGCCATACCGAGGCGCGTGGCCAACACGCGGTCGAAGGCCGTCGGCACGCCGCCGCGCTGGATGTGCCCCAGAACGGTTGCGCGCGTCTCGATTCCAGTACGTGACTCGATCATCGGGGCAAGCCACTCCCCGATGCCGCCGAGCCGGGGGCGGTCGAATCCGTCGAGACCCTTCGTCGAATGTGCTGCCGCCATGTCCGGAAGGGTGAAGCCCTCGGCGACGACGACCATCGGCGACCTGCCGCGATCGCGCACGCTGACCGCCCACGCACAGATCTGATCGATGCTTTCGGGATGTTCGGGGATGAGAATCGCGTGCGCTCCGCCCGCGATGCCGGAGTGCAAGGCGATCCACCCGGCGTGCCGACCCATGACCTCGAGCACCATGCATCGGTTGTGGGAGTTGCCGGTGGTGCGAAGCCGATCGATGGCCTCGGTCGCAATCTCCACCGCGGTGTCGAACCCGAACGTGTAGTCGGTGGCGTCGAGGTCGTTGTCGATGGTCTTGGGAACGCCGACAATGTTGATCCCGTCCTCGAACAACCGCTTCGACGCGCTGGCTGTACCCTCACCGCCGATCGCGATGACGCCGTCCACGCCAAGCTCGTCCATCGTCTTCTGGATGTTCTTCGCACCGCCATCCGGCTCGATGTACGGCCCGACTCGGCTGGTACCCAGGATGGTTCCGCCTTGGTGCGACAGACCGCGCACGACACCGCGATCGAGCGGAATCACGTCACCGTTGACCAGCCCTCGCCAGCCGCCGAGAAATCCGACGAACTCCTGTCCGTACACAGCGGATCCCTTGAGAACTGCTCCGCGAATGACCGCGTTGAGTCCGGGACAGTCGCCCCCGCTGGTGAGAATGCCGATTCGCGTCATCTGAACCTCTCGAAGGTTGTGGACTGCCGTCTCGCACGGTTCCCCTGGTGGGTCAGATCGCGGGGGGCTGCGGAAACTCCCCTCGCGCCGCTTCGTACGCGGCACCGACACGGTACAGCCTGTCGTCGGCCATCGCAGGGGCCATGATCTGCAGTCCGACCGGCAGACCGTCCGCCAGACCCGACGGGACGGACATGGCGGGGTGGCCCGCCAGGTTGGTCGGCAGTGTGCAGAGGTCGTAGAGATACATGGCGATGGGGTCGTCCACCTTCTCCCCCAATGCGAAGGCCGTCGAGGGCGTGGTGGGCGAGACCAGAACGTCCACCTGCTGGTACGCCTTGTCGAAGTCCTGCGCGATCAGCGTTCGGATCTTCAGTGCCTGTCCGTAGTACGCGTCGTAATATCCAGCCGACAGCGCGTAGGTGCCGATCATGATGCGACGCTTGACTTCTGCGCCGAATCCCGCAGCTCGCGACAGTGCCATGACCTGATCGGCGCTGTGCGTACCGTCGTCGCCCACGCGTTGTCCGTATCGCATCGCGTCGAACCGCGCGAGGTTGGACGACACCTCCGACGGCAGGATCAGGTAGTAGGCCGCGAGCGCGTGCTCGAAACTCGGGCAGGAAACCTCGACCACCTCGGCGCCGAGCGAGGTGAGCACCTCGACGGCCGCATCGAAGGACGAGATGACGCCGGGCTGATACGCATCGGAGTGCAGCTCCTTGACCACACCCACGCGTACACCCGTCAGATCGCCCGCCGCGCCGGCCAACGCAGCGCTCACGACGTCGGGCACAGCGGCGTCCACCGACGTCGAATCCCGCGGGTCGTGGCCGGCGATGACCTGGTGCAGGAGCGCGGTGTCGAGAACCGTGCGGCCACAGGGACCGCCCTGATCCAGCGACGATGCGCAAGCGATCAGGCCGAAGCGCGACACTCCGCCGTAGGTGGGCTTGCACCCGACCGTCCCCGTGACCGCTGCGGGCTGCCGGATCGACCCGCCGGTGTCGGTTCCGATGGCCAACGGTGCTTCGAACGACGCGAGTGCGGCCGCGGAGCCACCGCCCGAACCGCCGGGAACGCGTGTGGTGTCCCAGGGATTTCTGGTCGGTCCGTATGCGCTGTTCTCCGTGGACGATCCCATGGCGAACTCATCCATGTTCGTCTTGCCCAACAGCGGGATTCCGGCCGCGCGCAGTCGTGCCGTCACCGTCGCGTCGTACGGCGAGACCCACCCCTCGAGCATCTTCGAGCCGGCGGTCGTGGGCATGTCGGTGGTGGTGAAGACGTCCTTGAGCGCCAGCGGGACACCCGCCAGGGGCGACGCCGGTTCCGCTCCGGCGGCCAGATCGTCGTCGACGGCCCGAGCGGCGGTGATCGCGTCGTCGCCGGCGACATGGAGGAACGCATGCAGGGTGCCGTCGACCTCGGCGATGCGATCGAGATGCGCGCGGGTTACTTCGACTGCGGACACCTCGCGGGTGCGAATCTTGTCGGCCAGATCGGCCGCGGTGAGCCTGATGAGGTCGGTCACTGTTCCTCCCCCAGGATGCGAGGAACGGCGAAGCGGCTCTGCTCGGAGGAGGGCGCTTCCGCCAGCGCACTCTCCGGCCTCAGACCCGGAACGATGACGTCGGGCCTGGTGACGTTGGTCACAGCGAGTGGGCTCGCCGTCGCGTCGACGCCGGTGACGTCCACTTCGGAAACGGCTTTGACGTGCTCCAGGATGGCGTCGAGCTGACCGGCGAAGGCGTCCAGTTCGTCATCCCCGAGCTCGAGTCGGGACAGTCGGGCGAGGTGAGCGACCTCGTCGCGGGAAATGGCAGACACGTCCGTCAGGCCCCCTTCGTTTCGTAACGCATGAGGCGAAGCTTAGTTCGTGGCGCTCCTTGCACGTCGACGGCCTCGGCCCGCCGCGCTGCGGGTCGAGAGAGTCGGCAACCAGTGCAAGGATGTGCGCGTGTCGTATCTCCTGCGGGTCCAGTTGCCGGATCGACCGGGCAGTCTTGGGTCGCTCGCCGTGGCCCTGGGCTCGGTCGGCGCCGACATTCTCTCGCTGGACGTGATCGAACGTGGCGACGGATACGCCGTGGACGATCTGGTGGTGGAAGTTGCACCCGGCGCGCTACCGGACACGCTGATCACCGCGGCCGAGAACCTCGCCGACGTGCGCGTCGATTCCATCCGGCCGTACGCCGGCATTCTCGACACCCATCGCGAACTCGAGCTGATCGACCGGGTTGCCACCGCCCACGATGATCGATTTCAGGTGCTGGTGGACGGCGCACCCCGCGTGCTGCGAGTGGGATGGAGCACCGTCGTCGGGATGAGCCCACACGGCCCTGCCGTCATCGTCGGGAGCTCGGGCGCACCGGAATCTCGTGCGGACGACATGCCCTGGATGCCGCTCGAGAAACCCATGACACTCGATGCCGAGGCAGCGTGGGTACCGCAGTCCTGGAAAGACATGGACACCACGCTCGCGGCGGCGCCGCTGGGATCGACGGGTGCCGTTCTGGTCCTGGGACGTCCGGGTGGGCCTGATTTTCGCCCGTCGGAGATCGCGCGACTGGGCTACCTAGCCGGCATCGTCGCCACCGTCCTCGGCTGACTCCACGAGCGCGCGAGCGGCATCCGGCCCCTCGTCGAGAAGCGTTCTGAAGCCGTCCTCGTCCAGGACCGGGACGCCGAGCTCGATCGCCTTGTCGTGCTTGGATCCGGGGGCCTCGCCGACCACGACGAACGCGGTCTTCTTCGACACCGACGCCGCTGCCTTCCCGCCCCGCGCCAGGATTGCCTCCTTGGCGTCGTCGCGTGTGAAAGTAGCCAGCGAGCCGGTCACGACGATCGACATGCCGTCGAGGGTGCGTTCGATGCTCTCGTTTCGCTCGTCCTCCATCGTGACCCCGGCAGCAGACCACTTGTCCACGATGGACCGGTGCCAGTCGACGTCGAACCACTCGACCACGGCGCGCGCGATGGTGGGACCGACGCCGTCGGCCGCAGCGAGTTCCTCCTCCGACGCGTTGCGTATCGCCTCGAGACTGCCGAATCGAGCGGCCAACGCTCGTGCTGCAGTGGGTCCGACGTGCCGAATCGACAACCCGACCAGTACCCGCCACAGGGGTTGATTCTTGGCTCGACCCAGGTTGTCGAGCAGCCGACGGCCGTTGGCGGACAGCGCTCCGGCCTTCGTCCTGAACAGCTCGGTGCGCGCGAGGCTCTCTGCAGTGAGATCGAACAGATCACCCTCGTCCTCGATGACCTCGGCAGCGAGCAGCGCGGTGGCGGCCTCGTAGCCCAGGACCTCGATGTCGAAGGCGCCTCGCCCGGCTACGTGGAACACACGTTCACGCAACTGCGCCGGGCACGACCGTGAATTGGGGCACCGGATGTCTGCGTCGCCCTCCTTCGCAGGGGCCAGTTCGGTTCCGCATTCCGGGCAGTGGGTGGGCATGACGAATGCCCGCTCGTCTCCGGTTCGCGTGTCGACCACCGGACCGAGAACCTCCGGAATGACCTCCCCGGCCTTGCGAATCACTACCCGGTCACCGATGAGGACACCCTTGCGCACCACCTCGGATGCGTTGTGCAACGTGGCCAACGACACCGTGGACCCGGCGACCAGCACCGGTTCCATGAAGGCGAACGGTGTGACTCGACCGGTGCGGCCGACGCTGACCCTGATGTCGAGCAACGTGGTGGTGGCCTCCTCGGGCGGATACTTGAACGCAATGGCCCACCGCGGAGCCCGCGAGGTAGCGCCGAGACGTCGGTGCAACGCCATCTCGTCGACCTTGACCACGAGACCGTCGATCTCGTGCTCGACGGAATGCCTGTTCTCGCCCCAGTAGGCCATGCGCTCGACGACGGCGTCGACTCCCTGCACCAACACGGTGTGGGTGGACACCGGCAGTCCCCACGCGGCCAGCGCGTCGTAGGCGACGGACTGGGCGGAGGCGTCGAACCCCTCCGTTCTGCCGAACCCGTGACAGATCATGCCGAGACGACGACGCGAGGTGACGGCCGGATTCTTCTGACGAAGAGAACCCGCCGCAGAGTTACGCGGATTGGCGAAGGGTGGCTTGCCCTGCTCGACCAAGGAAGCGTTGAGAGTCTGGAAGTCCTCGAGGCGGAAGAACACCTCGCCGCGGACCTCGAGCAGTGACGGAATGGGAAAACCGTCGGCCGGAGTGAGCTTCTCCGGGATGTCGTCGATGGTGCGGGCATTGAGGGTCACGTCCTCGCCGGTGCGCCCGTCTCCACGGGTGGCGGCGCGAATTAGCCGGCCGTCCTCGTAGACCAGATCGAGCGCGACGCCGTCGATCTTGACCTCGCACAGATAGTGCAGGTTCTCCCCCGCCTCGACCTCGATGCGTCGAACCCACGCTCGGAGCTCGTCTTCGTCGAAGACATTGTCCAAGGACAACATTCGCTCCAGATGATCCACCGCGGTGAAGTCGGTCTCGAACCCGCCGCCGACCAGCTGGGTCGGCGAGTCCGGTGTCCGCAGATCGGGGTGCTCGTCCTCCATGGCCTGCAGACGGCGGAGCAACGCGTCGAACTGACCGTCCGAGACGATCGGAGCATCGCGAACGTAGTAGCGGAACTGGTGCCCTCGAACTTCCTCCGCCAGTTCCTGCCACTGCTGCTTCTGTTCCGGAGTTGCTGCCGTGATTCCGGAAGCCGATTTGCTCTCGATCTCGTCCACGTCCGCAGACTATCGCGGGTGGCCGACACGCCCGAGAACCGCGGCAACCGCAGGCTATAGGGAGTCGGGATCCTCGGTCAGCGCCGTACGCACTTCCCCGACCAGGGTCAGCGCACGACGCGCCCACGGTAAGGATGCTCCCGCGAGACCGCACGTGGGCGACACACTGATCCGCTCGGCGAGGAACCGGCGCGCAAACCCGAGCCGATCGATCAACTGCACGGCCGGTGTCGCGCTCTCACGCCACGTCGGAACCGCGGACGGATCGATGGCGGGAACGATGCCCAGAATCGGAACGCCACCGGCCTCGAGGTAGTCGCCCACCGCGTCGTACCTGGACTGCGTGAGCAGAGACAGATCGAACGACACCGCGGAGACGCCGCTGCGGCCGAACACCTCGAACGGCACGTCGGCCGAGCAAGTGTGCACGATCACCGGGCGAGCGACTCGCTCGATCACCGTGCTCAGCAAGGTGGCGACGTCGGGTGCCGGCACCGGGGCGATCTGCTCGATGCTGGTCACACCCAGCAGCCGTCCTCCGAGGACCGCAGCGATCTGCGGTTCGTCGAACTGCACCACCACCGCGGCGCCCAATCTGCGGGCGACCTCGTCGGCATGAGCCGCGACACCTTCGGCCAGTGATTCGGCGATGTCCCGGAGCGCTCCTCGATCGGTGAGGACCCTGTGCCCGTGTCGCAGCTCCACTTCAGCAGCCATCGTGAACGGGCCGGCGGCCTGGACTTTCACCGTCCGCCCGCTGCCTCGTAGGCCCGCTAGTTCCCACTGTTCCTCGAGAACGTCGAGGTCCTCGGCCAGGAAGTCGCGCGCACGTCGTCCGGTTGTGCTCGCCCGCGAACCGACCCGATACCCGCTGGTCGCCACGTCGAGCTCGATGTCGACCAGCATCACGCCGGTTCGGCCGATCATGTCGGCGCCCAGCCCGCGGCCGGGTAGTTCGACCACGTGCGGCAGATCGGGCACCTCACCGATGATCGTCGCCACGGACTCCGCGATGTCAGTGCCAGGCCAGGAGCCCAGTGCGGTAGCGCGACCGGCGAGCAACTCTTTTCCCGATTTCTCGGACGTGACGGGGCTGGTCGGATCCGCGCTCACGACCGCGACGACGCGGTCCGAGTAGACCGAGCGGAGGTGCCGGCGATGGTGCCGCTGCCGATCACCTCGTCACCGTCGGTGTCCGGGCGGTAGAGCACCACAGCCTGGCCACGGGCCACACCTGTCAACGGAGAACGCAGTTCGATGCGCAGCACATCCGCGTCGAGCCGCGCGACGGCGTCGGCGAGACCGCCGTGAGCACGCACCTGCACCACACAGTCGAGTTCGTCCTCGGGAGCGCTGCCGGAAGTCCATACAGGCCGCGTGGCCTCGATCATCCAGACGTCGAGCCGTTCCGCCGAGCCCACCCGCACCGTCCCCGTCTCGGGTTCGATGGACGTGACGTAGCGGGGCTTGCCGTCCGCAGCCGGACCCTGAACTCCCAGACCCTTGCGTTGGCCGACCGTGAAGCCGTGGACGCCTTCGTGTTCGGCGAGGACCGCACCGGAGTCGGCATCGACCACGGAGCCGGGCCGCACACCGATTCGAGCACCCAGGAATGCACGGGTGTCGCCGGAGGGAATGAAGCAGATGTCATGACTGTCGGGCTTGTCGGCGACCGCGAGACCGCGCTGCGACGCTTCGTCGCGGACGGCAGCCTTCGGCGTGTCGCCGATGGGGAACATCGCCCGCGACAGTTGACGGGCGCTGAGCACACCCAAGACGTACGACTGATCTTTGTCGGCGTCGACGGCACGGCGCAACACGCCGTCGTCGAGCCGCGCGTAATGGCCGGTGGCGACGGCATCGAAGCCGAGCGCTTCGGCGCGATCGGCCAGCGCCGCGAACTTGATCTTCTCGTTGCATCGCAGGCACGGATTGGGGGTCTCCCCTGCCGCGTACGAAGCCACGAAGTCGTCGATCACGTCCTCTTTGAACCGATCTGCGAAATCCCATACGTAGAACGGAATACCGAGAACGTCCGCGGCGCGTCGCGCATCACCGGCGTCCTCCTTGGAGCAGCATCCCCGCGAACCCGTGCGCAGAGCCCCCGGTGCGGTGGACAGCGCCAGATGTACCCCGACAACGTCGTGACCGGCGTCCACTGCTCGCGCAGCCGCGACAGCCGAGTCGACTCCGCCGCTCATGGCAGCCAGAACTCGCATGTCTCCTACTTTCCTGTCTCGATGAGCTGCTACCTGGATGTGCCGCTACCTGGTTGTGCCGCTACCTGGACGTCGACGCCATGCCGGCGGCGCGTGCGCGCTCGACCACGCGCGGCAACGCGTCGAGTAGGGCATCGACGTCGGCGTCGGTACTGGTGTGGCCGAGCGAAAATCGCAACGAACCACGGGCGTCGTCCGGATCGACTCCCATCGCGAGAAGCACGTGGCTCGCGCGCGCAACCCCGGCGGTGCAGGCAGATCCGGTCGAACATTCGATGCCGGCCGCATCGAGCAGCATCAGCAGCGAGTCACCCTCGCAACCGGGGAAGCTCGCATGCACGTTTCCCGGCAAACGATCCGCACCTCTACCACCGTTGATGGATGCGCCGGGAACCGAGCCCACGATGCCGTCGATCATGCGTTCCCGCAGCTCGGTCAGCTGCGTCCTATGATCGTCACGCCCGTTCACCGCCACCTCGAGCGCGGCAGCCATTCCCACCGCTCCCGCCGTGTCCGGTGTCCCCGACCGCACGTCGCGCTCCTGCCCGCCGCCGTGCAGAAGCGATTCGCACGGGACAGAGCGGCCCAGCAGCATCGCGCCCACTCCGTGCGGACCACCGAACTTGTGAGCAGCGATAGACATCGCGGACAGACCGCTGGCGGCGAAATCGACATCGAGGGCACCGACTGCCTGTACCGCATCGCTGTGGATCGGCACGCCGAACTCAGCAGCAACGGACGCCAAATCTGCGACGTCCATCACGGTGCCCACCTCGTTGTTGGCCCACATCACCGAGACCACCGCGACCTCGTCGGCGTGTAGTTCGAGTTCTCGGCGCAAAGTCGCGGGCGAAACTCTGCCGTCCGAGTCGACCGGGAGCCAGGTGACCCGGGCGCCTTCGTGACGCTCGAGCCATTCGACCGCGTCGAGCACGGCGTGATGCTCGACAGCGCTGGCGACGACGCGATTACACCGAGGATCGAGTGCCCGGCGGGCCCAGAAGATGCCCTTGACTGCGAGATTGTCGCTCTCGGTGCCACCGGAGGTGAAGATCACCTCCGACGGGCGTGCACCCAGCGCTGCCGCGATGGACTCCCGAGATTCCTCGATCAGCCGACGGGCACGCCGTCCCGAACCGTGCAGGGACGACGCATTTCCGACGGTTCGATACACCTCGATCATCGCCTCGACTGCCGCGGGAACCATCGGTGTGGTCGCGGCGTGATCGAGGTAGACCGGCTGTGCGGCCACGCGTGGGGGCTGTGACATGTCGACGTCCAGGGTAGCCGCTCGACGACGGGTAGGAATCCGACCCACGGTTGTGCGCCCAGCGGTTGCGCGCCGGGCGCACGGCTACCGGGCCCCGACGAGCACGCTCCGCGTTCGCGCTACCCGCAAGGGCGGGATGGCGAGGCCTGCGCTGTCTCGGCGCACCGCAGCTTCGGCTCGGCGGGCCAGGACACGGCGATCGCCGGTCGCGGTGAAGCTCTCGCACACACGAACCTCGGCGCGGAGGCCCGAGAGCCTCAGAATCCGCGCCATCGACTCACCGATGCTTTCTTCGCCGACGAACGCCGTGGCCGTCGAGGGGGCGCCACCACCGTCGCGGTAGGTGATACCGACCGGGAGCACCTGCGCGCCGGCGTCGACGGCCGCCTGGAACAAGGCCGGTCGGAACGAGCCGTACGCCGTACCGCACCACGTGGTGCCCTCGGGGAACACGACCACCGTCGCGCCTGCTCGCAGCGCATCGGCTACCTCGTCGACCGTGCCGGGCAGCCTGGTCAACCGTTCTCGTGCGATCGGAAGCACGCGCACGATGCGGGCCAGCAGGCCCAACACGGGCCAGTCGACCAGATCGGCGCGCGCGACGAAACGGCATGGGAAACATGCGGCGAGAACCAGGATGTCGGTCCAGGACACGTGATTGGCCACCACGAGAGTTCCGACCGAATTCGACGCGGCGGGCTCCGCGCCCGGGAACTGCGGGTCGGTCACCGAGATTCCGATTCCGAGCGCGCGGAGCAACCCACGCGCTCCGCTTCGTGCCGCCGCCCGCCGCCCCGCGGCCGGAAGTACCCGCCCGGCCAGCAAAATCGGGAAAACCAGCAGCAACAGGGCTATCAGGCAACAGCGCACCACTACACGAGCCGTGCCGACCGTTGCCGAACGTGCAGGATGGCATCCCGTCCCGCACGGGCTGCTGGGCATCCAGCCGTGCGTGACCGCACTCACGAAGACTGCACGGCGGTCGAGGCGTCTTCCGCCGTCTCCGCTGCCGAACGCAGGCGGTCGAGATACCGAACGTTGGCATCCTGCATGCGCAGCACGGTCACGAAGTCGGCAACCCCGAACGCCACGTCGAGGGCGGGAGCCCCGCAGATCGAGGCGCCCATGCGCAGATACCCTCGCAGCAGCGGCGGCACGGATGTGCGCGCAGGTGCCGGCAGGTCGGCAAGAGCGACGCCGTCCACCTCGACCGGGGTACGTGGATAGGCCCTCAGTTCGGACAGATGCCGCTCGGTGACCAGATCGTGCACTCCCCTGACGTGAGCGCCGCGGGGTTCACCGTCGCCGAGATCCATGGGCACCGAGACACATCCCATCACGCGGTCGTATCCGCCCAGGTCGATGTATCGCAGGATTCCCGACCACATCAGTGCCAGCACCGATCCTGATCGATGGCCCTCCATCACGCACGCCCGTCCCATCTCGACGGTGCGGTTCTCGAGAGCGTGCAGCTCGCCGATGTCGAATTCTGTCGCCGTGTAGTAACCGCCGGCGCGCTCGGCGTTCTCGGGGGTGAGCATTCGGTAGCAGCCGACGCGGTCGCCGGTCCGGTTGTCGACGACCAGAAGGTGGTCGCAGTGGGTGTCGAGAGAATCGGCATCGAGGCCGTTCTCGAAGATCGCGGATTCGAAACCGTCCTCGGCACCGAACACGGCCGCCCGCAATTGCTGCGCTGCGACGACGTGTTCGGGGGTCGATCCGAGGACGAGCGAGTGGTGTCTGTTGGAGACGAGTACGAATTCGTCGTGGTTGCCGAGCCGCGCCCGGGTGTCCGGGGTCATGACCGAAGTTGTCATGCGACATATCTATCGAACCGATACGACGGCATCGACAACACGATGTGACGGGCAAGTGCACGAACGCGGAAGGCCCCGTTACCTCCGACGTGAGTCGGGAGCAACGGGACCTTCGACAGGCGCTGGTAGGACTCAGCCCTTGCGCTTGTTCACAGCCTCTGCGAGCTGCGGTGTCACGTCGAACAGGTCGCCCACGACGCCGAAGTCGGCGATCTCGAAGATCGGCGCTTCCTCGTCCTTGTTGACGGCGACGATGGTCTTCGAGGTCTGCATTCCGGCACGGTGCTGGATGGCGCCGGAAATGCCCAGCGCCACGTACAACTGCGGCGAGACGGTCTTGCCGGTCTGGCCCACCTGGAACTGGCCCGGGTAGTAACCGGAGTCGACTGCGGCGCGCGACGCGCCCACAGCTGCGCCCAGCGAGTCGGCGAGCTCCTCGACGACGCTGAACTTGTCGGCGCTTCCGACGCCACGTCCACCGGAGACCACGACGGAGGCTTCGGTGAGCTCGGGGCGGTCTCCGCCGACGATGGGATCCTTGGACGTGATGCGCACCACGGCCTCGTCCTGAGCGGGAACCTCTACGTCGACGCGCTCTCCGGCAGCGGCGGCCGGCTCGGCGTCGATGGCACCCGGACGCACGGTGATGACGGGGACCTCACCGTTGGACTTCGCCTCGACGATGAACGCGCCGCCGAAGATCGAGTACGTCGCGGTGCCATCCGACTCGAGTCCGACGATGTCCGAATGCAGACCGGAGCCGAGGCGTGCGGCCAGACGACCGGCTACCTCTTTGCCCTCGATGGTGGCGGCGGCGATGACTGCTGCCGGCGATGCCGACTCGACCAGCGAGGCCAGAACGTCGACCTTGGGGGTGATCAGGAAGCCGGTGACGTCATCGGACTCCGCGACGTAGATCTTCGCGGCACCGGACTCTGCCAGCGCGTCTGCGATCTTGTCGGTGGTGCCCGCTGCGCCGGTGACGACGGCGGACGGCTCACCCAGCGCGCGCGCCGCGGTGAGGAGTTCGTGGGTGACCTTCTTCAGGGCACCGTCGGCGTGCTCGACGAGCACGAGTACCTCTGCCATGAGTGTTCTCCTCCGTAAGTGAGAAACAAGCGTGTGAGAATGAAAAGGGGAATCCGCAGTGAAGCGGGTGCTAGATGATCTTCTGGCCGACGAGGTACTCGGCGATCTTCGAACCGCCCTCGCCTTCGTCGGTCACGCGCTCGCCGGCAGCCTTCGGGGGCTTGGGGGTGGACGAGGTCACGGTGGTGCCTGCGTTGGCAACGCCCACCGTCTCCGGGTCGACGCCGATGTCCGCGAGCGTCAGAACCTGCACCGACTTCTTCTTCGCGGCCATGATCCCCTTGAAGGAGGGGAAGCGCGGCTCGTTGATCTTCTCCGTCACGCTGATGATGGCGGGGAGATCGGCCTCGAGGCCGAACACGCCCTCGTCCGTCTCACGTTCGCCGGACACCTTGCCGTCGGCGACCACGAGCTTGCGCATCTGGGTCAGCTGCGGGATGCCCAGGTACTCCGCGATGATCGCGGGAACGGCGCCGGTGCGGCCGTCGGTGGCCTCGTTACCGGCGATGACCAGATCTGCGGCCTCGCCGTTCTCGAATTCGACCTGGCCGAGTGCAGCGGCGAGTGCCCACGCGGTCTGGATAGCGTCCGAGCCGTGCATGGCCGGATCGTTGATGTGCACGGCGCTGTCCGCACCCATGGACAGTGCCTTGCGGATGGCCTCGGTCGCGCGGTCGGGGCCCGCGGAGAGCACCTTGACCTCGCCGCCGTCGCGCTCCTTGATCAGGAGCGCTTCTTCGACTGCCCGCTCGTTGATCTCGTCGAGCACGGCGTCGGCCGCCTCGCGGTCGAGCGTGTAGTCGCCATCGGTGAGCTTGCGCTCGGACCACGTGTCGGGAACCTGCTTGATCAGTACGACAATGTTCGTCATGGGTCTTCGTCGACCTCCTGTTTCCTGTCTCGGTGAATCAGGTCTGAACTTCGCTGCGCGCGGTGGGCGTGAGCCCTCAAACCGTCGTGTTGTGGACGTTACCCCATAGTTGGTTACTGGTGGGTAACTTACTCCGCGTCGCCTCGTGATGCACCCCTCCTCGACACCGCGGTTGCAACCGGTTCTCGATTCCGACGGGATGGGAACTACTGTCGCCGGGATGAACGACGTGACCTCGCACACCGAGACTCCGCTGCCGCTGACCGGTGAACGCACGGTCCCGGGTATCGCCGAGGAGAACTACTGGTTCCGCCGACACGAGGTTGTCTACCGCCATTTCGCGGCCGACTGCGAGAGCAAGATCGTGCTCGAGGCCGGGTCCGGCGAGGGGTACGGCGCCGACATGATCGCGGGGCACGCGGCCCAGGTGATCGGGCTCGATTACGACCGGGGCGCAGCGGAACACGTCGAGCGTCGCTACCCGTCGGTCTCCATGACACGGGGCAATCTCGCGATGCTTCCGCTGCGCGACGGGGGCGTGGACGTCGTCGTCAATTTCCAGGTCATCGAGCATCTCTGGGACCAGGTGCAGTTTCTTCGAGAGTGCCTGCGAGTTCTCGCGCCAGGAGGGACGCTGTTGATCAGTACGCCGAACCGCATCACCTTCTCTCCCGGCAGGGACGTCCCGCTGAACCCCTTTCACACCCGTGAGCTGAACGCCACCGAACTGCGAGAGCTGCTGCATCAGAGCGGTTTCGAGATCGATCTGATCAGCGGTGTGCACCACGGGCCCCGCTTGCAGGAACTCGACGCAGCCCACGGCGGCTCGTTCATCGACGCGCAGATCGACCGCGCCCTCGCCGGCGAGCCGTGGCCCGACTCTCTGGTTCGCGACGTAGCCGGGATCACCGTCGACGACTTCGCTCTGCACGAGGACGACATCGACGGCAGCCTCGATCTGGTTGCCGTTGCACGAAAGCCGTCGGGCGTCGGCACATGAGCGAGCCCGGAATGTTCGCTCTGGTGCTGCACTCTCACCTGCCCTGGCTGGCGCATCAGGGCCGGTGGCCCGTCGGCGAGGAATGGCTGTACCAGTCGTGGGCGGATTCTTACCTCCCGGTCGCGCACGAGTTGCGCACCTTGTCCGACGAGGGCCGGACAGGACTGCTGACGCTCGGAGTCACGCCGGTTCTTGCTGCGCAACTCGACGACCCGTACAGCCTCGACGGAATGCATCACTGGCTGGGGAACTGGCAGCTGCGCGCGGACGAAGCGGCAATGTCCGCCGACGGCGATCGCCGCGCTCTCGGTCACCGAGAGCACCGGCGCGCGGGTCAGGCACTCGAGGACTTCGAAACGCGGTGGCGCCACGGTGGTTCACCGCTGCTTCGCTCCCTGGCCGACGACGACGCGATCGAGTTGTTGGGTGGACCGTCCATGCACCCGTTCCAGCCACTTCTGGATCCACGACTGCGCGAATTCGCGCTGCGTGAGGGGCGAGCGGACGCCGTACGCCGGTGGGGACGCGCGACCGATGGCATCTGGGCGCCCGAATGTGCCTTCACCTCGGGCATGGAGTCCGACTACGCGCAGGCGGGAATCGGGCACTTCATGGTCGACGGTCCCGCGCTGCACGGAGACACCGCGCTGGGACGACCGGTGGGAAACACCGATGTCGTTGCGTTCGGCCGCGACTTGTCGGTGAGCTATCGAGTCTGGTCCCCGAAGTCCGGGTACCCGGGCCACGCCGCGTACCGGGACTTCCACACCTACGATCACGCAACGGGCCTCAAGCCGTCCCGCGTGACCGGCAGGCACGTCGCCGGTCCCGACAAGGCCCCCTACGATCCCGAGGTCGCAGCAGCTGCGGTGCGTACCCACGTCGACGACTTCGTCGAGGTGGTGCGTCGTCGTCTGCGAGCGGAGCACCAGCGCACCGGGCGTCCCGCGCTGGTCGTCGCTGCGTTCGACACCGAGCTGTTCGGGCACTGGTGGCACGAGGGTCCTGCGTGGCTCGCAGGGGTTCTGCGCGCGCTTCCCGAGGCCGGTATCGACACCGGAACACTGAGCGGCGCGCGAGCGGCCGGATTCGTCGGCGATCCGGTGGAGCTTCCCGACACGTCCTGGGGATCGGGCAAGGATTGGCGCGTGTGGGCCGGCGACGCCGTGGCGGATCTGGTCGAGCTCAACGCCGAGGTCACCGAGACAGCTCTCGCAGCGGTCGACGCGGGATTCGATCCGGGCGCGCCGCTCCTGCGAGATCGAACCGCAGACCAGATTCTTCGCGAGACGATGCTCGCGTTGTCCAGTGACTGGGCCTTCATGGTGAGCAAGGACTCGGCCGCCCACTACGCGCGGGAGCGAGCGCACAAGCACGCGCACGCGGTCCGCGAAATCGCCGATGCTCGCCTGCGCGGTCACCACGAGCGGGCCGCGACCCTTGCGTCGGGATGGAACCAGGCGGACGATCTCTTCCCAGACCTCGACGCGCGGCGTCTCCGACGGAAGGAGGTGTTCGCATGAAGGTCTTGATGGTGTCGTGGGAGTACCCACCGGTGGTAGTCGGCGGGCTCGGCCGGCACGTCCACCATATGGCCGTGGAACTGGCCGCCGCGGGTCACGAAGTCGTACTGCTCTCTCGCCGGCCCGCGGGAACCGACGCAGTCACACACCCCACCTCGTCGACGGTCAGCGAGGGAGTACTGGTGATCGCCGTCGCGGAGGACCCCGCGCACTTCGCTTTCGGACTGGACATGCTCGAGTGGACGCTCGCCATGGGGCACGCCATGGTTCGTGCGGGACTGGCGCTGTCGAAGCCCGGAATCGGCGAAGGCTGGGTCCCCGACGTGGTGCACGCCCACGACTGGTTGGTTGCGCACCCGGCTGTCGCTCTGGCCGAGTACTACGACGTTCCTCTGGTGTCGACCATTCACGCGACCGAGGCCGGTCGTCACAGTGGGTGGGTGTCGGGCCGGGTGAATCGACAGGTGCATTCCATCGAGTGGTGGCTCGCGCAGGAGTCGGACGAGGTGATCACCTGCTCGTCCGCGATGTCGGACGAGGTCACCCGATTGTTCGGACCGTTCGCCGCGTCGGTGCACGTCATCCGCAACGGAATCGACACGCGCACGTGGTCGTTCCGCGAGACCCCCGATCGCGGGCATGACCCGGCAACGTTGCTCTACGTGGGCCGACTGGAGTACGAGAAAGGCGTTCACGACCTTCTCGCCGCTCTCCCCCGTATTCGACGGACGCATCCGGGAACGACTCTCACCGTCGTCGGCGACGGTACGCAGCGGGACTGGCTCGTCGAGCTCGCACGGACGCATCGGGTGCTCCGATCGGTTCGGTTCGCGGGGTCACTCGACCGCGACGGCGTCCTCGATCAACTACGCCGATCGGATGTTCTGGTGCTGCCCAGCAGATACGAGCCGTTCGGCATCACCGCCCTCGAGGGCGCCGCATCGGGCATCGCCCTGGTCGCCTCGACGGCCGGAGGACTCGGCGAAGCCGTGGTCGACGGCGTAACGGGCATGTCGTTCCCACCCGGCGATCCGGGCGCCATGGCCACCGCGGTGAGGCGCACGCTCGACGACCGCGCCGGCAGCCGTGAGCGGGCCCGGGCTGCACGCGCTCGACTCACCGCGGACTTCGATTGGAAGAACGTGGCCAGCGACACCGCGGCGGTCTATCAGCGGGCCAAGCGCCGGATCAGATACCCGCTGGGCCGACCCGAGATATCCGAGCGGCCGCTTCCCGAGCGAGACTGAGCTGCGCTCGTCGTCCGTGGCCCGGCCTGTCGTCGTCAGAGACCGGCAGCCTTCTTGCGGGCGATGTCCTCCAACGCGGCAATGTACTTCGCTCGGTCCTCCGCGCCGGCATTCCAATCGTCCAGGCGGTTTCGTACCACGCGGGCGGGCGCACCCACGGCGATGCCGTAGTCGGGCACGTACCCCTTGACCACGGCGTGCGCGCCCAGCACGCAGCCTCGACCGATGACGGTTTCGCGCAGCACCGTGACCTTGGCCGCGATCCAGGTGTCGGGACCAATGCGCACCGGCGATTTCACGATGCCCTGATCCTTGATGGGCACCGTCACGTCCTCGGTGCGGTGGTCGAAATCGCAGATGTAACACCAGTCGGCAACCAAGGTCGAGGCACCGATCTCGATGTCGAGGTAGGTGTTCACGACGTTGTCCTTGCCGAACACCACCTTGTCCCCGATGCGCAACGACCCCTCGTGGCAGCGGATGGCGTTGCCGTCGCCGATGTGCACCCATCGCCCGATCTCCAGACGCGCCAATTCCGGCGTCGCGTGGATTTCGACGTTCTTCCCGAGAAAGACCATGCCGCGAAGGATCACGTGTGGGTTGGCCGCCTTGAACTTCGCCAAGCGGTAGTACCGCACCAGATACCAGGGTGTGTACGCCTTGTGGCTCAGAATCCAGCGCAGCGACGCGAGCGTGAGAAACCGCGCCTGATCTTCGTCCCGCCTCCGCGACCCCCGCCAGCGGGTCCGAAGCGGTGCATTCCACATGCTCGTCATGTTCGGTCACCCTACCGAGCGGGCATCGGCGCGAAGGACCAGGTGCGACCGATGGGCAGGGCGGGGGCCGGTCGGCGGCGTTCAGCCGTTAGTCTCGTGCGTGCCCAGCTCCGAATCGGCACCGGCAAACACGACCTCAGGAGAGTGCATGCGCGACGAGTACGTGAGGACTTCGGTCCGCTCTCGTCGGCAGGTCGTCGCTACCGGTGTTCGTGCATCCCTTGCCGTCGCCTCCGCGGCGGTGGTTCTGGCCGCCTGCGGTTCCGACACCGCCCCGATCGACATTCTGGGTGACGCCGGCTGGCAGGGCGGACTGTCCGATGCGCACAACAGCGCCTCGGTGACCACCGAGGGCAGCAGAGATCTGACGCTCGACTGGACACGCCCGCTGGGTGCACTGACCTCCACACGGCCCTCCGTCGCTCCCAACGGCCAGATCACGGTAACGATGAACGGCAGCGCCGGGTGCCCTCTAGGGTCTTTCCAAGCCGATTCCGGACGTAAGCGATTCTGCAATCCGCTGGGGCCGTCCGGGGTGTCGTCCACCGCCGTCGCGGACACCGTCGGCAACATCTACGCCGGTGACGACGGCGGCATCAGCTCGGTGAATCAGAACGGTCAATTACGTTGGCGCACATCGGTGTACGGTGTTCCGCGCACGCCTCAGTTTCTACCGGACGGCAATGTCCTGGCGATCACCCAGTTCGGGCAGTCCACTGTGCTGGACACGCAGACGGGTGATGTGGTGGCCCCGATCTTCGATCTGATTCCGCCGCCCGGTCCGCTGCTCGCGCCCGACACCGCGCTTCGACCTGCGGAAGACGGTCTCCTCGCGTGCCTCGGCGGTGGCCCGGAGTGCGCCGTGGCCGCCTCTCCCGCCGTCGATCTCGACGCCTCGAGGGTGTATGTCGTGCTGTGGCGAGACGGCGCGATCGCACCGCAACTCGTGGCGCTGTCCTATACCGGCGGTGAGTCGCCTCGCCTAGCGGAAACCTGGTCCTCGCCTCTGCTGCCCAGTGCGGTCACGTCCAGTCCAGTGCTGTCCCCGGACGGAAGCCGGGTGTACCTCACCGACGTCGACGGAACCGTGCGGGCCTACTCGGCGGAGGACGGCGCCAACATCTGGTCCTACTTCGTCGGCGACCGCGCGTCGGGGAGCGTCTCGGTGTCCGAGGACGGCACGATCGTCCCCGCCGGCGGCGCCGGTTCTCACCTGCGAGCCATCCGAGATGCCGGTGATCGCCCCGAAATACTGTGGGAAAGAAACGATGTGGTGCAGCAAGGTTCGTCGGCGCTGACCGCCGGAAACACCGGTTACACCGTCACCGGTTCCAGTGCCGGCGACTTGACGTTGATCACGTTCGACGTGGCTACCGGTGAGACCGTCGACACCGATGTACTACCGGACTCGAGCGGATACAGCCCCGGCGTCGTCGTCGGTTCGGACGGGCAGGTGGTCGTTCCGACGGCACTCGGTGTTCTGTACTCGTTCCGCTGACCCGGCTACGGTGAGCCTGATGTGCGTGGTCCGCACACGAATGCCACAGCCGACCGGCCGATACGGGTGAGCACCAGACCCAACGGTGTCCCACCGCGCAGATCCAGGCGCGGGCGTAGTAGCGCCGGGTCGACGTCGATACCCCGCACCAAGATTTCGAGCGAGCCACAGTCCAACTGCGCCAACCGCTTACGCAACACTTTCTCCGTGAACGGAAGCCGGTCGAGAATCTCGAAACCCGTGGCGCCGCCCGGAATGGTGTCGCCGGTGAGGTGCGCGATTCTCGGATCCAGCTGCCACAAGCCGTGGCGGGCCGCGTAGTGCCGCACCAGCCCCGCTCGCACCACAGCGCCGTCCGGATCGACGATGAAGCGCCCCGGAGCACGGTCGTCGTCAATGTCGTCGGAGTCGGCACTGGTGACCGACCACTGCGTTCCGTCCGACCTCAGCACGGTCGCGCGGCGGCGAACGTGCCCCGCCACTCCGCCGATCCAGATGCACGCCTCGCGTACTCCACCGTCGAGGGAGACGATTTCGATCTCGCCGTCCACGTCCAGACGGTCGAAATCCAACCCGGGAGCGCATTTCACCACGACGTCCCTACCGGAGTAGGCGTCGAGCAAATCGGGGAGTGGGGGCTCGAGGGCGGCCGGATCGTGCCGTCGACGGCCCCCAGCTCGGCGCCCGGGATCGGCCACGATCACCGTCCCGCGCGTCGTCGAGACGAGCGCATCGGCACGCAGTACCGGAACATCGGGGACGTTGTGCCGAGCCATGGCCAGACGGACCGGGTCTAGATCGCTTCCGACCACAAGACCGGCAGTGTCGCGAAGCACGTGCAGTTCCGACCCGATTGAACACGTCACATCGTGGACATTTCGACCGCGTAGCCGCTCGGCGCGGTGACGGGATACCAGCGCCGGTGTGGACTGCTGCAGCGCGTCGTCGGTGAACAGCCACGACGACGCGAAAGGCATCTTGGTGGGCGCGCGACGTCGAAGCGTCACCGTTTCCACCAGCGCTGCACTGCGGTCGCCGAACTTCGCACGGATTCGTCCGATATCGGACACCAAGGTTGCGGGCGTCAACGCGAAACCGTCGACGTCGGCCAGGGCATCGACATCGACCGACAGGCGCGCAACGTCGTCGACCCCGAAGTTGTACCCCATCAGAATTTGTACCGCATCAGTACCGCGACGACAGCACGGCGGAAATCAGCGAACCGATTGTTCCGGCTTGGTTCCGGTGATCATCACGTTGTAGAAGTATCCGCGCGGTACCACGTGGTGCAGGACGTTCTCGTCCAGCCAGCTCAGGGACTTCCACCCGTTGAAGGCAAACTTGGCCCAGCCCCAGCCGAGCTTCTCAGCGGGAACGGCAGCCTCGAAGGTGCGCACCGGCCACCCCAGCAGAGCCGCGGCGAATTCCTCGGTCCGGGCGTGCACCTCGTCCGCTCCGGCGGCGATCGCGATGTTCTCGAGCTCGGTGGGATCGAACGTGTGCAGATCCACGACGGCTTCGAGAGCTGCGGCTTGCGAGGACTCGTCCAGTTCTTGCTGCGGGCGCCGCCAATCGGCCAGGAACGGCAGGCGGGTGGTTCGAGTCGTGGCCTCCCACGTCAGACGTCCCAGCCAGCGCGCGTAGAAGTTGCCCACCGTGGTGGGTTCACCTGCGAAGACGAATCGGCCGCCCGGCTTGAGTACGCGCAGAACTTCCCGGAGCGTCTGCTCCACATCGGGAATGTGGTGCAGAACTGCGTGTCCCACGACGAGGTCGAAAGTGCCGTCCTCGTAGGGAATGGTCTCGGCATCAGCTACACGCCCGTCGACGTCCAAACCGAGATGTTCGGCATTACGCAACGCCACCTTGACCATTCCCGGGGACAGGTCGGTTACCGAACCCTTCGCCGCGACGCCGCTCTGCATCAGGTTGAGCAGGAAGAAGCCGGTTCCGCAGCCCAGCTCGAGAGCGCGCTCGTACGGAAGCGACTCGGAGCCGGCGACGGCGTCGAACCGGCCGCGTGCGTAGTCGATGCACCTCTGGTCGTAGGAGATGGACCACTTGTCGTCGTAGGTCTCCGCCTCCCAGTCGTGGTAGAGAACCTGCGCAAGCTTGGTGTCGGACCGAGCCGCCTGCACTTCCTCGGCGCTCGCGTGCGGTCGAGGAGCCGGATCGGCCCCGGTGATGTCAGGCGCAGCGGTGTCGGAGTGCGGTTCACGAGCGGTCATGGACGGAAAGCCTAACTGGTGGTAGCTACGGGTTCGAAAAGTGTAACGCGTGTCAGTTCCCGGTGAAGGTGGCCTTACCGGGGCCGTTCTCGAGGAACGACGACATTCCGATTGCGCGGTCCTCGGTGGCGAACAGCGCCGAGAAGACATGCGCCTCGATCTTCAGGCCGGTGGCGAGGTCGGTGTTCAACCCTTCGTCGATGGCGGCCTTCGCCGCTGCCAGCGCGCGGGAGGCCCCACCGACGAACTGTCCGGCCCACGACCGCGCGGCGTCGTACACAGCGTCGGGTGCCACCACTTCGTCGACGAGACCTATGCGCAGAGCTTCGTCTGCGTCGACGAAGCGTCCGGTGAACACCATGTCCTTGGCTCGGCTCGGCCCGATCAGCCGAGCCAGACGCTGCGTTCCTCCGCCGCCCGGGATCACACCGAGCAAAATCTCGGGAACACCGAGCTTGGCATTGTCACCGACGATGCGTCGATCCGCGCCCAACGCCACCTCGAGTCCACCGCCGAGGGCGTATCCGGTGATCGCGGCAACCGTCGGCTTCCGAATCGCGGCAATCGCGCCGAGCCCGGCCTGCAGGTTCGCGATGGCGTCGGTCATCTGCCCCGCCGTCATCGCCGCCATCTCTTTGATGTCGGCACCGGCCGCGAACACCTTCTCGCCGCCGTGGACGATCACCGATTCGACGGCCGAGTCCTCGTCCGCAGCGCGCGAGACTTCGAGCAACTCGCCCTGAACCTGACGGTTCAGAGCGTTCATCGGTGGACGAGAGAGTCGGATCGTGCCGATGCCGTCGATCACGTCGAGAGTCACGAATTCAGCCATGGCCCGAACCTACCGTTTCGCCGGTCCCGGTCCTGCTGCCTGGTCGCTCGTCGCTGCTGGGCGGTGATCTTCTGGGCGGTGATCTTCTGGGCGGTGATCGGCAGGACGGCGGTCAGGGAAGATCGGCGTAGTAACTCTCGGCGTCGTCGAAGTCGACCCGAACCGCCGAGCCCGACGTCACCAACCGCGGCCGAATCGGCGAGAGGTCGATGTCTGCACTCAGAACGGCCGCAACCGAGTCGGCAGCTGCCAACCTCCGAAGACACGCCCACGTGGGCGGGAGCATCGCTCTGGCGCCACTACGCAGTTCGTCCAACGCATCGGACGGGCGCACCCACGACGCGTCCGCGGCCTCCGAGGTCGCGTCGTCGGCCACCTGACCGTCCGGTACGGCGGCCACGAAGAATCGGGTGTCGTACCGGCGGGAGGTCTCGCCCTCGGGCGTGATCCACCGGGCGTGGGGGTGAATCAGATCAGTGCGCACCAGCAAATCCGCCGTCACGAGAAAATCGCCGAACGACATCTCACGCCGCTCCACCGCACGACGCTGCTCCGCGAAGGTCGACGCGTCGGCCACCAGGGTGTTCGACTCCGTCCCCGCTAACAGCACACCGCATTCTTCGAACGTCTCCCGAACGGCAGCAAGCACCAAGGCGCGTGCAGTCGGCTCGTCGGTGCCGAACCGATCGGCCCACCAGCCCGGCGATTCGCCCGCCCAGCGGTCGACGCCACGCGCCGGGGTCCGATCGGACGGGTCCACCCCGCCGCCCGGGAAGACCGTCATTCCGCCTGCGAACGCCATCCCGCCCACGCGGCGTTGAAGGAACACTTCCAGGCCGGTCGGCGCATCGCGCAGCAGAATCACCGTCGACGCGTCCTTGAGCTCCGGCGTCACTTCGCCCGACCCGCTCGTTGCGGCGTCACTTCGCCCGCCGGTGCGACGAGCGGCTCCGCTTGCGCCGCGCGAAGAATCGACCGTCCGTGCGGTCGAGCGATATCCCCTGGCTGAAGGTCGTCGACAGGTTGTCCTCGGTGATCACGTCGTCGATGAGACCCTGCGCGACGACACCACCTTCCTTGAGCAACATCGCGTGGGTGAAGCCGGGCGGTATCTCTTCCACGTGATGGGTGATCAGCACTGTCGCAGGGGCGTCCGGGTCCATGGCGAGATCGGTGAGGATCGCCACCAGATCCTCACGGCCACCCAGGTCCAGACCCGCCGCGGGCTCGTCGAGCAGCAGCAGTTCCGGATCGGTCATCAGCGCTCGCGCAATCAGAACCCGCTTGCGCTCGCCCTCCGACAGGGTGCCGAACCTGCGACGAGCGAGATGCTCGATGCCCGCCGTCTCGAGCATGTCCACTGCGCGCTCGTCGTCGACGTCGTCGTACTTCTCGCGCCAACGACCCAGAACGGCGTAGCCGGCGGACACCACCAGATCGGCGACTACCTCGTCGTCGGGAATTCTGCTCGCCAGCGCAGCCGACGACAGCCCGATGCGGGGCTTCAGCTCCGAGATGTCGACCCTGCCGAGCGATTCGCCGAGCACGTGCGCAGTGCCGGACGTCGGGTACAGCTCCGCCGCCGCCACCCTGAGCAGGGTCGTCTTACCCGCACCGTTGGGACCGAGGACAACCCAACGTTCGTCGAGTTCGACGTTCCACGAGAGTGGCCCGACGAGGGTCGCACCGCCACGGACGACGGCGACATCGGAGAGTTCGACGAGCAGGTCTGGGTCAGGTTCGGACACTCCTCCATCTTGTCTCACGCAACCGGCCGAGACACGGCAGGATCACCCCGTGTCGCACGAACAGAACGCAACCATGCAGAAGAACGCCGCCATGTCGCTCGCCTCGCCGGGCTCGCCTTTCCCGCTGGGCGCGCATCCCATCGACGGCGGTGTCTCGTTCGCGGTGCACGCGCCGCACGCGGACGGTGTCGAGGTGTGCATCGTCACCGACGGTGAGCACGGTGACCCCACGGTGGAAACACGGTACCGGCTCGAGCAGCGGACGTACGGGATCTGGCACGGGGTGGTCGCGGGCGTCGGTGTCGGTTCGGTGTACGGATACCGGGTGTCGGGACCGTGGAATCCGGAAGCGGGACAGCGTTTCGATCCGAACAAGATCCTCCTGGATCCCTACGCACGCAGTATCGTCGGCGCGCTCGGTGACGCTCGAATGTCGTTGCCGTACCGCGATCATCCATTCGGGCCCCGGTCCACCCTGGATTCGCTGGGCCACGTTCCGCTCGCGGTGGTCACCGCACCTCGCCCCCGCCAGACCGAGCCGAGACTCGAGACGGACTGGGATCGCACCGTGATCTACGAACTGCATGTCGGATCGTTCACCGGCGCTCACCCGGATGTGCCCGACCAGCTGCGCGGAACCTACCTCGGCCTCGCCGAAACCGTCGTCGTCGACCACCTCCTCGCGCTGGGAGTGACTGCAGTGGAGTTGCTTCCGGTGCACGCGTGCCTCACCGAACCCGGTGTTCGTGCGCGTGGGATGCGCAATCACTGGGGATACTCCACCGGCTCGTACTTCGCTCCCGAACCGTCCTACGCGTCGGTACCCGGTGCGGAGGTGGACGAGTTCCGCACCATGGTCGACACCCTGCACACCGCGGGCATCGAAGTGGTGCTGGACGTGGTCTACAACCACACCTGCGAGGGCGGTGTCGACGGACCGTCGTTGTCCTGGCGCGGATTCGACGCTCCCGGGTACTACCTGCTGGACGAACGTGGCCGCGATGTCGACCTGACCGGATGCGGCAACACCCTCGACGCAGCATCGCCCGCTGTGGTCCGGATGGTCCTCGACTCGCTGCGATACTGGGTCACCGAGATGGGAGTCGACGGGTTCCGGTTCGATCTCGCCAGCACTCTGGGTCGTCCCGGCGGGTGGCGCTTCGATCCGAGGGCACCGTTGCTGAGCGCGATCGCTGCCGATCCCGTGCTGTGTCGCGCGAAAATGATCGCAGAGCCCTGGGACGCAACAGGTCCGGGGTATCAGGTGGGCGGATTCGGCGGGGTGTGGAGTGAATGGAACGACCAGTTCCGAGACACCGTCCGACGCTTCTTCGCCGGCCACGGCGGCGTCCGCGAATTGGCCTCGCGCATAGCAGGATCCGAGGACATTTTCGCCCCGACAGGTCGGCGTCCCTGGGCATCGATCAACTTCGTCACGGCACACGACGGCTTCACCGTGCGCGATCTGGTTTCCTACGCGGGCAAGCACAACGAGGCCAACGGTGAGCACAACCGAGACGGCACCGACAACAACATCTCCGTCAATCACGGCGTCGAAGGCGACACCGACGACCCGTCGGTGCTCGCCGTGCGCGACCGCCATGTACGTGCCGTGCTGTCCACGCTCGCTTTCTCCACCGGCACACCGATGTTCCTCGCGGGTGATGAATTGGGACACACACAGCACGGCAACAACAATGGGTATTGCGTACCGAAGGACACACCCGCGGCGGAGGCGCACGCCGTCGACTGGGCTTCGCGGGACGACGCCTTGATCTCGACCCTCGCGCGCGCGTTGATGTTCCGGCGTGGTGCGCCGGTGCTGCGACAGCAAGAGTTCTTCGCCGGACGTGACACCCCCAGCGGGGAGCCCGATCTCATGTGGTTCGACGAAACGGGAACCGAGATCGTCGACGATCGATGGAACGACGACAACGCGACCACGCTGCAGGCCTGGGTCGACGGATCAGACGTACGCCTGCCCACTGTCGGGCGCGGTGGAAGCGAACTCATGACCTTCGAATCCGCACTGCTGGTGCTGCATTCGGCAGCCGACTCCGACATCGTCATCCCGGATCATCGTCGACATCGCGTCGGAGACGCTCCGGTGTACGTGCCCGTCTTCGATTCGGCGATGCCCGACGGCAAGCCGGCGGACACGTCCCCCGTAGCGGCGGGATCGTCCATCCGGGTGCTGGGTCCTATCGTGCTGGTCTACGTCTGCAGCTGATCGGTCCGATCCGTTTCACAGAGAGGAGACAGGTCGGCGATCACGGTCGTCGACCCCGGCGCAACTTCGGTGAAGCCTGCATCGCGAACACCGACGGCGGCTCCCCGCTCGCACGCGGCCGTCAGCTCGGCCCAGATGGACTCGTCGGCGTCGCGAACCGACGTCGCCCATCCCGCGTCGTACCAGGCGGTCACCTGCTCCGCCGTCATCGCACCGGCCGCGAGCATGACGGCGTGACCCACCTGTGCGGCGGTCTTGCCCACCGTCATCTCGAGCGACCCGTCGACCCACAGACGCACCGCACCCGCGCGGTGCGGCCCCGGGTCGTCGGCCTCCAGGTCGGTCCCACCGACTTGAAGCTTGCGCAGACGTCGATCGAGATCCCCCACGCGGCACGGCACGTAGGCACGTGCACTGGCCCCGTTCACGTCCACCGTCACACCTGCCACCTCGTGCGCAGCCGCCCATTGTGCGCCGCGCGCCCGACGGGAAACCTTCCTGATCCGCGCGCCGAGCCACGCGGTGTACTCGTCGTGCCACGGCCCACCTTCGGCAACCCGTTCGTCCAGACACACCTGCAGCGTTGCCGACGCCGCAGCGGCCAACAGATCCGATCGCGCCGGCGGATCGAGCTTCGGAATGTGCAGCACCAGCGGCATCGCGCGCACGTCCGCCGGATCGTCGGGATCGACGCGGGTGCCGTACGAGCCGGCAGCGCTGGTGCCCGCGACCAGTAGAGCGTGGCGCTCGGCCAGCGTCGACGCGGCCGCCTGCCCTGCCTGATATTCCTGGTCGGACTGGTCCGTCATGGAATCGGGATCCGCCCGACGACGCCGTCGAGCAGATCCGCGGCCTCGATCTCGCCGCGGGTGACACCGAGAACGAACAGCAACGCGTCGAGAAAGGGGTAGGACAACGCCGCGTCGGCAACTTCGCGCAGCGCCGGCTTCGCATTGAACGCGATGCCGAGGCCCGCCGCGGTCAACATGTCTATGTCGTTGGCCCCGTCGCCCACCGCCACCGTCTGCTCCATCGGCACACCCACCTGCGATGCGAACTGGCGCAATGCCACCGCCTTCGCTGCGCGGTCGACGACGTCACCGACGACACGGCCCGTCAGTTTGCCGTCCACGATCTCCAGCGTGTTCGCCTTGACGTAGTCCAGCTCGAGTTCGTGCGCCAGCCCTTCGATGACCTGCCGAAAGCCACCGGACACCACACCACAGTGATACCCGAGTCGGCGAAGAGTTCGGATGGTCGTACGCGCACCCGGGGTCAGCTCCAGATCCTCGGCGACATCGTCGATGACCGACGCGTCGAGCCCGGCCAGCGTCGCAACGCGGCGATGCAGAGATTCCGCGAAATCGATCTCGCCTCGCATCGCGGCTTCGGTGACCGCTCGCACCTCGTTCTCGACACCTGCTTTCGCCGCGAGCATCTCGATGACCTCGCCCTGCACGAGCGTCGAGTCGACGTCGAAGACGATGAGCCGCTTCGCGCGACGTGCCAAACCTGCCCGCTCGATGGCAACGTCGATTCCGACGCCGGCGGCCACTGTGGCCAACGACTGTCGCAGTGCTTCGTCCGCCTCGTCGCTGGTCGGTCCACCCTCATCACTCGGACGCGCGGACACCAGCAGCTCCAAACCGGTCACCGGGTAATCGGCGATGCCGCGAATGGAGTCGATATTGGCACCCAGCCGAGCGAGCTCGCTCGAGAGCACGCTGATGGCGCGTGCCGTGACCGGTCTGCCCAGCACGACGACGACGTGCGACGACAACGGAGCGCGGCCGTGATCACCGCCGACCTCCACGTCGACCTGTACACCCACAGTCCCCATGGCTTCTTCGAGGTTCTCCTGCAGGCTCTCGACGTCTCCCGGACACGTGCCCAGAACTCCCAAGGTCAATCTGCCGCGGATCACCACCTGCTCGACGTCCTCGACGCTGACGTCGTGGCGCGCGAGCAGGGCGAACAGAACGGATGTGACGCCGGGCTTGTCGGCACCGGTCACCGTGACCAGAACGGACGACGTCGAATGCGACGCGTTGACCATCGTGCCTTCTCCTAGTTCAAGCGAAAAGCCCCTCACCATGGCGGGAGGGGCTTGACGCTTCGGTCGTGTGTGGCTGAGCCGATCAGTCGCGGTCTCGGTCGCCCGAACCCTCGTGATCACTGGTGGCGATCGGCGAACGACGAGCCTGTTCCATTACCTGGGTAGCCTTGCCACCGTTGTGGCCCGGCCCGATGTGCGCTTCGGCCCGCATGCGCTCCACCATGTGCGGGTAGTGCAGCTCGAACGCGGGGCGCTCGGAGCGGATGCGCGGAAGCTCTACGAAGTTGTGGCGCGGCGGCGGGCAACTGGTGGCCCACTCGAGCGAGTTGCCGTAGCCCCACGGATCGTCGACCGTGACGACCTCGCCGTAGCGGTAGCTCTTGAAGACGTTCCACAGGAACGGCAGCGTCGAAGCGCCGAGGACGAAGGCACCGATGGTCGAGATGGAGTTGAGCACGGTGAAGCCGTCGGAGGGGAGGTAGTCGGCGTAGCGACGCGGGAATCCCTCGGCGCCCAGCCAGTGCTGCACCAGGAAGGTTGCGTGGAAACCGACGAACGTGGCCCAGAAGTGCCACTTGCCCAGAGCCTCGTCCATCATCCGACCGGTCATCTTCGGGAACCAGAAATAGATACCGGCGTAGGTAGCGAACACGATGGTGCCGAACAACACGTAGTGGAAGTGCGCCACCACGAAGTAGGAGTCGGTGACGTGGAAGTCGATGGGCGGGCTGGCGAGCAGCACGCCGGACAAGCCGCCGAAGAGGAAGGTGACCAAGAAGCCTACCGAGAACAGCATCGGCGTCTCGAACGTCAGCTGGCCTTTCCACATCGTGCCGATCCAGTTGAAGAACTTCACACCGGTGGGAACCGCGATGAGGAACGTCATGAAGGAGAAGAACGGAAGCAGTACCGCACCCGTCGCGTACATGTGGTGAGCCCACACGGCGATCGACAGGGCTGCGATGGCGATGGTGGCGTAGATCAGACCCGTGTAACCGAAGAGCGGCTTGCGCGAGAACACCGGGAAGATCTCCGAAACGATGCCGAAGAACGGGAGCGCGATGATGTAGACCTCGGGGTGACCGAAGAACCAGAACAGGTGCTGCCAGAGCAACACACCACCGGTTGCAGGATCGAACAGGTGCGCGCCCAGGTGCCTATCGGCAGCAAGTCCCAGCAAAGCCGCAGTAAGGAGCGGGAAGGCGAGCAGTACGAGGATCATCGTCACGAAGATGTTCCACGTGAAGATCGGCATGCGGAACATCGTCATGCCCGGGGCACGCAGGCAGATGACCGTGGTGATCATGTTGACGCCGCCGAGGATGGTGCCCAGGCCCGACAGCGCGAGACCCATGATCCAGAAGTCGGCACCGATTCCGGGCGAGTGCACAGCATCGGTGAGCGGCGTGTACGCCGTCCATCCGAAGTCCGCAGCGCCACCGGGGGTGATGAACCCGGCCGACGCGATGAGCGCGCCGAACAGGTACAGCCAGTAGCTGAAGGCGTTCAGACGCGGGAACGCCACATCGGGTGCACCGATCTGGAGCGGAAGAATGTAGTTGGCGAACGCGAACACGATGGGTGTCGCGTACAGCAGCAACATGATGGTGCCGTGCATCGTGAACAGCTGGTTGTACTGCTCGTTCGACAGGAACTGCAAGCCCGGAAGGGCAAGCTCCGCGCGCATGAGCAAAGCCAGGACGCCGCCGAACAAGAAGAACGCGAACGACGTGACCATGTACATGATGCCGAGGACCTTGGGGTCTGTCGTCGTCACCATCTTGTGGATGAACGAACCCTTCGAGCCCATACGGGGCGGATACGGCCGCGAAGCCGTCAACTCGGGGACTGGCTGGGGCGCTAGGGCAGTCACTGATCCTCCTGAAAGCGCGTCTCCCCGTGCCCGAGGTGGACGCAATAAATTCGTGCGCTCTGTCGATCGTAACCCCCGCGCAGACGAACCGCGGCACGGGTCCTACTCAGTGTCGTACTTCCTCGGTTCGGGGCTCCGCCAGGCGCGCCGAGGCCGGTCGTATCGGTTCGCCGCAGTAGGGTCTGCGCCATGTCGGATCGCTCTCGCCGCTGCTCCCGTACTGCCGTCGCACTCGTCGCCGCTCCCCTCGTCGTCGCGCTCGCCGCCTGCGGAGACACCGGCGGCAACGACGAGGCATCCACCATCGTCAGAACCACCACCAACGTGGCCGGAGCCGGAGTAGTCGGCATCGAGCGCGACACGATCGGGCTGTGTGCCGATCCGCAGCCCGCGGACGATCTCGGCCGTCAGGGCGATACGCGTCTCGTCGTCGGCAGCGGGCGAACCGTCACCGTCCCGGCCGATCCACAGCGCATCGTGGTGCTCACCATGTCTGCGCTGGACAGTTCCTGCGCAGTCGGAATGTGGGAACGCGTTGTGGGCGCACCCACCGCGCCGCTGGCGCCCACCGCTCCCCCGTCGGCGGCGCTCAGGCCCGAATATCTCGGCACGGGCATCGCCCAGATCCCCGGTGTGGGACCCGAGGGAACGCCGGATCTCGAGGCCATTCGCGCGCTCGACCCGGATGTCGTCATCGGCGCCGATTCGCTGGACCCCTCCGTGGTGGCGCAGCTCGACGCGATCGCACCCACAGTGCTCACACGCAGCTCCTCGTCGTGGCTCGATCGGTCCACTCTCGCGGCGACGGCGATGGGTCGTCGTGACGCCGCTGCCCGCGCCACCGAGCAGTACCGCGCACGCGCGGAGGACGTTGGACGGCAACAGAACGCGCCCATCACCCGAGCCTCACTGGTTCGCTTCGGCGCCGACACCACAGAATTGCTCGGTGACGACAGCTTCGCCGGGCAGATTCTGGCCCAGGTCGGCGTCCGTCGACCAGGACCGCAGCAGGGCGACACGCGTCAGCTGCCGTCGGACGACATCGCCGACGCCGAGGGCGACCTGATCTACGTCATGTTCGACGGTGACGCCGGCCTCGACCGCGGAACGTCGATCATGGATTCCGACGCGTGGAAAGACTTGGGGGCCGCAACCGACGGTCGCGTGTTCAGCGTCGACTACACCGTGTGGTCCGGCGACGGTCTCGTCGCGGCCGGGGCGGTCCTCACCGACATCGACAATTCTCTGAACGCCTACGTCTGAGATCGCGGCCGCACCCCGGTACGGTCCGGGTGTGCCGATTCCCGAATTCATCACCGACCTCCGCGCCAAGATCGGCAACGACCCCCTGTGGCTGTCCGGGGTGAGCGCAGTCGTGATGGACGACGATCAACGGTTGCTACTGACCCGTCGCAAAGACAACGGGCTGTGGGCGGTGGTGTCCGGTGTACTCGAGCCCGGCGAAGAACCCGGCCCAGCCGCGCTCCGCGAGATCGCCGAGGAGACCGGTGTCAGCGCGGAGCTCGTGCGGTTGACCAGCGTCGACGTCACCGAGCCGATCGTCTACCCCAACGGTGACCGCACTCAGTACGTCGACATCTGCTTTCTGGCGCACTACCTCGCAGGGGACGCGCAGGTCGCCGACGACGAGAACCTCGACGTCGCCTGGTTCTCCCGCTCCGAGTTGCCGGACGACATGACCGACACCTCGCGCCTGCGCATCGAGAAGGCGCTCGATCACGGTCCGGAGGCGTGGTTCAGCCGCTGACGGTCGCACGACCCGTTCCGGCAGCAGCTTCAGCAACCTGCAGCGGTTGCAACCGTTGCGGGTTGCTTCAACCGCTGCGGGATTCGACTGGCACCGACTCCCCCATCACCTACTCCCCATTGCCTACTGAAGGGCACCTTCAGTCGGTTAGATCGACTGAAGG
>JBASAM010000091.1:0-9993 GCA_049650605.1 Rhodococcus sp. (in: high G+C Gram-positive bacteria) | reverse complement strand
GGTAAGCGGGGGGGGTCGGGTGGCCCACCACGGTTCCGTCGCGCGCGTCGGCGATAATGGTCCCGTCATGAACGATCACCCGTCCCAGAGCAGAGTGGCTGCCGAGCGCGCGGCCACCGTCGCTCGTATCGCCTCCCTCGACGTGCAACATCGGACCATCGTCGAGGGGTCCAGGTGGACCACCGACGACGACGAACACGACCCGGAAGGGTCGACCATCGCGTTCGAGCGCGCAGCGATCGCGTCGATGATTCGCGATGCGCGCGACGAACTACGGGAGCTGGACCAGGCGCAGGACCGCTTGGATCGGGGGGTCTACGGCGAGTGCGAGGTGTGCGGATCGGTTATCGCGCAAGCGCGCCTCGACGCGGTTCCGGCGGCCCGGAGATGCATTGACTGCACATCGCGGCGTCGCTGACTCTTCGGTGTGCTCTACGCGGGTTTTGACCTGCGATCCTCCTGGCCGGTAAGGTACCCCGTTGGCGCTGGAGTACATCGAGTCGTCATGCACGACCGATTACCGATCCCTCGGGTCTCCACTGGCCGCCGGGAAGATCGTCCACGCGCCTGGCCAGCACCATCAGCGATGAGACAAGGAAGTTCTGTGTCCACGTACAGCCAAAAGGCCGGGGATGTCACCCGGACCTGGCACGTGATCGACGCCACCGACGTCGTTCTCGGCCGCCTTGCCGTCCAGGCAGCAACTTTGCTGCGCGGCAAGCACAAGCCCACCTATTCCCCGAACCTCGACGGCGGAGACTTCGTCATCGTGATCAACGCCGAGAAGGTCGCGATCAGCGGTAACAAGCGCACCGACAAGTTCCACTACCACCACTCGGGCTTCCCGGGTGGCCTCCGCGCGCGCAGCATCGGTGAGGTTCTGGACAAGAACCCCGACCGCGTCGTGGAGAAGGCCATCAAGGGCATGATCCCCAAGACCAAGCTGGGCAACGCCATCGCGGGCAAGCTCAAGGTCTACGCAGGCCCCGATCATCCCCACACGGCGCAGCAGCCCGTTCCGTACGAGATCAAGCAGGTGTCCCAGTGACCGCACCCGAAGAGAACGTCGTGACCGAAATGCCGGAGGAGACCACTCCGGACGCCAACGTCGAGATCGCCGACGAGTTCGTCTCCGTCGAGGAGCCCGAGGTCGTCGCCGACATCGAGGCAGCGGCTCGGCCGGCCGTCTACATCGATCGTCCCGTCACCACGGTGGGTCGTCGTAAGGAAGCCGTCGTTCGCGTGCGGCTCACACCCGGCTCGGGAGACTTCAAGCTCAACGGTCGCACCCTCGAGGATTACTTCCCCAACAAGGTGCACCAGCAGCTCATCAAGTCCCCGTTCGTCACCGTCGAGCGTGCGGACAGCTTCGACATCGTCGCTCTGCTGCACGGCGGCGGCCCGTCCGGCCAGGCCGGCGCACTGCGTCTCGCCATCGCGCGTGCCCTCATCGAGGTCACCCCGGACGATCGCCCGGCCCTCAAGAAGGCCGGCTTCCTCACGCGTGACCCGCGTGCAGTGGAGCGCAAGAAGTACGGCCTGAAGAAGGCTCGTAAGGCATCGCAGTACTCGAAGCGCTGATGTAAAGCTCTTCTCGTTTCCGAAGCAGGCGCTCCGGCTGGTCCACGGACCGCCGCGGGCGCCTGTTTCGTTTCCACAGCACGTGCACCATCTGCTCGAAAGAGGTAACTGCCATGGCCCGGTTGTTCGGAACAGACGGTGTTCGGGGACTTGCGAACGAAGACGTCACCGCAGAGCTGGCCTTGCGGCTCGGTCGCGCCGCCGCCACCGTGCTGAGCGACTCGACGGGTGCGCTCTCGGCGACTCGTCCCGTCGCCTTGGTCGGCCGCGACCCGCGCGCCAGCGGCGAGATGCTCGAGGCCGCGATCGTCGCCGGACTGTCGTCTGCGGGTGTGGACGTTCTCGTCGTCGGCGTCGTCCCGACGCCTGCCTTGGCCTACCTGACCGATGCGTACGACGCAGAGCTCGGCGTCATGATCTCCGCCTCGCACAATGCCATGCAGGACAACGGAATCAAGTTTTTCGCCGCCGGGGGGCACAAGCTCGCCGACGAGCAGGAAGATCGCATCGAAGCGCTGCTCGACGCCCCCGCGACAGGACCTGTCGGTGCCGCCATCGGACGGGTGCGCACCGCACCGGACGCTCTGACACGCTACGCGGACCATCTCGCCAAGATCGTCACCCGACGTCTCGACGGCATCACCGTGGTGGTGGATTGCGCGCACGGCGCCGCATTCGCCGCAGCACCCGACGCGTTCCGCTCGGCCGGGGCCACCGTGATCGCGATCAACGCTGATCCCACCGGCCTGAACATCAACGACCGGTGCGGATCGACGCACCTCGACGTGTTGCAGCAAGCAGTGTCGGAGCACGGCGCCGACCTGGGACTGGCGCTCGACGGCGATGCGGACAGGTGCCTCGCTGTCGATGCCGATGGCGCCATCGTGGACGGCGACGCGATCATGGCGATTCTGGCACTGGCGATGAAAGACGCCGGCGAGTTGCCGCAGAACACGTTGGTGGCCACCGTCATGAGCAACCTCGGTCTGCACATAGCCATGCGGGACGCGGGGATCACGGTGCGAACCACCGCGGTGGGTGATCGGTACGTCCTGGAGGAGCTGCGCGCGGGTGACTACGGACTGGGCGGCGAGCAGTCCGGGCATATCGTGCTGCCGGCGTTCGGAACCACCGGTGACGGCGTCCTCACCGGTCTGCAGATCATGTCGCGAATGGCCGAGTCGGGTCGGTCGTTGAGTGAGCTGGCGGCAGTCATGCGTACCTTGCCGCAGGTCCTGATCAACGTCCCTGTAGTGGACAAGACGGCCTCGACGGTTGCGCCGACCGTGGTGGAGGCCGTCGAGCGCGCGCAGCTCGAGCTCGGTCAGAACGGGCGGGTACTGCTGCGACCGTCGGGCACCGAACAGCTTGTGCGGGTGATGGTCGAGGCCGACACTGCGGATACAGCACAGCGGCTGGCCGACCACATCGCTGGCGTGGTCGGCGCAGTCCGCTGATTTTCCTACCCTCGAACGATCACCCGATCAGGGCCTTGAGCTTCTCCACCTGCGAGACCCGGCCTGCGGTATCCGAGGCGATCGGGTGGATGTTGAGTGTGGTCGCGCCCGCCGCGGTGAATGCGGACAGGCGTTCCTTGACATAGCTTTCGGTGCCGATCAGCGAGATGGATCGCACCAACTCGTCCGGAACCGCAGCGACAGCCTCTTCCTTCTTGCCGGCCAGGTAGAGGTCTTGAATCTTCTCGGCCTCTTCGTCGTAGCCGTAACGGACGGCGAGGTCGTTGTAGAAGTTCTTGCCCTTGGCGCCCATGCCGCCGATGTAGAGCGCGAGCTGCGGCTTGATCCACGGCAGAAATTGGTCTGCATCGTCGCCGATGGCGACCGCGGGGCTGGCGTAGACGTCGAGCTCACCGAGAGCCGGGTCGCGCTTGGCCTTACCGGCGGCCAGCGACTCGCCCCACACCGACTCCGCCTTCTCCGGGTGGAAGAAGATGGGTTCCCAGCCCTGGGCGAGCTCTGCGGTGAGTGCGACGTTCTTGGGTCCGAGCGAGGCAATGACGATCGGAATGTCAGCGCGCACAGGATGATTGATCAGTTTCAGCGGCTTTCCCAGGCCGGTGCCCTGATCTGCGGGCAGCGGGATCTGGTAGTACTTGCCGTCGAACTGCACCTTCTCGCGGCGCCACACCTGGCGGCAGATCTCGATGATCTCGCGGGTGCGTCCCAGCGGCGCGTCGTACTTGACGCCGTGGAATCCTTCGATCACCTGGGGACCCGACGCTCCGATGCCCATGACGAAACGTCCACCCGAGACGTAGTCCAGGCCGGCTGCGGTCATGGCCAACAGCGACGGGGTGCGGGTGTAGATCTGGAAGATTCCCGATGCCAATTCGATCGTCGAGGTCTTGGCCGCCAGGAACCCGATCTGGCTCACCGCGTCGAACGAGTACGCCTCCGGGATGAAGGCGATGTCCATTCCGGCCTTCTCGAGCGCACTCACCTCCTCGACCGTTTCGCTGAATCCGCCCGAATAGTTCAGCTGCATCCCGATGCGCATGGGTCTCCCTGGAGCTAGAGGTGTGTGTTACTCGCGTGTCGATTCGGACGTTACCGCCTTCCCTGCCTTGCGTTTCGCAGTGGGCGTCGATTGCCGGGAACGACGAAGCGCCCCCGTGCGTCCTATGTGCCAGCAATGCGTCTTGGCTGTCGCCGGCGCGGGGACCAGGAAATCCGAAAGTGCGGGGGGCAATCATGGGGAACGGCACCGAGCTGGATGCGGGAGGAGCCCGCGATGCGGCGCTCACCCTCGAGTTGTCCGCCGGAATGGTGGAAAGCTGCGCGGATCGGCTGGACGAGCGAACATTCGGACCGGACGCCGCGGGGCGTAACTACCGGTCCGACGTGGCCGCTCTGTCGGAGGCTTTGAGTCGGTTGCCCACGGGACTGCGTGCGTGGTCGGCCGCGTCGGCTTCGACGGCGTCGTCCATTCGCGAGGCCGTGGCAGCGTCGTCGTGGGTCGATGCGGCGTCGGGCGAGAGCGTTCGACGCGCTGCGGGTAACCGGTGACGGCGCCCGTTCCGCTGTCGGTCGATGCGCTGCTCGACGCCGGCTCGGACGGTCTACGCTTCTTCGAGCTCTTTCTTCCCCTCGTCGGTGCCAGCGGGGCGCCCGTCGGCACGTCCTACACCGACCTGTGCGCCGGCTACGACCAGCAACGAGGTCTCGACGTCGACGCCTTGCAGGCCGATTCCGACCGGGTACGAACCGTGGCGGCCAGGGCTCGGGAGGAGATCGACCGCCATACCGATGCGGCGCGTGCGCTGGAACGTGCGTGGTCGGGGGATGCGGCAACCTCGGCACTCGACCTTCTGCGCAGACAGTCGGCGCGGTCTGCCTCGGACGTCGATCGGCTCGACGCGGTGGCGTCGTCGATGAATTCCGCTGTGGCGGGCCTCGGCGCGATCATGGAGGACAAATCGGTTGCCGCGTCACATTTCTGGAGTCCCGACGTGGGAGGCCGCGACGCCCGGACCGTCGCCGCCACGGTTGTCGGGGCAGGCGGTGAGGTCGCCGGAGCAGAGAACGTTCTCGGCACCCTCGCTACGGTGTTTCCCACGCTCACCGCCGAGGTGCTGGCCGCGGCCGCACCCGCGGAGGTGCGCAGCCGGGTTCTCGATCCTCTGGCGGCAGAGTGTCGGGAGTGGCTGGACACGGTGTTCCTGCCCGCGATGGCCGAGCGGGTGGGTGCCTTCCAGGAGCTCTGTCGCACAACCGATGCCGCGGTGTCCGATGTCTTCGCGGCGCTCACCTCTGCCGTGGCCGACATCGACATCGATCCGTATCCGGTGGCGGTGGAATCAGCAAGTGTGGAATCAGCAAGTGTGGAATCAGCGAGTTGGACCGAATGCGACCGTGGTGCAACACCGCCGAATGCCGTCGAGGCTTCGGTCGAGTCGACCCGGGTGCCGGCACCCGCGGCACTCACCTCGGCAGCCGCGGCGGGGTACGGACCTGTGCAGGAGACGGTCGGGCCCGCGTCGATGCAGTCCTCCGTAGGCGTCGCGGACGCGATGGTGGAGGGAGTAGTGCGCGCTGTGCGCGAGGTACTGTCCGACGTCGCGTTGTCCTGTGTCGGAACGGAACCGGCTCCGACCGCGGCAGCCGAGAATGCCGCGGAACCCCGCTGCCGGGCGGAAGCGGCAGACGAGTCGTGTGTCGGGAAAGCGCCCGCCGGCGCTGTTCACACCGAGAGTGGGCAAGTCGAGGGTGCGGACGCCCCCGAACCCGTCGTGGCCGAACCGGTCGTGGAGGAACCTGTCATGGTCGAGACGGTCGTGGAGGAGCCCGTGGTCGCCGAACCGAGTGTGGACACCCAGCCGGAGTCGAGTGATTGCGACAGTCCCGCGGCGGTCGAACCCGAACCTGACCAGCCCGACCAGCCCGACCAGCCGGAACTTGTCGAACTCGGACCCACACAGCCCGACGCTGCCGAGCCGGACGTTGCTCAACCCGAACTGGCCGAGGCAGGTCCGCTGTGAACGAGCGCAATGCTGCCGACATCATCGACGCGATCGTCGCCGACCACCGCACAGCGACGCGTCGCATTCGCGCCCGCCTCGCGGAAACGCAGGCGCGGGAGCGTGCACGAGCAGAGGCAACTGCGCAGGTACCTGAGCGTCGCCCGGGTGTCGTCCTCAGATCCGCAGGTGACGCCCGACCCGGTGACGACGAGGTTTCTGCCAGTTCTGCACGCCGGGATCGGGAGAGTCAGCGCCCCCGTAGCTTGTTGAGCTGACGCAACGTACTGACGTTCTTGGGGGCATCGGCGGTCGGCGAATCGGGATCGACCACCTCTGTTTTCTTGATCACGGCGTCCGGATTCGAGAAATCGGCGTAGGTGTCGTCGCCGGCGAGCCGGTGGAGCAGGAAGCCGGTGAGCAGGGCGCGTACCGATTTGCGGGTCTTGGGCTGAGCGTTGCCGACGCCCAGGAAGCTCAGCAGCAGGCGACCTTCGACCATGCCGTCGCCCTCGGACTTGTCGATGACTCGCAGAAGCGTCTCACCGCCGAGTGCATCGGCGAGGGCCACAGGCTCCGCGGTCAGCGAGTTCAGCTCGGATGGGCTGCCGATGACCAGGGCGGGTGCGCTCACGCGGTCGGCGATACCGGGGGAGAGTGCTCGCGGCGACGTGGGGGCTGGGAAGAGCGCACCCACCGCAGCCACATCACCCCGTCGAGACGCGGCGATCACGGCGGCACCCGCGCCCATCGAATGGCCGACCAGGCCCAGCTTCGATGGGTGCACGGTGATGTTCCCGATACCCAGTCGGATGCCCGTGCACACGTCGAGAGACACCGAGAGGTCGTTGGCGAGTTGGCTGTGTGACGGGATGGGCCCGCGCTGAGTATTGGGTGCGACAACGACGATGCCCCAGGACGCCAGGTGCTTCAGCGTGGACTCGTAATGCTCCACACCCGTCATCCAGCCGTGGCCGAAGGCGACCGCGGGCAGGT
The DNA here is from genome assembly GCA_049650605.1 of Rhodococcus sp. (in: high G+C Gram-positive bacteria). Classification (GTDB taxonomy): domain Bacteria; phylum Actinomycetota; class Actinomycetes; order Mycobacteriales; family Mycobacteriaceae; genus Rhodococcoides. The sequence continues at coordinate 2,939 of JBASAM010000091.1, read as the reverse complement.
CGGTGCCCTCTTGGGGCGTGTAGATCACACCGGGGAGCCCGGCGAGGGCCAGGTCACCGCGCAGCACACGGTGGGGACCTGTCTTGGTGAGGTCGGCGACCAGCTTCTGCGTCTTCGGCACAGGACTGACCGTAGTCGACCGACCCGAGCAGCAGGGAGCCGACGCGGCGGCCCGGCAGTAGTCGACACGGCGGCCCGCCGGGACACCGCCGCCCACGACGTAGGCTGTCGTCCCATGTGCGGAATCGTCGGGTACGTCGGACATCGTCGAGCGCTACCGGTGGTGGTGGAGGCCCTGCGCCGGATGGAGTACCGCGGGTACGACTCGGCCGGGATCGCCGTGTTGGACGGCGCGGGCGGCATGAAGGTCGAGCGCAAGGCCGGAAAGTTGGCCAACCTCGAAGCCGAGTTGGACGATCTTGACCGCGACACCTTCGTCGGAACCAGCGGTATGGGTCACACTCGGTGGGCCACCCACGGCAGGCCGACCGATCGCAACGCACATCCGCATCGGGATCGTGCGAACAAGGTGGCCGTCGTCCACAACGGCATCATCGAGAACTTCGCGCCACTGCGTGCCGAACTCGAGAAGGCTGGCGTGGAGTTCGACTCCGACACCGACACCGAGGTCGCAGTGCATCTGGTTGCCGCGGCGTACGGCGCAGGCCCCACGGCGGGCGATTTCGTGCAGAGCGCGCTATCGGTGCTGCAGCGCCTCGAAGGTGCGTTCACACTGGTCTTCACTCACGTCGACCATCCGGGAACCATCGTGGCCGCACGCCGGTCGACGCCGCTGGTGGTCGGTGTGGGAGACGGTGAGATGTTCGTCGGTTCGGACGTCGCTGCCTTCATCGAGCACACCCGCGACGCCGTCGAGCTGGGCCAGGACCAAGTCGTCGTCATCACCGCCGACGGGTACGAGGTGATGAACTTCGACGGGTCCGCGGCCGAGGGTCGACCGTTCCGCATCGACTGGGATCTTGCCGCCGCCGAAAAGGGCGGACACGACTACTTCATGCTCAAGGAGATCCAGGAGCAGCCTGCCGCGGTGGCGGATACGCTGCTCGGTCACTTCACCAACGGCCGAATCGTGCTCGACGAGCAGCGCCTGTCGGACCAGGAGCTTCGCGATGTCGACAAGGTGTTCGTGGTCGCCTGTGGCAGCGCCTACCACTCGGGCCTGTTGGCCAAGTACGCCATCGAGCACTGGACGCGGCTGCCCGTCGAGGTGGAGCTGGCCAGCGAATTCCGCTATCGCGACCCCGTGCTCGATCGGTCGACGCTGGTGGTCGCGATCTCGCAGTCCGGGGAAACGGCAGACACGCTCGAGGCAGTACGCCACGCCAAGGAGCAGAAGGCGCGAGTCCTGGCCGTCTGTAACACCAACGGGTCCCAAATCCCGCGCGAAGCCGATGCCGTCCTTTACACGCGAGCGGGACCGGAGATCGGTGTCGCCTCCACGAAGGGATTCCTTGCGCAGGTGGCGGCGAACTACCTGGTGGGATTGGCGCTTGCGCAGGCACGCGGAACCAAGTACCCCGACGAGGTCGCCCGCGAATACGCCGAACTAGAGGCCATGCCCGCGCTGGTGAAGAGGGTGCTCGAGACGGTCGAGCCCGTGCGCGAACTCGCACGCGAACTCGCCACGGCGCCGACGGTGCTGTTCCTGGGACGCCACGTGGGGTACCCGGTGGCACTCGAGGGTGCGCTCAAGCTCAAGGAGCTCGCATACATGCATGCCGAGGGGTTCGCGGCCGGCGAGCTCAAGCACGGGCCGATCGCCCTCATCGAGGACGACCTCCCGGTGATCATCGTGATGCCGTCCCCGACGGGACGCGCTGTCCTGCACTCGAAGTTGCTGAGCAACATCAGAGAAATCCAGGCGCGTGGCGCTCGAACCGTGGTCATCGCGGAGGAAGGCGACGAGGCGGTGCGCCCGTTCGCGGACCATCTGATCGAGATCCCCGCGGCGCCGACCCTGTTGCAGCCGTTGCTGTCGACGGTTCCGCTGCAGGTGTTCGCGGCAGAGGTGGCCCAAGCCCGTGGTTACGACGTGGACAAGCCGCGCAACCTGGCGAAATCGGTCACCGTCGAGTGAGGCCGATGCCCCCTACGTCACGATGACCACGCCCGTCATGTTCGGGTGGACGGAACAGAAGTAGGGGTACGTACCGGGGTTGTCGAAGGTCTGACTGAACTGCCCCGAGGAGATCATCGGGCTTCGCAACAGCCTGGATGCAGCGTCGATCCCGACGACGTTGTGGGCGACCCCGGAATCGTCGAAGAACCAGGTAACGGTTTCTCCCGCCGAGATGGTGACGCTTGCCGGCGAATAAGCCATCGCCGCGACCGTGACCACGTTGGGTCCGGTGGGTCGCTCGGCAGCGGGAGCGCTGTCCGTGCAGGACGTCAGCGACAGGGTCACGGCAGCGGCGAACCCCAGTGTTGTGACCGGAGTGCCCAGTTTTTTGATCCGAGCGGGCAATGCGGAGGTGAAACGGGCCATGACGCCACGGTAGACCAGCAGCGCATCGTGGCCGGTCACCGCTAGCGTGAGACACCATGCGCTACTTCCACACTGCGGACGAGGTCCGCGCGGCCGAAGCTCCACTGCTGGCTCGACTACCCGAATTCGCCGCGATGCGGACGGCGGCGCACGGATTGTCGGTGGTGGTTGCCCGTGAACTCCGAACGCGCACCGGGGGAGTTGCCGGCCGCCGAGTTCTGGTCCTCGCCGGATCGGGCGACAACGGCGGGGACGCACTGTTCGCAGGAGCAGAACTTCGCGGCCGCGGCGTCGCCGTGGACGCACTGCTGCTGAGCCCGGATCGGGCCCACGCGGCGGGCCTCGCAGCGTTGCGCGCTGCCGGCGGTCGCGTCGTCACGCAGGTTGGGCTCCCCGATCTGGTGATCGACGGAATCGTCGGGTTGTCCGGGCA
>JBASAM010000090.1:0-71254 GCA_049650605.1 Rhodococcus sp. (in: high G+C Gram-positive bacteria) | reverse complement strand
GAGCAGCTGGACGGCGTGGTCGGCGATGGCCCGAACCACGCGGGCGCCGGCGTCGCTTCGGGCCCGGTCGAGCGCGGCGATCGATGCCAGCAGCCCCAGCGCGTCGAGCACCTCCGCCGTCATCAGGTCGATGTCGCCGTCCACCACCACGTACCACGCGCTCGCACGGTGGCCGAACGTCCCGCCGACCGGAAAGACCGTCCGCACAGCTTCATTCACCGCACGCCCATCCACCACCCGCCCATCCACCACTCGTGCCGGTAGCATCCCGGTGGCGGCAGATCTGATCAGAATATCCACGACATCGGACGAAAGCGGTGCGCTGCCGGGCACCACGAATCGGCCTGCTGCCGTGATCACCCGACATTCCATACCCGTCTCGCGAGTGGTCTCGGCGCCGATATCGGCGAGAGCTCTCCCATCGGCCACCGCCGTCAGCAGCCGATGTTGCCGAGCCAGACTTGCCGACAAGCGTGCGACGCGGTCACCGGTGACTCGGCTTGTCACCGCGTCGATCACGTCCGCGAACGCCACGGCGGTGGGGACCCCGAACAGGGGTAACGCGTGCTTCTGGCAGGCACGCACGACGTCGGGGGGGACCTCGCCGAACACTTCGTCGCCCGCCGCCAACGCCACCGCACCCGCGGCGACGACAGCAGAAACGAACGCGTCGCTGTCCTCGGGCCCGCGGCGCCACACCATTCCGGTGATGACGAGCTCACCGCCGGTGATGTAGCGAGACGGGTCGGGAAGATCGGTGGCCAACGCCCATCGCACGGGCCGGGCCAGTTGGTCGTCCGAGCCGACCAGTCGGCGCAGTGCGAGTTCCGGCACTGCGAGCACCTCACGAAGCAGCACGTCGCTCTCCCTCGTGTTCGGAGACGTTGCAGAGTGTGGAAGCTTTGGAGGAATCGACAATAGGCCCCGCCCGTTTCCGCCAGGTTTCGTCGTTCCACGACGAGCGCACCGCGTCGGAAGCGTGTTGACTCGGTCTCATCGATCGAGACAAGGAGCAGAACGTGTCCGACACCGTTCTCATCACGGATGCCCATGTGATCACCGTCGATTCGGCAAGATCGGAATGGCCCACCGGCTGGATTCGGGTCGAGGACGGGTTGATCGCGGAACTCGGCCCCGGACAGCCGCCTGAGCGGGACGACGCCACCGTGATCGACGGCAGCGGGTGCGTACTCACGCCCGGACTGATCAACACCCACCATCACCTGTATCAGTGGATCACCCGCGGGCTCGCCGCCGACTCGACGCTGTTCGAGTGGCTGACGACGCTGTATCCGGTGTGGGCGGGTATCGACGCCGACTCGGTACGTGTCGCCGCCACCGGCGCGCTGGCACGCTTGGCCGCCACGGGGTGCACCACCTCCACCGACCACCTGTACGTGTTTCCGCACGACGGCGGCGACGTGCTGGGAGCCGAGATCGACGCCGCTGCCGCAGTGGGACTTCGCTTTCACCCCACCCGCGGCTCGATGGACCTCGGACGGAGTCAGGGCGGTCTGCCTCCGGACAGCGTCGTCGAATCGCTCGACGCCATCCTCGCCGCCAGTGCCGATGCGATCGCGCGCTGGCACGACCCATCGTTCGGCTCGATGCTCCGCATCGCGCTGGCGCCGTGTTCGCCGTTCTCGGTCACGCCCGACCTGCTGCGCGAATCGGCCGCGCTCGCCCGCGAGGGAGGTGTTCGGCTGCACACCCATCTGGCCGAGACGAAGGACGAGGAAGAGTTCTGCCGCACCACCTTCGGGATGACTCCGGTGCAATACATGGAATCGGTCGGGTGGGTCGGACCCGACGTCTGGTACGCCCACGCAGTCCATCTCGACGATGCCGCCATCGCCACGATGGCGGCCACGGGTACCGGTGCGGCCCATTGCCCCACCTCGAACGCTCGACTCGGGGCCGGGATTGCACGGGCGCGCGACCTCATCGATGCCCGGGTGCCCCTGGGACTCGGGGTCGACGGTGCGGCCAGCAACGAGTCCTGCAGCATGCTCGAAGAGGCGCACCACGCGGCACTCTTCGCGCGGGCCAAGGGTGGCCCACGGGCGATGACGGTGCGCGAAAGCCTCGACCTGGCCACGATCGGCGGAGCCCGGGTTCTGGGACGCGACGACGAGATCGGATCGTTGGAGGTGGGCAAGGTTGCCGACCTCGCGCTGTGGCGAATCGACGGACCGGCACACGCCGGGATCACCGATCCGGTGGCGGCCCTGGTGCTGGGTGATCGTCCACCGCTGGAGAGGCTGCTGGTGCACGGCCGCACCGTGGTCGAGCGCGGCGTCGTGGTGACCGTCGACGAGGACGCCGTCGCATCCGAGGTGGCCGCAGCGCACACGGCACTGTTGACCAAGGCCGGCAGGTAACAGCCGTGGACCTCAACACGGTTCGCGAGGTCGTCCGGGCACGTAGTCGCGACGATCTCGGCCAGATCGACGCAGAGACCGCCCTCGTGGCCGGAGGCACGTGGATTTTCTCGGAGCCGCAGGTGGGGGTGCGACGCCTGGTCGATCTGTCCGAGCTCGGGTGGGCGCCGATCACGATCAGCGAGACCGGGGTGGAGATCGCGGCGACGTGCACCGTGCAGGAACTCGCGCAGACGGCGTGGCCGCAGCGGTGGCCCCACGTCGGCGCACTGGTCGCCCTGTGTGTGGAATCGTTGCTCGCCTCCTGGAAGGTGCAGCAATTCGCCACGGTGGGCGGCAACATCGCCCTCGGACTTCCCGCTGGATCGATGACGTCGCTCTGTGCGGGCTTGGACGGCATGGCCACGCTGTGGACCCCGGACGGCTCGCAGCGATACGTCCCGGTCGCAGAGCTGGTGACCGGGTGCCAGCAGACCTCGATCGGCCCGGGTGAGGTGCTCCGCAGCCTTTGCCTCGAGGACGACGTGCTGCGATCCAGAATTGCCTGTCGCAGAATCTCGTTGGCCCCACGCGGACGTTCGGGTGCCGTCGTCGTCGGACGGGTCGACGCACACGGGTCATTGGTACTGACCGTCACTGCGGCCACCGATCGACCCGTCGTTCTTCGGGCCGACACCATCCCACGTGACGCGGCCGGCTGGGTCGCCGAGAACGTCCCCGAGGACGCATGGTTCGACGACGTCCACGGCGCGCCCGACTGGCGTCGACACGTCAGCGGACGACTGGCACAGGACATTTGCGAGGAGCTGTCATGAACGTGACCGTGAACGGCGAGTCGGTCGAGATGGCCGCTCGGCCCGGGCAGTGCCTGCGTACCGCGCTGCGCGACATCGAGCGATTCGACGTCAAGAAGGGCTGCGACGCCGGTGACTGTGGAGCGTGCTCGGTTCTGTTGGATGGCAGGGCCGTTCACTCGTGCATCACCCCGGCGTACCGCGCCGAAGGGTGTGCGGTCACCACCGCGAGCGGGCTGGGAACCGTGGACGATCTCCACCCGGTCCAGCAACGTTTCGTCGACGCTGCCGGGTTCCAGTGCGGCTTCTGCACGGCGGGCATGGTGGTGACGGCGTCGACGTTCGATGAATCGCAGCAACAGGATCTGGACACCGCGCTCAAGGGAAACCTCTGCCGCTGCACCGGATACCGCGCCATCACCGACGCCGTGACGGGCGTGCGTACCATTGACAAGTCCACCGAGGGGCCGGCGTGCGGACGCTCCGTCGCGGCCCCCGCCAGTGCGCGAGTGGTCACCGGCACCGAGCCTTACACCCTCGACGTCGCCGTGCCCGGCGTCCTGCACCTGAGCGTGCTGGGCAGTCCTCACGCGCGCGCGACGATCGTGTCGATCGACACCTCCGCTGCGCTGGCCGTCGACGGTGTGGTCTCCGTTCTCACACACGACGATGTCCCCGACATCGCGTTCTCCACTGCTCGCCACGAACTGCGGGAGGACGATCCCGACGACACCCGCGTCCTCGATCGCGACGTGCGCTACGTCGGGCAGCGTGTCGCGGCCGTCGTCGCGGAATCGGTCGCCGCTGCGGAGGAGGGTCGGCGTCGCCTCGTGGTGGAGTACGACGTGCTCCCCGCGGTGCTGCACCCCGAGGACGCGCTCGCGCCCGGCGCGCCGCGAGTCCACGGCGACAAGGGCCCGGCCGCACGTATCGCCGACGTCGATCGCAACATCGTCGCCGAAGTACACGGCACCACCGGCGATGTCGACGCCGGCCTACTGGCTGCAGACGAGGTGGTTACCGGCACCTGGAAGACGGCGCGAGTGCAACACACCCACCTGGAAACACACGGCGCGGTGGCCTGGTTCGCCGACGACGGGCGCCTGACCGTCCGTACCAGCTCACAGGTGCCGTTCCTGGTTCGCGACGAGTTGTGCCACGTGTTCTCACTCGACCCGTCGACCCTGCGGGTCTTCAGCGCTCGCGTCGGCGGTGGTTTCGGTGCCAAGCAAGAAATGCTCACCGAGGATCTGGTGGTGCTTGCGGCGCTGACGCTTCGGCGTCCGGTGCAGTGGGAGTTCACGCGCGCCGACCAGTTCACGGTGGCTCCGTGTCGACACCCCATGACGGTCACAGTGACTGCCGCAGCGACGGCCGACGGCGTCCTGACCGCGCTGACGCTCGACGTCCTCAGCGACGCGGGCGCCTACGGCAACCACAGTCCCGGCGTACTTCACCACTCGACGGACGCGGTCGCGCTGTATCGCTGCCCGAACAAGCGTGTCGGAGCGACAGCGGTGTACACCAACAACATCCCGTCGGGAGCGTTCCGCGGATACGGCGTCGGGCAGACGGGATTCGCCGTCGAATCCGCGTTGGATGCACTCGCGGTGAAGCTGAACGTCGATCCCCTCGAGTTCCGGCGTCGCAACGTCGTGGTGCCGGGTGATCCGTTCGTTGCCGCGCACCCGCTCGACGGAGATCTGATGTACGGCAGCTACGGCCTCGATCAGTGTCTCGATCTGGTCGACGACGCGCTGAAAGACTCGGTGGCTCTCGCGGACTCCGGCGAGGCACCGGACGGATGGCTCGTCGGAGTCGGCGTCGCGATCGGGATGAATGCCACCGTCCCACCGCGAGGGCACATCTCGGACGCCTCGATCACCGCTCTCGACGGTGGACGCTATTTGGTTCGGGTGGGAACGGCCGAATTCGGAAACGGCACCACGACGGTCCACGGTCAGATCGCGGCGTCCATTCTGAACACCACCGTCGATCGTATCGAGATTGCCCAGTCCGACACCGACGTCACCTCACACGACACGGGCGCCTTCGGCTCGGCCGGCACCGTCGTCGCGGGCAAGGCCGTGGCGTTGGCCGCGACGACGTTGCGGCAGAAAATAGTCGACGTTGCGACCCGCCTCGTCGGGGCACTACCGGTCGAAGGCGAGCTGGGGCCGGAAGGAGTCACCGCGGCGGGACGACTGGTCTCACTCGACGACATCGTCTCCGGTCACGACGGTCCGCTGGTCGCCGACGGATACCACGGCGGGTCGCCGCGGTCGGTGGTGTTCAACGTGCACGGATTCCGAGTCGCAGTCGATCCGCGCACCGGACACGTCCGAATCTTGACCTCGGTGCAAGCCGTCGACGCCGGCACGGTGATGAACCCGGTGCAGTGCCGCGGACAGGTGGAGGGCGGCGTGGCCCAAGCGCTGGGCGCCGCACTGTACGAGGAGATGCGCATCGACGACGCCGGCCGCGTCACCACCGCGTCGCTGCGGAATTACCACATTCCGCAGATCGCGGATGTTCCCACGACGCGCGTGCTGTTCGCGGACACCTACGACGAGCTCGGTCCGCTGGGGGCCAAATCGATGAGCGAATCGCCGTACAACCCGGTAGCTCCGGCCCTGGCCAACGCCATCGCCGACGCCACCGGTGTGCGTCCCTACGAACTACCGATGTCTGCGGACAGGGTATGGCGGATGCTCGATCGGGAGTCGTAGAACGTCTGCAGAATCACGGTCAGGCAAAAAGTGGCGGCATCGCGAACACCATGACCGTCGACCACGCGACGTGGGTGAGCATGGGCGCGAGTATGCCGCCGGAGGCGCGACGCTCGAGCCCCAACACGAAGCCCAGTGTGATGGCTGCGAAACCGAGCATCGGGTTGCCCGTCGCGAGGGTGGCGATGGTGTAAACGACTGTCGAGATCACCACCGGGTGCTTGACGCCGATGGCGGAGAACAGTGCGCCACGAAAGAAGATCTCCTCGGCAACACCGTTGAGCAAGGTGATGAAGACGATCAATGCGAGTGGGCCGAACCGCGCGTGATCGAGCACGCTGGCCGTGAAATCACGCAGCGGCGGGATCTGCCGCACCACCAGCGCTCCCAGGATGAACACACCGCCGGCCGCGAGTCCGATGGCGATGGGAGTCAGAATCGGGCGCCGCAAGGTGCCGCGGAAGTTGATCCGACCCAGGTGCAACGGGCCCGACAGGAATCCGCCGATGATCCAGACGAGCGCCAACGCGATGGTCAGCGGGTAGAACAGGTTGCTTCCCGGTTCCACGGACAACGAGACACCGAGCAGCGTCGCACCGATCACCAGCACGACAGCAACGATGATGCGCCGACGCATGAAAGCGCGGTCGGACTCGTGATGGTCCCGATCGACTCGGTCGACCAGCGCCGAGCGAACGAAGGTCTCGGCTCGCATCTGCCAGGACACCATGGAGAAACCCTCCGGTTGCAATAGGTCTTCGGGCCGTATTCGCGCTTTCGCAGGAAAGAGCTAGAACTTCAACAGTCCGCGTACCCGAGACGACACGTGAGCAATCACGTCCAGGTTGGTACGCACCACAGGCGCCACCGGCCAGGAGTACAGAACTGTCCCTGCTCCCAGCGCCTCCGCCAGTTTCCACCCGTCCTCGGACAGCAATTCCGCGCCGCGGCGAGCAATGCTGCGCGCGTCTCCGCCCGTCCACTCGGCGTCCGAGTCCACCAGCCGCAGCGAGTCCGGGGTCTTGGCCAGCCCGCGAGGGGTGCCTCCGAGAAGGCTGCGGCGCATCGCGTCGTCGACCCCGGTGAGTCCGCCGTCGGGATCGGAAACGTACTGCGAGATCCGGTTCTCCGACGCGGTCATGGAGTTCGACAACGACTGCACCAGATCGTCCGCCAGCAAACCCGGTACAGGAATCAGCCGGCCGATCACCATCGCGGCCAGTTTGGTCGGAACGCCCGGCGCCGGCACGCCCAGTCGATGCAGATCTGCTGCATGGACGTAGGCGAACACCAGGTCGCGGTACGGAAGGATCTCCGGACCGGCGATGTCGTAGGCCCCCGCCGGCACATCGGACGATGCGGTTGCCGCCAGGTAGTGCACGACGTCGTCGACGGCTATGGGTTGAACGGGTTTGTTCAACCAGGTCGGCAGCGGCAGTACCGGAAGCCGGTCCGCCAGATAGCGCATCATCTCGAAGGACGTCGATCCGGCTCCGATCACGATGGCCGCGCGTAGCCACACCACCTCGATACCGTCGATGGTCAGGGCTTCGCCGACCTCGGCTCGGCTCGCGAGGTGCTCGGACAGCTTCTCCCCCTCGGGGACGAAGCCTCCGAGGTAGACGATGCGGCGGATACCGGCATCGCGCGCAGCCTCGGCGAAGTGACGCGCGGATTTCAGGTCGGTGGCCCGGTACCCGGACTCCCCGATGGCGTGCACCAGATAGTAGGCAACGTCGATGTCACCGGACGACAGTGCGTCGACGCACGATTCAGCCTCGGTCACGTCCAGTCGAACCGCACGGACGGAGTCGTACCAGTCGAAGTCCACGAGACCGTCCGGGTTCCGCGAACCCACTGCGACATTCTCGCCTTGCGAGACGAGAGCACTGACGAGGCGGGACCCGATATATCCGCTGGCGCCGGTCACGAAAGCAGTCATGCCTCGACATTACGGGCGCGCAGGCGTGTCGGCGGCCCGGGTGAGACGGCTCACGGCGGCAGGACCGATGTTGCGGCGAGGTCGGCGCCGATGAGACAGACTGCTCGTATGGCGTCGGACAGCAAATTACCCGTACGAACCGTGCGGCTTCCGGTTCCCTCGGTCGGCGACCTGATCGGCGTGACTCAACGCACGATCCTCTGGTCCCTGGACACGGTGGCCTTCGTCTCCCAGCTCCCGAAACGTATCGACGATCTGTTTGTCCGAATCGACGAGATCATGTCGGCGATCGAAGACGTCACCGACCGCGCGGGCGGGGTCATCGACAAGGCCGCTGCCACCACCGACGACGCCGGCGTCGTCATCGTCGGTGCGGGTGACGCGTCGTCGAAGGCGCTGGCCATGATTTCCGAACTCGAGCCGATCACCGAACGTGCAATTCCACTCGGTCGGTCCTTCGTGGAGAACTTCTCCGACGAGGAGCTGCGGGCAGCCATCAAGATGGTCGATCACCTGCCCGAGCTGCTCGACCGCATGGACGGGATCATGCCGATCCTGGCGACGCTCGACACCGTCTCTCCCGAGATCCACGAGCTGCTCGAAGTGACCAAGGACGTCCGCAAGGCCGTCGTCGGCATACCCGGGTTCAAGTTCTTCCGCAAACGAGGAGAAGACGAACTCTCCGACTAGGTAGGAATACGGGTCTGTCGGTACCCCAGTGCAGTATGAAGAGGTGACCAGCCATACCGCTCCGTCGCCGGAGGACGTGCTCGCACGGTTCACGGCACCGACGCGCGCGTGGTTCGACGGCGCGTTCCCCGCACCGACGGCCGCGCAGATAGGCGCGTGGGATTCGATCTCGAGCGGTTCTCACACCCTGGTCGTGGCGCCCACCGGATCGGGCAAGACTCTCTCGGCCTTCCTCTGGGCGTTGGACAAGCTGGTCAGCAGAAAAACTCCTGACACTGCAAACCCGGACACCGTCCCGGGCACCCGCGTACTGTACGTGTCGCCGCTGAAGGCTCTGGCGGTGGATGTCGAGCGAAACCTGCGCGCGCCGCTGGTCGGCATCACCCAGACCGCCAAGTTGCAAGGCGTCGCCCCGCCGGAGATTTCGGTGGGTGTGCGGTCGGGCGACACCAGTCCGGCCGATCGCCGGCTGATGCTCAAGACGCCGCCGGACATTTTGATCACGACTCCCGAATCGCTGTTTCTCATGCTGACGTCGGCTGCGCGGGAATCGCTGCGGACGGTGGACACGGTGATCGTCGACGAGGTGCACGCCGTCGCCGGCACCAAGCGCGGCGCTCACCTCGCGCTGTCTCTGGAGCGTCTCGACGCCGGACTGGACACGCCCGCCCAGCGCATCGGACTCTCCGCCACTGTGCGCCCGCACGAGGAAGTGGGCAGGTTCCTCACCGGGTCGGCGCCCATTCGAATCGTGTGCCCTCCGTCGCCGAAGACCTTCGACCTGTCGGTGCGGGTTCCGGTGGAGGACATGACCGAGCTGGGGCAGGTGGAACCGCAAGAGGGCTCCGCGTCGGCCGCCCCGCAGCAAGGCTCGATCTGGCCGCATGTCGAGGCGCAGATCGTGGATCTGGTTCTCGAACATCGATCCTCGATCGTCTTCGCCAACTCCCGACGCCTGTCGGAGCGGCTCACTGCGCGCCTCAACGAGATCTATGCCGAGCGGCTCGGCGACGGCGCTCCCGTCGACCACGCACCGCCGTCACAGATCGGCGCGTCCGGTGATGTGGTGCACGGCGCCGAACCGCTTCTCGCCCGCGCGCATCACGGCAGCGTGAGCAAAGACCAGCGCGCCCTCATCGAAGACGATCTGAAGTCCGGCCGGTTGCGGTGCGTCGTTGCCACCAGCAGCCTCGAGCTGGGCATCGACATGGGCGCAGTCGATCTGGTGGTTCAGGTGGAAGCCCCGCCGTCGGTGGCCAGCGGGTTGCAACGCGTCGGGCGTGCGGGCCATCAGGTGGGCGAAGTGTCGCGCGGAGTTCTCTTCCCCAAGCACCGGACCGACCTGATCCACTGCGCCGTCACGGTTCAGCGGATGACCGACGGCCACATCGAGGCGTTGAAGGTGCCGGCCAATCCGCTCGACATCCTGGCGCAGCACACCGTCGCTGCCTGTGCGTTGGAGCCCATCGACGCCGACGAGTGGTTCGACATGGTGCGGCGCACGGGCAACTTCGGCTCACTCCCCCGATCGGCCTACGAGTCGACCCTCGACCTGCTGTCCGGCCGCTACCCGTCGGACGAGTTCGCCGAGTTGCGGCCTCGACTGGTGTGGGACCGCGACGGTGGTTCGCTCACGGGCCGGCCCGGTGCGCAACGATTGGCGGTCACGTCCGGAGGCGCCATCCCCGACCGGGGGTTGTTCGGTGTCTTCATGGTCGGCGAGAAGGCAAGCCGCGTCGGGGAACTCGACGAGGAAATGGTGTACGAGTCCAGAGTGGGCGACGTCTTCGCGTTGGGTGCCACCAGTTGGCGCATCGAAGAGATCACGCACGATCGCGTCCTCGTCAGCCCGGCCTACGGCCAGCCGGGACGACTGCCGTTCTGGCACGGCGACGGCCTCGGCCGCCCTGCCGAACTGGGCGAAGCGCTGGGCGCCTTTCTTCGCGAGTCCTCCGACGACGACGCCCTGCGAGTTCGCCTGAGCGAGAGTGGCCTCGATGTCAATGCGGTGAACAATCTCTCGTCGTTGCTCACCGAGCAGCGCACGGCCACCGGCCACCTGCCCACCGATCGCACCCTCGTGGTGGAGCGGTTCCGGGACGAGCTCGGCGACTGGCGACTGGTGCTGCACTCGCCTTACGGACAGCAGGTGCACGCGCCGTGGGCGCTGGCCATCGGCGCCCGACTGATCGAGCGCTACGGCATCGACTCCCAGCCGACGGCGTCGGACGACGGGATCATCGTCCGGCTCCCCGATACCGACGACGAGCCTCCCGGTCCGGAGCTGTTCGTCTTCGAGAAGGACGAGATCACCGACATCGTCACCGAGCAGGTGGGTGGATCTGCGCTGTTCGCCTCCAGGTTCCGTGAATGCGCCGCTCGCGCACTACTTCTCCCCCGCCGCAACCCCGGCAAACGTGCGCCCCTGTGGCAGCAGCGTCAGCGCGCGGCGCAGCTACTGGACGTCGCCAAGAAGTACCCTACGTTCCCCATTCTGCTCGAGACCGTGCGTGAGTGCCTCCAGGACGTGTACGACCTTCCTGCACTCGAGGGGCTGTGCGTCCGCATCGCACGTCGTCAGATTCGCATCGTCGACGTCGAGACCGACTCGCCCTCACCGTTCGCCACGTCTCTGCTGTTCAGCTACGTCGGACAGTTCATGTACGAGGGAGATTCACCGCTGGCGGAACGCCGAGCCGCGGCGCTCTCTCTCGATGCCTCGTTGCTCGCCGAGCTTCTGGGTCGCGTCGAGCTGCGCGATCTGCTCGACGCCGAGGTGGTCACCGACACCGAGCAGGAGCTGCAACGACTGGTCGACGATCGGAAGGCGCGCGATGTCGAGGGTGTGGCAGATCTGCTGCGCCTGCTCGGACCCTTGACGACGGCGGAGCTGGACGCGCGCATCGACCCCAGCGGCAAGGGCGAGCAGTGGGCGCGCGAGCTGACCACTGCCCGACGAGCCCTGGAGGTGTCGTTCGCGGGGTCGCAGTGGTGGGTCGCCATCGAGGACGCGAGCCGGTTGCGTGACGCACTGGGCGTACCGCTTCCCATCGGTACCCCGGCCGCGTTCATCGAACCCGTCGAGGATCCACTGGGCGATCTGGTGAGTCGATACGCCCGCACGCACGGCCCGTTCTCGGTGGCCGATGTGGCAGGGCGGTTCGGCATCGGCTCCGCTGTCGCCCGCGACGTTCTGGTGCGGCTGGTGGCGCAGAAACGCGTCGTCGAAGGCGAATTCAGACCGGGAGGGTCCGGCAGCGAATGGTGCGACGCCGAGGTGCTGCGCCGGCTCCGCCGCCGGTCCTTGGCCGCGGCGCGGCAGGACGTCGAACCGGTGTCCACCGGTGTGCTCGGCCGTTTCCTCCCCCGCTGGCAGCACGTGGGTGGCACCCTACGCGGCATCGACGGGGTGGCGACGGTAGTGGATCAGCTTGCGGGCGTGCCCGTTCCGGCGTCGGCGTGGGAATCGTTGATTTTGCCGCAACGGGTGCGCGACTACTCCCCCGCGATGCTCGACGAGCTCACCGCGACCGGTGAGGTGGTGTGGTCCGGCCACGGCGCCATCTCCTCGAAGGACGGCTGGATATGTCTGCATCCCGCCGACGCTGCGCCGGTCACGCTGCCGTTCGCCAAGGACGACGAGCTCACCGATCTCCAGCAGACCGTGTTGCAGGCTCTGTCGGGAGGCGGCGCCTACTTCTTCCGCCAGCTGTCCGACACCGTCGGATCTCTCCAACGTTCCGACTCCGGCACCCCTGCCGACGACGCCACCCTGGTTGCGGCGCTGTGGGATCTGGTGTGGACCGGGCACCTCACCAACGACACCTTCGCGCCCCTGCGCGCGCTGTTGCACGGCACCACACGCTCTGCCCCCAGCCACCGCCCGGCGCGTCGCACGCCGCGAGCACGGTCGTACCAACGTTTCGCTCGTCCGTCGCTCCCCACCCGCACCGGGCCACCGTCGGCGGGGGGTCGGTGGTCACTGCTCCCGGAGGTCGAAGCCGACCCCACCATCCGCGCTCACGCCACCGCGGACGTGCTGCTCGAGCGGTACGGCGCCGTCACGCGGGGTTCGGTGATGAACGAGGGTGTGCCCGGCGGGTTCGGCGGGGTCTACAAGGTGTTGACGGGGTTCGAGGACAGTGGTCGTGCGCGGCGCGGCTACTTCGTCGATTCGCTGGGGGGCGCACAGTTCTCGACGTCCGACGTGGTGGATCGTCTGCGAAGCGAGTCCGAGCGCCCGGTCGGCGCGGTCGCACTGGCCGCCACCGATCCCGCAAACCCGTACGGCGCGGCGCTGCCCTGGCCGAAGACCTCCGTCGACGGCGCATCGGGGCACCGGCCGGGACGCAAGGCGGGTGCGCTGGTCGTCCTGGTCGACGGCGAGTTGATTCTGTACGTCGAACGCGGCGGCAAGACCGTGCTCACGTTCACCGAGGACCGCGACATCCTGGTCACCGCGGCGTCGTCGTTGGCTGCTCTGGTGACGACGCGATCGGTGGACAAGCTGGTCATCGAGCGTACCGACGGCGTCGACATCCACGGGTCCGTGTTCGCGTCCGTCCTGACCGAAGCAGGGTTTTCCGCGACGCCTCGCGGCCTGAGAATCAGGGCCTGAAACAATGCCCGAGGGCGATACGGTCTGGCGGACCGCGAACAGTCTGCGTGATGCACTGGACGGAAAAGTGTTGACCACGTGCGATATTCGAGTGCCTCGATATGCGACGGTCGACTTCACCGGCGAGACGGTCGAGTCCGTGCTGTCCGCCGGTAAGCATCTGGTCATCGAGGTCGGCGGGAAAGTCATCCACTCGCACCTGAAGATGGAGGGCGCCTGGCACGTATACCAGCCGGACACCTCGTGGCGACGGCCGGCGTACCAGGCACGCATCGTGCTGGGCACCACCGATCGCGTCGCGGTCGGGTTCGAACTCGGCGTCGTGGAGGTGCTCGACACCGTCGAGGAGGCGGTGGGCTATCTCGGACCGGATCTGCTCGGCCCGTTGTGGGACGCCGACGCCGCACGAGCGAATCTGGAGTCCGAGCCGGAGCGTCCCATCGGACTCGCCCTACTGGACCAGCGGCTGATAGCCGGTCTGGGCAACGTGTACCGCAACGAGATCCTGTTCCTGCGAGGGGTCGATCCGCACACCCCTGTCTCGGGCGCCGGAGACCTGTCCAAGATGATCGACCTGTCGTACCGCACCATCACGGCCAACAAGAACCGCAATGGTCGGACGTTCACCGGCGACCTGCGGGCGGGGCGGCACTTCTGGGTCTACGGTCGCGCGAAGAAGCCGTGTCGACGCTGCGGCACGCCCATCCGCGAAGGACTGCTCGGCGACAACCCGCTCGAAGAACGGCAGATCTACTGGTGCCCCCGGTGCCAGCCTGCAGCGTGAGGCGCGGTCACCTACCCCCTCCGTTCGCCTCCTCGTGAGCAGCGATATCGTCGGTCGCTTCGGTGGCCGGGCCGGCATAGACCTGGGCGAGGAGCTCGCGCGCCAGCGTGGATGCCGGCGCAGCACCCTCCGCCGTAGGTGCCAGATTGCCCCACACCACGACGGTGACATCGCTGTCCGGGTCGTACCCCATGAAGGCGTTGTAGCCGGGAATTTCGCCGATGTGCCCGTACAGCGGACCCATCTGGGCGATTCCGTATCCGTAGCCCGCGGACCCTGGACCGTCGGTGCTCTGCACGCTGTCCATACGCAGGGTCTGCGTCGCCGGCGAAAGCAGTTCGCCCGTCACCAGCGCCTTCACCCAGGTGGCCATCTCCGACGCGGTCGATATCCCCTGGCCCGCCGACCAGGCCCAGGACGGATTGTCGACGGTTGTGTTGCGCGGCTGCTCCGTTCCCGCTGCGATCGCGGCCAGTCGCTCCGGCGGAAGTGAGGCGTTGCCCTCGCCCAGCGTTTCGAGGTTGGTGCCGTACATGAAACCGTCGGAATGCGGGTCGGGGATGCTGCTGTCGGTAGTGGCCGGAAACGATGTGTCCGTCAGCCCGAGTGGTCCGAACAGGCGATCCTGGAACGCCTGTTGCAATGGCTTGCCGTCCAACTGTTCGGCTATCAAGCCGAGCAGCACAGTGTTGGTGTTCGAGTAGTGATACCCCTCGCCCGGAGCGAAATACGGCGCGTTGGCGAACGCCATCTCCAGTAGCTCTTCCGGCGTCCACACCCTTGTGGGCTCGTTGTCCAGCGCGGCGTTCAACTCGGCGGTCTCCGAGTAGTTGTAGAGGCCACTTCGCATGTCGAGCAGTTGGCCGATCGTGATGTTCTCACCGTTCGGCACGTCCGGTCGATACTCCGAGACCGGGTCGTCGACGGACAGCTTTCCTTCCTCGACCAACTGCAGGATCACTGTCCCGGTCCATGTCTTGGTGTTGGATCCCACCCGTACCTTCGTGTCCAGATCCGGTGGCTCTGCGGAATCCGATCGGACCGAGCCCCACGCGTTCTCGTACCGACCCTCCGGCGTCTCGATCAGCACCACCATGCCGACCTGACGTGATTCGGTCGCCACCGCGTCGACAACGGCGTCCATGGCCTCGGTGTCCAGCGGGGCGAGCGCGCCACTCGGCTGGTCGGCGAGAGAGGGCTCGGATGTAGTGGGACCGGGCGAGCACGACACGAGCGCCGCAGTGCACGCGAGTGCTGTCGCCACCACCCAACGACTGTTCGTTCTCGCTGTACCGAACGTCTTCCGCATGGGCATGACCACACTCCCCGAAGGTGGTTGTCTTGTTTGCAATGACCACCCAGATACTAGTTCGTTGTGATTTACGACATAGCAACTTGGCGGGGCAACACCAGCCCGGGGTGTGGACGGGACCGCCCGCGGGTATCACCTCGCCACCGATTCGACGAGAGGAACAACTCATGGCCAAGGACGAATTTCACAAGGGTGACAAGGTGGAGTGGAGCACGCACGGCACCACGACAGAGGGTGAAGTGGCAGAGAAGATCACCTCGGAGACCGAGGCGGGCGGCCGCAAGGTCAAGGCGTCGGAGGACGACCCGCAGTACCGCGTTGTCAGCGACAAGTCCGGCAAGGACGCCGTCCACAAGCCCGACGCACTCGAACCGAAGGACTGATCGAGCCGCCGGACCGACCGGTCGGCGCAACCGCACCCGCCCTCGTTTCGCGCACGCGTGTCATTCGGCGTGGACGGGTGCGTCAGCAGAGGACGAGTGCGGCTGCGCCGGCGAACGGCAGGGGCGCGCGTCAGTCCAGATCGTCGTGACGCATCAACTGGCGCGACGCCTCGGTGATCGACCCCGTCAGCGACGGGTACACCGAGAACGTGGCGGCCAAATCGTTGACGGTGAGGTTGTTCTGCACGGCGAGCGCAATGGGCAGGATGAGCTCGGACGCCGTAGGAGCAACCACCACTCCGCCGATCACCACTCCGGTGGCCGGGCGGCAGAAGATCTTCACGAAACCTCGTCGCAGGCCGGACATCTTGGCGCGCGGGTTGGTGTTCAGCGGCAACATCACCGTGCGCGCCGGGACGTCGCCGTTGTCGATGGCGGATTGCCCGACGCCGACGGTAGCGATCTCCGGCCGCGTGAAGATGGCCGACGCCACCGTCTTGAGCTTGATGGGACTGACGCCCTCACCCAGAGCGTGGTACATAGCGATGCGCCCCTGCATCGCGGCGACGGAGGCGAGCGGCAGCAGGCCGGTGCAGTCTCCGGCGGCATAGATACCGGGAACGCGAGTGCGTGACACGCGGTCGACGCGGAGGTAGCCGCCTCGATCGAGTTCGATTCCCACGCTGTCGAGTCCGAGGTTGTCGGTGTTGGGAACCGAGCCGACGGTCATCAGGACGTGCGATCCCTCGACGGTCTTGCCGTCGTTCATGGTCACCACGACGCCGTCGTCCGTACGGGTGACCGACTCTGCGCGCTCGTTCTTGATGAGCGTGACTCCGCGCTCGGACAACACGTCCTCGAGCACCAGTGCCGCGTCGGCGTCCTCACCCGGGAGCACGCGGTCTCGGCTCGACACGACGGTGACCTTGACGCCCATCTCGGTGTAGGCGGAGACGAATTCGGCACCGGTCACACCGGATCCGACGACGATCAAGTGGGTGGGCAGCGCATCCAGGTCGTAGAGCTGACGCCACGTCAGGATGCGTTCGCCGTCCGGCTCGGCACCGGGAATGATGCGGGGGCTCGCGCCGGTGGCGATGAGCACCACTTCGGCGTCCACATCCTGCGTCGACCCGTCGGCCAGCGTGGCCCGAACCTGGTGTGCGGCCAGACCACGCTGCGTGTCGACGATCGTTGCCGTTCCGGACAGCAGCGTGACCCCGACGGTCTGAAGTTTGGCGCGAATATCCGACGACTGAGCCTGCGCAAGGGATTTGACGCGATTGTGAATCTGCGGAAGGTCGACGGTCGCCGTGGCCGGATCCAGTTCGATGCCCAGATCGCTGGCCCGACGCATATCGGTGCGAATACCGGTCGAGGCGATGAAGGTCTTGGACGGCACGCAGTCCCAGAGAACGCAGGCACCGCCCACACCGTCCGAGTCGATCAGGGTCACCGTCGCGCCGTGCTGAGCGGCAACCAGGGCGGCCTCGTAGCCGGCCGGTCCGCCGCCGATGATCACGATGCGGGTCATTCATCCTCCGTAACGGGTTTGCGGGAGAGTAGTGGTGTGCGTGAGGGTTGCTCACGTGGCTCAAACCTATTCCACCGGAGGTGATCGGCGCACTTCCAGGGCACGCGGCACCGGAGCGGAAACCTCGCTGGGCAGCGAGGCGCAGACCTCGATCCGCGGGTAGTCGGCCGGACGGTTTAGGCTGACCGCCGTGCCGATCTACGCCGCTTACGGTTCCAACATGCACCCCGAGCAGATGCTCGAGCGGTGCCCCCACTCACCTGTGGCCGGAACCGGATGGTTGCCGGGGTGGCGTCTGACGTTCGGTGGCGGCGACATCGGGTGGGAAGGCGCACTCGCCACCGTCGTCGAGGATCCGGACTCCAAGGTGTTCGTCGTTCTCTATGACGTGACGGCGGAGGACGAGGACAGTCTCGACCGGTGGGAGGGGTCGGAGCTGGGCATCCATCGCAAAATCCGACTACGGGTGGAGACGGGCGAGTCCCCGGTGCTGGCCTGGCTGTACGTCCTCGACGCCTACGAGGGTGGGTTGCCGTCCGCTCGGTACCTGGGCGTGATGGCCGAAGCGGCGGAAATCGCCGGCGCACCGGCCGACTACGTTCGTGGTCTGCGCACTCGAAACAGTCGCAACGTGGGGCCCGGCACGTCCTCCATGTGACGCCGCGGCCCTGCCGTTCACTCCGGCTGATCGTCGCCCAGACCCAGACCCAGCGCCAAAGCGGTCATCGTGGACACGCCCACGGCCAGCGCACGCTCGTCGAGGTCGAACGTCGGCTGGTGGATGTCGAGCTGCGGTCCGACTCCGGACCACACGCCCAGCCGTGCCATGGCGCCCGGCACGTGTTCGAGGTACCACGAGAAGTCCTCGCCGCCGCCCGACTGCGCGGTGTCGGCGAGCGCGTCGGGACCGGTCGATCGGATGGCCGCCTCGAAGCGCCGCGTCGCGCGCTCGTCGTTGACCACCGGCGGCACACCGCGTCGGTAGTGCACCTCGAACTTCACCCCTGTCGGAGCCAAGATTCCGGCCACGATTTCGTGCACCAACGGCTCGAGCAGTGCCCACGTCTCATGATCACCGGTACGGACGGTGCCCGTCAGCATGCCCTTCTGCGGGATGGCGTTGGGGGCCTGACCGGCGACCACGGCGCCCCACACCATCACCGTGCTGGTCCTGGGGTCGACACGGCGGCTCAACAGGCCCGGCAGACCGGTGATGACGGTTCCCAGGGCGTACACCAGGTCCGAGGTCAGGTGCGGACGTGAGGTGTGGCCGCCGGCAGAATCGAGTCGAAGCTCTACCGTGTCGGCGGCCGAGGTGATGGCGCCGACCCGAATGCCCACCTTGCCTACCTCGAGTCGGGGGTCGCAGTGCAGTGCGAAGATCTGCGACACATTGTCGAGAACCCCCGCCGCCACCATGTCGATGGCGCCGCCGGGCATGACCTCCTCGGCGGGCTGAAAGATCAGCCGAACCCCGTGCGGCAACGTGGGCAACGACGCCAGCGCCAACCCGGTCGCGAGCAGCACCGTGGTATGCGCATCGTGCCCACAGGCATGCGAGACTCCCGGCACCTCGGACGAGTAGTCGGCACCGGTGAACTCGGTGAGTGGCAATGCGTCCATATCGGCGCGCAGGGCCACGCGCGGACCGCTGGGCCCGATGTCGCAGACGAGTCCGGTGCCGCTGGGGAACACGACGGGTGACAGTCCCGCAGCCGACAGCGTCTGCGCGACGAACTTGGTGGTCTCGAACTCGTGGCGAGCCAGTTCCGGGTGCCGGTGTATCCGGCGCCGCCAGGTCACCAGATCCGCCCCGTGCGCGGCGATCCAGGCGTCGGCCGGATTCATCGGCCCATCCTTTCGTTCGTGCCCTCGATCAGTCGAGTGCGCTGCTGGTCGTCGGTTGCCGCCGCGACGACGACCCGCGCCAACGCGCGAGCTCCGTCGAGTACGGCGAGGTCTGCGGATTCGGTGACACATGCTGCGGCGAAGGCCGGTTGATGGGTCACTGCCCCTCCGGAATCCAAGCCGATGACCGGGTGAATTCCCGGAATCACCGCCGTGATGTTGCCCATGTCGGTGCTGCCGAACGGCCTCGAGGTCTCGAACTCCTCGGGGACCAACGTGCGGCCCAACTCGCGCGCGACCCGTCGATACTCGGTGATCAACCAGGGGTCGGGCGTCAACTCGGTGTACGTCGGGGACACGGTGACGATCTCGTGGGTACACCCGGTGGCGACGGCCCCGGCCTCGAAACATCCCCGCGCTCGACGGTCGAGGTCACCCAGCGCTTCCGCGGTGTCGGCCCGCAGGTAATACAGCATCTCGGCGGAACCGGGAACGATGTTGGGCGCCGTGCCCGCATGTCCGACGATGCCGTGGATCTGTTGGCCGGGGCGAAGGTGCTGACGCAGCAGGCCGACACCCACCTGGGCGACCGTGACCGCGTCTCCCGCGTTGATGCCCCACTCGGGCGCGGCCGATGCGTGCGCTTCCCTACCGGTGTAGGAGACGGCGATGTCGGACAACGCCAACGATCGCGCGGCGGCGATGTCGATCGGCCCGGGATGCACCATCAGCGCGAGGGACACGTCGTCGAAGACACCTGCTTCGAGCATCACGAT
Source organism: Rhodococcus sp. (in: high G+C Gram-positive bacteria) (assembly GCA_049650605.1). Lineage (GTDB taxonomy): Bacteria > Actinomycetota > Actinomycetes > Mycobacteriales > Mycobacteriaceae > Rhodococcoides. The sequence continues at coordinate 51,463 of JBASAM010000090.1, read as the reverse complement.
CTTGCCGCCGCCCGTCTCCTCGGCAGGTGTACCGAGAACTCGGACGGTCAGCCCCAACTCATCGGCGACCGACGCGAGAGCCAAACCCGCCCCGACGGCCGACGACGCGATGATGTTGTGCCCACACGCGTGACCGATCTCCGGAAGCGCGTCGTACTCCGCGCACACGGCGACCACCAGGGCGCCGGAGCCGAACGTCGCGTCGAACGCTGTGGGCAGGTTTGCGACACCGCGTCGAACGGCGAACCCGGCGTCTGCCAGTAGATCCGCCGTGGCGCCGGACGCGAAATGCTCCTCGAACGCCAGCTCGGGGCGAGCGTGAATGGCGTGCGACAACTCCAGGAGATCGGCTCTGGCCGTGTCGAGAACGGTGTCGATGGTCGAGGGCACGCAGGACAGTCTGTCACTGACCGAGGGAGAAGCTGCTCTCTGCGGTGGGGATGGACAACGCGGCCAGAGTCCGAACGTGAATGCTGTTCTTGATCGACGTCAGGTTCGGGCCGCGCGTCGAGGTCCGCTGGGCGGCGAGCGCAACAGCGGTGGACAACAGTTCTTCTTCGGATGCGACGGCGGAGACGATGCCGGCCGCCATCGCGTCGGCGCCACTGTAGCGGCGACCGGTGGTCATCGCGTCGAGCACGGTCTGCGCCGGCAAGCGCTCGGCCAGCAGGGTGGACATCCCCTCGGTGAACGGCATGTTCAGGTTGACTTCGGGGAGGCAGAAGTACCCTCGGTCCGCGCGCATGACAGAGGTGTCGTGGCACAGTGCGAGCATCGCCCCGGCGCCGAAAGCGTGGCCCTGGACGGCGCCGACGGTGGCCATCGGAAAGCGCAACAACCGCGTGTAGACGGTGTGCGCCAGATCCAGATATTCGGGGATGGTGTCGGCGTGGGAGAACAAGTACTCCACATCCAGACCGTTCGAGTAGAACTTGCCGGCACCGACCGTCACCAGGGCGGCCGGACCTTCAGAAGCTTCCGCCTCGTCCAGTAGCCGATGTACCTGCTCGATCCAGTCCGGATGGAAGCGATTCTCGGGGTTGACTCCGTCTGCATGGGCAAGGTTGAGGACGAAGACGTCTCCGTCGCGCTCGAGTGAAGGCATGGACGGATGGTACTCGTCGGTAACCTTGCCGCCGGGAGCGTGTTCTGCCCGCACCACACACAGTCACTAGGGTCGAGTGCTGTGAGTGAATCCTCGACACCCGGTCCACGAGAAGTCCACGTCGATCCGGAAACGGATCCGATGGGAGCCGCCGACGCCGCGGCTGCCGCCCTGGCGGAGATCACCGGTGTGACACAACACCCGATCGCGGTGGTTCTCGGGTCCGGATGGCAGAAAGCAGCGGAGCAGTTCGGCAAACCGGAGCACGTCGTGCCGATGTCGTCGCTCCCGGGCTTCGCCACCCCCAAGGCACTGGGGCATTCCAACTCGATGTGGTCGGTCGACGTCGACGGCACCCGCGTTCTCATCCTCCTCGGACGGACCCACGCGTACGAAGGCCACCACCTCGGACGCGTCGTCCACCCTGTCCGGACTGCCGCGGCAGCGGGCGCTCGCACCATCGTGCTCACCAATGCTGCCGGCGGTATCCGCGAGCGCATGGCGGTCGGCGACCCCATCCTCATCTCCGACCACCTGAACCTGACGGCGCGATCACCGCTGATCGGCGCACAGTTCGTCGATCTGGTCGACGCCTACTCCGCCGATCTTCGCGACGTGGCTCGCAGCATCGACCCCAGCCTCGCCGAGGGTGTCTACGCGGGCCTGCCGGGACCGCATTACGAGACACCCGCAGAGATCCGCATGTTGCGCACGATGGGCGCCGACTTGGTGGGTATGTCGACCGTGCACGAGACCATCGCCGCTCGGGGCGCCGGTGCGCGCGTGCTGGGCATCTCTCTGGTCACCAACCTCGCAGCGGGCATGACCGGCGAGCATCTGGACGGAGACGAGGTGATCGCGGCCGGTGCCGCGTCGGCAGAGCGTATGGGAAACCTTCTTCGGCAACTGGTGACGCGCCTGTGACACCGCGCCCGGAGATCGTCGAGCAGTGGATCGCGGACGACCCCGACCCAGCCACACGCGCGGAGCTTCGCGAGCTCGACTCGGACGAACTCGCCGCCAGATTCGCCGGCTCCCTGACGTTCGGCACCGCCGGCCTGCGCGGTCCGGTTCAGGCGGGCCCGACGGGAATGAACGTCGCGGTGGTGACCCGTGCGACCAGCGGTCTCGCCGATTACCTGACCGCGCGGCACCCGTCCGGATCCGAGGTGGTGGTGGGCAGGGACGCTCGGCACGGTTCCGCAGAATTCGCGGTCGCGGCGGCCGAGGTCCTGGCAGCGCGAGGATTGGCCGTGACCCTGCTCCCCGATCCGGCGCCGACCCCGGTGCTGGCCTTCACCACCCGATCGCGTGGAGCGGTGGCCGGTGTGCAGATCACGGCGTCGCACAACCCGGCGGCCGACAACGGGTACAAGGTCTACCTCGACGGCGGTGCGCAACTCGTCTCCCCGGCCGACCGCGAGATCGAAGAGTTCATCCGCGCGTCACCGGGTGCAGCGTCGGTCCCCCGCACGCCGGTGGATACGTCGCCCGACCCGATCGTGGGGCAGTATCTCGACCGCGTCGGCGCTCGCGTTCCGACACACCCCTCCCACGCGGCCGTGCGCATCGCTCTCACTCCGATGCACGGCGTCGGTGGGCCTGTCGCCGTGGAAGCGCTGCGCCGCAGCGGGTTCGACGACGTCCATACCGTCGGCTCGCAGTTCGAGCCGGACCCCGACTTCCCGACGGTGACCTTCCCCAACCCCGAGGAGCCCGGTGCCACCGACGCGCTGCTGGCCCTCGCCGAGGACGTGGACGCATCGGTGGCGATCGCTCTCGATCCCGACGCCGATCGGTGCGCGGTCGGCGTGCGTGCGGGCGAGGGCTGGCGCATGCTCACCGGCGACGAGACCGGCGCGATCCTCGCGGAGCACATCCTTCGTACTGCGCCGCCCGACTCGTTGGTCGCCAGCACCATCGTCTCGTCCACGTTGCTCGCCGCTCTGGCCCCGGCGCGGGGTGCGAGGTACCGCCGCACCCTCACCGGGTTCAAGTGGCTGGTGCGAGCCGGCGACGGCCTGGCCTACGCCTACGAGGAAGCCATCGGCCATTGCGTCGACCCGGATGCCGTACGAGACAAGGACGGAATTTCGGCCGCTGTTCTCCTGGCCCACGTCGTGGCCGAGCTCGAAGAGCAGGGTCGGACACTCCTGGACGTTCTCGACGACCTGGACCGTGAGTTCGGGGCTCGCGTCGGAGCGCAGATCTCCCGCCGCGTGACCGATCTGTCGGAGATCGCCGACATGATGTCCCGTCTACGCGCCGCGCCGCCGGCGACTCTGGCCGGATCGTTCGTCGATCTGATCGACCTCGACTCCCCCGATGCCGAACTGCGCACCGACGCACTCGAACTGAGGGGAAAGACGTTCCGTGTGATCATCCGGCCGTCGGGAACCGAACCGAAGCTGAAGGCCTATCTGGAGGTGGTCGAGCCCGTCCACGAGGCGGCGGACCTGGAGGCTGCCAGAACGCGTGCCCGCAGAACACTCGACGCCCTGGCCGACTTCGCACGGGCCTTGTAGCGGGACGCCCTGGCTACCGGGTACACCTAGCGCGGTCCGAACTGCCGATCACCCGCATCGCCGAGTCCCGGAACGATGTAGGCATTCTCGTTGAGTCCGTCGTCGATGCTCGCGGTGACCAGCCGTACCGGCAGGCCAGAGTCGGCCAGAGCCCGCACCCCCTCGGGTGCCGCCACGACGCAGATGGCGGTGACGTCGTCGGCGCCGCGCTGAACCAGAAGCTCGATGGTGTGCACCATCGACCCACCTGTGGCCAGCATGGGGTCGAGAACGTAGACGGGATATCCCGACAGGTTGTCCGGCAACGATTCCATGTACGGGACGGGCTGGTGCGTCTTCTCGTCTCGGGCGATCCCGACGAAACCCATCCGCGACTGCGGGATCAGCGAACTTGCTTTCTCCACCATCCCGAGGCCCGCACGCAGGACCGGTACCAGCAGCGGGGGCGCAGCGAGCCGAGTACCGGTGGTCACCGCGACCGGCGTGGTGACGTCGAACTCCACGACCGGCGCGTCGCGCAGGGCCTCGTAGACCAACATCTGGGTGAGCTGCCGAAGAGCCGAACGGAATGCCGGGTTGTCGGTGGCCTCGTCGCGCATCTGGGTCAGCAGCGCCGACGCCAGCGGATGATCGAGGACACGCGTGTCCATGCCGGCGGTGTCCGTGCTGGGGTTCTGGGGCGTGGTGGTCACCGCGATCACCCTAGTCGCCCTAACCCAAGTCGCCTCGACCCAAGGGAACCGGACCCGAGGGAACCGGATCCGGCGAGCGGGCGTCCTATCCCTCGAGCCTTCCACCCACACTCGAACGGAGCGGACCAACGATGGTGACAGTGCCCGGTGACGGCGTTCACGCCGAACACGAAGGACTGACCGGCATCGCCGGTGACGTCGCGTCCTGCTCGGCGGCCCTTCGGAGCGCTGCACAGGGAATCGACGGTGCTGGCAACCTCGCTGCAACGCTGGGTGTGGTCGGCGCCGAGTTCGTGTCGGCGTTCGGAACTGCGACGGTGCAGTTCGCTCAGTCGTTGACCGCGCTGGCAGAGACCTACGAGTCGACCGCTCTGGGCATCTCCGCCGCGGCGCGGTCCTACCTCGACGGTGACGACGCGGTGGCGGGCGCTCTCGTATCGGTGCATACGCCGTGATCGATCTGTTGGCGGTACCGATCGAAGACCTGCTAAGCGGACTCGGTACCGGAGTGCCGCAGCCGGGATCGGTGGGAGAGGTCCTGGGATCGAGCGCTCGAACGCTTGCAGACATCGGTGGATGTGCGTCGCGTGCGATAACCGACAGCTCCGAGGTGTGGAGCGGACCGGCAGCCGCAGCTGCCACGACGCTGCTCGACCGAAGCATCACTGCCGGAACCGCTCTGGCGGTTCACTCGGATCAGCTGCAAGACATCTCGGCGCAGGCTCACGGTGTCGTGGCAACGGGCGTGGCAGAGGTGGAAGCGATTCTGGCGTCGTTCCTCGCGAGCGCGAGCGCAATGGCACCCACCGTTCTCCTGCCCACCGGGCAGGCCGCCCTGATCACTCTCGCGGTCGAGCACCTCGACCGCGCTGTCGCGGTGTACGCCCGTGTGCGCGCCGAATTGGAGGCCCTCACCGCCCGATTGGCCGCACTGGTGCTCCCGGCGATACCCGCACCGGGCCAGGCCGCTGACGGGGTGCTTCGCGGCATCCTGCCACCCCAGGGTTTTGGCCCGGACGCCGCACCTGTCCCTGGCGAGGTCCGCCCGGTCGACACCGGTTCGAGCGACACCGGTTCGAGCAAAACCGCGGTTCTCCTCCCCGACGGCAGCACCGCTCTCGCACCGAACGAGCGCGCTGCCGCGGCTGTTCGCTTCGCGCTCGATCAACAGGGCACTCCGTACGTCTGGGGCGGAACGACCCCGGGCCAGGGTCTGGACTGCAGTGGGCTGACGCAGAGTGCCTACGGGCAGGCGGGTGTGGACATTCCGCGTCTCGCCGCCGACCAATCAGTGGGCGTTCCGGTTCATCTGGACAGCATCATGCCGGGTGATCTCGCCGTGTGGGACGGGCACGTGGCAATGGTGATCGGCAACGGTCAGATGGTCGAGGCGGGCGACCCGGTCAGTGTGAGTTCCGTCCGAACATCCAACGTGGGTATGGGTTTCCATGGTTTCTACCGGCCGACACAGGTTGGCTGATCGGGTGCCTGCAGCGGACGTGCATCAGCCAGGTGTCACCCATGTCGAGTCGCGGTCCGCTCGAATGTCGGTGCGCACCACGGGAGAGATCGTTGATCTCGAAATCGATGCCGACGAGTTGTCTTACGGTGGCGACTCCCTCGCTGCGGTGATTCTTCTACTGCACAATCGGGCGCATGCGCCGACCTTCCCCTCCGCCGCACCACCGCCCATGACCGACGTCGCCGGTGACGCCGGGGGCCCGCTCACCCGAGCACTGTCGACGTCCACCGCTCTTCATGATCATCTCGACGCGATGCGGACCGTGCGTGGACTCATCCGCGCACAGGGGCAGCACGCGTTCGGGGTGTGCGCCGACGTCGACGTTCACGGCCGGCTTCTCTCACTCCGACTCGACGATTCTGTCTGTACCGGTCACCCTCGACGCGTCGAAACCGCCGTCATCGATGCTGTCAACGGCGCAATCGGTAGATCGACGGAGCAACGGAACTCAGTGGGTGCCGCACTACGAAACGCGCTGGAGAACGCCGTGGGAACTGACGAGCGGTAGAGCACCCCGGCTGAGATAAGCTCGCGGCCATGCCTGGAGACATCGTCCCGATCGAGCTCGGAGTGACCGCCGGGGACCTCGTCACATTGTGGGCGCCCGAGTGGCGTGAGGACGGCGAGGAATGGGAAGCATTCCTCGGCCGCGAGGAAGACCTGTTCGCGTTCGAATCGGTCGCGGAAATGGTGGCGTTCATCCGCACCGATTCCGACAACGATCTGGTCGATCATCCCCGGTGGCGTACGGTCGTCGCCCTGTCGGCGGCTCATCTCGAGCCCGACGACGAGCACGTCTTCGATCTGATCGGCGTGCCGGAACTGGCAGCCGGGGACCCGGACGAGGACGCCATCGTCGAGCTCGCTCGATCGTTGGAGATGGCCCGCACTCTCGGCGAGGTCTGCGAGCTGGAGCCCGTCACCAAGTTCTTCTCCGCGAATCCCCTGCTGGGTGTGCTCTCCCGCGGCCCCGACGGCTTCGTCGGCCGTGAAGGCAAGCAGCTCTGGGACCGAGTGGGTTCGGTCGTGGCCAAGGGGTGGGACTCGGTACTGGACGCCATCGACGACGTTCTGCTCTCTCCCGACGTGGACGCCGACGCCACGGCGGTAGCCGATGCCGAGATCACCGCTGCGGCCGAGAACATCGTGGACACCGAGGATCTGGACGACGACGACCTCGATACCGACGAGTCCGACACGGACGACACCGAGGACGACACGACTGTCGTGGTACTTCCCGCCGAGGACGACTCCGACACCGAGGACGACGAGTCGTTCTGGACCACGGTCGGCATCGACCCGGTCCGCATCATCACCTCCGAGGACACCTACTACACGCTGCGCTGCTATCTGGACGACACTCCGGTGTTCCTGGGCCGCTCCGGTGCGATCATCGCGTTCGGCAGTGAACGCACCCTCGCGCGCTACCTGGCCGACGATCACGATCACGATCTCACCTCGGTGAGCACGTACGACGACGTGCGGACGGCGGCGATCGACGGATCGCTCGACGTGCAGGTGACCGACGAGAACGTGTACGTTCTGCCCGGTCTCGCCGACGATCTCGCTCGCGGCCCCGAGACGGTCGATGCCGAACAGCTCGACCTTGCAGTCGAATTGTTCACCGATGCAGCAGATTACGCCAAGGACGACTCGGTCGAGGAAGCCCTTGCGCCGTCGACGCCGCTGGGATGGCTGGTGTCCTACGTTCTCGAACCCAGAAAGGGCCGGATGGCACCCTCCGGGCCGTTCGACGCGGAGGCCGAATCGTGGCGTGCACTCGAGCGCGAGTTCGAGACTCGGCTGCGCATCGAGTGATGGGCATTGCCCACTGTCAGCCGATCAGCACTCGATAACCCGGCTTCACCACATCGTCGATCAGCGCCAACCGCTGATCGAACGGTAGGAACGAGGATTTGAGCGCGTTGATGGTGAACCGCTCCAGATCCGACCATCCGTAGCCGAATGCCGACGCGAGGGTGAACATTTCCTTGCTCATCGAGGTGTCGCTCATCAACCGGTTGTCGGTGTTGACCGTGACACGAAAGCGCAACCGGGCGAGCACGTCGAACGGGTGCGACTCGATGCTCGCCACCGCGCCGGTTTGCACGTTCGAACTCGGACACAGTTCCAGCGGAATGCGCTTGTCTCGCACGTAGTTCGCAAGTTGCCCCAACTCGGGTGCACCGTTCGAACCGACCGTGATGTCGTCGACGATGCGCACGCCGTGGCCCAGTCGATCGGTCCCGCAGAACGCGATGGCCTCGTGAATGGACGGCAGGCCGAATGCCTCGCCGGCATGAATGGTGAAGTGCGCGTTGTTCGCCCGCATGTACTCGAAGGCATCGAGGTGGCGGCTGGGTGGGAAACCCGCTTCCTTGCCGGCGATGTCGAACCCGGCGACACCACGGTCTCGATACCGCACGGCGAGCTCGGCGATTTCACGGGAGCGCGCAGCGTGGCGCATCGCAGTCAGCAGGCACCCGATCTTGATGGTGCGGCCCGCCGCTCGCGCTGCACTCTCGCCCTGACGGAAGCCCTCGAGGGTGTGCTCGACGACCTCGTCGAGGGTCAGTCCCTTCTCGAGGTGTTGCTCCGGTGCGTACCGCACCTCCGCGTAGACAACGCCGTCCGCGGCAAGATCCTCGGCGCATTCGCGTGCGACGCGCTGCAGGCCCTCGGCGGTCTGCATGACTGCGACGGTATGCGCGAATGTTTCGAGGTAGAGCTCGAGCGAGCCGCTGTCGGCCGCCTCGCGGAACCACCGCCCGAGACCGTCGGCGTCCGACGCGGGCAAGCCGTCGTAGCCGCATTCGCCGGCGAGTTCGAGGACGGTGGACGGGCGCAGCCCGCCGTCGAGATGGTCGTGCAACAGCGCCTTGGGCGCTCGCGCGATGTTCTGCATGTCCAGCGGCGCAGGACCGAATCCCGCCACATCCGTCACATCCGTAGCCATGCAGTCGACCCTAGTGTTCGCGCGCAGGGTGCGCTGCTTACCGCTACAGCGGGTCGTGCGTCGTTCCTGACAGGTCCGTCAGGATCTACGAGCCGATTCTCTGCAGGATCAACGGCCCCCTGGCGGTATCCGAATCGTCGACATCGGTGATCGCGGATATTTCCCACCCGCCGGCGAGCGCCTGGAGTGCACCTTCGAACTTGTCGGGCGTATCGGTATGCAAGGTGAACAGCCGCTGCCCAGACCGAACCTCGTCCCCCGGTTTCGCATGCATCTGGACGCCGGCTCCGGCTTGGACTGGCTGACCCTGCTGGGCGCGGCCGGCGCCGAGTCGCCACGCTGCGATGCCCACGGCCATGGCATCGAGTCGCGTGAGCACGCCGCCACGGTCGGCCACGACGTCGTGGGTGTCGCGCGCAACCGGCAGCGGCGCGTCGACGTCGCCTCCCTGCGCCACGATCATCGACCGCCATCGATCCATCGCGGAGCCGTCACGAAGCTTGTCCAGCGGGTCCACGTCGGTCAGTCCGGCAGCGGCGACCATCTCGCGAGCCAGCGCCAGGGTCAACTCGACGACGTCGGGGGGTCCGCCGCCGGCGAGGACGTCCAGCGATTCTCGAACCTCGAGGGCGTTGCCCGCGGTCAGCCCGAGCGGGGTGTTCATGTCGGTCACCAGGGCGACCGTCTTCACACCGGCGTCGGTGCCCAACTCGACCATGACTTCGGCCAGGGCGACCGCTTGATCGAGCGATTTCATGAACGCGCCGGACCCGCATTTCACGTCGAGGACCAGTGCACTGGTCCCTTCCGCGATCTTCTTGCTCATGATGGACGCCGCGATCATCGGAATGGATTCGACCGTGCCGGTGACGTCGCGCAGCGCGTACAACTTCTTGTCGGCGGGCGCCAGATCCGCCCCGGCCGCACAGATCACGGCGCCGACGGCTGGGTCGCCGAGGATGCGGGTCATCTCGGTGGCGGTCAGGTCTGCCCGCCAGCCCGCAATGGACTCGAGCTTGTCCAGAGTGCCCCCGGTATAGCCCAGTCCCCGACCGGAAAGCTGGGGTACGGCCGCTCCGCACGCTGCAACGAGCGGTGCCAGCGGCAGCGTGATCTTGTCTCCGATTCCGCCCGTCGAATGCTTGTCGACGGTGGGCCGCGACAATGCCGAGAAATCCATTCGACTTCCCGACGCGATCATCGCTTCGGTCCACATGCGAATCTCGTCGCGATCCATTCCGCGTAACAGGATTGCCATGGTCAGGGCGGACATCTGCTCGTCCGCGACTTCGCCGCGGGTATAGGCATCGACCATCCACGCGATCTGGTCCGAACTCAACGTGAAGCCGTCTCGCTTGGCTGCTATCACGGACACTGCATCAGGCATTGCTCACCGCCTGTCCGCCCGTGGACGCCGTCCTGCCGGCCTCGAGATCGTCGGGACCGAACGCATCGGGGAGGAGATCGCTCAATGGCCGAACGCCGGACGACGTGTCCACCGACAGTTCCCCGCCGCCGAACTCGAACAGAAGTTGGCGGCATCGACCGCATGGGAGCAGTATCTCGCCGCGACTGTCACAGCACGAGAACGCGATCAGTCGCCCTCCCCCGCTCGCGTTCAGGGCAGATACGAGTCCGCACTCTGCACACAGGCCCAAACCGTATGAGACATTCTCCACATTGCACCCGGAGACGGTGCGGCCATCGTCCACCAGGGCCGCTGCTCCCACCGGGTAGTTCGAGTAGGGCGCGTATGCGTGGCTCATAGCCTCACGGGCGCTGTCTCGCAAGGATTTCCAGTCCACTTCCTGCATAGGCCGATCCTGTCACGTGGAGTGTCGGAGCGCAGGTATGCCGACCAGAACGCAGATCGGGCTTGGGAAAGGCAAACCTAAGTTTGCGGGAACCGAGAAACGCCAGGCCCAACGCGAATTAGTGCGCTTCTCGGCATGGGATTACAGTTCAAGTACGTCGTTTCACACACACGATCGAGATGGATCTTATTCGGTATCACCCGGAGGTCTCCACTCGTCGCGTCCATCAATGATGTTGGAGGCACTCACTCGATGGCTAGCACGACCGAAGCCGCCCCGTCGCGGGAAAGCACGCGGTCTCTGTACCGCGGAGATCCGGGCATGTGGTCCTGGGTCCTTCACCGGATCACCGGTGTCGTCACGTTCTTCTTCCTGTTCGTTCACGTTCTGGACACGGCGCTGGTACGCGTCAACCCCCAGGCGTACAACGACGTGATCGACACCTACAAGACGCCGATCGTCGGGCTGATGGAGCTGGGGCTCGTCGCCGCAGTGCTCTACCACGCCCTCAACGGCATCCGCGTCATGCTCGTCGACTTCTGGTCGAAGGGAACCCAGTACCAGCGCATGATGCTGTGGGTCATCCTCGGGATCTGGTTCGTCGTCATGGTCCCGGCCGCCGCACGCATCCTCTACAACACCTTCACCGGGGGGGAATAGTCATGGCGACCACCGACGCCGGGCCCGCACAGGCCCGCACACTGGGGACGTCACACGACCGTCCCGCCAGCCTCGACAATCCGCGCTCGCCGCGCCGCAAGAACCGCGGAAACTTCGAGCTCTACGCATGGTTGTTCATGCGCTTCTCCGGACTCGCTCTCGTGGTGCTCGTTCTTGGCCACATGTCCATCATGTTGCTTCTCGACGACGGCGTGCACCGCATCAACTTCGCCTTCGTGGCGGGCCGCTGGTCCAGCCCGTTCTGGCAGGTGTGGGACCTGACGATGCTGTGGCTCGCACAGTTGCACGGAGGCAATGGCCTCCGCACGGTCATCGCGGATTACTCGCGCAAGGACTCGACTCGCTTCTGGCTCACGACGCTGCTGGTCCTGTCGATGATTCTGATCATGGGTCTGGGCACCTATGTGATCTTCACCTTCGACCCCAACATCACGGCTAGCTAGGGGAGCACATGCAAGAACATCGTTACGACGTCCTGATCGTCGGCGCCGGCGGCGCCGGAATGCGCGCAGCCATCGAAGCCGGTCCCCGCGCCCGCACTGCGGTGCTGACCAAGCTCTACCCCACCCGCAGTCACACCGGTGCGGCGCAGGGCGGCATGTGCGCCGCTCTCGCCAATGTCGAGGAAGACAACTGGGAGTGGCACACCTTCGACACGATCAAGGGCGGCGACTACCTGGTAGATCAGGATGCCGCCGAGATCATGGCGAAGGAAGCCATCGACGCGGTGCTGGACCTCGAGAAGATGGGTCTGCCGTTCAACCGGACGCCCGAGGGCAAGATCGACCAGCGTCGATTCGGCGGACACACCCGTGACCACGGCAAGGCTCCGGTTCGCCGTGCCTGCTACGCCGCGGACCGCACCGGACACATGATCCTGCAGACGCTGTACCAGCAGTGCGTCAAGCACGACGTGGAGTTCTACAACGAGTTCTACGCGCTCGACATCGCGATGACCGAGACCGACGAGGGCCCGGTTGCCACCGGCGTCATCGCCTACGAGCTCGCAACGGGCGAGCTGCACGTCTTCCACGCCAAGTCGATCGTCTTCGCCACCGGTGGTTCGGGACGCATCTACAAGACGACGTCCAACGCCCACACGCTCACCGGTGACGGCATGAGCATCGTCTTCCGCAAGGGCCTGCCCCTCGAGGACATGGAGTTCCATCAGTTCCACCCGACAGGTCTGGCGGGTCTGGGAATTCTGATCTCCGAGGCCGTGCGTGGTGAGGGCGGCATTCTCCGCAACGCCGACGGTGAGCGGTTCATGGAGCGCTACGCCCCCACCATCAAGGACCTTGCACCGCGCGACATCGTCGCTCGCTCGATGGTCCTCGAAGTCCTCGAAGGCCGCGGCGCCGGACCCAACAAGGATTACGTCTACATCGACGTGACCCACCTGGGTGCGGAGGTGCTCGAGGAAAAGCTCCCCGACATCACCGAGTTCTCGCGCACCTACCTGGGCGTCGATCCCGTCACCGAACTGGTGCCCGTGTACCCCACGTGCCACTACGTCATGGGCGGCATCCCCACCAAGATTCGCGGTGAGGTGCTGCGCAACAACGACGACATCGTCCCCGGTCTGTTCGCCGCCGGCGAGTGCGCGTGCGTGTCCGTCCACGGCTCCAACCGTTTGGGCACCAACTCGCTGCTCGACATCAACGTCTTCGGACGTCGCGCGGGAATCGCAGCCGCGGAGCACGCGAACAACACCGACTTCGTCCCGCTCCCCGAGGAACCGGCGAAGATGGTGCAGGAGTGGCTCGAGCTGATCCTGTCCGATCACGGGCACGAGAAGGTCGCAACCATTCGCACGGAGCTGCAGCAGTCGATGGACAACAACGCGTCCGTCTTCCGAACCGAGGACACCCTCAAGCAGGCCCTCGGCGACATTCAGGGCCTCAAGGAGCGCTACGGTCGAATCACCGTGCAGGACAAGGGCAAGCGCTACAACAGCGACTTGCTCGAGGCTGTCGAACTCGGCTTCCTGCTGGAAATGGCGGAGGTCACCGTTGCCGGTGCACTCAACCGCAAGGAGACCCGCGGCGGGCACGCTCGCGAGGACTATCCCGAGCGCGACGATGTCAATTTCATGCGGCACACCATGGCGTACAAGGTGGGTGAGGGTTTGTTGTCCGACATTCGCCTCGACTACAAGCCGGTGGTGCAGACCCGTTACGAGCCCATGGAGCGTAAGTACTGATGAGCGCACCCACAGTCGACAAGACCGAAGAACACGGGGGCCTGCCTCCCGTTCCCGACGAAGCCGTGATGGTCACGCTCAAGATCGCCCGTTTCAACCCGGAGAACGATTTGGGCGCGCACTGGGACAGCTTCCAGGTTCCCACTCTGCCGACCGACCGACTGCTGAACCTGATGCTGTACGTCAAGAGCTACCTGGACGGAACGTTGTCCTTCCGGCGCTCCTGCGCACACGGGGTGTGTGGCAGCGACGCGATGCGCGTCAACGGAGTCAACCGCCTCGCCTGCAAGGTGTTGATGCGCGACATGCTCCCGAAGGACTCCTCCAAGTCCCTCACCATCACCATCGAGCCGATCCGCGGCCTGCCCGTGGAGAAGGACTTGATCGTGGACATGGAGCCGTTCTTCGACGCCTTCCGGGCGGTCAAGCCGTACCTGATGACCAGCGGCAACGAGCCCACCCGCGAACGCATCCAGTCGGCGGCGGACCGGGCACGGTTCGACGACACCACCAAGTGCATCCTGTGCGCGTGCTGCACCACGTCGTGCCCCGTGTACTGGAACGACGGTAGCTACTTCGGTCCTGCCGCCATCGTCAACGCACACCGGTTCATCTTCGACAGCCGTGACGAAGGCGCTCCCGAGCGTCTCGACATCCTCAACGACGTCGAGGGTGTGTGGCGTTGCCGCACCACCTTCAACTGCACCGACGCCTGCCCCCGCGGCATCCAGGTGACGAAGGCGATTCAAGAAGTCAAGCGAGCGCTGCTGTTCGCACGCTGATCTGTTTCACCGTCGAAAGCCCGCCCCGTCACTACGGGAGGCGGGCTTTCGCGCTTCGTGAGCAGGCCTCACACGAACGCGGAGTAGCCCGTCACCCCCCTACCGACGATCAGGTTGTTCATCTGTGAGGTCCCCTCGTACGAGTACAACGCTTCGGCGTCGGCGAAGAAACGGATAACGTCGTAGTCGAGCACGATGCCGTTGCCGCCCATTATCTCTCGGGCCCAGCCCACCACCTCGCGTAGCCGCGTCGTGCAGTAGCTCTTGCTCAGCGCGGCGTGCTCGTCGTGGTGTACCCCCGAATCCTGCAGCTGCGACACCCGCAGTGCCATGCCGATGCATGCGGTGATGTTGCCCGCCATCCGGGCCACCAGATCGGCGATCAGCTGGAACGACGCGATGGGCGCACCGAACTGTTCGCGCTCCTGGGCGTAGGCGACTGCTTTCTCGAAGGCGCCGATCATGACCCCGACGGCACCCCACGCGACGCCACCGCGAGTCAACGACAGCACCTTGGCGGTGTCGGCGAACGAGTTGGCGTGTTCGAGCTTGTTCGCCACCGGGACGCGGCAGTCCTCGAAGTACAGGTCGGCGTTCTCCACGGCTCGCAGTGAGTACTTGCGCTCGATCTTCTCGGCACGGAAGCCCGCAAAGTCCTTCTCCACGACGAATCCTTTGACCTCGCCATCGGATTCGTCCTTGGCGTACACGATGATCAGATCGGCGAAGGTGGCGTTACCAATCCAGCGCTTGCTGCCGTTGAGGACCCAGTGGTCACCGTCGAGACGTGCAGTGGTTTCGAGTCCTCCGGCCACGTCGGATCCGCCGTGCGGCTCGGAGAGTCCGAAAGCGCCGATCTTCTCCATTCGCCGCATCGCCGGCAACCACCGCTGCTTCTGCTCGTCCGAGCCGAGGATGGCGATGCTGCTCATGGCCAGGCCGCTGTGCACGGTGAACATGGTTCCTGTCGACGGGTCGACCCTCGAGAACTCGAGACCGAGCCATCCCGTGAGGACTTTTCTCGCGGGTGTCCGTCCGTCGAAGTCGTAACCGAGACCGACGATGTCGAGTTCGGCCAGCCGAGGCAGCAGGTGCACCGGCGATTGCGCCTTCTCCCAGAACTCGTTGGCCCGAGGCGCCACTTCTTCGTCGAGGAAACGGCGCACCTTCAGCACGATCTGCGTTTCCTCGTCATTGAGCACCCCCTGGTATCCGAACATGTCCGCAGCGAGGAAGTCCGGCGACAGCGGTCCCAGCGGTTCGTGCTTGCTCATGTGCGACTCCTGATGTCGACGGTTGTGAAGTCATCTCTGTGTCACCGTGACTCACGGATACCCTTCGTGTCCCGAGATCCGTCGAATGCTTGCGTCGAGTTGGGGACGACGCCGATGTGTGGCACCCTGCGTGCAGTGTCGATCTCGAGGTCTTCTCGAGGTGATACCCCCCTTGATCGCCGGCGCGGCGAAAGGCAGGCTCGAGGTACCTGCTCGTCATTGCCAGCGCACGGAGGTCGTACGTGAACTTGTCCAGCACCGCTTTGGTAACCCCGGCCGAATGCGACCTCGACGACTTCCGCGCCGTCGTCGGTGCCACCACCGATGCTGCCGACTATCCCCTGGCATCCTCGGTCGAGAGCAACGTCCTGTTCTACGACGCTTCAGGACTCGACGTCGAGGCAGCACAACGGTCCGGACTTCAGGACGAGCTGGCGCGTGCACTGATGGAGGGGCCCGGGATCGTCGTGTTCCGATCGGCGTTCTCCCGGCAGCACGCGCTGGCCGGGGTCACCGAGTACTTCTCCGAGCTGATCGAGCGCCAGCACCGAGACGGAATCGGCAGCGGGGACCACTTCGCCGCGCCCGGTGCCAACGACCGTGTCTGGAACGCGCTGCAGAAGCTCGCGCTCGGTGCGCCCGAGCTGTTCGCCAAGTACTACGCCAACGACGTGCTCGCAGTCGTCAGCGAAGCGTGGCTAGGACCGATGTACCAGGTCACCTCGGCGGTGAACGTCGTCAACCCGGGAGGCGCAGCGCAGAGTCCGCACCGCGACTACCACCTGGGTTTCATGGCCTCGGACACCGCATCTCGTTTCCGCGCTCACGTTCATCGCCTGTCCCCTGCACTGACTCTTCAGGGGGCCGTCGCACACTGTGACATGCCGATCGAGAGCGGGCCAACCATGTACCTGCCGTTCTCGCAGCGCTACGAATCCGGCTACGTCGCTTTCGGACTTCCGCAGTTCCAACGGTACTTCGCCGAGAACTACGTGCAGCTTCCGTTGCGGGAGGGAGACGCGGTCTTCTTCAACCCCGCGCTGTTTCACGCCGCGGGAACCAACACCTCGACGTCGATTCACCGAATGGCCAACCTTCTGCAGATCTCGTCGGCGTTCGGTCGCGCAATGGAGAGCGTGGATCACGCTGCGATCGTGCAGGCCGTCTATCCCGAACTTCGCCGACTCGCCGACGAGGGAGACGCCCGACCTGTGGCCAACGTCGTCGCCGTCGCGGCCGAGGGATACGCGTTTCCCACGAACCTCGATCTCGATCCGCCGCTGACCGGATTGGCGGCGGAGACTCAGGCGGAACTGGTGCACCGAGCGATCGATACCGGCATGTCTGCGGACCGGCTGACAGCAGAACTTGCCGCAATGGCCGTCCGGCACCGACCGTGAATTCGGCCCGGATGTGCGTCACACCGCTCACGGGTCGATCATGAATCCGTGAGCGAACGCAAGGAACTCGGCGATACGGCCGACGTCGGCACGGACACGACCACCGAGGAGCCTCGCATCGGGCGCGGAATGGTCCTACTGCTGGCGGTGACGTGCGGCGTGCTGGTGGCCAATCTCTACTTCGCGCAGCCGCTTCTGGACACCATCGCCGGTTCGCTCGGTGTCGAACCCAGCACTGCGGGAGTGCTGGTGACGATGTCGCAGATCGGCTACGCGGTCGGTCTCGCATTCCTGGTGCCACTCGGGGATCTCGTCGAGCGCCGACGGTTGATCGTCACGGCGGCGCTCGTGTGCGCGGCAGCAGACGCGATGGCGGTGTTATCGCCCAGTCTTCCGGTCCTGGCAGCGGCACTGATCCTGGCCGGAGCCGGGGCTTCGGCGGCCATGGTGATCGTGCCGTTGAGTTCTGCGCTCGCTCCGGAACACAACCGCGGACGCACCGTCGGCACGGTGATGAGCGGGCTCCTGATGGGGATTCTGCTGGCGCGTACCGTCAGCGGGTTTCTGTCCGAGATCGGCGGGTGGCGCATGGTGTTCGGTGTCGCGGCGGCGGCGATCGTCGTGCTCTCCGCGGTCCTGTGGCGCTACGTTCCCGCCTCGACGCCCGTCGCGGGCGAGACCTACCGCGGCATCCTGGTGTCCATCCTGAAACTGATCGGTGGGCTCCGTGAGCTGCGGCTGCGTATGGCGTTGGGCGCCCTGCTCATGGCGTCGTTCTCCCTGTTGTGGACGGGAATCGCGTTCCTGCTCGCGGCGCCTCCCTACTCCTACGGCGACGCCGTGATCGGCCTGTTCGGCATCGCCGGTGTGGCGGGAGCACTTGTCGCACCGATTGCCGGACGCATGGCCGATCGGGGTCATGGCGCCCGGGCCACGACGGTGTGTCTGGTGGTACTGACGGCAAGTTGGATACCGCTCTATCTCGGCGCCGGCAGCGACGCGATCCGGGCAATCGTCGTGATCGTCCTCGGCATCGTGGCGCTCGACCTGGGAACCCAGGGCGCGCACATCGCCAACCAGAACGTCGTGTTCATTCTCGATCCGCCCGCTCGCAATCGCCTGAACACCGCCTACATGGTGAGCTACTTCGGCGGTGGAGTGGTGGGATCGGTGACCGCATCGATCACGTACGCCCTGGGTAGCTGGACGGCAGTGTGTGTGGCCGGCGCAGTCGTGTCGGCAGCGACCCTCGTGGTGTGGTCCCTGGGCCGGACGGCGTCATCGGGGAGTGTTGTACGGCGTGACCACGTGGACGGGTGACGGCCCGCCCTGCACGCCGTGGAGGGCGCCGGCGGATTGCATCAGCAACCGGCACGCGAGACGCGCGTCGGCGCGCAGATCATGATGCAGCACCGCCGAGATCGATCTATCCGTCAGCAGGCCCCTGTTGTCCGTGTCCAGATCGTGCGCGATGAACACACGGCATCGCCGGCCCACCCGGCGGAACGCGCGCACGGTGGCGACGTTTCCACCCCCGATCGAGTAGACCCCCTCGATTTCGGGATGTGCCTTCAGCGCATCCACCACGAGATCTTCGACGGTGTCGTCGAGTCCACTGCTCCGTGCGATCTCCACCACCGACCGGCTGATGCCCGCATCGGTCTGCCGCAGCGCCCGGCGAAATCCGATCTCCCGCTCACCCTCGTTACGGAAACTGTTGTGACTCAACGTGACCAGAACTGCCGACGGCAGTTCGCCCAACCACTGGTCGACCAGATACGCCGCTGTGGCACCTGCGGCTCGATCGTCGATCCCCACGTAGGCGATGCGGGAGCTCGACGGTACATCGCTGACGTAGGTCACCACCGGAATGCCCGACGACGCCAGACGATCGAGCGCGGTGGCCACCGCGGGCTCGTCAGGCGCTTTGACAATGACGCCGTGCGAACCGCGCGTTTCGACACGCTCCAGGGTCTCGAGCATCGCCTCGACCGACTCCGTCTCACGGAAATGGAAACGCGAGCGCACGACGGCGGGTGAGAGCATCGGCAGTTCCGACTCCAGCGCCGAACGAACCTGAACACAGAATCGCTCGGGCGCCTGCATCACCACGTCGAAGAAGAACTTACGTCCCGACAACCGCAACTGGGTGCGCTGCTTGTCCAGATCCGCGATCGCCTGGCGGACTTCGGCGCGGGTGTCCTCGCGCACCCCCGGGCGGTCGTGCAGGACGCGGTCGACGGTGGCTTCGCTCAGCCCCGATTGCTGAGCGATCTCTTTGACTTTGTACCGATGGCCCACAGGACGACTCCGTCTCGAGGTGTTTTTGATGTGCTCCGAGTGTTGATCGTGAACGTTCGGAGCGCAAGACTTCACCTTATGGCCCCACTGTTGAACGACACCGTCGTGCTCGTCAGCGGTGGCACCTCCGGCGTCGGCGCTGCCGTCGTGCGTGCGTCCCTCGATGCCGGTGCGCGCGTGGCGTTCAGCGGTCGCGACGACGTCGTCGGTGAGCGATTCGAGCGTGACCTACGCGGGCAGGGGCACGATGCTCGATACCTTCGCGCCGACATCTCGGATCCGGCTCAGGCCATCGCGAGCGTCGAGCGCACCGTCGACACCTTCGGGCGCGTCGATGCGGTGTGCAACGCAGCGGGCCTGACCAGCCGAGGGTCGCTGCTCGACACCACCGCGGAGCTCTTCGACGAGCACATCGCGATCAACCTCCGCGGACCGTTCTTCGTCATGCAGGCCGCGGTGCGGGACATGCTGGCGCGATCGGTACCGGGCACCATCGTCAACATCGGATCGATCAGCGCCAAGGGTGGTCAGCCCTACCTGGCGCCGTACGTCGCGGCCAAGGCCGGTCTGGCGGGTCTGACGAAGAATGCCGCGCACGCACATCGATGGGACCGCATCCGTATTAATGCCCTCGACATCGGCTGGACCGAGACCGAGGGCGAAACCCGGATTCAGAAGCAGTTTCACGATGCGAACGACGATTGGGCCGACGCCGCGTCCGCATCGGCGCCGATGGGAAAGCTCGGTCAGCCCGACGAGATCGCCGAGTTCGTCGTGTTCCTGCTCTCGCGCCGCAGCGGCGTCGGCACCGGCTCGGTCATCGAATGGGATCAACACGTAGTGGGAGGACAAGACTGATGGGCGCACGAATCGGAGTCATCGGACTGGGGCGCATCGGTGCGTTCCACGTGGAGACGCTGAGTGGATTGGAGGGGGTCTCTGGCCTCGTCGTCACCGACGACCGGCGCGACGTGGTCGACACCGTCGCCGCGAAGTACGCCGCCGAGGCAGTGTCGTCGACGCAGGAGATGCTCGCCTCGGGAATCGACGGCATCATCGTGGCCGCCGCGACGCCGGCACACGCATCGCTGCTGTTGTCGTCCGTCGACGCCGGTATCCCCGTGTTCTGCGAGAAGCCGCTGGCCTTCACCGCCGCCGAGAGCAAGGCCGTCGTCGATGGCATCGCGTCCTCCGACGTGCCCGTGCAGATCGGATTCAATCGCCGCTTCGACCCGGCCGTCGCCGCCGCCGAACGCGCGGTGCGGAGCGGGGAGCTCGGGTTCCTGCACACCGTGCGCTCCACCACGCTCGACCCCGCTCCCCCGCCGATGGACTACATCGCCGCGTCCGGCGGCATCTTCCGGGACTGCAGCGTGCACGACTTCGATACCGTGCGGTGGATCGTCGGCCGCGAGGTCGTATCGGTGTTCGCCACCGGGTCGAACCAGGGTGATCCGGCTTTCGCCGCCGCGGGCGACGTCGACTCCGCCACCGTCCTGCTCACCTTCGAGGGCGGGGCCGTCGGCGTCGTCTCCAATTCTCGTTACAACGGCCGCGGGTACGACTGCCGACTCGAGGTCCACGGCCGCGACGACACCGTCGTCGCGGGGTGGGATCCCCATTCGCCCGTGCGCAACATGGAAGCGGCACAGTCCTTCCCGCACGGCGAGCTCTTCCCGGCGGACACACCGCACAGCTTTTTCATGGATCGGTTCGCGCAGTCGTATCGCGACGAACTGACGGCGTTCCTGGGCGTCGTCGCCGGTACCCGTCCGTCCCCGTGCACGGCTCAGGACGCCCTCGAGGTCGCCTGGATCGCCGAGGCAGCCACCGAGTCGTTGCGTCGCAACGCTCCCGTCACAGTAGAAGAGGTTCGCTCATGACCGCACCGGTGAAAATTGCAGGAGCCCCCATCTCGTGGGGTGTGTGCGAAGTCCCCGGCTGGGGATATCAGATGGACAACGACCGCGTGCTTCGTGAGATGCGCGGCGCCGGGCTGACCGCGACCGAGAACGGGCCGGAGGGGTTCCTCCCCGCCGATCCGGCGGCGCTGGCGGCAACTCTCGCTGCGCACGATCTGACGTCCGTCGGCGGATTCGCGCCCGTGCTGCTGCACGAGGAGTCGCACGATCCGGTGCCCACCATCGCACCGTTGCTCGACGGATTCGTCGCGGCGAACGCCGACGTGATCGTGCTGGCAGCGGTCACCGGCCAGGAGGGGTACGACGCTCGACCCACATTGACCACAGACCAGTGGGCGGTGCTGTTGCACAATCTCGATCGACTGTCCGCAGCGGCGGCCGAACGCGGCATCCTGGCCGTCGTACACCCGCACGTGGGGACGATGATCGAGCAGCGCGACGAGGTGTACCGGGTACTCGACGGATCGTCCATTCCGTTGTGCCTCGACACCGGCCACCTGATGATCGGCGGGACCGATCCAGCCGAATTGACCACGGCCGCAGCCGATCGCATTGCCCACGCTCACCTCAAGGACGTCGACGCCGCGCTTGCTACTCGGGTACAGGCCGGCGAACTCACGTACACCGACGCCGTGCGAGCCGGGATGTACACCCCGCTCGGAACGGGCGACGTCGGTATCGGTGGCGTGGTGAATTCCTTGCTCGGCGCGGGCTACGACGGCTGGTTCGTCCTCGAACAGGACACCATTCTCACCGGACCGGTCGAGGGCGTCGGGCCGGTGTCCGACGTGGTGGAGAGCGTGAAGTACCTGCACTCCGTCGTCGCCTCGCGCACACAATCGGTATGACGGTTCCGCTCCGGATCGGAGTCCTCGGCGCTTCCCGCATCGCGAGCAACGCGATTGTCGGGCCGGCTCATGCCCTGGGCCACCGCCTCGTGGTGGTGGCGGCCAGAGACCGTGGGCGCGCCGAGGACTTCGCCGCCGCTCACGGTGTCGAGAGAGTGGTCGACGACTACGAGCAGGTGATCTCCGACCCCGAGGTTGACGTGGTGTACAACCCGCTCGCCAATTCGCTCCACGCACCGTGGAACGAACGAGCATTGCGTGCGGGCAAAGCGGTGCTGACGGAGAAGCCGTTCGCGAGGCGCGCCGCCGAGGCGCGTGCTGTTCGCACCGTCGCGCTCGAGACCGGGACCATCATCGTCGAAGGCTTTCACTACCTGTTCCATCCCGTGAGTCGTCGACTGTTCGAACTCACCGAGTCGAAGCAACTCGGCAGCCTCACCCGGGTCGAGGTCATGATGGCGATGCCCGAGCCGGCCGCACACGACCCTCGCTGGTCACTGGACCTGGCCGGGGGCTCGATCATGGATCTGGGCTGCTACGGGCTCCACGTGCATCGCATGCTCGCCGGCGCGGCGGGCGGCCCTCCTCGCGTGGTGTCGGCATCGGCTACCCAACGCGACCCGGGAGTCGATGCCACGTCGACCATCGAACTCGACTTTCCGAGCGGAGCAACGGGAACCTCGACCAACTCGATGGAGCACTCCGAGCAGGAGTTCACCATCCGCTTGATCTTCACCGAGGGCGAAGCGTTCGCACACAACTTCATTTCCCCCAGCACGGACGACCGGGTCTCCATCACCGATGCGTCGGGAACCAGCGTCGAGCATCTCGGAACACGACCCTCCTACGAGTACCAGCTCGAGGCGTTCGCGGACCACATCGGCTCCGGCGCAGCACTGCCCATCGGTGTCGACGACGCCGTCGCGAACATGGAACTTCTCGACGCTGCGTTCCTCGCCGCCGGCCTTCCCCTGCGCTGACTCGCTTCATCGAAAAACGCATCGGGCCCCGCACCTCACGAGGTGCGGGGCCCGATGTGATCGAGCGTCAGCGACGCAGTTCGTGCGTGAGCGTCTCGAGCTCGTCGCCGCCTGCCATCTCCTTCGTCAGCTCGTCCAAGCTGATCTCGTCGTACGTGCAGTCGAGCTTCTGCCGGCCGCGGTTGAGGAGGACGAAGTGGTCACCCACCATGTAGGCGTGGTGGGGGTTGTGGGTGATGAACACGACGCCGAAACCCTGCTCCTTCGCCGCGGAGATGTACCGCAGCACCATGCCGGACTGCTTGACACCCAGGGCTGCGGTGGGCTCGTCGAGAATCAGGACACGGGCGCCGAAGAAGATTGCGCGGGCGATGGCCACGCACTGACGCTGGCCGCCGGACAGCGATCCGATGGGGGCGTCGACGTCGGGCAGGTCGATGCCCATCTTGTGTAGTTCCTCTTTGGTCGTCGCGCGCATCGCGGACGCGTCGAGAGAGCGCAGCACACCCTTCTTGCGCAGTTCCTGGCCGAGGAAGAAGTTGCGCCACACCGGCATCAGCGAGACCACGGCGAGATCCTGGTACACCGTCGCGATGCCCTTGTTCAGCGCGTCCTTGGGCGAGCTGAACGTGGTGTCCACGCCGTCGACGAGCAGCTGGCCCTCGGTCTGCTGATGCAGGCCGGCCATGATCTTGATGAGAGTGGATTTGCCGGCACCGTTGTCGCCGAGGACGCCGGTGACCTCACCGGGGCCCACGCGCAGGTTGATGCCGCCGAGGGCAATGATGTTGCCGTAGCTCTTGCCGACGTTCTTCAACTCGATCAGCGGGGTCTGGCCGCCGCTGTTCGGCTCGACCGGGGTCAGAGAAGTTGCAGTCATGTCAGATGTCACCTTTTCGCCGCGTAGGAACGGAAGCTGTTATTGGCGATGACGGCGAAGAGCAGCATCGCGCCGAGGAAGAACTTGAACCAGTCCGGATTCCATCCTGCGTAGACGATGCCCTGGTTGGTCATACCGAAGATGAATGCGCCGATCGCAGCGCCGATCGCAGTTCCGAAACCACCGGTGAGCAAGCAGCCACCGATCACTGCGCCGATGATGTAGAGAAACTCGTTGCCGACGCCCTGCCCCGACTGCACGGTGTTGAAGGCGAAGAGCAGGTGCATGCCGACGAACCAGGCACAGAAGCCCACGAACATGAACAGGCCGATCTTGACCTTGGTCACCGGCACGCCGATGGCCCGAGCGGAGTCCTGGTTGCCACCGACGGCGAAGATCCAGTTACCGATGCGTGTCTTCATCAGGACGTAGGTGGCGATCGCGGTCAACAGCAACCACCAGACGACCGTGATGCGTACCGAGACTCCGAAGATCGAGAACGACGAGGAGAATGCGGCCTGGGCGGAGGCGAAACCGTCCATGTCCGAGATCGACTGCGTGGCAACCTGACCGGTGACCAGCTTGGTCACCGCGAGGTTGATACCGGTGAGCATGAGGAACGTCGAGAGGGTGATAAGGAACGACGGGATCTTGGTCTTCATGACCAGGTAGCCGTTGAAGAACCCGACGGCCAGTGCGAGCACCAGTGCGAGCGCCGATCCGACCCAGACGTTCAGGTGCAGGTTGTATGCCAACATCGACGCCGCGATGGAGGAGAAGGTCACCGCCACACCGGTGGAGAGGTCGAACTCGCCACCGATCATCAGCACCGCCACGCCGCACGCCATGATGCCGATGGTGGACGAGGCGTAGAGCACCGTGGCCAACGCTTCCGGGCTGCGGAAGGGCGGCGCCACGATGGCGAAGAACACGAAGATGATGACGGCGCCGAACAGCGCGCCGATTTCTGGCCGTACGAGCAGACGCTGGAAGGGCTTCTGCTTCTTCACCCGCTCGTCGCTCACGACGGTCTGCGTGGCGGGGTCGATGCCTGCCTGTGTGGACATTTAATTCCTTACCTGACGGTGGGTTCGCTGCGCTGACGGAGTGCGACGTCCGGCGTCGGGGTGAAAGACCGTCGGCACAACATTCCGTGTGATGAATATGTAATACGCATCACACGACGATGTCAATACTTTGTTCGGACATTAGAACGTCTTAACCGGTCAGTCACAGATCGAGGCAGTTCACAGACTCACCCAGCCGCGGGCGTGCACCGACTCCGTCATGGCGTCCAGTACCCGCGCGCTGCGGACCGCGTCTCGCACCGTGGCCCCCACCGGCCGGTTCTCGGCGATCGACTGCAGGAACCGTGCCGCTTCGACCACCTTGAGATCGTCGTATCCCATCGCCGACGCCGATCCCGGCTGAAACGCGCCGTACTCGCCCGCCTCCGGACCCACGAACACGCTCGACATGGGTTGGTCCTGGTAGAGCGACCCGCTGCCCAATCGCAGTTCACCCATCCGCCGAAAATCCCATGCCACCGCGCCCTTGGTGCCGTGGACGACGAATCCGTACGAGTTCTGCTCACCCACGGACACCCGACTCGCCTCGAGCACGCACCGGGCTCCCGATGCCATGCGCATCTGCGCCGACACGAAATCCTCGTTCTCCACCGGACCTTGCTCACCGCCGACGGCACGGGTGTGGCCACTGGTCACGCTGGACGGTTTTGCTCGCTGCGCAATGAAGACAGCCGTGTCGGCAACCAGCGAGGCGATGTCACCCAGCAGGAACCAGACGAGGTCCGCGCCGTGGGACGCGAGGTCGCCGAGGACACCACTCCCGCCGCGTTCACGCTCGAATCTCCAACTCAGGGCGCCGTCGGGGTGCGCGGCGTAGTCGCTGAAGAACTGGAAGCGGGCATGGGTGATCTCGCCGAGTTCTCCCGACGAGACGATCTCGCGTGCACGTTCCACGGCGGGGGCGTTGCGGTAGTTGAATCCGACGGCGGTCTGGACCCCGGCTTTCTCGGCGGCAAGCGCCACCGTTTGCGCGTCGTCCGCGGACAGACCTACCGGCTTCTCGATCCACAAGTGTTTACCTGCCTCTGCCACCGCCACACCCATCTCCCGGTGCAGGAAGTTCGGTGACGTCACCGATACGGCGCCGATCGAGGGGTCGGACGTCAGATCACGCCACGACTGCGTCGACGACGCGAAGCCGAACTGCTCCGCCGCCGCCGCCGCGCGCCCTGGCACGTCATCGGCAACCGCAGCCAGCACCGGCCGAGGCAGAAGCGAGGGGTAGTGGTGCCGCACTCGGCTGTAGGCCTGGGTGTGCACACGGCCCATCCAGCCGAAACCGATTACCCCGACGGGGACGGAATTCACACGGGACGGGGCGAGTTCGTCGGACATGACATCTCCAGAAGGTCAGTCTCGCCTCGTTGTCAGCGATCGACGAGAGTGGTGTCGAAGTAGTAGCGCGACGCCCGGTACACATGTGATCCGTACTCGACCACCTTGCCCGAGTCGTCGAAGGCGGTGCGGTGCATGGTGAGTAGCGGCGCCCTCAGTTTTTCGTCGAGCAACTGCGCCTCGTCCTTGTCGGCAGCTTTGGCCCCGATGCGCTGGCGGGCGAGTCGGATGTGCACCCCTTTGGTACGAAGCGACTGATAAAGGCCGTGTTCCTCGAGCTCCACCGGCTCGGGTGCAACGTCGACGGGCATGTAATTGACCATCAGTGCCAGCGGTTCACCCTTGGTCAACCGGAGTCGACGCACGGTCACCACTTCACAGTCCGGGACGATGTTGAGTTCGCGCGCGACGTCCTCGGTGGGAAGACCCACCGAGTATTCGAGCAACTTGGTGGTGGGATCCTGCCCGGCACGCGCCAGATCGTCGAACAGGCTGGTCAGTTCCACCGGGCGGTGGACCGGACTTTGCACCACCTGGGTGCCGACCCCCCGCTTGCGGACCAGCAAACCCTTGTCCACCAGCTCCTGGATGGCGCGTCGCGTCGTCGGTCTGGACAGATTGAGGCGTTTCGCCAGCGCCAACTCGTTCTCGAAACGATCTCCCGGTGCAAGGGAACCGCCGAGAATGGACCCTTCGATGGCCTGTGCGAGTTGGTAATACAGCGGAACGGGACTGGACCTGTCCAGCTCCACGGCGAGGGGTTGGCTCACGGACCAGCTCCGTTCTGGGCTCTGTCGTTGCGAGGGCGTAGTGCCCGGGTAACGAGTGTAAGTGACTGTCCACAAGATGACATCAAGTAAGAATGTCAGGACAAAGTATTGACACCGCGGTGTGAAGCGGAGCACAGTAGATCGCGCACCCCGCCCTTCAGCCCTCGATGGAGTCGACCTTGACCTCTCACACACGCACCGTCCCCGCCGGTGCCACGCACTTCGACGTGCTGGCCATCGGCCGCTCGGGGGTCGACATCTACCCACTGCAGGTGGGCGTGGGTCTCGAAGACGTCGAGACCTTCGGCAAGTTTCTCGGCGGTAGCGCGGCCAATGTCGCCGTCGCCGCCGCGCGTCTGGGACGACGAAGCGCGCTGATCTCCGGCGTCGGCAACGATCCCTTCGGACGCTTCGTCGAGTCCGAACTCGCGCGCCTCGGCGTCGACAACCGGTTCGTCGTCCGGGACGACAACCATCCCACTCCCGTGACCTTCTGCGAGATCTTCCCGCCGGACGACTTCCCGCTGTACTTCTATCGCAAGCCCACCGCGCCGGATCTGCAGGTACGCGTCGAGCACATCGATTCCGACGCCGTGCGCACCGCAGTACTGTATTGGTCCACCGTCACCGGCTTGTCCGAAGAGCCGAGTCGCAGTGCCCATTTTGCAGCCTGGAGCGCCCGCGGACGCGCGCCGCTGACCGTTCTGGACCTGGACTACCGCCCCATGTTCTGGGACACCCCGGCCGCAGCCACCGAGCAGGTCGAGCGCGCCCTCGAACACGTGACGGTGGCGGTGGGCAACCGCGAGGAGTGCGAGATCGCCGTCGGCGAGACCGATCCCGACCGGGCCGCCGATGCGCTCCTCGATCGCGGAATCGAACTGGCCATCGTCAAACAAGGACCCAAGGGCGTGCTCGGCAAGACGCGCACCGAGCGGGTCGAGGTTCCCCCGAATTTCGTCGACGTGGTCAACGGCCTCGGCGCCGGAGACAGTTTCGGTGGCTCGCTCTGCCACGGCCTGTTGTCCGGGTGGCCACTGGAGAAGATCCTTCGGTACGCCAACGCAGCCGGCGCCATCGTGGCATCACGTCTCGAATGCTCGACCGCCATGCCCACCGCAGACGAGGTCGCTGCCCTCGCCGAGACCGCACCACCGCTGGCCGACCGTTCCGATTCCGAGGAAGCCCATGTCTGACACCGCAACCGCTCCCACCCGGAGCTGCAGCACCTACGCCGACATCGCCGAGATCCGCGCCCACGATCCGGGCGCGATCGCTCGCGCCTGGGGCACCCGCGTCACCCGCGAGACGGTGCGCGGCGACGGTCGACTGATGATCGTGGCGGCCGATCACCCCGCTCGCGGAGCTCTGTCCGTCGGCCCCGACGCCACCGCGATGAACTCCCGGTCGGAGCTTCTGAACCGGCTGCGCACCGCGCTCGCCGACCCCGGAGTCGACGGAGTCCTCGCAACATCGGAGATCCTCGACGATCTCGTCCTGCTGGGCGCCCTGGACGACAAGGTGGTCATCTCGTCGATGAACCGCGGCGGCCTGGCCGGCGCGTCGTTCGAACTCGACGATCGGATGACCGGTGCCACGGCCGCGTCCACCGCGCGAGCACGGATGAACGGGGCGAAGATGCTCACTCGCATCGACCTCGACGATCCGGGCACCCTCCGCACCATGACCGCGTGCGCCCAAGCGATCGACGAGCTTGCCGCCGAGGGCCTCATGGCGATGGTCGAGCCGTTCCTGTCCTCGCGCCGCGACGGCAAGGTGGTCAACGATCTGCGCGCGGACGCCGTCATCAAGTCCATCCACATCGCACAGGGCCTCGGCTCGACGTCGGCCTACACCTGGATGAAGCTGCCGGTGGTGGACGAGATGGAACGCGTGATGGATGCAACCACTCTGCCCACGCTGCTCCTCGGCGGAGACCCGCAGACCGCGCCGGACGAGACGTTCGCCAGTTGGGCTCGCGCGCTGAAGATTCCCGCCGTTCGCGGACTCATCGTCGGCCGCACTCTGCTCTATCCGGCCGACGGGGACGTCGCGACCGCCGTCGCGACGGCCGTCGACATGGTGCGGGGAGGATCGCACCGGTGAACAGCGAGTACTACATTCCGGCAGGCAGCGGCACGGACCCGTATGCGGTAGCCGTGACACCCCAGAGCGCCGGGTGGACCGAATCCAGCTTGTGGACGGTCGATCTGGCCCCCGGCCGATCACTCGACCTGGATTCCGGCGACGACGAGATCATGGTCGTTCCGCTACAGGGCTCCGTCGACGTCCGCTGCGGTGATCAGCGGTTCACGCTGATCGGCCGCGACTCGGTCTTCGACGGACCGTCCGATTTCGCGTACGTCGGTCGAGAAAGCAGCTACACGCTGCACAGCTTCGCCGGGGGACGCTTCGCGCTGTGCGGGGCTCGCGCCCGCACGTCGCTGCCGTTCCGGTACGTGCCGGCGGCCGACGTCTCCGTCGAGTTGCGCGGAGCCGGCAACTGCAGCCGCCAGGTGCACAACTTCGGCACCGCCGACACCTTCGAAGCCGATTCGCTGATCGCCTGCGAGGTCATCACACCGAGCGGCAACTGGTCCTCCTACCCGGGGCACAAGCACGACGAGGACACCGAGAACGAGTCGGCGCTCGAAGAGATCTACTACTTCGAAATAGACCACGGTGCAGACGGTTCCGACGGATTCGGCTATCACCGCGTGTACGGAACACCGGAACGACCCATCGAGGTACTCGAAGAGGTTCGTACCGGCGACGTCGTTCTGGTGCCGCACGGCTACCACGGTCCGTCCGTCGCGGCCCCCGGCTATCACATGTACTACCTCAACGTCATGGCCGGACCGAGCACCGAACGCGCCTGGAAGATCGTCGACGATCCCACGCGCACCTGGATTCGTGGCACCTGGGACGGCCAAGGCATCGATCCCCGACTTCCGCTCACCGCCCAGCACCGTGGAAAAGGAGCCTGACGATGGTGTCCACCGCACCGATGTCGCAGAGCAAGACCGAGAACACCGAGCCCACCGTGCATCTGACGGTGTCGCAAGCCATCGTTCGTTTTCTGGCCAACCAGTACGTCGAGCGCGACGGGACGCGGACCAAGTTCTTCGCCGGGTGCTTCGGCATCTTCGGCCACGGTAATGTCGCCGGCCTCGGACAGGCGTTGCTGCAGGCCGAAATCGATGCCGCCGAGTCCGGTACCGAGCCAGAACTCCCCTACGTCCTGGGGCGAAACGAGCAGGCCATGGTGCACAGCGCCGTCGGCTTCGCACGCCAGAAGGACAGACTGCAGACGTGGGCCGTCAGCGCGAGCGTCGGCCCCGGTTCCACCAACATGCTGACCGGCGCGGCACTGGCCACCATCAACCGGCTGCCCGTTCTGTTGCTCCCGGCCGACACGTTCGCCACCCGCGCATCCTCCCCCGTTCTGCAGGAACTCGAGCTTCCCTCCAGCGGTGACGTGACGGTCAACGACGCGTTCAAGCCGCTCTCGCGATACTTCGATCGTGTGTGGCGCGCCGAACAGCTCCCGGCGGCGCTGCTGGGCGCTATGCGCGTGTTGACCGATCCCGTCGAGACGGGCGCGGCAACCGTCGCCGTCCCGCAGGACGTGCAGGCCGAGGCGCACGACTGGCCCGAGTCGTTGTTCGCCCCGCGTACGTGGCACATCGCGCGGCCCCTCCCCGAGCGTTCCGTCGTGGCGCGTGCAGCCGAGCTGATCCGTTCTGCGAAAGCTCCGTTGATCGTGGCCGGCGGCGGTGTCATCTATTCGGGCGCGACCGACTCTCTGGCCGCGTTCGCCGCCACGACCGGAATTCCGGTCGGGCAGAGTCAGGCCGGCAAGGGGTCACTCCCCTACGACCACCCCCAGTCCGTGGGCGCCATCGGATCCACCGGAACGACGGCAGCCAATGCGCTGGCGGCCGAAGCCGACCTCGTCATCGGAATCGGTACCCGGTACAGCGATTTCACCAGTGCGTCGCGTACCGCGTTCACCAACCCGGACGTGGAGTTCGTCAACATCAATGTCGCCTCCATCGACTCGGTCAAGCAGGGCGGACTCTCGGTCGTCGCCGACGCCCGAGAGACCCTGGATGCGTTGTCGGAAGTACTCGGTGACAGCGCTGTCGATGCGCAGTACCGGGCACGTGCCACCGAACTGGCCGTCGAGTGGGACCGGACCGTCGCCTCGGTCTACGCGATCGACGACGACAGTGTGGGGATGAACCAGAACCAGGTGATCGGACTGACCAACTCGCTGTCCGATCCCCGCGACGTCGTGGTGTGTGCCGCCGGGTCGATGCCCGGCGATCTGCACAAGCTCTGGCGCACCAGAGACGCCAAGGGGTACCACGTCGAGTACGGCTTCTCCTGCATGGGCTACGAGATTGCCGGCGGCATCGGGGTAAAGATGGCCGCGCCCGACCGAGATGTCTTCGTCATGGTGGGCGACGGAAGCTATCTCATGATGGCCACCGAGCTGGTCACCGCAGTCCAAGAAGGCGTCAAGGTGATCCTGATCCTGGTGCAGAACCACGGATTCGCGTCCATCGGTTCGCTGTCCGAGTCGCTGGGTTCCCAGCGTTTCGGCACGGCGTACCGCTACCGTTCGGAGTCCGGCCGACTGGACGGCGGCATCCTCCCCGTCGATCTCGCGGCCAACGCGCAGAGCCTCGGCGCCGACGTCATCCGGGCGAGCACCGCGGGTGAGTTCGCCGACGCGGTGAAGGTGGCCAAGGCGGCCGACCGGTGCACGGTGATTCACGTCGAGACCGACCCACTGATCGCGGCGCCTGACAGCGAATCCTGGTGGGACGTTCCGGTCAGCGCCACCTCGACGCTCGAGAGCACGCAAGCCGCGTACCGAACCTACGAGCAGTGGAAGAAGGTTCAACGCCCGTATCTGCGCCCGTCCGGCAACTGACGTGCCGGTATCGACGAGAGGGGTGGATCGCGCGGCTTAAGGTGTCCGGTGATGAACATTTCTCACCACCGCACCCGATCGTTCGGGCGACGTGCGGCCACGATCGCAGCGGCGGTGCTGATCTCCGGAGTGCCCCTCTCACCCGCCGGCGCGGGTGCGCAGCCGCCGACGTCGACGCCGTTCGAGACCCCGAACACCGATGCCTGCCCGCAGCGCGAGGTCCCACCCCCGCCGATCGACTCGTCCGAAGTACCCCGACCCGGTGACGAGACGCCGACACCCGTCCCGGTGCCCGCAGACGCGGTGGGCGGACCGGCTCTGGCCGAGTGCGGCGTGATCACCGAACCGGGAGCACCGCCGCTGCCTGCCGACATCTCCGCCGCGGGGTGGGTGCTGACCGATCTGGACACCGGGTCGGTGATCGCGGCGAAGGATCCCCACGGGCGGTATCGGCCGGCCAGCACCATCAAGGTGCTGCTCGCTCTGGTCGCGTTGGACGAGCTGGATCTGAGCCGCACGGTGATTGCCACCGAGGAGGACGCGCAGATCGAGGGCAGTGCGGTCGGCATCGGCAAGGACGGGACCTACACCGTGCGGCAACTGATGCAAGGTTTGGTCATGGCGTCGGGAAACGATGCGGCGCACGCGATCGCACGACAGCTCGGTGGCGTGGACGTCGCCGTCGAGAAGATGAACGTCAAGGCGCGCGAGCTGGGTGCGCTCGACACCCGCACGGCGTCCCCGTCGGGTCTGGACGGACCGGGAATGGCGTGCTCGCCGTACGACTTGGCGTTGATCTTCCGCGCCGCCATGGACAACCCGACGTTCGCTGAACTCGTTGCCACGGAATCGGTTCCATTTCCCGGCTATCCGAGGGACTCCTCGAAACCCGAGAATCCCTCCCTCCCGGACATGCCCGGTGTTCCGGTGAATCCCGACCTTCCGCTCAACGAGGATCGACCCGGGTTCGTGCTCGCCAGCGACAACGCCTTGTTGTTCAACTACCCGGACGCGTTGGGCGGTAAGAACGGCTACACCGACGACGCCCGGCAAACGTTCGTCGGCGCCGCCGAGCGCGGTGGGCGCCGATTGGCGGTCTCGCTCATGAACGCCGACGTCCGTCCCATCAGACCCTGGGAACAGGCGGCCCGTCTGCTTGACTACGGATTCGCGCAACCTGCGTCGACGTCGGTGGGTTCACTGGTCGAGGAAGGCGCTACCAGTGCTGTGAGTTCGACGCGGGCCCCGTCCACAGCAACACCGCAGACCACGCCCGAGCGCACCGTGAACGCCGCTCCTTCCGGCGGCGCCTACCCGGGAGTGAACGATGACAACGACACCGCGATTCGCGTCGGGGTCGGAGTGGTCGGACTCATCCTGGTGATCGGGCTCGTCGCGTGGGCGCGATCGCTCACCCGCCGCACACCCTGATCCGATTGGAGTGCGCGGCCGACCCAGAACTTCAGCGGCGGCGGCGGTCTCGCCACCCGCCGATGCCGAGGACCGTCGCGACGCCGGCGCCGACCATCGCTGCGGCTCCCAGCGGGGACACGCCGTCTCGAACCACCACCCGCGGTGCGATGACCGCGCTGTCCGGGACCGGAGTGGATGCCAGTGCAAGGTTCTCGGTCGCCGTCGCCGCCCAGGCGGTGGAGAACAGGAGAAACCGCGAAGTGAAAAATGCGAAGACCAGGATGCCGATGACCGGTCCGAAGGTCGCGCCCGCGGGGCCCGAGGTAACTTTCTCCAGGTAGAAAGCGCCAACCTGCTTGAAGATCTCGAACACCACCGCGGCCATGAGGGCGGCGCGCATGGCGCTTCGAACCGTGACCGGCTCACGCGGCAAGCGGGCGATGACCCAGACGAACAGCGCCCACGTCGCCCCGATTGCCAGCACGAAGGACACCACCTGAACGGCGATGCCGACGCCGGGGATGCCGTCGAGACCGAGGAAGCCGAGGAGTGTCGGCAGGATCGAACCGCTGGCGAGCGCGGACAGACCCAGCGAGATCACCAGCGCAAGCCCCAGGCCGATCAACGCGCCCAGGTCCTTGAGCTTCTTGATCGCGAAGTTCTCCGGCTCGTGGGTGGTCTCCCACATCGCGGTGAGCGCCTCACGAAGGTTCGCGGTCCATCCCAGTCCGGCGTAGAGCGCGCCGAGCAAACCGATCACGCCCACACTCGCGCGCGACTCGATCGCGGTCCCCACCAGATCGTTGATGGTCCCTCCGAAGCTGCCGGGGACGTTTTGCGAGATCTGTGATTGAAGCTCGGTCAACAAGTCGGGACGGGACACCAGAACGAATCCGACGACGGCGAATGCCACCATCAGCAGCGGAAACAGCGCCAGCACACTGAAGTAGGTGATACCCGCCGCGTAGTAGTCGCCCTTCTGCTGCTGGTATACCGATCCGGCGCGAGCCAGATGGTCGAACCACGGCCACTGCCGCCGACGCTCTTCGATGGTTGCCGCGATGTCCGGCATAGCGCTCAGCCTTTCGGTGGGAGGAACCCGACTCTGTCGTACACCTGCGCGAGCGTCGCCGACGCAATCGACCGAGCGCGCTCCGCGCCCTGCCCCAGCAGTCGATCCAATTCCGCCGGATCGTTCATGTACTCCGAGAACGCGGCTCGAACCGGAGCGGAAAAATCGGACATCGCGTCTGCGGTGTCCCCCTTGAGATCACCGTAGCCCTTGCCGACGTATCCCTCGACGAGTGCGGAGATCGGCGTGCCGCTGAGCGCCGACTGAATGGTCAGCAGATTGCTCACTCCCGGCTTGGCCTCGGCGTCGAAACGGATCTCGCGTTCATTGTCCGTCACGGCCGATCGAATCTTCTTCGCCGACACGGAGGGCTCGTCGAGAATGTCGATCCGACCGGAGACACCCGATCCGGACTTGCTCATCTTCGCCGTCGGGTCTTGGAGGTCGTAGATCTTGGCGATGCCGGTGACGATGTGCGCCTCGGGCACCACGAAGGTCTTCTTGTACCGAGAGTTGAACCGTTGCGCCAGATCACGAGTCAGCTCCAGGTGCTGACGCTGGTCTTCGCCCACGGGTACGCGCTGCGGCCGGTAGAGCAGGATGTCCGCGGCCTGCAGTACCGGGTAGGTGAACAACCCCACACTGGCCTGCTCGCTGCCCTGCTTGGCCGACTTGTCCTTGAACTGGGTCATGCGTCCAGCTTCACCGAAACCGGTGATGCAGTTGAGAACCCACGCAAGTTGTGCGTGCTCGGGCACGTGCGACTGTACGAACAGGGTGGAGCGAGCAGGATCGATTCCGACGGCCAGCAGCTGAGCGGCTGCCCGTCGGGTTCGCTCGCGCAGTTCCTTCGGATCCTGGGGGAGGGTGATGGCGTGCAGATCGGGGATGAAATAGAAGGCGTCGTACTCGTCCTGCAGCTCGACCCATTGCCGAACCGCGCCCAGGTAATTGCCCAGATGAAAGGAATCGGCAGTGGGTTGAATTCCGGACAGGGCCCGCTGCCGGGCTGCATTCTGCGGAGCTGACGACATGACGCGATCCTTTCATGCAGAAGTCGTCCGACCGAATGCGGTCAGCGGTAGACGACGGTGACCGGCGCGTGGTCCGACCACCGCTGGTCGTAGGCCGCCGCGCGCTCGACGACGGCATGCTTCGCCCGATCCGCGTAGTCCGCGGTGGCCATCTGATAGTCGATTCGCCACCCGGCGTCGTTGTCGAAGGCCCGCCCACGGTAGGACCACCAGCTGTAGGGTCCGTCGACGTCGGGATGGAGTGACCGTACGACGTCCACCCAGGCTCCGGCCTCGCCGACCACTGTGTCCAGCCAGGCGCGCTCGGTCGGAAGAAAGCCGGACTTGGTCCGATTTGCTTTCCAGTTCTTCAGGTCTCGCTCGGTGTGTGCGATGTTCCAGTCACCGCACACCACCTGGTGCGTCCCCGAGGAGCCCGAGGTGTGCAAACGAGATGCCAACGCCGCCATGAACCGTTCCTTGTACAGCTGCTTGTCGGTTCCGGCTTCCCCGGTGGGGACGTAGACGCTCGATACGGTCACTGCGGGATCGGCGCCGGTAGCCGGGAACCGAGCGTCGAGGTACCGCCCGGAGTCATCGAACTCGTCGTCTCCCACGCCGACGGTGACCGATTCCGCGGGCACACGAGACAGCACGGCAACACCGTTGCGGCCCTTCTGGGACGGCTCGGCCGAGGCCAGGTACCAGCCCTGATCCAATGCCGGCGCGAGGCATGAGATCACCTCCGAGTCGGTGGCCCGAGTCTCCTGCAGACAGACGATGTCGGCATCGGAGGACGCGAGCCAGTCGAGCATGCCTTTACGCGCTGCGGCTCGAATTCCGTTGACATTGACCGAGGAAATGGTGTGGGACACCGCAGCACCGTAACCGAGCGGTCAGGACGCCGGAATGCCGGTCGAACGGGTGGCGTGCAAATCGGTGCGGCGTTGCATGGCAACCGACGTAGCCAGGACCGCGATACCGGCGAGCGCCAGGCCCGCGCCCACGACGGCGGGCGCCGTGTAGCCGAATCCTGCGGCGATCACGGCTCCACCCAGAGCAGCACCGAGGGCGTTGGCGAAGTTGAACGCCGCGTGATTGAGCGACGCCGCGAGCGTCTGGGCGTCGGCCGCGACGTCCATCAGACGCGTCTGCAGTCCCGGGACGATGGCCGATCCGGATGCCGCGATGAAGAACACCACGATCAGCGCCGTGATCGGGTTGTGCGCGGCCGCCACGAATACCGCGAGGCTGGTCGCCACCGCGGACATCGCGAGGAAAAGGCCGGGAATCAACATTCGATCCGCGAGCCAGCCGCCGGCGTAGTTCCCGACGACCATGCCGAGGCCGTAGATCATCAGGCCCAGCGGCACCGCAGCCTTCGAGAGTCCGGCGACGTCGGTGAGAGTCGTCGCAATATAGGTGTAGACGGCGAACATGCCGCCGAACCCCACCATGCCGACGAGCAGCGTCATCCACACCTGCGAGCGCCGGAACGCGCCGAGTTCGGTTCTGGGGTCGGTGGTCGGCATCGAATCCAGACGCGGCAACCACATCGCCAGCGCCGTGACCGTGAGTGCGCCGATGACCGCGACGATGCCGAACGCACTGCGCCAGCCGAACGCCTGACCGATCCACGTCGCTGCGGGAACTCCGACGACGTTTGCCACCGACAGCCCCATCATCACCATCGCGACCGACTTGGCTCGCTTGCCGGGATCGGCCATGTGCGCGGCGACCAAGGCGGCGACCCCGAAGTACGCGCCGTGCGGGAGACCGGCGACGAAGCGCGATGCCATCAGTTCGTGGAAGCTGGGCGCGAACACCGTCCCTAGGTTTCCCAGGGTGAACGCGACCATGAGGACGAGTAGGAGCAGCCGACGCGGCATTCTCGCCGACAACGCTGCAATCACCGGGGCACCGACGACGACACCGACGGCGTACGCCGAGATCACGTGCCCGGCGTTGGGCTCGGACACCGACATGGCCGCAGCCATGTCCGGCAACAGGCCCATCGAGACGAATTCCGTGGTGCCGATCCCGAAACCTCCCAGCGCCAACGCCACCATCGCGACACGGCGTCGGCGCACGCGATCACGGTCGGGCAACACCGGCGGAAGGGGCCGGTTGCTCCGGTCGGAAGCGACGTCGAACGCAACGGAGGGGGGTGTCACGGGCTCTCTTTCGTGATCGATTCAGAAGTAAGGTCACACGAACACTCGTGCGGTTTTGCGGAACGATCGATTGTTACCGATCCGAAGTTCATGTGCCAGCGAAGCGATCGTGAGATCGCCCACCCCGAGGCCCGATCGTGTGGGGAACTCCCCCACCGGTACGATCTCCCGCAAGGTCATGAGTGCCAGCATCGAGCCCCGGCTTGCTGGCCGGCAACCCTCCAACCGCGGTGGGGTGCCCCGGGTGATGACCGGGTTACTCGGTTCGTATCCGTACGAACCCGTGGCAAGCGCGGGCCCGTCTCCTCGGGCCCACCGATCGGAGTTTCGGAGGTTCCCACCATGTGTTGTTGTTCGCGATAGGCCCCGACCCTTCTTTCCACGAAGATCGGCTCGCCCACTGCGCTCTGCACACGGTGACAGTATTTCTCGTGTAGCAGGCCGGGCGCGCCGTCCGTGGACACACCAGCGGCATTCCATCAGGAGCACGAGAAGACATGACCGACCAGACTTCACAACCGAACACCGATCCCGACACAGTCGTGGACGCAACCGGTGACCCCGTGGACGATCCCGCCCTGAGCTGGAGCTTCGAAACGCGCCAGGTCCACGTCGGGCAGGTGCCCGACAAGACGACGCACGCGCGTGCGCTGCCGATCTACCAGACCACGTCGTTCACGTTCGACAACACCGACCACGCTGCGGCCCTGTTCGGCTTGGCGGAGCCGGGCAACATCTACACCCGCATCATGAACCCGACGCAGGACGTCATCGAACAGCGCATCGCGTCGCTCGAAGGCGG
Source organism: Rhodococcus sp. (in: high G+C Gram-positive bacteria) (assembly GCA_049650605.1). Lineage (GTDB taxonomy): Bacteria > Actinomycetota > Actinomycetes > Mycobacteriales > Mycobacteriaceae > Rhodococcoides. The sequence continues at coordinate 12,969 of JBASAM010000090.1, read as the reverse complement.
CGTCGCCGCACTACTTCTGGCGTCGGGTCAGGCCGCCGAAACGCTGGCCGTGCTGAACATCGCCGAGACGGGCGACCACGTCGTGTCGAGTCCGCGCCTGTACGGCGGGACGTACAACCTTTTCCACTACACGTTGCCCAAGATGGGTATCACCGTGTCGTTCGTGGACGATCCCGACGACCTCGAGCAGTGGAAGAACGCCGTTCGGCCAGAGACCAAGGCGTTCTACGGCGAGACCATTTCCAACCCCAAGAACGACATTTTCGACATCGAGGGCGTCTCGGGTGTGGCGCACGAGCACGGGATACCGCTGATCGTCGACAACACCGTGGCCACGCCTTACCTCATCCAGCCGCTGAAGCACGGCGCCGACATCGTGGTGCACTCGGCCACCAAGTATCTGGGCGGCCATGGCACGGCGATCGCCGGTGTGATCGTCGACGGTGGGACCTTCGACTGGACGTCGGGACGGTTTGCCAACTTCACCACGCCGGACCCCAGCTATCACGGCGTGGTGTTCGCGGACCTGGGTGCACCGGCGTATGTGCTCAAGGCTCGGGTGCAACTGCTGCGCGACATCGGCGCGGCGGTGTCGCCGTTCAACGCGTTCCTCATCGGCCAGGGCATCGAGACGTTGAGCCTCCGACTCGAGAGGCACGTGCAGAACGCCACCGCCGTCGCGACCTTCCTGGAGGGGCGCGCCGACGTCACGAGCGTCAACTACGCAGGTCTGCCGTCGTCCCCCTGGTACGAGCGCGGCCGGAAACTGGCTCCGCGCGGCGCCGGAGCGATCGTGGCGTTCGAGCTCTCCGGTGGGCTCGACGCGGGAAAACGATTCGTCGATGCGCTGGAGCTGCACAGCCATGTCGCTAATATCGGAGATGTGCGTTCCTTGGTCATCCACCCCGCGTCGACGACGCATTCGCAGTTGAGTCCGGAGGAGCAGAGCGCCTCCGGTGTCACTCCGGGGTTGGTGCGCTTGGCCGTCGGTATCGAGGGAATCGACGACATTCTGGCCGATCTGGAGAAGGGTTTCCGGGCCGTATCTTGACACTCGATCTCCATTCTCTCGCCCGTTCGTCGGCCTTTCCGCCGGCGGACGGGCGAGTGGGCACGGTACGAATCGGCGACGTACCGCTCGAAAGCGGTCTCGTGGTACCCGACGTCACGGTGTCCGTTCAGCGATGGGGTGAGGTGTCCCCCGCCCGAGACAATGTGGTTCTGGTCGAACATGCCCTCACCGGAGATTCCCACGTCACCGGACCCGCGGGTCCCGATCATCCGTCGCCCGGCTGGTGGAGCGGCATGGTCGGCCCCGGCGCCCCTCTCGACACCGAACGTTGGTGCGTGTTGGCCACCAATGTGCTCGGTGGCTGCCGCGGCACCACCGGACCGTCCTCGCTCGACGCGAACGGGGTCGCCCGGGGCTCTCGGTTTCCCGACATCTCCATCCGCGATCAGGTCACCGCGGAAGCGGCGCTGGCGGACGCACTGGGCATCGAACGCTTCGCGTCCGTGGTCGGCGGGTCCATGGGCGGGATGCGCACTCTGGAATGGCTGATCATGCACCCCGACCGTGTCGCCTCGGCACTCGTGCTCGCGGTCGGTGCTCGCGCGTCGGCAGACCAGATCGGTACCCAGTCGACGCAGATTGCCGCGATCACATCGGACCCGCACTGGAATGGCGGCGATTACCACGCAACCGGACGCGAGCCGCAGTCCGGTCTCGCCATCGCTCGACGAATCGCACACCTGACGTATCGGACCGAGCACGAACTCGACGCGCGATTCGCCAACGAGTCGCAGGTCGGCGAGGACGCCCTCGCCGGCGGCCGATACGCGGTGCAGAGCTATCTCGAGCACCAGGCCCGCAAGCTGGTGGGCAGGTTCGATGCCGGAACGTACGTGTTGCTCTCCGAGGCAATGAACAGGCACGACGTAGGACGCGGTCGCGGCGGGCTCGAGGCCGCCCTGGGATCGATCACCGCACCCACCGTGGTGGGTGGAGTCGACTCCGACCGTCTGTATCCCCTCCGTCAGCAGCAGGAAATCGCCGATCTGGTGCCCACCTGCGACGGCTTGCGCATCATTCGTTCCCGCGACGGCCACGACGGCTTCCTCACCGAACCGGACGCCGTGTCGGCCATGTTGATCGCCACGATGGACCTCGCGAGCGACGCTGTGGGATCTCGGCGCTGAATACCGTGCTCGTTGGCACCGTTCACAAAAAAACTCAGTGACCTCATAGACCGCCTAAATCAAGTTTTCGGTTTGTTAGTGTTCGTCGTCGTGGGATGCCCACGGTGAGCGGAAGTTCACAATGCACCAACAAGTGGATGATTCCGGGGGAACACATGGCTGATCGGAGCCTTCGATCCGAGGTGGACGACGACGCAGTGTCTGACATCCCCCGCGACGTCGACGCACTCGACTCGACTTACGAAGACGTGTTCGACCTGACGGTCGCGCAGCGCGATATGTGGTTGCTACAAGAACTCGATCCCGGCGTGACGTTCGCCGTCGCGCATTACATGGACATTCGCGGGCAGATCGACCTCGACAAACTCGAGCAGGCCATGCGTCTGGCCACCCTCGAAACCGGCTCGATGCTCACCACCCTCGTCACCGGCCCATCCGAGACCGCGGACCAGCTCCCGGCCACCACGCAGGACACAATCCGACAAAGACTCGACCTGCGACGTATCGATCTCGAACTCGACCGCATCGACCTCAGCGGCGAGGACGACCCCATCGACGCCGCGGTGGAACTGATGACGGAGTTCACCGCCCCGCTCGACATCTACCGTGATCCACTCGGCTACACCGCGGTCATCACCCTCGGCGAGGACCACCACTACTGGTACGCACGCGGACACCACGTCGCAATCGACGGCTTCGGCGCCTCGGTGGCCGCGGCGCGCACCGCAGAGATCTACTCGGCGCTGATTCGCGACGAAGAGCCGCCGGCAGCACGGGCGCGTCACCCTCGGGCGTTCGTCGAGGCCGAGGCCAAGTATCGTGCGTCGACTCGGATCGAGCGCGACCGGGCTTATTGGGCAGGCCTACGCGACGTGCTCGGCGAGCCGGTGTCGATGTCGGGGCGGGTCGCTCCCCCGTCGCCGTACAACCATCGCTGCGACACACTGCTCGGAACCACCGCTGACCAGGCGGTCAGCGATGCGGCGGAGAGGTACGGAAGCACCGTCGCGGTCGTCGTGGCGGCCGCGTTCGCGGCGTTCCTCGCTCGGGTGACCGATACCCCGGACGTCGTGATCACCATGCCGATGGCTGCACGGGTCACCTCGTGGGCCCGGCAATCCGGATCGATGACCGCCAACGCCGTGCCGGTACCTGCGCATTGCGGCGGCGGTATCACCGTCGAGCAGGTGGTGGACGAACTCGGTCGACGAGTCAGCGAATCGTTGCGCCACCAACTGCTGCCTGCGTCCGAGATTGCGCAGTTGCTCGGCATGTCGGGTGTCACCATGGGACCCACCATCAACCTGATGATGTTCGGCGAGCGGCTGATGCTCGGCGACATACCGGCCGATCTGGAACTTCTCACCTCGGGCCCCACCGCAGACGTGGCCGTGACGGTCCACCAGAGCACCACCACCGGACGTCTGCGCGTCGATCTCGAGGGCAATCCCGCGTTGTACTCTGCGGACGACCTGGTCACGCACAGCGAGCGCTTCGCGCGGTTCCTCGTCGACTTCGCCACCGCGGATGGCTCCACTTCGCTTCGTCAGCTGTCCTTGGTCACCGAGCAGGATCGCCTCGACGTGCTGCCGCCGTCGGAGATCCGAGTGCCGCCGTTCGCCACCTTCGCCGACATCCTCACCCGCGGAATCGCCCTCAGCGAAGGCGGCCCCGCCGTCGTCGACGGAGACGTCGAGCTGAGCTATCTCGAACTCGACCGCCGGTCCGACGAACTCGCGCGCGAGCTCATCGATCTCGGTGTCGGACCCGACGTCGTCGTGGTGTCGGCATTGCCTCGATCCCACTCGTCCGTCACCTCCGCTTGGTCCATCGCCAAATCGGGCGGCGCCTACCTGCCGATCGATCCGATGCTGCCACTCGAACGCATCTCGACGATCGTCTCGGACAGCGAGGCTGCCATCGGAATCACGTCCTCCGCGCTGCTCGACGTCCTCCCGGCCACCGTGCAGTGGATTCTCGTCGACGACGAGCGCGAGCCCGTGACCGAAGCGTGGCCGGCAGATACTCGCCGGCCCGGACCGGATCACCTCGCCTACGTCATCTACACCTCGGGAAGCACCGGCAAACCCAAGGGTGTCGCGGTGACCCACCGCGGATTCGCGGCGATGACCTACGCTGCGATCTCCGCGCATCGCTTGCCCAGGGGTGCGCGCGTGATGCACTTCGTGTCCCCGGGATTCGATGCGTCGGTCCTCGAGATGGTGCTCGCGTTCGGCTCCGGCGGAACCTTGGTCGTGGTGCCCTCCGACGTGCACGGCGGAGACGAACTCGCCGCCACCCTGCGCGATCTGGACATCGACGCCGGTTTCGTCACCCCGTCCGCTTTGGCAACCGTGTCCGCGCCCGCCGTCGACGGTCTCCGCTCCGTCGGGGTGGGCGGTGACGTCGTTCCGGCATCGCTGGTGGACGAGTGGGCTCCGGGGCGTCGCATGGTCAACGTGTACGGGCCCACCGAGAGCACGGTCGCCGTTACCTTCGGACCACTGGTGGAAGAGCACGAAGTGGAACTGGGAACTCCGTTCCCCGGCATCCGCGCTTTCGTTCTCGACAGCACGCTCGGTTTGACGCCGCCCGGATGCGTCGGAGAGTTGTATCTCGGCGGCACCGGCGTCGCTCGCGGGTACCTGGGACGCACTTCTCTGACGGCGGACCGGTTCGTGGCCGATCCGTTCGGTTACTCCGACCGGCTGTACCGAACCGGCGACCTGGTCCGGTGGACCGAGCGCGGCACGTTGGTCTACCTCGGCCGGCGCGACGGCCAGGTGAAGGTGCGCGGATTCCGTATCGAGCTGGGGGAAGTCGAGGATGCGCTTCGCTCCATCGAGGATGTCGCGGATGCCGCAGTCGTCGTTCGGGGCACCGGAGCTCACCGCGCGCTGGACGGCTACGTCTCACTCGTCGAGGGTGCGGAAGCGGAGCAGGCGTCACTGATAGACGAGCTCGCTCTGCTGCTCCCGCAATACATGCTGCCCAACCGCATCACGATTCTGGACGTAATGCCGTTGAACGCCAACGGAAAGATCGATCGACGACGTCTTCCGGAGCCCCGTGCCCGCGAGGACCGCCCTGCGCGGGCTCCCGAGACCGACAACGAGAAATTGGTCGCCGGGATCCTCGCCGACATCCTCGGTCTCACCGATGTCGCGGCCACCGACGACTTCTTCGAACTCGGCGGAAACTCACTGTTGGCAACCCGCGTGGCCGCACAGGTCTCCTCGCACGGCCATACCGTCGGAGTCCGCGAAGTCTTCTCGTACCCCGTCGTGGAACAGCTTGCCCTCCACCTGGGCGACGGGTCGGCGACGCCGGATCGCCCCGGTCCTGCTCCCGTCGATCGCTCCGCCGCGATCGCCGCCTCCCCGCCGCAGCGCAGCATGTGGTGGATCGAGCAATACCAACCGTCCGCGACCTACCACGTCCCCCTGGCGTTGCGCGTGACGGGCACATTCTCCGTCGACGCTGCACGCGAGGCCGTGCTCGACGTGCTCGGACGCCACGAAAGTCTGCGAACCGTCTTCGTGGCGGACGACAATGGTGCCGGACCGGTACAGCTGATCCTCGACACCGAGACGGCCCGTGCACGATTCGACATGGACGTGATCGACATCCAGGACAGTGCGGGGCAGGACGGAGCCGGAACCGACGCCGTCATGGACGCGCTCACCGACGTTGCATCGCAGCCTTTCGACCTCGCCGCAGATCTGCCCATCCGTGCCCGTATCGTCCGGGTCGGAGCCGCTTCCGACACCGATTACGCCGAGCACGTTCTCGCACTCGTGCTGCATCACATCTGTGTCGACGGCTGGTCCCTGGGCGTCCTCGCCACCGACTTGTTGACCGCGTACACAGCCCGACTCGAGGGCGAAAAGCCGGTGTGGGGGCCGCTGCCCGTGCAGTACGCCGACGCCGCGGAATGGCAGCGACTCGTTCTCGGCACGATCGACGACGGGGAGTCCGAGATCGCGGCGTTGACCGACTGGTGGACAACGTCTCTCGCACATCTGCCGGACGTTCGCACGCCCGGGGCGGACCGATCTCGCCCGGCCCTGCCCAGCGGCCAGGGCGCTACCGTCTCGGCCGAACTCGACGACGAACGCCGCGATCGTCTCGACGCGGTCTCACGCCGAGCCGGGTTGTCCCACTTCATGATCGTCCACGCTGCCCTCGTCGTCGTGCTTGCAGAACTCGGAGCCGGCAACGACGTGGTCATCGGAACGGCGGTCGCCGGCCGTCGACATCCGGATCTGGACGGCGTCGTGGGCATGTTCGTCAACTCGGTGGCTCTGCGTACGGTTCTCGATCCCTCGGCGACTGTCGCCGAGCACCTCGACACCGTTCGCACCGCGGATCTCGACGCCCTCGCGCACGCCGACATGCCGTTCGAGACCCTCGTCGAGGTGCTCGATCCGCCGCGCACTCCGGGGCGCCACCCCTTGTTCGACGTCATGCTGACTCAGCGCACGACACCTGAGGTGAGCGGCGTCGCCGGCGACGCTGAAATCTCGGCATTCGGAATCGATCTCGGCCGTGCGAAGTACGACCTCGAGCTGGTGCTGGACGACGCGACCGGCCACGGACGGCGGTCGAGCCTGGACCTGAATTACGCGGTCGATCTCTACGATGGTCACACCGCGCTGGCTCTTCTCGATCGACTCCTGTCCGTACTGGACGCCATGACGGGCGATCTCGAACGGCCGGTGTCGGACATCGACGTCCTGCTTGCCTACGAGCGCGCGGCCACCGTTCCGATGCGCGGTCGAGCAAAGGCCCGATCCGTCGAAGCGACGATGCCACTGGACGCTGTGCTGGGCCGGTACGCCCGAATCGCGCCCGACGCGATCGCGATCATCGACGGTGAGCGCACTACCACGTACGCAGAGCTCGAAGTTCTCGTCTCCCGCGGAACGGCTCGCCTGATCGACAACGGAGTGTCCGCCGACACCCGGGTCATCGGACTGCTCAGGCGCTCGACCGAATCGGTCGCGGCCATCCTGTCCGTCGCACGTGCCGGTGGGGCCATCGTTCCCGTCGACCCGGACTACCCCGCGGATCGCCGCAAGTTCATGGTCCGCGACAGCAAGACGCTGCACGCGATCTGTTCGGATCCGAGCGACGTACCCAGCGACGGCTTTCTGTGGTCCACCACCGACGCACTGTTCGATCCCGACAACGTGCCGGTGCACCCGGCCGAACCGACGAACTGGTCGATTCCCCTGGACTGCAGTGCCTACGTCACCTACACCTCGGGAACCACAGGGCGCCCCAAAGGTGTCCAGGTCACCCGGCGCGGATACGCGAACGTCACCAGCGAACTGATTCGTGCGTTCGGCGTCGACGACAGTTCACGCGTGCTCGCGTTCGCATCACCGAGTTTCGACGCATCCATGCTCGAAATGGGTCTGGCGATCGGGTCGGGGTCCGCACTGGTGATCGTCCCATCGGGCGTCGTCGGTGGGGAAGAACTGGTCGCGCTCGTGCGCGAACACCGGGTCACGCACACGTTCCTCACGCCGTCGGTGCTGTCCACGATCGCGGCCGACGACCTCGTCCTCGACGGGTCCGAACTGCTGGGTGGGCTCGGTATCGGCGGGGAGAACTTCGGTTCCGAACTGCTCGACGCACTGGCTCCGGGGCGCACGGTCGTCAACGTCTACGGACCCACCGAAGCCACCATCAGCACGCACCTCGAACGTCTCGACGAAGGTGACGACGTCACCATCGGACGCCCCGTCGCGGGTATGCGTGCGGTGGTACTCGACGACCGCCTGCGGCCGGTCGCGCCGGGCGCCGAGGGTGAATTGCACCTGGCAGGTGCACAGTTGGCCCGCGGCTACCTCGATCGTCCCGGCCTCACTGCGGCACGCTTCGTCGCGGACCCGTTCGGTCCGGCCGGCAGCCGCATGTATCGCTCCGGTGACCTCGCTCGGTACAGCGTTCCCGGACAAGGTGCGCAGCCGCAGGTTCGCATCACCGGCCGAAGCGATTTCCAGGTGAAGATTCGCGGACTCCGAATCGAGCTCGGCGAAATAGATGCGGTCCTGGCCTCCGCGCCCGGTGTCGGCGGCGCCGTCACCGTGACTACGCCAGGGCCCACCGGAGAGACCCTGCTGGTGTCCTTCGTGCATCCGTCCGAGGTGTCGGAACAACCCGTCTCGCAGGAAGTGCTGCGATACGCCCGCACCCGGCTACCCCGTCACATGGTGCCCAGCGCCGTGGTCGTCGTCGGCGAGTTCCCGCTCACACCGGTGGGCAAGCTCGATCGCGCGGCTCTTCCGGTTCCGGCCTCGCTCGACGACACCGCATCCCGCGAACCCGCCACCCTGGCGGAGGTTGCCCTCACCGACATCCTGGCCGACGTGCTCGGCGTTGCCGGCGTCGGTGTCACCGCCGATTTCTTCGCCCTCGGTGGAACCTCGCTGACCGCTACCAGATACGCCGCTCGCATCGCCGAGATCACCGGCGTGCCGGTGCCGGTGCGCGCCATCTTCGATCGGCCTACCGTGGCCGAGTTGGCGGAACTACCGGAGCTCGCAGAATTGTCCGAGCTTCGCGGATACCGCGATCTGGTGGAGTCGTCGGCAACGGGTGTCCAGCGCGAGCCCCGACACGAACTGGGAACGCCGCGCAGTGCACCGACGCCTGTGCCGCGCCCCGATCCGATGCCCCTCTCACCCGCCCAGCTCTCGATGTGGTTCTCCACCAAGGTCGCTGCCACCGCATCGGCGTACATCATCACCGCCGGCCTGCACGTCGAAGGTCCGCTGGACACCGATGCGTTGGGTGCTGCGATCGACGACGTCGTTGCCAGGCACGAATCGCTTCGCACCATCTATCCGACCGTCTCCGGCGCGCCCATACAGGTGGTGCTTCCGCACGTTCACGTCGCAGTCGAGTCGGTGGACCTGGGTCATCGCAACTCCGCCGACGGGATCGATCCGCTCCCGCCCCTGGCAGACGGCCCGGAAGTCCAGGCGGTTCTGGGTGACATGGCCGGACGCCCGTTCCAGCTGGCCACGGAGGCACCGGTTCGCGCATGCATCGTCCGGTTGTCCGAGACCGCCCACGTGGTCGGCGTGGCGGTCCATCACATCGCAGCCGACGGGGAGTCGGTGGCGCCGCTGACGTCGGATCTGCTGCTGGCCTACGAATCTCGCCGAAACGGAATCGCCCCACAGTGGCCCGCCGAAGCGGTGCAGTACATCGACCACGTCCTCGCACGTGCAGCAACGACCAGCGGTGAGAATCGCGCCGCACTGTCGAGTTTCTGGCAGAAGGCGCTTGCCGACGCTCCGGCGGAACACAGTCTTCCACTGGATATGGATCGGCCTGTTCGTGCCACCGGTCGTGCGGACGTCGCCACCGTTGTCCTGTCGCCGGAGATCCGTGCCCGCGCGCTGGCGTACGCATCTCGCAACCACGCAACGGAGTTCATGGTGACGCACACCGCGCTCGCGGCCGTCCTGGCCGCGCGCGCACCGGACATCGATCCGCTCCTGGGATCGGCAGACATCGTGGTGGGTACGCCGTTCGCCAATCGGGCGGGCGCGGACTCCATGGTCGGCATGGCCGTCAACACGCTGCCGTTGCGCGCTCCGGTATCGATGTCGGATTCCTTCGACGACACACTGAGTGTGATTCGTGGACGCGACCTCGATTCGTTCGACAACGCAGCCCTGCCGTTCGACACGCTGGTCGGCGAGCTCGATCCGGAGCGCCACTCGGCGCGCCACCCGATCGTGCAGATCATGCTGTCCGTTCACGCGGAACCGCCGTTGCACCTCGAATTCGACGGCCGCAGCATTTCGGCGCTGTCGTTGCCGGTGGACCGGTCTGCGTTCGATCTGGTGGTCACACTTCGCGCTCGGGCAGACGGGGGCGCCGACGTCTCGGTCACGTACTCACGAGAGCTGTTCCTACCCAGCACCGCTCGCCGTCTCGCCGCCGCTGTGGTGGACACCCTCGACCGGGCAACCTCGGACGCGACGCTGTCTCTCGCATCGCTGACGGGCCCATCGCGCGGACCGTCGGATACCGAACTGCTGGACCGATTCCTCGAACGAATCGCGACGGAGTCACCCCGGCGGGCGGCGCTGGTCACCGCAGACGGTCGACGCACCTATGCCGAGCTGCTCTCCGCGGCCGACGCGCTGGCCGCGGACCTTCGACAGGCGGGTGCCGCTCCGGGGACCGTTGTCGCTATGGCCATGGGTCGTTCCTTGGCGTCCGTGACCGCGTTCTGGGCCATCACACGCACCGGTGCCGCGGTGCTTCCCATCGACCCCACCTATCCCGAAGAGCGACTGCGCTACATCCTCGGCGATGCGAACCCCGTTCTGGGACTGCGGAGCTGGTCCGACAACACCACGCTCCCGGACAACGTGTTGTGGGTCTCGCTGGACGAAACAGGTACCCGGGTGGCACCGCGCTCGCTGCCAGGTGACAACGCTGCGCGTCGTTCGCGCGACTCTGTCCGAACGCGCGACTCTGTCCGAACGCGCAGCCTGGACGACGTCGCGTACGTGGTCTACACCTCCGGGACCACCGGGCGTCCGAAGCCCGTCGCGGTGACCCATCGGGGACTCGAAAGTCTGGCCGTGGCCTTGGCGGGAAGTTTCGACACCGATCGTCGATCACGTGTCCTGCACGCGGCTTCACCCGGATTCGACGCGGCGATCCTCGAATTCTTGCTGACGGTCCTACGTGGTTCCACGATGGTGGTCGCTCCGCCGTCCGTCTTCGCCGGGCGCGCTCTCTCGTCACTGATCGATCGCGAAAAAGTCGATGTCATGTTCCTGACGCCGGCTGCCCTCGCGACGATCGACCCGAACGACGTGTCCACCGTCGGCACAGTCGGCACCGGCGGCGAGGCGCTGCCGGCCGCGCTCCTCGAGTCGTGGGCGCCGGGTCGGCGCATCGTGAACGCCTACGGTCCCAGCGAGACGACAGTTGCCGCCACGATGGGCGTGCAGTCGCGTGGACGCTCTCCGCACATCGGATCGACCGTGCCCACCACATCGGTTCGTGTACTCGCCGAAAATCTTTCGCGGGTCACCGACGGCGAGCTGGGTGAGCTCTACGTTTCCGGTGCCGGCTTGGCGCGGGGTTACCCGGGCAGGCCGGGCACGACGGCGTCTCGATTCGTCGCCGACCCGTCCGGTAAGCCGGGCGCACGGATGTACCGCACCGGCGACGTGGTGCGCGTCGCGGCGGACGGACTGCTGGAGGTGACCGGTCGATCCGACACGCAGACCAAGGTCCGCGGGGTACGCATCGAGCCGTCGGAAGTGGAATCTGTGCTCCGATCACATCCGGCCGTGACCTCGGCCGCCGTGGTGGTCGGAGAGAACGGTGCCGGCGCCGTACTCAGCGCGCACGTCACCACTACGGGGACGGTCGATTCCGCTGATTTGCGATCGTTCGCGTCCGGGCTGCTGCCCCGGGGGCTCGTGCCGGCAACCATCACCGTCCACGATTCGCTCCCGCTGACCGCTCACGGCAAGGTCGACCGGCGCGCTCTGTTGCTTCCGGTAGGCCAACTCGAACCCCTGGACGCAGGACATCGCGGCGAAGGCGACCTTCGGGCCGCATTGCCCGCCACGCGGTCGGTGTCACCGGCAGCATCGGTGCTCGACACGGTGAGGTCGGCAATCGCCGAGGTGCTCGGCGTGGAGTCGGTGGCTCCCGATGCGGATTTCTTCGCACTGGGTGGCAATTCTTTGGCCGCAGTCCGAGTCATGGACGTTCTGCGTGATCGGATCGGCCCCGACCTCGACCGCGCCGGTATCAGCCCCGACGACATCGACGTCACATGGTTTTTCGACGCAGCCACCCCGGCTGCGTTGTCCGCTCGTCTACAGGAGCTGATGATGCTCGAAGATTCCCCCCAGCCCCGACGTACGGACAGTGCGTCGCCGAGTAACGGTGTGCACAGCCCCGGTTCGAACGGAACTGCTGCCAACGGATCTGCTGCCAACGGTGCAAACGGCTCCGACACGAACGGCTCCGGTTCCCACGCCGAGCGGTCGACCGGCGGACGCTCGCGCAGCTCGTCCCGACGCTCGAGCACCGATGTGGTGTTGCCGCTGCGAGCGGGCGAAGACGGGGTTGCACCCCTGGTGTGCATCCACCCGGCAATCGGGCTGTCCTGGAGCTACACCGGGTTGCTCCCGCACCTCGATCCGTCCATCCCGGTGCTGGGTCTGCAAGCACGCGGTATCGCGATCGCCGCACCGGAGCCGGCGTCGATCTCCGAGATCGCGCGTGATTACGTCAACACCCTGCGAGCCGAATTCCCCGAGGGGCCCTACCGGCTGCTGGGCTGGTCACTCGGTGGCCTGGTGGCGCATGCCATGGCCGTCGAGATCGAAAAGCTCGGCGACGATGTGGAACTCATCGTCATGGACGCGTATCCGCTGGCCGACACTGACCGTCCTCGCGCAGAGATGTCGGTCGCGTCGCTGATTCGCGAGTTCCTGCCGGTGGAGATGGATGTCGACGACGACATCGATCTCGATCAGGCGATCACCATGATCCGAGACGCGGGTGGACCCACGGCGCACCTCGACGAGGGTCAGATGCGCCGGCTGTACGAGCGCTACCGCCTGTTCGTCGACCTGGGCCACGAACACCGACCGCAGCGTTTCGGTGGCGATCTGCAGTTCTTCTCGGCAACCGAGGACTCGGATCCCACGCTCACACCGTGGGCGTGGCGACGCTTCATCGCAGGGTCGATCACCGATTATCCGGTCG
>JBASAM010000089.1:0-36515 GCA_049650605.1 Rhodococcus sp. (in: high G+C Gram-positive bacteria) | reverse complement strand
CCTTCAGTCGGTCTAGCCGACTGAAGGTGCCCTTCAGTAGGTTGGGGGGCGGCGTCAGTCGCGGAGTGGGGGCGCTTCGAGAGCTTCGAGGCGCCCCCGTTCCTCTTCCACATCGAAGTCGGCCTTCGGCCACGCGAGGTCGAGCGATTCCAGGGTGTGGGTGAGCAGTTCCGTCACGGCGAGGCGGCTGTACCACTTGTGATCCGAGGGCACGATGTACCAGGGCGCCCATTCGGTGTCGGTGCGGTCGAGCACGGCCTGGTAGGCGTCCTGGTAGTCCAACCACTTCTCGCGTGCTTCGATGTCACTGGGGTCGTATTTCCAGTACTTGTCGGGGCGCCGCAACCGGCGGGCCAGCCGTTTTCCCTGCTCCTCGTAGGACAGCGCCATCGCGACCTTGACGATGCGGACGCCACTCTCGACCACACGCTTCTCGAAGTCGTTGATCTCGTCGTATCGGGTGCGCCAGATGCTGGCAGGCACCAAGTCGTCGACGCGGACGATGAGCACGTCCTCGTAGTGCGAGCGGTCGAAGACACCGATCTGACCGGCGCGGGGAAGCTTGTTCTCCACACGCCACAAGAACGGGTGCGCCAGTTCTTCCTCGGTAGGGGATCCGAACGTCGCATGATCGACGCCCTGAGGTTCGACCATCCCGAGTACGTGTCGCACCATTCCGCCCTTGCCGGAGGTGTCCATACCCTGAAGAACCAGCAACACCGACTCGGTGCCGCCGCTCTTACCGTTGGCGTACAGCCGCTCCTGGAGCTCGGAGAGCACCTTCCCTCGCGCCTTCATCAACGACTTGCCCGACTTCTTGCCACCGTCGAACCCCGGCGTCGACGACGCGTCCACGTCCGCCCATGTCGTCGCCGACGCCGCGAGCGTTTTCGGTATCGATGTGGTGAAGCCGGGCGAGGGACGGCTGCTCATGGGAAAAGACTATGCGGACTGCTGCAACTCTTCGCGCAGTTGCGCCAATGTTCGCGCCAGCAATCTGGACACGTGCATCTGCGAGATGCCCATCTTCTGTGCGATCTGCGTTTGCGTCATGTTGCCGAAGAAGCGGAGCAGCAGCACGTTTCGCTCGCGCTCGGGCAGTTTCTCCAGGAGCGGGCGGAGCGATTCGTGGTTTTCGACGTTCTCCATCTCCTTGTCGTAGTCGCCGAGCGTGTCCGCGAGGGACAGTCCCTCGGAATCGCTTCCGCTGGAAGCGCTGTCGACCGAGAGCGTCTGGTAAGCGTTGCCGGCGGTGAGGCCCATGGCGACCTCTTCGCGCTCGAGGTCGAGGTAGACGGCCAGTTCGGAGACGGTGGGGGAGCGGCCTTGCGTCTGAGACAGATCTGCGATGGCACGCGAGAGCTGCAGGTGCAGTTCCTTCATGCGCCGCGGGACGCGCACAGCCCAGCCTGCATCGCGGAAGTGGCGCCGTACCTCACCCATGATGGTGGGGACGGCGAACGAGACGAAGTCGGAGCCGCGCTCGACGTCGAAGCGGTCCACGGCATTGACCAGGCCTACCCGAGCCACCTGCACCAAATCGTCGTGGGCTTCCCCTCGACCGTCGAACCGACGCGCGATGTGCTCCGCCAGAGGCAGGCACCGAGTGACCAATTCGTCGCGAAGCTTGCCGCGGAGCGGGTCACCTTCGGGCAGTGTCTTGATCCGCCTGAAGCGCTCGGCGACGTCGGCGTATTCGTCGGCCGATCGCCTCGGCTTGCTCTTGCGTTCCGGCGCGCTCACTCGTCCCAGCCGTGCTTGTTCTTGGTGAACTCGATGGTGGTGGAGACGATGCCGTCCGCGTTCTCGGACTGCGACGTCGACACCGTGTCCGTCAGTGCGTTCAGCACGTGCCAGCCGAATCCACCAGCGTCGAGATCGGCACCGGCCTCGGTGGTGGTGGTGACCGTCACGTGTAGGGCGTCGTCGGCCATGAGGAACGTGCACAGCAGCCGGGCTCCGGGCGTTGCGCGGACGATCAACCGACTGCACGACTCGTCGATGGCGAGTCGGATGTCGGCGATGCTGTCGAGGTCGAAATCGTCCTGCGCTGCCAGTGCGGCGGCAACGGCGCGAGTGACCGACAGCTGGCTGGCGTCTGCGTACACCCCGAGTTCGATGGTCGCGTCGTCCCCTGCCGTATTCGGCTCCGTCGTGATTGCCCGGGTCATGAGTTCTCCCACTTCTGTCTCGGGTCGAGGGTGAGGGAACGGAGGATGTCGAGCTTCCGCCCCTTCCCGAGACATCCGAGAATACCCAATATCCGATGACCGAAACGCGGGTGCGACGTGGCGGTAGCCCGCCGTCCTGGGGGAGGAGTCCGGCCCACGTGGTTGGCAGAAGCGCGGCAGTAGCGTAGGTTCAGTGGAGGTTGAGTCAGCAGCCGACGTACGAAGCACCGTCGATGGTTGGTAGAACTCCCGCTCTCTCGGATTTTGCTCACAAGCTTTTCCAGAGACCGCTCACAAGGCGCCCGGGTTGTTTCCCAAGTTCTTTCCTGGTTACACCATTTGCTCTGCTTCTCCAGCTTGATCGGCGTTTGGAGAACCATGACCATGTCCACACTGCACACTTCCACCACCACCATCACCGTTGTCGACGACGATGTCGTCATGGACGGCGGATTGGTGTCCGTCGATCGGACCGACACCGCACTCACGTACCGGGTCACCGGAAGCATCGACCTGTCCAACTCGTCCACCTTCGAGAGCGTCGTTACCGCCGACGCCGGCGGAAGGGCCATCGTGCTCGATCTGTCGGACGTCGAATTCTTCGGTACCGCAGCTCTTTCCGTGGTGGCAGGCCTCGACAGCGATTGCTCTGCCAGCGGCACGCAGCTCACCATCGCGGTGGGCGACGCGGTTCACCGCGTGATGACGGCCGCGCACTGGAACCCCGCTGCGCGCGTCACCCGGTAATTTGCGACATCCGGTGATTCTGTAGCGACGAGGGTCACCGTCCCCGCCTGCCCCTGTTGCCGCATTGCGGTGACAGGGGCAGTGTCATGTCCATGGAACCTGTTGCAGCGCTACGTGAAGTCGCGTTCTGGCTCGAACGCTCTCGCGCCGAAACTCGCCGGGTGAAGGCGTACCGGACCGCCGCCGACGTGGTGGATGCGCTCGAACCGGACCGGCTGCAGGAATTGGCCGAGTCCGACGCGTGGACGACGTTGCGCGGGATCGGGCCCAAGACGTCCGCAATCGCGTCGGCCGCGGCAGCCGGCGAGGTACCCGACTATCTCGCGCAACTCCGTGAGGACGCGCAACCCATCGGAGCCGGAGGAGAAGACCTGTTCCGGGCGTTGCGGGGCGACCTACACACCCACTCCGACTGGTCAGACGGCGGCAGCCCCATCCCCGAGATGGCACGCACCGCTCGATCTCTCGGGCACGAGTACTGGGTGCTCACCGATCACTCGCCGCGGCTGACGGTGGCCAACGGGTTGACCGCGGAGCGTCTACGACATCAGCTGGACGTGCTGGACGACCTGGCCGCGGAGATGTCGTCCGACGGCGGTCGGAGTATGCGCATTCTGTCGGGGATCGAGGTGGACATCCTCGATGACGGCACTCTGGATCAAGAACCTGCGTTGCTCGACTCCCTCGACATCGTCGTTGCAAGCGTCCATTCCCGTCTACGTGCCGACAGCGCGACGATGACCGCGCGGATGGTCGCGGCCGTATCCAACCCGTCGGTCGATGTTCTCGGTCACTGCACCGGACGACTTGTCGAAGGCGCCCGCGGCACCCGCCCGGAGTCGACGTTCGATGCCCGGGCGGTGTTCGAGGCGTGTCGTGATCACGGGACGGCCGTCGAGATCAATGCGCGACCGGAACGACAGGATCCACCCGAACGTTTGATGGAACTGGCCCTCGACGTCGGCTGTCTGTTCTCCATCGACACCGACGCACACGCTCCCGGGCAGCTGGACTGGCTGGGTTACGGCTGTGCGCGAGCCGCAGCGGTGGGCGTTCCGCCGGATCGAATCGTCAACACGTGGCCGGTGGAGCAGCTCGTGTCCTGGACCTTGCGAAGTATGTAGACCTCGCGAAGTATGTAGACCTCGTGAAGTATGTAGACCTCGTGAAGTGTCCAGACCTCGTGGCTTCTAGCGAAGAGCGGGTTTCCACGTCGGCGAGGGATGGATATCGACGCGAGTCGGACTCGCCGACCGACGTTTCGAGACGTACATGTTCTCGTCGGCGCGCGACCACGAGGCGGCGATACTGCCGGCCTCGGTGACGGTGGACCACCCAACTGACATCGGCATACCCGCTTCCTGCGCCGATGCCAACAGCAACTCGAGCATCCGCTCGACTTCACCCATCTGGCGATCGAATACCAGCACACCGAACTCGTCCCCGCCGAGTCTCGCCACGACGTCGGACGCCGGTGCCCAGTTCCGCAGGAGGGTGGCCGCCTCTCGAATGAGATTGTCACCGGCGGCGTGCCCGAAACGATCGTTCACCGCCTTCATTCCGTCGAGATCGACGACGATCACCGCGCCGGGGTCGGCGAACTGCTCCCATCGAACCCCCTCCGGCTCGAGGACTCGGTTCCAGCCACGGCGATTGACCAGCCCCGTGAGGGGGTCTGTCTCGGCGTCGAGTCGCGCCAACTCGGCCGACCGCTCCGCGAGTGCCCTGGCGTGATCTGTTTCGTAGACCGTGGTGAGCAACCCCGACAGCAACGTCAGCAGATCGGTCATGCTGGTGGGTAGATCAGTCGTGAGTGGCTGCGCTCCGTATCCGCACACCGTTCCGAACAACGTTCCGTCGGCACGGTGGATCGGGACACCGATGTAGGACCGCACGCGGTCGTGGCCGGGGACCGCCACGTGTGGGAGTCCCCGGGCGTCGGCGTCCTCGACGATCATGGGGATCGTGCCCTCGGTCATCGAGCGACACAACGACGGCCCCCATCCGACGACGAGACCTGTGTCGATTCCCAGATCGTTGTCGTTCGCATGCAGAAAAATCTGGTTGTCGTCGACCACTCGTGTCACGGCCCAGGCGGAGGTGGGAACCACGGAGGTCAAGTAGGCGACCACTGCATCGCTTGCCGCGTCGAACGTCGCCAACGGTGGCAACAGTGGTGGGGTCTGTTCGGTCACGATCTGTCCTGTAGCGGGTGGTCTGACGCTTCGGCAGGCCCCCGCTGCCGCGCCCGGAGGATCCGGGACTGAAATCGATCTCAGTGCCCGAGTCTAACCTCAGCGCGTCTCGACACCTACCCTCGCTTACATGGCACCCACGTACGCAACGACCGACAGGGTCGACCTCGACACGCTGCTCCGCTTCGTCGAGGCGCGACATCACGCAACCCTCGTCACCACCAAGCGGTCCGGCGGGCTGCAGATGTCGCCGGTGACGTGCGGACTCGACGCTGCCGGCCGCATCGTCGTCTCCACGTACCCGCATCGAGCCAAGACCGTCAACATCCGCCGGTCGGCAGCAGTCTCGCTGTGTGTCCATTCCGACGACTGGAACGGCCCCTACGTCCAGATCGACGGCACCGCCGAGGTGCTCGACATTCCCGATTCGGTCGAGCCATTGGTGGACTACTTCCGCTCCATCTCGGGCGAGCACCCCGACTGGGACGAGTACCGGTCGGCGATGGTGAAGCAGGGCAAGTCGATCATCCGGATCTCGGTGGACACCTGGGGACCGATAGCCACCGGCGGCTTCCCCCCGCCCGACGACAGCGAAACCTGACAGTCCGGAAGAGTGACAGCTCAGCCTGCTGCGACGATCTCGACCAGCGCCGAGCAGAACGCAGGCAGATCGTCGGGGTTACGGCTGGACACGAGGTTGCCGTCGACGACGACTTCTTCGTCGACCACCGTTCCGCCGGCGTTGCGGATGTCGGTACGGACGCTCGGGAACGAGGTGAGAGTGCGCCCTCGAACTACGTCGGCCTCGATCAGCGTCCACGGCCCATGGCAAATGACCCCCACCGGTTTTCCGGACCGGACGAAGTCGCCCACGAAGGACACTGCGTCGGCGTCGACCCGTAGGGCGTCCGGGTTGGTGGTACCGCCGGGAAGAACGAGAGCGTCGAAGGCATCGACCGTCACGTCGGCGACCACTTCGTCCACGGCGAAGGTCTCGGCCGGTTCGGTGTCGTTCTCGAACGCCTGAATTTCGCCGTGCGTCAGCGAGACGATCACCGTTCGGGCGCCGGCGCGCTCCAGCGCTTGACGTGGCTCGGTGAGTTCGACCTGTTCCACGCCGTCGGTGGCGAGGAAGGCCACGGTCTTGCCGGTCAGCAACGCGGTCTTCGCGTCGTCGGACAAGTCGTGTGTGTCGGGGGAACCCATGATGGAACCTCTTTCATGTAGCGGTCCCAGCGGGCTACCCGTCCGTCTGCCTCGGGAAACGATCGGGCGGTAGGCCGGTTGAAACGATGAACGACCGGGTATCAGAAGATCGACCTCGCGGTGAGGCGTCCAGCACCGGCGCTTTGCCCCGAAGCCCAGAGGCTCGGAGCCCCAGAGCAGGATCGATAGGAGTGCATGTGAGCACCCCCAATGTGCCGACACCGGGCGGCACGGCATTACCCAGCGGTACAGCACTCCCCGCCGACACACCCGGCTTGCCCGATCCGATCGCGACCTGCTTGTCCGAGCACCCCGTCGCGGGTTTCGCGACTATCGCCGCGCTCTGCGTGGTCACTGGCGCGTTCGTCGCTGTCGCGGTGTCGTCTCCGGTGCTCGGTGCGTTGGTAGCGGTGCTGATGATCGGTGTCGCCGTCCTGGCCGCAGTACTGGTTCCGGTCGAACGCAGATGACCGACGGGCTCGCCGGTCCCGGCGGGCTCAGTCGTCCAGTAGCGGGTGCTCGACCGCATTGAACTTGGCGGGTGAGCCGCCCGAACCGGCAACACCGTGGATTCCGCCCCACACCATCATGGTCAGGTAGTCGATCAGATCCGTTGTGGACATCGAGCGGTTGGAAATCCACCAGTGGGTGGCCAACTGAACACCTCCGACGATTCCGTACGCCCAGGGCAGTGAGCCTCCGGAGTCCATCTGCATCTGTCGGAGCCGCTCTCCCAACACCGTGGCCAGCAGTTCCGCGATCATCCGCTCGGACTCGGCAACCACGTCCCGATTGGGGCCCGAGCTGTTGGACATGGCGTAGAGGTACACCTCCGGATCGTCCGCGACGGTCTCCACGTACGCCGAGACCACCTTGCGCGTGAGGGTGAACTCGTCGAGCTCGACGCTGATGGCCTCGTAGATTGCAGGTGCCAACGTCGTCTCGACGTACCGCTCCAGGGTGGCGTTGGCCAAATCGTTCTTGTCGTTGAAGTAGCGGTACAGGACCGTCTTCGAAATCCCGATCTCGGTGGCGATCTCGTCCATGCCGATGCTGCGCCCACGCAGCCGAATGGCGGCGAGGGTTCCGTCCACCAATTCCTCACGCCGGGCGATCTTGTGCTCGCGCCACCGCCTCTTGCGGCCGTCCGGCTTCTCTGCCCGCGGTGTGGGGGCCGAAGGTGTGGGGGCCGAAGGTGTGGGGGCTGGAGGTGTGGGGGCTGGAGTTGTGGGCAGGGCGGACGTCGCCGCGTCGCCGCTGTCGTCGGATGTGTGGGTCCCGGCCTTGGTGGACTTCGGTACCTCGTGCCTTCTCGCTGCCGCTCTGCTCGCCACGCGCGTTTCGCTCCATCCCCGGTGTGTTCGACTGCGCTCGTGACGCACTCGAGTGTCGCAGCGCATATCGCACCACTACTTCACAATAGTGCCCGTGGCAGACGCGGAGCCGCCGGGCGAGGGCCATCGGGCTGTCGGCCGAACTGTCGGCGGCGCGACCCGGCACAATGGTTCCGGTGCAGCTCATGACATTCGACGAGGACGTCAAACGGCGGGACCTCCGCAAGATGAAAACCCTCGCCACCGGGTTCCTGGTGTTCGCTACGGCCGTCTATCTACTGTGCCGGTGGCAGGAGTCGCGCGGGGCGGGCGAGTGGGTGGGATACGTCCGGGCCGCATCCGAGGCCGGGATGGTGGGTGCGCTGGCGGACTGGTTCGCGGTCACCGCTCTGTTCAAGCACCCGCTGGGTCTGAAGATTCCGCACACGGCCATCATCAAGCGCAAGAAGGACCAGCTCGGCGAGAGCCTGGGTTCGTTCGTCGGGCAGAACTTTCTCGCAGTCGAGGTGGTGTCGCAGAAGATCGAGTCGGCCCGAATTCCGCTTCGGCTGGGGACGTGGCTCGCGGACCCGGCACACGCCGATCGAGTCGCCGAAGAGACGGCCACCGTGCTGCGCGGTGTGCTGGACGTGCTGGACGACGAGGACATCCAGCAGGTCATCGACAACACGATCGTCAAACGACTCGGCGATCCACAGTGGGGTCCACCCATCGGCCGGGTGCTGGGCACCCTGCTCGAGGACAACAGGCAGAAGCCGCTGATCGATCTTCTCGCCGAGCGCGCCCACGAATGGGCGCAGAACAGTTTGCCGACGATCGATCGCGTCATCACTCGAGATTCACCGTCGTGGTCACCGAAGTTCGTCGATGCCCTCCTGGGAGAACGGATTCACCGCGAGCTCGTCGAGTTCACGTGGAAGGTCCGTTCCAATCCGCACCATGAACTGCGCCTCGCCGCCGACAAGTTCTTGATCGACTTCGCGCAGGATCTGCAGAACGATCCCGACACGATCGCCAAGGCCGAACGCATCAAGTCCGAGATCATGAACCGCGACGAGGTCACGGGGTTGGCTGCAGCGTCGTGGAAGGTGGCGAAGAAGCTCATCGTAGACTCCGTGGACGATCCGAACAGCACGCTGCGCGCGAAGATCAGTGAGAACGTGCAGAAATTCGGCGCGCGTCTGCGAGACGACGCCGCGGTCCGCGACAAGGCGGACGGTTGGCTCATGGCAGGCGTGCGTTATGTCGTGGAGAACTACACCGACGAGATCACGACCGTCATCACCGACACGGTCGCGCGGTGGGATGCGGACGAGGCGAGCAAGAAGATCGAATTGCAGGTCGGGCGCGATCTGCAGTTCATCCGCATCAACGGAACGGTCGTCGGATCGCTGGCAGGACTGGCGATCTACTCCTTCTCGCAGGCCTTGTTCGGCTGACCCGAGACGCCCGTGAGTGTGGGTGCTAGCACAGTGCTTGCAATTGCTAGCACTGGTGGTTATCGTGGGTTTCAGGCACAGCCCGCTACCGATCAGGAGTGTTCGAATGGCAACCGAAGAGAAGGAAGGCGACGACACCACAGTGGTGTCCGCAGCCGGAGATCTCGCGGCCAGGGTCGTCAGCACGGCGACTCACGATATCGGGAGTTTCATTCGCGCACAGCGAGAGTCGGCCCAGGTGTCCCTGAGGCAACTCGCTCTCACCGCAGGCGTCAGCAATCCCTACCTCAGCCAAATCGAGCGGGGACTGCGTAAACCGTCAGCGGAGGTCCTCAGCCAAATTGCCAAGAGTCTTCGGGTGTCCTCGGAGGTTCTGTACGTGCGAGCCGGACTGCTCGAGGAGCGGCCGCACAGCCCCATCGCCGACGCTGTGCTCGGTGACGACTCCGTGTCGGAGCGTCAGAAACAGGTGCTCCTCGAGATCTACTACTCGTTCCGTCGAGAGAACGAGTCCGGCACCGACTCTCCCCACCCCGGCGTCACCGACGCCCCTCGCGAAGAGTCCCCCACCTTCAGCGAAGACAACACCGAAACAACCTCAGGAGATCCGACATGACCGACCCCAAGTTCGACAACGTGAAGACGCCGCTGTTCGCTGCCGTGGGTGCAGGCGACGCCGTGGTGCAGGCCGTGGCCGACGTCGTGGCACAGGTTCGCCACCGCGCCGAGAGTACGCAGTCCGACGTCAACGATCGCGTCGACACCGCACGTGCACGCTTCGCCGACCTCCAAGGCGACGTCACCGAGAGCGTCGAGTCGCTGCGCGGCCGGCTGAACGCATTGCCCCAGGAACTGCCCGAGGAGATTGCCGACTTGCGTGAGCGCTTCACCCCCGAGGAACTGCGCAAAGTCGCCGAGGCATACCTGAAGGTGGCATCCGACCTCTACACCGCGCTCGCCGAGCGTGGCGAAGAGACCGTCGAGCGCATCCGCAAGAACCCCGCGGTGGAGGACGGCATCGAGCGCGCCAACACCGTCGCCAACGACGCCGTCGACCTGACCGAGCAGACCCTCGGCACCGTCGCCTCGCAGACGCGTGCCGTCGGCGAGCGCGCCGCAGCGCTTGCAGGTCGTGCATCGGGTCGCGTCCAGGAAGGTGCCGACGAGCTTTCCGAGGCTCTTCAGGAGAGCGCGGACGAGCTGTCCGACACTGTGAAGGAAGGTGCCGACGATCTGAGCGAGAACCTCGACGAGGCCGGTGCCAAGGCCAAGTCGGCCGGCCAGAAGGCGTCGGACAAGGCGTCGGGCGCTGCCGGAACGGTCGAAGGCAAGGCACGTAACAACGCCAACTCGCCCATAAAGAAGGCTCCGGCCAAGAAGGCGACTCCGGCCAAGAAGGCCCCCGCCAAGAAGGCTCCGGCCAAGAAGAGCACCAGCTAAGCGCACCCCGCAACGAGTCCGACCCCCACGCGACCAGCGTGGGGGTCGGACTCGTTCCAGGTTCGTTGGCTTAGAATGTCCGGTATGCCCCTGGCGTACAGCGCAACCAGCGCGATCATGAACATCCTGCAGGTCATCGCGCTCGTGGGCGTCGCATACTCGCTGTTCCATGCGATCAGTCAGCGTTCCGACGCGTTCACTGCCGCCGACAAATTGAACAAGCCGGGGTGGGTCGCCATTCTTGCGATCGCCCTGCTGCTTCTGCTGATCTTCCCCGTCGTGGGGTTCGTCGGAATCATCGCAGTGGTCGCTATCGGGGTCTATCTGGTGGACGTGCGTCCCAAGGTCAACGACATTCAGCGGGGCCCACGCTGGTAATTCTGGGCCGATAATTGCCGGGGGCGTCAGCCCTGTCCGGTGACCGTCAGCCCTGTCCGGTGACCGTTAGCCACAGCAACGCTGCGTTGAGAGCGACGATCAGCCCCGTGGTGACAACCGCGAGCACAACGGTGGTGCGGGAATTGATGCGAGTCCCCATCACTTCCGCGCTCGACGTCATTCGAACCAGCGGTATCAGCGCGAACGGGATGCACAGGCTGAGCACCACCTGACTGAGCACCAGCGCGAGAGTGGGGTCCACCCCGATACTCAGGACGATCAGCGCCGGGATCAGCGTGACCACGCGTCGGATCTGAATTGGGATGCGCTTGCGGAGAAGCCCCTTCATGATCTCCGCGCCGGCCGCGCACCCCACCGACGTGGACGCGAGGCCGGACGCCAGCAAGCCCACGGCGAATATCGCTGCGACCCCGGGCCCGAGATTGTTCTGGATGGCGGCGTGCGCCCCGTCGATGGTGTCGGTTCCCTCTTCGCCGCGGAAAGCGGACGCTGCCAGCAGCAACATGCCGATGTTGACGCTGCCGGCGATGATCAGTGCGAACGTCACGTCCCATTTGGTGGCACGCAGCAGGCGGTCGAGTTTCGACGAGTCCTGCTCGCGGCCGTGTCGGTCACGCGCGAGCGCGGAGTGCAGATAGATGGCGTGCGGCATGACGGTTGCGCCCAGCATGCTCGCGGCGAGCAGGACCGAGCCGCTGCCGTCGAACCCCGGGATCATGCCGCCGGCGACACCGCCCGGGTCGATGTCCGTGAACAGCAGGCCGGTGAGAAAGCCGACGGTGATGATCGCCAGCATGCCGATGACGACGAACTCGAACGTGCGTTGACCACGTCGTGACTGCACGCCCAGCACGATCATCGAGATGACACCGGTGATGAGTCCGCCATAGAACAACGGAACGTCGAAGAGCAGGTTCAGTGCGATCGCGCCGCCGATGACCTCGGCGAGGTCCGTCGCGATGGCCACTGCCTCGGCTTGCACCCAGAATGCCCGCCGTGGCCAGGGCCGCAAGCGTTCGCCCAACATCTCCGGGAGGGATCTGCCGGAGACCAACCCGAGCTTGGCGGAAAGGTACTGCACGAGGACCGCCATGGCGTTTGCGGCGACCAACACCCACACCAGGAGATAGCCGTATCGAGCTCCGGCAGTCAGGTTGGCCGCGACGTTGCCCGGGTCGACGTAGGCGATCGCTGCGACGAAGGCCGGCCCCAGCAGAGTCACGAGGCGAACTGGACTGATGCCTCCGGTCGCTGATGCGCGGGTGTCGACGCTCTCTGGCATGACAAAAGTCTATGGCACGACGTGGATCATTTTTCGAGCGGCCGCATCGATAAGTTCGGCGAGCCGCATCCAGCTCCGGCGGGCTCGGTGACGACCCGTCGGAACCGCCGCATATCCTCCACTGGTCGCACGCGCACAATCGCCGCCGAGGAGTGAAGATGACCGTCCGATATTCGATTCTCACGGCGGCCGTGGCCGGTGTCGTCCTCGCCGGTGCGGCGCGAGCACTGGCGCGGCGCCGAACCGAGGTGCCGTCGGCGCGGCTCCGCGACACAGACGAGCTTTTGGGCGAGATCGACGTCGAACCGCGCGTGCGGACGGTGACGGCGTCGGACGGTGCGAGCCTGCACGTACGCGAATACGGCGACCCTGACGCAGACCCGATGGTGCTGAGCCACGGGTGGGCCTGCTCGGCGGACTTCTGGACCCCACAGATCAACGACCTGGCCGGGCGGTATCGCGTCGTCGTGTACGACCAGCGCGGGCATGGCGCCAGCGAGGTCGGCACCAGGCCGCTGGGTGCGGACGTTCTGGGCGACGACCTGGCGGCGGTTCTCGGCGCGACGGTCACCACAGATCGCAAGGCGGTGCTGGTAGGGCACAGCATGGGCGGCATGTCGATCATGGCCTGGGCCGGGCGATACCCCGACCAGATTCGCGACTACGTCAAGGCGATCATGTTGGCCAACACCGCCTCCGACAGCTTGCTGCGCGAGACGACGCTGATCCCACTGCCGCCCGGCATTCCCGCCGTACCGACGAGGTTGGCCACGACGCTGTTGGGATCGGCGTTGCCCATTCCGGCGAATCCGTTGACGGTGCGAGCGATGAAGTACGCAACGATGGGCGCCGGGTCGACACGTTCACAGGTGGCGTTCTGCGAGCGCATCGTACGAGAGTGCACTCCGAGGACTAGGGGCATGTGGGGGTCTGCGTTGTCCACGTTGGATATTCGTGATGCTGTCGAGCGCATCGACGTGCCGACGTCGGTGCTGGTGGGCTCGAGCGATCGGCTGACTCCACCCGTGCATGCGCGTCAGCTTGCACGGCGTCTGTCGGCCGCCGGACTGCTGTCCGAAGACGGGACGAAAGGGCGACTCGTCGAGATTCACGGTGTAGGGCACATGAGTTCGGTGGAGGACATCGCCACGTTCGACGCAGAATTGGTTCGGTTGGCGTCGCTCTGACCATCGGCTAGGTTGAGGTCCTTGTTGTCCGGATCGGGACGGCAACGGCTGGAGGTACGCCATGACAGCAGACGAACGCGACGACACGCGAGACGACTCGTACACGGCGCGCCTGCGGGAACTGCAGGGCGCGCGGTGGAAGCAGGTGCTCCGCGTCCAGGCGCCGTATCAGTGGAACATCAAGCGCCACCTGGGCGGACGCCGCGTACTGGACGTCGGGTGTGGCATCGGACGCAACCTGCGCAATCTGCCGCCGGGAAGTGTCGGCGTCGACCACAACGCGTCGTCGGTGGAGTTCTGTCGATCGCAGGGCATGACGGCGTACACGGCCGACGAGTTTCACGCGTTGGAAGACACCCGCTTCGACGGCATGTTGATGGCACACCTTCTCGAGCACCTTCCGCCGGGTGAGGAGGGAAGCGTGGTCACCGAGTATCTGCCGTACTTGCGGCCAGGTGCGACGGTGATGATCGTCTGCCCACAGGAAGTCGGCTTCGCCAGCGACCCGACGCACACCAGTTGGCTGGACTCCGACGATCTGCTGGGAATCTGCCGGACCGCGGGCATGGAGAACCTGACGTCGTCATCGTTCCCTTTCCCGCGACCGGTGGGAAAGGCGTTCGTCTACAACGAAACCGTGGTTGTCGGCACCACGCCCGGCTGACTACCTGGATGGCTAACTGAAGACGACGGTCTTGCGACCGTGCACCAGAACTCGGTCCTCGAGCACCCAGCGCAACCCGCGCGCCAGCACCATCTTCTCGATGTCGCGACCTTGGCGCACCATGTCCGTCACTGCGTCGGCGTGATCGATGCGAATGACGTCCTGCTCGATGATCGGCCCCGCGTCCAACTCGGCGGTGACGAAGTGGCACGTGGCACCGATCAGCTTGACCCCGCGCGTGAAGGCTTGATGGTAGGGCCGAGCACCGACGAACGAGGGCAAGAAGCTGTGGTGAATGTTGATCGCGTGCCCAGCCCAGTGCTCGCACAACGACTCCGGCAGCACCTGCATGAACCGGGCGAGCACCACGGCATCCGGGTTGTATCCGTCTACCAGGTCGCGCAACGTATCGAAGGACGGCCCACGCTCGGCCGGGTCCTTCGGGAACGGCACGTGATGGAACTGCACTCCGTGCGCTCGCGTCACGGCCTCGAGGTCGGGGTGATTGCCGATCACGGCGTCGATGGTCGCCGGGAGCTCACCACCCGCCGCGCGTCCGAGTAGATCGTGCAGGCAGTGCGCCTCTTTGCTCACCAACAACACGATGCGTTTGGGTTGCCCCGAATCATGCAGAGACCACTCCGTTTCGGGGCCGATCTCAGCGGCTACTTCGGCGAAGCGTTCGCGCAACTCGTCGGCCCCGATCTCGATGGACGACGTCGCGACGGCCTGACGGGTGAAGAACCAGCCGGTGTCCGCATCGGCGTGATAGGCGGCTTCGACGATCGAGCCGCCCAGCTCGGCCAGAAAGGTGGCGATGCGAGCGACGATTCCGGTGCGATCGGGGCAGCCCAGGGTCAGCACGTAGCGCCGGGAAGGCCGGAGGCCGGTCGATGGGGTCTGTGACTCCTGGGAGTGGGGCAGCATGGTGGACAGTGTCTCACTGGCGGTGGTTCCCGGACGCCGAGCCGGAACGTCTTCCTTTTCTTCAGGTACCGATGCGGAACTGCATCGAATTTCACTTACTGTCGACGTGCCCGATCGGATCGGTGCTGTCACTGAACGCGGAGCGAGCAGCGGACCAGCTGCTCTCGTCGACGTGCAGAGCGGTCTGAAGGTAGGCGGTACTCATCCGCTGGATGACGGCGACCCGCTCAGGGTTCTCATCGGTGGTCTCGGCTACTTCGTACCCGACAATCCCGCCGAGGGCGTGCTTGGCACCGTAGAAGGTGAGGAGGTCGGTGGCGCCGGGGCTGTACGTGTAGGCGTCAGTGAACCAGTCGGGTCCGCGGCTGGACATCGTGGACTGGTCGTGGTCGCCGGCGACGACGAGCGTGGGCGTGGTCAG
This sequence comes from Rhodococcus sp. (in: high G+C Gram-positive bacteria), assembly GCA_049650605.1. Classification (GTDB taxonomy): domain Bacteria; phylum Actinomycetota; class Actinomycetes; order Mycobacteriales; family Mycobacteriaceae; genus Rhodococcoides. The sequence continues at coordinate 21,103 of JBASAM010000089.1, read as the reverse complement.
TTCCTGGAATGAGGGACGCATGAACGGGAAGTTCGCCTGCGCGAACGGATGCAGGTCGTCGCCGCCGACGCCGGTTGCTGCGAACAAGATGCCCGCGGTGACTCGGCTGTCGGAGATGTCTGCTCCGACCTGGCCGGCTTCGTCGAGGATCCGTGCGCCGAGCAGCGACTGCGCCGTCTGGCCGCCCCAGGAGTGACCGGTGGCGGCGACGCGGCTGCGGTCGATGCGGCCGGCAAGTCCGGGTACGGCGGCCTCGATGGTGTCGAGCTGGTCGAGGATGCGGGTGAGATCCGCGATCCGCTCGGTCCAGATCGTCGGAAACACCGGGTGGTCGAACCCGAAACCGTTTCGGCGCGAGTCGAGGTGGGTGGGCTGGATCACGACGAACCCTCTCGAGGCCCAGAACGCGGTGAGCGGCGCGTAGCCGTCGAGGTTCCACCCGTTGCCATGGGAGAACACCACCACGGGGAGGTTCGTACCGGCAGTCGGCGCGGACACACGCACCTCCAGCGGGACCGGACGGTCGGGGGCAGACAACGTGACAGGGGCGACGGAGACGACCGGAGCGCTGGCGTCGATGATGCCGTCCAGCGCGTCGACGAGAAGCGAGGTCATGGTAATTCCTTTCTAGAGGCGCGCTCAGAGATACTGATTATCGGAGCGTCGTTCCGTAAGGTTACGGAACGCTGATCCGTAATGCAAGGACGCGCGATCGACGCGGTGAGGACGGGCACATGGACATGACCGAGAGCGACCAGTCGCACCCTGCGCGGCCCCAGCAAGTGGGCCGTCCGCGTCGAAGCCAGCAGGCACTCCTCGACGCAGCGGCAGAGGTGTTCGTGACCTCCGGGGTGGACGCTCCGGTGCGCGAGATCGCAGCCAAGGCCGGCGTTGGTGTGGGGACGATCTACCGTCACTTCCCGACCCGTCCGGAGCTCGTGGTGGCGGTGTACCGGCACCAGGTCGAGGCGTGCGCAGAGGCTGGCCCGCGACTACTCGCTGAGAGCCCGACGCCCGAGGCAGCCTTGCGGGCATGGGTGGCTTTGTTCGTGGAGTTCCTCGTCACCAAGCACGGCCTGGCCGGCGCACTCCATGGAGACAGCGCCGGCTCCGATGCTCTGCATACCTACTTCGTAGGCCGTCTAGTACCAGTGTGTGGCGACCTCCTCGAGGCAGCACTCGAATCCGTCGACGCAGCTCCGTCGGTAAATGCCTACAACGTGCTCAAAGGCATCGGCAATCTCTGCATCGGTGCCGCGAGCGACGCCCAGTACGATGCCGGCTCTCTCGTGCAACTTTTCATCTCGGGCGCCCTTAGCCGACGACCTAGCTAACCCAGACCCAGGTTTCTCGAAACCATCGTGTGTCTGAAACGGTGGTCGTGAAACAGTGGAGGCCATGACTACTCTCACGCGCGGTGACGTTGCCCGCATGGTGGACCACACGCTTCTCAAGCCCGAAGCGACCGTCGCCGATGTGCGCGCTCTGGTCGCCGAGGCGAGAGATCTGGGAGTGCTCGCGGTGTGTGTCTCGCCGTCGATGCTTCCCTTGCGCGACACCGGCGATCTGGTGATCGCAGCGGTCGCCGGTTTCCCGTCCGGCAAGCACCATTCGTTGCTCAAGGGGTCGGAGGCGCGCCTCGCGGTGCAGCACGGCGCGACCGAAGTCGACATGGTCATCGACGTGGGCGCAGCGGTAGACGGTGATTACAACGCGGTCTTGGCGGATATCGTGACGGTCCGAGAGGCCATGGGAGACAACGCGATTCTCAAGGTGATCATCGAGTCGGCTGCGCTGCTCGCCTCGACGGAGGGAGAGCGTGCGGTGACCGAGTGCTGCTACGCAGCCGAGCGGGGTGGGGCGAACTTCGTGAAGACCTCGACGGGTTTCCACCCGGCCGGCGGCGCGTCGACCCGGGCCGTCGAGCTGATGGCGTCGGCGGTCGGAGGTCGGTTGGGTGTCAAGGCGTCGGGCGGTATCCGCGATGCAGACACCGCCCGCGCGATGATCGACGCCGGCGCTACTCGGCTGGGACTGTCCGGAACCCGCGCCGTGCTGGACGGGTTCGATTCGATCAGCAGCTGATGCGCTGTTCGGAGTCCTGCTGAACCGGGATGTCGTACTGCCCACCGCTGAGCGTCATGTCGATGCCGGTGTCGGTCACCTCGATCGAGTCGGGCGTCATTCCCAGCGGGTACGCCTGCAGGCTGTCGGTGAGGATGCCGACGACGCTGTCTGCGAGATCGGTGGGGATGCCGATGCCGAGAATCGACGCGTCGACTGTTTCGACGACGATCGAATCGCCCTGGACGACAGGGCGGACGGTGAGCTCCGCGAGCCCGCCCACGATGGCGAAGTTCAGTGTGCCCGCAGCGGGATCGCTGGTGGCGCCGGAGACGATGCCGCCGACGCCCTGCTCCTGCAGGGTGGCGAGGATGCCGTCGGTGGACCACGTGACGTCGGCGTTGCTGGAGCCGATCTGGCCGGACGAGGTGTCGCTGCCGCTGAGGTCGACGTCGTCCACGGTGGCCTGCACCTGCATGTCCTGCGCCGGGCCGAACTTGGTGTCGTCGCTCGAGATCTCGACGGACGAGAACTTGTTGGTGGCGAGCGAGAAGAGAACCGGCTGCAGGCCCAGGTCGATGTCGATCTTCGATCCCAGTTCGCTCTCGAACTGTGTCGTCAGACAGTTCTCGACGCGGTTGCGTGCGTAGAACTCCCCGCCCACCAGTACGGCCACCAGAATCACCACGAGAACGGTGGCGATGAGGGGCACTCGGGAGCGTCGGCGCGTGGTGTCGTGGCTCATGGCTTCATTGTGTCCGATGTCTCTGAGGTAATTCTGTGGACTCGGCGTACCGACGACAAGCGCGGGCAACCGCGGATGTGTTTGTGACGAGTGACACACACGGGTAGTCTTCGGTTATGGCGGGTGACGATGTTTCGGTGCGCTTCGACGGGGTGGTAGCGGAGCAGGACGGCTACTTCACCGAAGCGCAAGCGTTCGACGCGGGCTTTGCGGTGCCGGACATCGTGGACAATCTGGACGACGGCTCCTGGACCCGGGTGGAAACCGATCTTTACCGACTCTCGCTGTGGCCACGCCACGATCTCGAGGGCTTTTCCAAGTGGTGCGCATGGTTGGGGGAGAGTGCGGCGATCTCACATCAGAGTGCAGCCGAGCTCCACGGGATGGGCACCCTGCATCCGCAGTTCGTCCACGTTCGCGTCGGCGGAACCGCGCGCGCACACGATCGACGGCTCGCGATACACCGCGGGCGTCTGGAACCGGAAGACGTCGAGTTCACCGGAACGTTTCGCTTGACCACACCCACACGAACCGTGCTGGATTTGGCCGCAGGTGGCATCTCGCAGTTCACGCTGGACGAGATAGTCGCGGACGGTCTGCTGCTGGGCCGGTTGTCGGTGGACGAACTGTTCGAACAGGCCGTCGGTTGCGGTGATCGGGTCGCCGAGCGCATCGAACTGGCACTGCGCTGATCGGTCTTGTGCTGCGCTGAGCGCGTGGCACCCGTCGGCGACTGAAATGATGAGTCCCTGATGCGGACTCTGCTGATCGACAACTACGACTCGTTCACCTACAACTTGGCGCAGTACCTCCACCAGGTGTCGGGGGTCGCGCCGGTCGTCGTACTGGGCGACACAGCGTGGGAGTCCGTGCCGTTGAACGAGGTCGACGCGATCGTCGTCTCGCCGGGTCCGGGACACCCGGGCCGTGCGGGCGACTTCGGCATCGGTCGCGACGCGATACTGCGCAGTGGGCTGCCGGTGTTGGGCGTGTGCCTGGGGCACCAGGGGATCGCCGAATGCTACGGCGGCACGGTCGGCCTGGCACCCCAGCCGATGCACGGTCGGATGTCCGAGATCCGGCACGACGCGGCCGAACTGTTTGCCGGCCTGCCCACGCCGCTGCGCGTGGTGCGCTACCACTCGCTTGCCGTGACGACACTGCCCGACGTGCTCGAGGCGACCGCTTGGACCGACGACGGGGTGGTGATGGCGCTGCGCCACCGAACCCTGCCGCAATGGGGAGTGCAGTTCCACCCCGAATCGATCGGAACCGAACGCGGGTTGCACATGATCGCCAACTTTCTGGACCTCGCACGTGATGCACGACCCGCCGCGCACATCGCCCCGGTGATTCCGCCGCCGCCGACGGCTCCGATCCCGACCGCGCGATACGACGTCCACGTGCGCGTGCTGAACTGCCTACCCGATCCCGATCGGCTGTCTCGGCACCTCGGCGGGCCGTCGTCGTTCTGGTTGGACTCGAGTGCCGAGGTGGACGGCGGCGCCCGGTTCTCGTTCTTGGGCCCGGGCGACGGACCGCTCACGGAGCACCTGCACTACGACGTCGCCACCCGGACGGTCACGGTGCGCTCGGCAGCGGGGATACGCACCGAAGCCGTGACCGGCTTCCTCGACTACCTCGCCGAGCAGACGTCGACCCGGAGTCTCACCACCACGGTGCCCGAGGTGCCGTTCGAGTTCACGGGAGGCTGGGTGGGGTACCTCGGATACGAGCTCAAGGCCGAAACCGGTGGTAGCAGCGCACACCCGTCGACCACCGCGGATGCGCAGATGGTCTTCGCCGATCGTCTCGTCGCGCTCGACCATCGCGATCGCTGCACGTACCTGCTGACATTGTCCGCCGCCGGTGGCGACACCGACGCCGCGTCGGGCTGGTTGGACTCCACCGCGTCGGCCGTCCTGGCGATGCAGTCCTCCGAGCGGCGTCGGGCTGCCGGTTCGCGTGCACCGTTGTCCGCGCCGCCGCCCGGCGTCCGTTCGCGACACGACGACGACGCCTACCGCGCCGCGATCGCGGAGTGCCTCGACCTGATCACGGCAGGGGAGAGCTACGAAATTTGCCTCACCAACCAGCTGACCGTGCCGTTCGGCGGCGACGCGGCAGATCTCTACCGGGCCCTGCGCCGGGTCAACCCCGCGCCCTACGCCGCCTTCCTGTCGTTCCCTGGCGTCGCAGTGCTCAGTGCGTCGCCGGAGCGCTTCCTGCGCATCACCGCCGCAGGGGACGTGGAGTCCAAGCCCATCAAGGGAACTCGCGCTCGAGGTGACACGCCGGACGCCGACGCCGCCGCGCGGCTGGACCTTGCGACGGACGAGAAGGACCGCGCCGAGAACCTGATGATCGTGGACCTGGTGCGCAATGACCTGAACAGGGTGTGCGAGTCGGGCTCGGTGCACGTGCCGGTGTTGTTCGACGTGGAGACCCATGCGCACGTCCACCAACTGGTCTCCACCGTCGAGGGCCGGCTACGTGCAGGACTGTCCGCGGTGGACTGCGTTCGCGCGGCGTTTCCCGGTGGGTCCATGACCGGTGCCCCCAAGCGTCGAACGATGGACATCATCGACCGTCTGGAGGGAGGTCCACGCGGAGTGTATTCCGGTGCGCTGGGCTGGTTCTCGCTGTCGGGTGCCGCGGATCTGTCCATCGTGATCCGCACGGTGGTGGTAGCGAACGGGACGGCGAGCATCGGTACGGGCGGGGCGATCGTGGCGCTGTCCGATCCGGAGGCCGAGCTACGCGAGATGCATCTCAAGGCGGAGGCGCTGCTGAGCGTTCTGGCCGTGCATGGTCGCCCGCAACTCGCTCGATTCGACGGGATCCCGTCGGAGAAGCCGAGTTGCGGACCATCAGGCATGCTGCGCTGATGCCGGGGCGACCGCGGACCACGGCACTGTCAGGACGTTGTCGCGGAGTCGGCGCCGCGACAACTGAACCGGAAGTCCCTGTGCCGCAAGCGACGACGCGGCGCTTCGCCACCGCACCCGTGGTCCGAACGGGGCAAGCGGTGCCGCGACGTCCCATGCCCGGTCGGCAGCCCGCAATACGTCGTGGATGCGCTCACCGTCGATGTTTCGGTGAATCAGAGCCTTGGGCAACCGCTCTGCGATGTCCGACGGGCGGTCCACCGTGAACGGGTCCCAGGACAACGTCAGGGACACCGGCCCGGATACGTCGACCGTCACCCACGTGGCACGGCGGCCCAATTCGTCGCACGTGCCGTCGATCAGCACTCCGCCGTCCGCCAGCGACGAAGTGATGCGTGACCACGCCCCGGCTACTGCCTCCTCGGGGTACTGCCGCAGCACGTTGAATGCACGCACCACATGTGGCCGCAGCCCCGCCAACTCGAATCCACCACGCCGGAACGACACGCCGTCCTGATCCGGAACCACCCGAGTCGGGTCGATCTCGAGCCCGACCACAGCGATGTCCGACCGGATGGTGCGGAGCCGGCCCGCGAACTCCAGCGTCGTCACGGGGGAGGCGCCGTAGCCCAGATCCACCACCAGAGGTGCCGACGCGTCCGTCAGCAGAGTCCGGATTCTTCGGTCGTGCACCAGGCGCCGATCGCTTCGGCGCAGACGATTGATGTTGGTGGTGCCGCGGGTGACCACGCCCTCCGGACCGGGCATGCGGGGTAGCCGGTCAGGCGTTCTTCGTCAGCCAGTCGTGCGTCACTTCGCCCTCGCCGCGCCACAGATCCACGAGGTTCACCAGCATCAACTGCTCGAGCTTGCCACCGACGAAGGGCAGGTACACCTTTGCTTCGGAGGTGGTACGCAGCGTGCTGCCGGTTTCGGTCGCGAACAGTTCTGTGGTGCCGGTGAGGCTGCCCGGACCGGCGGGGATGGACGCGTCGTACTTGCCGACGGTCTTCTCGTCGAACGCGCCGTGATGGATGTTGCGGGTGATGACCATGTCCTTCTTCATCACCGTTTGCGCGATGTCCGGAAGGGTGTCGCGGGGGATGACGTGCCGCATGACGACGTCGATACCGTCCGCGGACACCTCGAAGGTGGTCATCTCGTTCTCCGAGTACTTACGGAGTTCCTCGACGATCGCGTCCCAGTAGCTCCGAGTCGTCAGGGCGCCGTACACCTGTTCGGTGGTGAACGGGAGCCGAGCCGAGTAGTTCATGCGACGTGCCATGACGGCAGGTTACCGGTGGCCGACGCGGCCCGAGAAATCAGCCGAGGGAAAAATCAGGTGATGTCCGGAGCCCACGTGGAGGTGAATTCCTGCTCGGCTGTGATCAGTGCCAACACCTGCTCGATCACGGCCTGCTCGATCTTGCCGCCGAAGATGGGCACCTTGACCTCTGCCTGGCCCGCAGCGACCAGAGTGGAGCCGGAGCCCTCGGAGCGCAGCGTGAGCGTGCCGGTGATGGTGGCCGGCGCGCCCTCGACCTTGGCCTCGAACGTCCCCGACGCGCCCTGTGCGTCGAGCGATCCCCACGACTCGGTGCGGTGGATGATCAGATCGCCTGGACGGATGGCGGTGATGGCGCTGGGCAGGAACTCCTCGGCGACGGCCTGAGTCATCGACACCGAGACCGTGCGGGTGTCCGCGGTGTCGCCCGACACCGTCACGTCGGTGAGTTCGGCCTTGGGGCCACCGACAGCCTCGATCCGGTCCTGCCAGTACTTCTCGGTGGTGAGCGCGGTGTGGACCTTCGCTGCGGACAGCGCGGACGGGACAGAGTGATCGAACCTGCGTGGCATGAACCGAGATTAGCCGGGCGTGATCTTCTCCGACCGCAGGGGATGACCCTTGGAGGTGAGGCACTTACCCGTCTCGAGGTTCCAGTCCCAGCCGTGGAGGTTGCAGGTCAGAGTCTTTCCCTCGATGATGCCGAATTTACCCAGGTCGGCCTTGAGGTGCGGGCAGCGACGTTGGATTTCCCAGCCGTCCTTGACGATGGTCGCGGTGTCGTCGTGAGCTTCGGCGAACCACCCGTCGGCGTAGGCGATGCGCTCGTCGGTGAGGCACTTGAAGAACGTGTAGAGAAACTCGTTGTAGCCGCCGACCCGCTTGGCCCGGAACCGCGTGGACAGGAAGATCGAGTTCACCCAGTCCGACTCACCGTCCCGGACGACCGTGCGCACCAGCTCGGCAGGAATCTCGAAGGCGTAGCGGAACTTCTCGTTCTGGATGGGCTCGCGCACGATGCGCTTGGGAAAATCGAGCACGACGCGATTTGCGCCGAGTAGATCGATCAGGACCGGGTAGCCGATGCCGTCGCTGATCTGATCGGTCTGCGCCATGATCGGCTCGAACAGTTCCCGCAGCGGCTCCATCAGCGAATCGCCCGCACCATCGGCCCACGCTGCCTTCTCGGCCGCGATAACGCCGGCCTGGCGCTGCGCGTAGGCCTCGATGTAGTCGGCCTTGCCCGTGGTGAAGATTGCCTCGACCTGATCGGTGGGCAGCGGGTGCGTCACCGCGTCGAGTTCGGACCCGGTGAAGTCGCCCGTCGTCCCGGGCATCATCAGCAGTCCGCGATCGTGCCCGTGCTGACGCATCTGATCGAGGAAGACCATCTGGTCCGGGAAAATGTTGGCCGGATCGCCGTACACGTCGTTGAGTCCGCGCAGCTCGTCGTCCAGGAAGCAGGGAGGACCGGCGGAGGGAATCACCCAGGTGGCGCCGACCTGCTCGATGTACTGGCGGCACCGGTCCATCTGACGCTGACGCTTCTGGGTACCGAAGGCGTCTTTGGCGCGTTGTGGCATGTCATAGACCATCGGATACCAGATGGCGCCCGAGTACTGCAGCATGTGCACGTCGATATGTCCGAACGCCTCGGTCATCATGTCGAGGTCCACCGGCCGGGCGTCGTTCATGTTGAACACGGTGGTCTCGCCGTCGCTGACGACGATCCCGGAGTCGCCGATGGGACCGTCGGCAGGCGCACGGAGCGCGATGATCATCACATCGAGATCGCCCTTGGGGCCGGACACGGTGTGCTTGACCGAGTCGGACGTTTCGAAGAAGTCGTGGAATCCGAGCTTCTCCAGCTCGTGCCTCAGATCCGGCACTGGGTAATCCGGCAGCAGAACGACGGCGTCCTTGTTCACGTGCTCGGCCAGATGCTTCGGATCGAAGTGATCCTTGTGCAGATGCGAGACGTAGAGGTAGTCGCAGTTGCCCAGTTCGTTCCAGTCGAGCTGCGAGTTGTCCGGAAACGGGAACCACGATGCGAAGTAGGCCGGGTTGACCCACGGGTCGCAGAGGATGGACCCCGCTGCTGTCCGAATGTGGAATCCGGCGTGTCCGACACTGGTGACCTGCACGTGAATCCTCCCGAAGAATCTTTTTCGTTCCGCACCCATGGTAGGCGTGTGTCACAGAACCACTGTCATGGCGACCGGCCGGGTAGCGTTCCTGGTCGTGACCACCAGTTCCGACCGGTCCGCGAACCTCGTGGATGGCAGTGATCCTGCACCCGCGGCCTTCGCCGACCTCACCACCATCCACGTCGGCGGCCCCGTGGGCCAACTCGCCGTTGCCACGACCTCCGCCGAGCTGGTCGAGCTGGTACGCGATGCCGACGCTCGACACGCGCCCCTGATGATCCTCGGCGGCGGTTCCAATCTGCTGGTCGGCGACGGCGGTTTCGACGGTCTGGTGGTGCGGGTGGCGACGTCTGGACTGCGTGTCGACGGTGATCGACTGCACGTCGAGGCTGGAGTCGAGTGGGATCTGGTGGTGCGGACGGCGCTCGATCACGGTCTCGCCGGACTCGAAGCGCTGTCCGGCATTCCCGGAAGCGCGGGCGGTACCCCGGTGCAGAATGTCGGCGCCTACGGAGCGTCGACATCGGACCATCTCGAGACCGTCACGGTGCTCGACCGCGAGACCGGTGCCGTCGAGGTGTGGGACAACGCCAGATGCGGCTTCGGCTCACACCGGTCCTCCGTCTTCAAGTACACCGATCGCTATGTCGTGGTGGACGTCACGTTCGCGTTGACGCGCAGCGACAGGTCGGCGCCCGTGCGCTACGCAGCGCTGGCCGAACGTCTCGGTGTCCGCATCGGCGACAGCGTGTCGGCACGCGAGGTGCGCGACGCAGTGATCGCCCTGCGCACCGACCGCGGGATGGTCTGGGACGAGGCCGAACACGACTCCTGGAGCGTGGGGTCGTTCTTCCTGAACCCGGTCGTCGAGTCGGTCCCGGCCGAGGCGCTCGGATCGCCGCAGTTCACAGACCCGAAAGGCATCAAACTCAGTGCCGCCTGGCTGATCGACAACGCTGGGTTCTCCCGCGGCTACGGCTCGGACTTCGGCACCGGTCGAGTGACCTTGTCGACCCGTCACGTCCTGGCAGTCACCAATCGAGGGGGCGCCACCGCCGCCGACGTCACCGCACTCGCATCACACGTGCGAGCCGGTGTGCTGGAGAAGTACGGCGTTTCGCTCACTCCCGAATGTCGGTTGGTGAACTGCGCGCTCGACTGAGAGCGAGAAGCGATGTCATATCCCGCAGGTACCGTGGCGGCCGTGACGACGCAGGGAAAGAAACCATTGGCGGTCGTGGTGGCTGTTGTGGCACTCGTGATCGCGCTGGTGGCTGGTTGTTCCGGCTCGGCCGGTACGGCCGGAAGTGCCGCGCCCACCACCGAAGCGGCACCCGTCGCGGCCGTGACGTACGCGCCTGCGGCCGGAGCGGACGACGTCTCACCGACGGCGCCGGTCTCGGTGACCGTGTCCGACGGGACCTTCGAGGCCGTGTCGCTGACCACGTCGGACGGACGTTCGGTGGCCGGCACCCTGGATCCGACGAAGACCACGTTCACCGTCACCGAACCTCTGGGGTATGGCTCCGTGTACACGTGGACGGGCAGCGCTGTCGGCTCGGACGGCAAGAAGGTGCCCGTCGACGGCACCGTCACCACGGTGGCGCCGCAGTCCATCACCTCGGTCACCACCAACATCGGCGACGGCCAAGAAGTAGGTGTTGCCGCGCCCATCATTCTGAAGTTCGATGCTTCGATCGCCGACAAGAGGGCCGTCGAGAAGGCGTTGACCGTCACCACGAACCCCCCGACGACCGGGTCGTGGGCGTGGCTCCCCGACGACGGCGGCTCCCGCGTGCACTGGCGTCCGCAGAATTACTGGGCTCCGGGCACCTCTGTGGACGTGTCGGCGAAGCTCTACGGCGTGAACTACGGCGACGGTGCGTACGGCGATGCCGACGTCACGCTCGACTTCGGCATCGGACGCAGCCAGGTGGTGATCGCCGACGCCACCAGCCACCGCATGCAGGTGGTTCGTGACGGCCAGACCATCATGGACATTCCGGTGAGCTACGGCGAGGGAAACGAGGACCGCAACGTCACCCGCAGTGGAATTCACGTGGTCACCGAGAAGTACGAAGACTTCCTCATGTCCAACCCGCCGTACTACGAGAACGTGCGCGAGCGGTGGGCGACGCGAATCTCCAACAACGGTGAGTTCATCCACGCCAACCCGCTGACCACGGGCGTGCAGGGCGCGTCCAACGTCACCAACGGATGCATCAACCTCTCCACCGAGGATGCGCAGGCCTACTTCCAGACCGCCGTGTACGGCGATCCGGTGGAAGTCACCGGCACCCGCATCGACCTGTCGGCAGCGGACGGCGACATCTACGACTGGGCGGTGGATTGGCCCACCTGGCAGTCGATGAGCGCCATGTCCGCTGCGTAGAACTTCGTCGCCTTCGAACGGATCAGTCGCGAGCGAACCGGCCACCAGGTGCCTGGTCGCGCGGCCTGATGACGATGGTGTCGAGGTTCACGTGCGACGGCCGCGACGCCGCGAACCCGATGACCTCGGCGATGTCGGCCGCGACCAGCGGGTCGATGCCCTCGTAGACCTTGGCGGCGCGCTCGGCGTCGCCGTCGAAGCGGACCAGGGAGAACTCGGTTTCCACCGCTCCGGGCGCTATCTCGGTGAGGCGTACGGGCTTGCCCAGCAGTTCGCCGCGCAGCGTCCGGTGCAGCACACCCTGAGCATGCTTTGCCGTCGTGTAGCCGGCGCCGTTGTCGTAGGTCTCGAGTGCCGCGATGGAGGTGATGGTGACGATCAGGCCGTCACCGGAGTCGATCAGCTTGGGCAGTAGCGCCTTCGTCATCCTCAGCGTGCCCATGACGTTGGTCTCCCACATCCATCGCCAGTCGTCGAGGTCGGCGTCCAGCACGGGAGCGAGTCCCTTGGCACCACCGGCGTTGTTCACCAGGACGTCGACGCGAGGAAGTACCGCGGCGAACGCGGCAACGGAATCCTCGTCCGTCACGTCGAGCTCCAGGGCGGTGCCGCCGATGTCGCGGGCGAGTTTCTCGAGGCGGTCGACACGTCGGGCACCGACGACGACGTGGAAGCCGTCTGCGGCGAGCTTGCGGGCAGTGGCCTCGCCGATCCCCGAACTGGCTCCGGTGACGACGGCCGTGGGATTTGCTGAACTGGTCATGCCGTCCAGCCTAGAACCGGGAGGTCGTCAGCCGACGAGCGCGCTGTATCCGGAGGCGTCGCCGGCGACGACGCGGGAGCGTCGGCCCTGCACGTCGACCGGGACGTCGCCCGCCAAGGTGATGCGTTCTAGGCGCCGATACTGGTTGTCGTAGTCCGAGACCGCGTAGTGCTGTGTGCTGCGGTTGTCCCAGATCGCGATGTCCCCGGGCTCCCACGACCACCGGATGGTGTTCTCCAACCGAGTGACTCGATTCTGAATCAGTTCGAAGATCGCGCGGAACTCCGACGACGACATTCCTGGAAACGACTTCGCGAAGTGCCCCAGCAGGATCGATCGCTTGCCGGTCTCGGGGTGGACCCGGACTACGGGATGCGTCACCTCGAAGTACTCGCTGCGAAACTCGGCACGGTAGTCCTCAGCAGCGGCGGAGACGGCTTTCTCCGCTGCGGCTGCCGAGTAGTCGAAGACGTTGGTGTGCACGGCCCACAGCGACTCGACCAGCGCGCGCAGGGCCGGCGTCATCTGCTCGTACGCAGCCGTGGTGGACGCCCATGCGGTGGTACCGCCGTAGGGCGGAAGAGTGACTGCTCGCAGGATCGACGCCTTGGGCACACGATCGACGAATGTCACATCGGTATGCCAACTGTCCGCTTTGTCGTACGTCGAATCGATGGCGAGGGACCGAACTCCTCGCGAGCGAACAGTGGGGTGCGGCGTGGTGGGTACGCCGAGCCGTTCGGCGAATGCGTACTGAACGTCCTCGTCGACGTGGTACTGACCACGAAAGAAGACGACTTCGTGTTCGAGCAGCGCGTCGTTGATTTCGGACACGACGTCGTCCGACAGATCTGCGCCGAGCTGAACGTCGTCGATGCGTGCGCCGATGTTCGCGCCCAGTTTCACGGTCCTCATGTGCACATGATGACCCTGCGTGAGGTCAGCGTCGAACGGAGTCCCCGAATTTGCGCAGGTACTTGTCCCTTTTGCCGGGTTGAATGTTTGCGCGGGTGACGTCACCGTCGTAATGCGCCACGACGCGCTTGTCCATCAGCGCCCGCCACAGGAACGGGAAATACGAGACCAGGATCAGTGGTGCGTAACCCGCGGGCAGCTGTGGCGACTCGGGCATGCTGCGCAGCACCTGGTAGCGGCGGTAGGGATTGGCGTGATGGTCGCTGTGGCGCTGCAGGTGGTAGAGGAAGATGTCCGACACTGCATAGTCGCTGTTCCAGCTGTGCTCGGGTGTGCACCGCTCATAGCGGCCGTTGTCCTTGGTGCGGCGCAGCAGGCCGTAGTGCTCGAGGTAGTTCACCGACTCGAGCAGCGAGATGCCGTACACCGCTTGAAGGACCAGGAATGGCAGCAGTTGGATTCCGAAGACAGCGATCAGCGCTCCCCACAGGACCAGACTCATCAGCCACGCGGTGAGGTTGGCGTTGGAGAAGGAGAACGTCCTCTTGTCGGCGCGTCGCAGTCGGTCCCGCTCGAGCCGCCAGCCGGAGGTGAACCCGCCGATGATGCTGCGCGGATAGAACGACCACACGGTCTCACCGAGACGAGAGCTGGCCGGGTCCTCCGGAGTCGCGACGCGCACATGGTGGCCCTTGTTGTGCTCGACGTAGAAGTGCCCGTAGAAGCTTTGCGCCAGCACGATGCGGGAGAGCCACTGCTCCCATTCGATGCGCTTGTGGCCGAGCTCGTGGGCAGTGTTGATGCCGATGCCGCCGACCAGGCCGATGGTGAGGGCCAGCCCGATCTTCGACACGAGCGGAAGACTGCCGTCGATTCCCAGCCAGCCGAGGTCGTCCGCGGTGAGCAGATAGGACGAGAGCCCTATCCCGAAGAACTGCATCGGAATGTAGGCGTACACGCAGCCGCGGTACCAGAAATCGGCTTCGAGGGACTCCACCAGATCCTCGGGCGGATTCTCGTCGAACGGCACGATGATGCGGTCCATGATCGGGACGATGACGTAGAGAAAGAGCGGTCCCGACCACCAGGCGACTTGGGAAGCGTTCGGAGCCCACCATTGGAGGGCGAAGACGAGGCCGACCGAGATCAGCGGCAGCATCGGCGCGATCAGCGCCCACGGCCAGTAATAGCGGTTGAGATCGCGCCATTCGCCCGTCTTAGGCGAGATCGAGCGCTGCTGCGTCTCCGTCATTGAACTCCCCCTTCACACGTTCTTCAGATGTTAACGAGGGCCACTCGTACATCCGACGATGCGACCAGGGCTTCTGACATTCCACAACAGTCACCAAATATGTTGGTGGCATGGCAATACGAGAGGCCTTCGGCCGAGACGGAACATCGCTGGTCTACCGGGTCACGGGTGAGTCGACTGCCCGACCGTTGGTGCTGCTCCACGGATGGGCGCAGACGGGATCGTGCTGGGGTGAGCAGTTGTCGGCGGAGCTGGCGAACCGGTATCGGGTCGTCGCGGTGGATCTGCGGGGTCATGGAATGTCGGGTGCGCCCGAAGTGGGGTACGACCGGACGGAACTCTGGGCCGGTGACGTTCACGCCGTGCTGCAGCAGGAGGGCATCACGTCCGGCGCGGTGATCGCCGGGTGGTCCTACGGCGGCCTGGTGATGTGCGACTACCTGTCGGTGTACGGCACGGACGCAGTCGCCGGTGTGGTGTTCGTCTCGGCCATCACGGCGATCGGACCCGGCCGGCCGGGCGGCGCCGTCGGAACCGCGATGAGGGCTGCCATTCCGGGGGTGATGAGCGAGGACCCGCGTGTCGCGATTCGTGCGCTCGGCAGCTTCGGGACGGCCCTCACCGGATCCGGCGAGGGCGTCGGTGTCGCCGCGCAAGCCTTGTTCGGAGCAAGCCTCGCAACTCGTCCGCGGGTGCGGTCGGCGGTGTTCATGCGCGATCTCGATCACGACGCCACCCTCGCGGCGCTCGACGTGCCTGCCTTGGTTCTGCACGGAACGGCGGACACCGTCGTCGACGTCTCGGCGGGCGAGCACACCGCGTCGGTGCTACCCGACGCGCGGACATCCTGGTGGGACGGTGTCGATCACGGGCCGTTCGTAGTCGACCCCGCGCGCTTTCGCCGCGACATCGACGAATTCGTCGACCAGTTGTCCCCGTTCGTGTCGCGCTGATTCGGACAGGGCAGACTGAGGGGCGTGGTACGCCGTCACAGCCCGCATCGGGTTGCCGTGTTGTCGCTGCACACGTCACCGCTGGCCCAGCCCGGTACCGGAGATGCAGGCGGCATGAACGTCTATGTGCTGCAGTCGGCCGTCCAGATGGCCGCACGCGGGGTCGAGGTCGAGATCTTCACCCGAGCGACGTCGTCGCGCGACGAGGCAGTGGTCGAGGCGGCCCCCGGCGTACTGGTGCGCAACATTGCCGCCGGTCCCTTCGAAGGCCTCGACAAGCAGGACTTGCCCACACAGTTGTGTGCTTTCGCCGCGGGGGTTCTTCGCGAGGAAGCTCGGCACGATCCCGGGTACTACGACATGATCCATTCCCACTACTGGCTTTCCGGCCAGGTGGGATGGCTGGCGCGCGACCGGTGGAAGGTTCCGCTGGTGCACACCGCGCACACGCTCGCGGCGGTGAAGAACCTGTCCATGGCAGAGGGTGACACCCCCGAGCCTCCGGCGCGACGCATAGGCGAGAAGCAGGTAGTCGAGGAGGCCGACAGGTTGACGGCGAACACCGCCGACGAGGCCCGCGCACTGGTGGAGTTGTACGAGGCCGCCGAGGACAAGATCGACATCGTGGCTCCGGGAGCGGATTTGACGATGTTCCGACCGGGAAACCGAAGCGCCGCGCGCCGCGCACTGGGCTTGGACCCGGCGGAGTCGGTGGTCACCTTCGTCGGACGTATCCAGCCGCTCAAGGCGCCGGACGTACTGGTGGCCGCCGTGGCCGAGATCTATCGCCGCGTACCCGCGTCGCGGGTACGGGTTCTGGTGGTGGGCGGGCCGTCGGGTACCGGTCTGGACCGTCCCGATTCGCTGATCGAGCTGACCAGGACGTTGGGCATCGAGGACCGTGTGACGTTCCTGCCGCCGCAGCCGCCGGCGCAGTTGGCCGAGGTGTATCGCGCATCCGATCTGGTGGCAGTGCCCAGTTACTCCGAGTCCTTCGGCCTGGTGGCCATCGAGGCGCAGGCGTGCGGGACACCGGTGGTGGCAGCGGACGTCGGTGGACTGGGAGTGGCTGTCAGATCGGGAGAGACCGGCCTGCTGGTGCAGGGTCACGATTCCGCCGACTGGGCCACCGCTGTGCAGTCGTTGCTCTCGAACGACAGTCTGCGCGCACGCATGGCATCGAATGCCTCACAGCATGCCGAGAACTTCTCGTGGGAACACACCGCGGAGGCGCTTCTGGACACCTACGACCGCGCGGCATGGCGGTTCGGACGCAGCGCCGATTCACCGCGGCCGACCGGGGAGTTCTCGCCGCGCAGGCCGAGGGGCTTGTGGCGACTACGACGGACGGGATCGGTGGGAGCGCTGTGAATTCGGGTACTTCTGGGACTTCGGGTATTTCTGGGAATTCGGGTATCTCGGGAACGGTGGAGTTGATCGACTCCGTTCTGGCCGATCGCGAGGTGAACTACTCGCGGGCCTCGGACGCGCAGTTCGTCGTCAAGTTGCCGGGGGAGAAGCGGCTCGAGACCACCACGCTGCTGACGGTCGGCAATCACGGTGTCCGGGTGGAGGCATTCGTCTGCCGCAAGCCGGACGAGAACTTCGAGGGCGTGTATCGCTACCTGCTACGTCGTAACCGCCGGCTGTACGGCGTGCACTACACGATCGACAAGATCGGCGACATTTACCTCGTCGGAAAGATGTCCACCCATGCGGTCACCGGGGACGAGATCGATCGAATCCTGGGCCAGGTGCTCGAAGCTGCGGACGGGGACTTCAACACCCTGCTCGAACTCGGGTTCGCGGAATCCATTCGCCGCGAATGGAAGTGGCGGACATCCCGCGGTGAGCCGCTGGACAACCTGCGGGCCTTCGAGCATCTGGTGACCGAACGGCCCGACGCTGCTCCGGGGGCCTGGCCTACCTGACGCGGCTGACGAATCGGACAGCGGCCGGGTACTGTGGCGGCTGTGACGCCCGTCACGCGTGGCACCGAGTGCCGTTGACGTGACGGATCGACACAGTAACGTGCGATCCACGCTGTCCTTTCTCGCGCCGTTCTGGAGGAGTTCCATGAGTTTCCGCAGCCCGTTTCCCGATGTCGAGATCCCGGAGAAGAACGTCTACGACTTCCTCTTCGGAGACCTCACCGACGAAGATCTCGACCGAACGGCACTGATCGACGGTCCCAGTGGTGCCGTCACCACGTACCGGAGCCTGGTGGGGCAGATCAACGGCGTTGCCGGGGCGCTCGCTGCGCGCGGCGTGCAGGTCGGCGACGTGGTTGCCGTGCATTCGCCGAACGTGCCCGCGTTCGCGTCCGTGTTCCACGGCATCCTGCGTGCCGGTGCCACCGCGACGACCATCAACGCGCTCTACACCGCGGAAGACATCGCCAAGCAGCTGACCGACTCGTCGGCCACCATGATCTTCACGGTCTCCCCGCTGCTTCCGCAGGCCAAGGCCGCCGCGGACGAGGTCGGTATTCCGGCCGACAAGGTGATCGTGCTCGACGGCGCCGAGGGCCACCCCTCGTTGAAAGACCTGCTCACCCAGGGCGCGTCGGCACCCGACGTGGACTTCGATCCGGCAACGCACCTCGCAGTGCTGCCCTACTCGTCCGGCACCACCGGCCGGCCCAAGGGTGTCATGCTCACCCATCGCAACCTCGTCGCGAACGTGTCGCAGATCGAGCCGAACATGGGCGCGGACCACAACGACGTCCTGCTCGCGGTGCTGCCTTTCTTCCACATCTACGGCATGACCGTGCTGCTCAACCTCGGTCTCAAGGTGCGCGCATCGTTGGTGACGATGCCGAAGTTCGACCTGGAACAATTCTTGAGTCTGACCACAGAGAAGAAGATCACCTACCTCTTCATCGCGCCGCCGGTGGCCGTGGCGCTCGCCAAGCATCCGATGGTCGATCAGTACGACATCTCCAGTGTGCGGATGGTGTTCTCGGGCGCCGCGGCGCTGGACGAGAATTTGGGCAACGCCGTCGCCAAGCGGCTGCACACCAAGGTTCGTCAGGGCTACGGCATGAGTGAGCTCAGCCCGGTGTCGCATGCGATGCCGTTCGGTGCGGACGACATGCCGCTGAGCAGCTGTGGTACCGCGGTCCCCAACACCGAGAACAAGATCGTCGACCCCGCGACGGGTGAGGAAGTGTCCTACCCGGAGAAGGGCTCGGGCAAGGTCAGCGATCCGGGCGAGCTGTGGATCAAGGGACCCAACGTGATGGCCGGGTACCTGAACAACGACTCGGCAACGGCAGAAACGCTGGACTCCGACGGGTACCTGCACACGGGCGACATCGCCGTCGTGGACGACGCGGGTTGCGTCAGCATCGTCGATCGCCTCAAGGAGCTGATCAAGTACAAGGGCTACCAGGTTCCGCCTGCGGAACTCGAGTCGCTTCTGCTCACGCATCCACAGATCGCCGACGCGGCCGTCATCGGCGTGCTGGACGACGAGGGCGAAGAAGTGCCCAAGGCGTTCGTCGTGCTGCAGCAGGGCGCGGAGCTGTCCGAGGCCGACGTCATGACCTTCGTGTCCGAGAAGGTGTCGCCGCACAAGAAGGTGCGCAAGGTGGAGTTCATCGACGTCGTGCCGAAGTCGGCGTCGGGCAAAATCCTGCGCAAGGATCTCCGCGCGGCGGAGAAGACGCCCATCTGACACCCCTTCCAGAACGAAACACCCCCTCCAGCGTGCTGGAGGGGGTGTTTCGCGTTCTATAGGTGTGCGGCTCAGAGGGACCGCAGCTGTTACTGCTTGTCCGACGTCGGCGGCTCGGCGGTGTCCAGCGCCTCCTCGATCTCCGTCACCGGTGACTCCGCCGGCGGCTTCTTGATGCTCAGGATGACCGAGCCCGCCAGGACCACCACGATCACTGCGAGGCTCACCAACGAGGGAATCTCGGGGATCGACGTGCTGATCACCTTGTGGCTGGCCTGCAGGACCAGCTTCACGCCGATGAAGGCCAGGATGATCGCCAGGCCCTTGGAGAGGTAGTGGAACTTCTCCAGCAGGCCGGACAGCAGGAAGTACAGGGCACGCAGACCCAGGATTGCGAACGCGTTGGACGAGTAGATGATGAACGGGTCATCGCTCACGGCGAGAACGGCGGGGACGCTGTCGACGGCGAACACCAGGTCGGCGGCCTCGATGGCGACCACCACGGCGAGGAGGGGCGTCGCGACGCGCTTGCCGGCTTCCTTGACGAAGAACTTGGTGCCGTCGTATTCGTCGCGCACCGGGATGACCTTGCGCAGCAATCTCACTGCCACCGACGTGCTGGGGTCGTACGCGTCGTCCTCGTCCTTCAACAGTTTCCACGCGCTGTAAAGGAGGATCGCGGCGAACACGAACAGCACCACGGTGAACTTGCTGACGATGGCGACACCGGCGGCCAGGAAGATGCCGCGGAAGATCAGTGCGCCGACGACGCCGTAGAACAGCACGCGGTGCTGGTACTCACGCGGCACCTTGAAGTAGCCGAAGATGAGCGCGAAGACGAAGAGGTTGTCCACCGACAGGCTCTTCTCCAGCAGCCACGCGGTGGTGAACTCGATACCGGCATTGGCGCCTAGCGTCACCCCGACGACGATGGCGAACACGATCGACAGCCCGACCCACAGCCCGCTCCACCAGGCAGCTTCCTTGAAGCCGATGATGTGGGCGCCGCGGTGGGCGAGGAGGTCGATCGCCAGCATGACGACAATGACGGTCGCAAGCGCCGCCCATGCCCAGATCGGGACGTCCAACACTGTGAACTCCTTGCAGAAAGTAGTTGTGGTGGCGCATTACGCGCCTTGACTCCATTGTGTCTTGCAGCAACGACGCACGTTCAGTCAGTTACCGGACATGTTTGCGGTCCCTTTCCTGCCGGAACCCGGCAATGAAGGGTCGAATTCCGACGCGGCGGGCCAGCCGAGCAGTTTGGCGCCCAATACGGCTGCGTTGAGCGCGAATCGCTCGCCGGCGTCGTCGACGTCGTACCCGGTCAATTCTTTCACGCGTGCCAGTCGATAGGTGACCGCGCGAACCGACAGGTGCATCGCTCGCGCGGTGTGGGCCGCGTTGCCGCTGCTCTCGAAGTAGGCGTCGAGGGTGTCGAGCAGGTGTCGGCCGCCGCCGCGAGCGGTCAACAGCGGGGTCAGCAGGGTGTTCACCAGATCGTCCATGGCGTCGCGGTCGCGCAGCAGTACGTGATGCACCAGCAGGTCTCTGGCATCGACGACGCGAGTGCGCAGCGTCAGTTTGCGGGCAAGGTCGAGCGCGTCCCGCGCCTCTCGGTAGGAGGTGAACACTCCGGTGCCTCCGACCGCGGGGCGGCCGACGCCGATCTGCCACTCGCTGCGCATCCCGCCGCGGCGTAGGTCCACGGTGTACGGGTCGCCAGGCCGCGGACCCAGCGCCACAGTGGTTGCGGTGAGGACTTCGGCGATGGCCGCTCGATCGGGGGCGGCGAACACGACGACCAGTCGATCTTCCTTGGTGGCCACCAGCGCGGATGCATCTCCCTTGGCGCCGGACACTGCGCGTTCGATCGACGAGGTCACGGGCGAGCTGTCGGAGAACGGGCGGTCGGAGCGAACCACGATCACCGCGTGCGGCCCCGAGAGGTCCAGCCCGAACGCCGCCGCCCGCCTCGACAGGCCGGCCACGTCGGCCCCTCCGATCAGCAAGTCGTCGAC
>JBASAM010000088.1:0-81409 GCA_049650605.1 Rhodococcus sp. (in: high G+C Gram-positive bacteria) | reverse complement strand
GGCCGGTGCCGGGGCAGGTGCCGCGGCGGGCTGCACGGGGGTCGCCGCCTCCTGGCGAGGCGAGGTGGCATCGGTCTCGTAGTAGTGCCGGTAGTCGTAGTCGCGCTTGCCCCTGGACGGGGACATCGTGAGGATGACGCCCAAGATGGGCGCACCCACCTGGGTGAGGTTGCCCAGCGCGCGGGTCAGCTCGTCGCGGTGCGTGTGACCGTGGCGGGCAACCACCAGGGCGCCGTCGGCGTGCGCGGTGATGACGGACGCGTCCGTGACCGGTAGCAAGGGCGGTGCGTCGACGACGACGTAGTCGAAATCGGCGCGTAGCCGCTCCATCACCTGGCGCGCGGCTTCCGATCCCAGAAGTTCCGACGGGTTGGGCGGCAGTGGGCCGGACGCCAGTACGTCGACGCCGGTGAACTTGGACGGCTGCAGCACCTCGTCCACGTCCGCCTGGTTGGACAGGACGGTGGACAGGCCCACCGAACCCACCAGCCCGAGGTACTTGGACACTCGGGGCCGGCGCAGGTCGCCCTCGATGAGGACGACTCGATGGCCGGCCTCTGCCAGCACCAGCGCGAGGTTCACGGCGGTGGTGGTCTTGCCCTCTGCAGGCACGGCGGAGGTCACGACGATCACCCTGGGTGGTGAGTCGACCTCGAGGAACTGGAGGTTGGTACGCATTTCGCGGAACGCCTCGGCAGTGCCGGACGACGACTCCGCGAACGAGATCGCGGCGTCCTCCTTCATTGCCTTGTCGAAGGGCACGACACCGACGACGGGAGCTCCCGACAGCCCGGCCAGGGTGGCACGGTCCTTGATGGTGTTGTCCAGTCGGTCCCGGATGACCGCGAGGGCGATACCCAGGAGCAGACCGACTGCGACGCCCAGGGCGAGGTTGCGGGTGGTTTTCGGCGAGACGGGCGCGGCCGGCACCTGAGCCGGCTCGACGACGCTCACTTTGGCCAGGGCCGCGCCGCCGCCGGGCGGAGTCTCGAGATCGTCGACGAATCCGACGAACGTCGTGCCGATGCCGTTGGCCAGATCGCGCGCCGTGGTGGGGCTGGCGTCGGAGACGCAGGTGTCGATCAACACGGTGTCCGGAGAAGAAGTGGTGCGCACTTTCGAGGCCAGCGCACTGGGGCTCATGGACAGCCCGAGGCTGTCGATGGTGCGCTGCGCGACGCTTTCACCGCCGAGGAGCTGGGTGTAGGACGCCACGCGCTGCTGCGATGCCAGGTTGCCCTGGTACACCTCGGACACCGACGACGAGGACGACCCGGTGGAGACGTACAGGCGTGTGCAGGCCTCGTAGACCGGGGTGGACAGCAGCGAGAACACCAGGGACGCCGCGGCCGCGACGACTGTGGTGAGCACTATGACAATCCACCGTGCGCGGAGAATTCTTACGTAATCCGATATCTCCACCGAGTTGACTCCTCACATCGATGGCAACCGGGACGAATGTGCCGGTCAACCCATCAGTGGACGAACGTTGCGTACTCACCTTAACCATGTCGAGACCTTCGAGCATCTCGACGGTGAAATCGCTACGCCCAGTCTGCTTTTACGCGATAAATATGATATTTCCCGAATTATCGATTTGTCATGACCGTGCAGGCTCGGTCGAATCGACACATTCCCTGTGTTTCTCCCCAATTCAAGCGGATGCCCTATGCACTGCATCCGGTATGGCACAGTTGTTCGGTGTGACGAAGTTGGACCGCACCGACGCCCGGTTGCTGCTCGCGCTGTGCGACATCCCGCGCGCCACCGGGGTTCACCTGGCATCCGCGTTGGGTCTGGCTCGCAACACCGTGCAGGCGCGTATCGCCCGCTGGGACGAGCTTCGAACGCTGGCCCCGATCGACCGCCTGGTCTCTCCCCGAGATCTGGGATATCCGTTGCGCGCCTACGTCGGTGCGGTCACCGACCAACATCGACTCGAAGCGGTGATCGACCGTCTACGGGGCATCGCGGAGGTGACCGAGGTGGTCGGCATTTCCGGTGGCGCGGATTTGCAGATCGGCGTTTCGGCAGTCGACGCCGACGACTTGTATCGCGTCGCGGGTCTCATTCTGGCGGTACCGGGAATCGAACGCACCACAGTGTCGGTGGTGATGCGCGAGGCAATTCCTTACCGCACGCGCCCGCTGATCGAACGCGTTGCGGGGATCGCCGATTCGCCATGAACATTCGCTTGTTTTTCGTCCACACGCAAGACACCAGCAACGATTTACGTCGTCAACCAGCGTTACAGACACGATCTGCGCTGATAACGTCCCATATGTGATGCGCCCATATCTGGATGGAGCCACTCGGAGACGGGATCGGCCTCGGATGGCTGATGTCGTGCGCCGGCGCATCGCGTTGCTGATCGCTGCCTTCGCCGTTCCCGGCATGCTCGTACTCTTCAGCGAAGCAGGTCCGGCGCCCGGCCGAGATCGTGCTCTCGCCTTCGCCGTTCTCTGTTCCACCATTCCGGTGGCCGCCGCCGTGTTCGCGGCGCGAAAATCGTTCCGGTGGTGGCGGAAGGAGCAGACTCAGCGCAACGTCGCGTTGGCCTTCACCACCTATGCGGATCTGGGGACGGCAGCCTTCCTGCTGCTGTGCCGGGACCGGCCGTTGTCCCTGGCCGGGTGCGCATTGTTCGCCGTCATCAGCTCGTACGTCGCGTTCTTCGCCGGCCGGGCTACCGTCATTACCCATATGGCCATCACGTCGGCCGTGCTCGCTTGGATCGTCTTCCTGGTCATCTCGGAGGACGAGAATCGCGCTATGGCTGCGATCGCGGCCGCCACCGCCGTCTGGCTCGCCGTGAACGCGACGATGACCATCGTCAACTCCACTTCCATCTCGTTGCACAAACAGCTCGAGAAGCAGATCGGCCAGTCGCAGACCGATCCGCTGACAGGGCTGCTGAACTTGCGCGGGCTCGAGGCGACCGCACACCGGAGGGTGACCCCGCAGCAGCGCGTCGGCTTCCTGCTGGTCGATCTCGATCACTTCAAACACGTCAACGACCGTTTCGGCCACCTGGCCGGTGACGCCGTTCTCGCGCTGGCGGCGACCCGTCTGCGTGACTTCATCGGCGACAAGGGTGTGGTGGCGCGGCGCGGCGGCGAGGAGTTTCTGGTGGTCGTCGACGCCACCGACGTGGATCCGCACACGCTGGCCTGCGATGCGCGTGTGGCGTTGTCCGACCCCTCGGATCACATCCCCGTCTCGGTCAGCATCGGTGTGTCGGTGTTGGACGCGTCGCAGTTCGAGAGTGGAGACACCGGGTCGGTGGTCAATACGGGCATGCACCTGGCCGACATCGCCATGTACCGCGCCAAGTCCGCCGGCCGCAACACCGTGGTGATGTTCGACGCACCCGCCGGCTCTCACCTGCCGCCCGCGCCGGTTCCGGCGCCGGACGCACACGACGCGGACACCGATCCGCTACCCATCCCGGGTGGAGCGGGCGGTCCGGCTTAGGACTTCCTGCGCCCACGGCCGGATCGCAACAACGACCACGGGACTGCGGCCGATTCGAGCTGAACGGCCAACGTCATCTTCGATGCCCCGTCGACGCGCTCCTCGAAGCGGATGGGCACCTCGGCGATGCGCAGGCCATGCTTGATCACGCGGTAGTTCATCTCCACCTGGAACGCGTAGCCGTTGCTCTGTACCGACGCGACGTCGATGGTGCGCAGGGTCGAGGCGTGCCACGCCTTGAAACCGGCGGTCGCGTCCTTCACCTTCAACCGGAGGATCGCGTTGACGTACAGGTTGGCGAACTTCGAGAGCGCTTTGCGATGCCACGGCCAGTCCTCGGCCACCGCCCCGCCGGCGACGTAGCGCGATCCCAGAACCACCGCCGCGTCGGTGTCACGCAGCGTCGCGATCATCCTGGGGACGGCTTCGGTGGGGTGCGACAGGTCGGCGTCCATCTGTACGACGATGTCGGCGCCGTCGCCCAGTGCGCGCAGAATGCCGGCGACGTAAGCGCGACCGAGCCCGTCCTTGGTGGTGCGATGAAGAACACTCACCGGGATGGCCGCCTCGACCCCCAGCTTGTCGGCCACCTCGCCCGTTCCGTCGGGTGATCCGTCGTCGACGACGAGCACGCCGAGATTGTCCACCTGCAGGTCAGCGAGCAATTCGACCAGCTTGGGGAGGTTCTCGCGCTCGTTGTACGTGGGTACGACGACGGTGATCTTGGGTGCGGCGGGGGCATCGGACACGGTGGAATGGTGCTTGATCAGGGGCAGGTTCGCAAGAATTGGACATCCGGGCGCGAGCCGCGGTAGCGGGTACCGCAACCGTCGGGCCGACCGTTTCCACGCACGTCGGCGCCTGATTTCTCGTTTTCACGCCATTCTTACAAGCATAGGACCGGACCGGAAGTAATTGATTTCTGGACACACCCGTACGCCTCGCAGGAATCAGAACACTCCACTAATGTTCCCATCGTCACCGCGGCTGGATCGGTGGGGAAACGGCAAATACAATCGGGGGCAAGGATGAGCAGAACCGTGTGCATCATCGGAACCCGAGGCTATCCGAGTTATTACGGCGGATTCGAGACAATGGTGCGCCACCTCGCCCCTTACCTGGTGGAACAAGGCTGGCAGGTGATCGTCTATTGCCGACCCCGAGGTGTCTCCGACGGCGCGGAACTCGACGACCGTGTGCGTCGCGTGTTCACCAGTGGAGTCGATGGCAAATCCTTGAGCACACTGACATTCGGTTTCACATCTGCTGTTCATGCCGCGACCGTCGTTCCTGACGTTGCGCTGGTAATGAATGTCGCAAACGGTTTCTGGCTGCCCATTCTTCGCGCTCGACGAATTCCCACTTTGGTCAACGTGGACGGTATCGAATGGGAACGGGACAAATGGGGCGCTGCGGCGCGTGCCGTATTTCGAATCGGCGGTTCCCTCACGGCTCGCTACGCCACCGACCTGGTGTACGACTCGACCGCACTCGGTGCGCGATGGCAGGGCAAGTTCGGTAGAAGCGGCGTGTTCATTCCGTACGGCGGAGTATTCAGGTGCCCACGCCCGCCTGCGCCGACCCTGACTCGGCGCGGCTATGTCCTGCTGGTGGCCCGCTTCGTCCCCGAGAACACGATCGAACCGTTCGTCGAGGCCGCAGCCGCCATCAGCAGCAGGTGGCCGGTGGTAATCGTCGGATCGTCCGGGTACGGAGGTGTCATCGAGGATCGGGTACAGAACCTCGCAAATACGTCACCCAACGTCCAGTGGCTCGGTCACGTCAGTGACGACGACGCTTTGTTCGCTCTGTGGGAGAACGCCGGCGCCTATTTTCACGGGCACAGCGTTGGCGGCACCAATCCGGCTCTGGTCCAGGCTATGGCGTGTGGAGCTCCAACAGTGGCACGAGACACGCCATACAACCGGGAGGTGCTCGGGGAGTTCGCCGAGTACGTCGAACCCACTTCCGACGCCATCGTCCGAGGGTTGGAGAAGGTACTGACCGACTCGGACCGGCAAGACGAACTGGGAGCCGGAGCCATGCTGCGAGCCCGCGAGCGCTACACCTGGGAGAGGGTGTGCAAGGCCTATGACGAGGCACTCAGCGAGATGATCGACGACCCGTCACGCGCGCGTCATGCAGCAGGACGCGCACTGACACGGCTGCGCGCGCGGGCCTCGCCGCAGGAATCTATCGGCTGAACGTCGATTTCCCGACAGAAGCGCGGTGCCTGCCCCGATGAGCGCCGCCGTCGAGGCAAACCGTGTAAGGGCTTGTTTCGGAGGCTGCATACGGACCAGTATGCCCAATTACGGCATCGATCGCCATGTCGGTGGCCGTCACACCTCTGTGACCAGCTACGACGAGAGGTACCCCACCACCGTGTCGGCCCAGATACGAGCGCCGTCGACCGAGGGATAACCCACCCCGGGGTTGAACAACTCGCCACTCTCCACATTGTCGAAGGCAACCCCAACGTCGACAACGCCGAATCCGTTCTTGCGCGCCGAGTATCCGACATCGTCGCGGCTTCGGCGAAGCGACGACTCGGCCACCGGCTGCACCAGGACGATGACTTCCGCCGTGTCGAACTGCTCCTGAGCTGTGCGAGCGAGCAGCATCGTTTCGCGTGCCAGCGTCTGCGGCGCCTGCATCAGCCCGGTGTCGATCATCACCGCGTCGACCGGTGAGTCGACGTCGGGGAGCGCACGAGGGATCGCGTCCAGCAGAAAATCGATGTTGCGCGCCACGGAAACGTTCCAAATGGTGACGGGCGCACCGGGCGCGTCCCACAGGCGTACGGGCGGAAGATAGTTCGATCCGCGCTCGAGGTCCCAGTCGCGGACGTCGACCGAGCGATCGTGCTCGATACCCAGGCCCTGCGCAACCAGAGTGAGCCAACCTCCCACCGACTTTCCCGCATCATCACCGATCACGACGATGTCGACCGAATCGTCGCTGTCACGAAGCGCATCGCTCAAACCCGGGGACGAGGTCGGACCCGACGTCGATTGGATCGTTGAACTCTGCGTCGTGTTCGACCGTTCCGAAACCAGTCGAGCCACCGCCAGCGACGCGAACGCCAGCAGGATCGCAGCCACCACCACCGCGGCTACTTTTCGGGGCGTCGAGATTCGTGTTCTCACACAGCCTCCAATGCGGACCCCCGGGTCCGGGCGTGCACGACGGCAGCGCGAAGCACCGCTCGTGAGTGAGCATCGAAATCGGCGGCCGCTACCGCGCGTTCTCGGCGATGGCCGTTGTCCAGCCGAGCCTGGACCCGGAACACGATCGCGCGCAACCGGAGACCGAGACCTACCACCACGCCCCACCACACTCTGGCGATCCGGCCGTGGCACATGCGCAACGCGACGAAATCGTAGAGGTTGGTCACCCACATACTGTTCGGCGTCGACGTGGTCGTCCTCGACACCGTGGTGCTGTCGCTACCACCCACCAGGTGCGTGGCGTCGGCTCCGGTGTCGAGCACGCACCTGCCTCCAGCGTGGACCACACGCCAGCACAGATCGACGTCCTCGGCATACATGAACCAGCGCTCGGACAGTCCCCCGAGTTGATCCCACGTCTCGCGTCCCACCGCCAAGCACGCCCCCGTGACCCAGTCCACGTCTACCACCGCGTCGGCGGGCAACCTCGACAGCAACGTGTAGTGCCCGTCGAACGCGGCGCCCAGCCCCAGGCGAGACAGTCCGCAGTAGT
Source organism: Rhodococcus sp. (in: high G+C Gram-positive bacteria) (assembly GCA_049650605.1). Lineage (GTDB taxonomy): Bacteria > Actinomycetota > Actinomycetes > Mycobacteriales > Mycobacteriaceae > Rhodococcoides. Next base: position 74,212 of record JBASAM010000088.1, on the reverse strand, counting down.
GCGTCAGCATTCGCCACGCGGTGGGAAATCGGCCGGCCGATCCCACGGCGATCAATCCGTCTGGATGTCGGATCAACGGTCCGGCGACAACTCGTCCGTGTTCGGCGTGGTCTGCGAGTCGCCTCAGCGTCTCGGGTGCGACGACGGCGTCGGGGTTGAGCAGCACCAGCACCGCACCGTGCGCTTCCAGCGCGGCCGCGTTCACTCCGCGAGCGAATCCAACGTTGTCGTCGCCGCGCAGCAGCACCACATCGGGAAACGATCGCGCCACGAGGTCGCACGTTGTGTCGGTGGACGCGTTGTCCCGCACGACGATGTCGATGTCGTCCAGACCCACCAACGGTGTCAGCGAATCCGCCACCACGTGCGCGCTGTTGTAGGTCACCATGATCACCGAGATTCTCGGCGTCACCGACCGACCGCGCTCTCGCTCACCCTGCTCTTGATCAATCGCGCAGGCACACCGCCGACCACCTCGTGCGGGGCGACATCCTTGGTCACCACCGCGCCGGCGCCCACGATCGCCCCCTTGCCGATGGTGACTCCGCTGGTCACCACCACCCCTGCCCCGAGCCACACGTCGTCCTCGAGGACGATCGCCGCGCGAACGAAACCTTGGCGATTCATCGGCGCGTCGACGTCGTCGCTGGCGTGGTTTTCGCTGACCATCACCACGTGGGGCGCCAGCAGGCAGTTCTCCCCGATGGAGACGCCGCCCTGACCCCAGATGACGTTGTACATCCCGATAGCGGTTCCCGCCCCGACCTCGACGCCAACGCCCGGTTCCGCGATGACGCCCGATCCCAGGATCGACGCCCCGCGCCCCACCGTCACCCCGGCACCGAGCCGGATACCACCGCGGGACGTTGCGTCGACGAGAACGGAGTCGCCGAACACCACGCCGGCTCCCACGGTCAACTTCGACGGTGCGATCACGCGGACGGCCCGACCACGGAAGTGCAACGACAAGCCGTCGAGGTATCGCAGTCCCAGCACTTGGCCACGCAGTGCCTGCGCGCCGCGATAGGACACCAGTTCCAGGATCTCTGCTGCCGTCATCGTCTCGGGCAAATGGCGTTGCCGCAGTTTCCAGTAGACCCGATCCATCATGCTGGTCACCGACATGGTTGTAGCCCTTCGTCTTCGGTTTCGTCGTCGGGTGTCGTCCGCTGCGTCGAGGCTTCGCCGCATTCGTCCGATCACCTGGTCCCAGGTGGGCATGTTCGACGCGTCGATGTCCGTCACAGCACGCCGCGATGGCATGGACGAGAGTGCGCGGGTGATGGCGGCCACATCCGTCGGGTCCACGAACCGGGCTCTGTCGCCGAGGGTCTCGTGGAACACCGGCAGATCGCTGACCAGTACGGGTGCACCGAACGTTCGAGCTTCCAGCGGTGGCAATCCGAACCCCTCGTCGAGGGAGAGGAAGACGAACAGTGCGGTGTTCCGATAAAGCCAACTCAGGTATCGAGTGCTCACATGGCCGGTGTAGCGGACCGAGCCGTCGTCGATGGCGGAGGTGATGCGCCTGTCGTGGGCATCGGCCAAACCGTCGGCTTCCCCGGCGATCACCAAGGGACGCCCGGGCGAGATCGCACCGGCGTCGAGCGCAGCGAGGATCGTGCGCGCAAGGTTCTTTCGAGTGTTCAGCCGCCCTACCGAGAGGACGAATCCGAACGGGGAGAGACCGTCCGACGGATCGGCCTCGGGCTCGCACGTAATCAACTCGGTGGACACCCCGAGACCCACCGGCTCGACGTCGGTCAGCGCCGGATTGCATGCCATGATGCGCTGGGCTTCGGTGGCGCTCGAGGTCCACCGTACCCGGGCGCGGCGCGCCAGACGCGGGTACAGCGACAGGTACGCCAACTCCGACCGGGTGAACCACTCGGGATTGGTCTGAAAAATGCTGTCGTGCAGAAAGACAGCAGATCTGCCCAGCAAGGGCGTGAAGTTCTGGCACAGCACCCAGTCGAATGCCCGGCCGTGCAGCGCGAGCTCCAGACCGTTGCGCAGCGGATGCAGCGGCAGGCGCGTTCGCACCCAGTCGACGCCCTGCGCTGCCAGCGCGTCCGACTCGCCCTGGTTCGGATCACGCGCCAGCGCCAGCGCCAGCTGATCGTCGGGATATGCTCCGCGCCAGCAGGCTACGAGTTCGTGGATGATGACCACGCCGGACGGCGGTCCCTCGAACCAGTGGTAGCCGTCGAGAAGAATCCTCATGCGAGCGCTCCGTTCACGTCCGCGTGGCGTGCCGCCCACCGCGGCGTCATCACCAACACCAGTGCCGATACGACGATGCGCGCGACGCCGACGACGACGAGCGCGGCGATCAAGCCGGCGGCCCCGCCTGCCACCACTCCGATGGCCTGCGAACCCACATCCGTCAGAACCGAGACCAGCCGAACCCGGTGCGCCGTCTCCGGTCTCACGAACATCCGTGCAGCCAGCAGCGCGACCTCGAACACCTGGCCGGAGATTATCGCCACGGCAACCGGAACCAGATACGTCGTCGCAATGGCCGGACGGGTGTCGGACAGCACGGTCCACAGCAGCACCGCCCCCGCAACACCGCACAGAGCAACGGCGGAGGACACCGCGACGCTCCAGGCAAGGCAGATGCGCACCACCGGTTTCGGGCCGTCGGGTGCTACGCGCGCAACGTGTTTGATCACCAGGGGTTGGAGTCCTTGCACCACGACGAACGCCGGCGCGAACACCAATGTGTAGGCGTATCGGATTCCTGCCGTGGCGGTGTCGTCGTTCACCAGGAACAGCAGCAGGGTCGACACCTGGCTGCCGATGCCGAGGTACAGGGCCTCGGCGGTCATCCGCCACGCGAACGACACCCGAGAACCCAGGTGTTCCAGTGCATCCGTACCGGTGTCGCTACGTCCACAGAGCACCACACCGGCCGCGGTCAACACCGCCAGAACCGCACACCACAGCGGCACCAGCGCCGCGGTGTCCAGACCCAGCAGCATGCTGCCGCCGACACAGCCACCCAGGACGGCGTACGTGAGACTGATCGCGGCGGACTGCCGGTACCGGCCGCGGATCACCAGTACCTGACGCGGAAGGTCGGCCAGGACCACCAACCCGCACAGCGCGGCGATGGACAGCGCCGTGGCCGCCGAGTCGTCGAGGGCGATCCAGCCGCCGGTGATCGCCGCCGCAATACCGGCAAAGAACAGCGCACCACGCCTACCGGACACCAGGTCGATGGCCAGTTCGGGTGCGATGCCTGCTCTGCCCGCGACGATCACGGGTGCGTTGACGGCCCACGCCCGTGCGGCACCGACGGCGATGAAACCGATCGCGGTGCCGACGGCGACGGCGGCGAAGGTGGGAATGTCGAGCGCGAGGCCCGCGGTCAGTGTGAAGGCGAAGAATCCCAGCGACCACAATCCCTGATCGAGCACCCGCAGCACCAGCGTGCGTGCCCCGGTATCCGACGGCGGTACCGGTTGCCCGGGTGTCCGCACCCGCTCAGACGCGTCCATGTACCCGCGCCCCCACGTCGGCGACGACTGCATCGAGGAACGCCTCGACGTCCATCAGCTCCGAATCGTCCACCACGCTCATGGTCAGAACTCCACCCGTGCGTTCGGTGTACACCGTGATGCCGATTCCCGACGGTGTGACGGCCGCGGACATGCAGCACCGTTCCGTCTCGCTGGACCACGGCAGATCGTCGTACTCCGGTGTCGGGAGAATGTGGGACAGAGCAATGGCGCGGCCGGGGGCGAAGGGGCGGCCCAACCCGCTGGGGGCTGAACCGTGAGGGTCGGCGGAGTTCGCCGGCCGCACTGCCCGGTGGGGGCGATAGTCCAGCAGAGCCCCGCGCAGCACGGTGGCCAACGGTGCGCCCGAGTCCACCAGTGCCGAAATTCTGCGCTTCAACTCGTCCGGAGTCCACGTGTCCTCGCGGAGCCGCCCGATACCCATCGCGGGCGCGAAGTTGCCGGAGGTGCCCCTGGCGGAGCCGATGTAGCGACGTCCCTCGAACGACATCAGGATTGCTGGGTCGAGCTTCGGATCGATCACCGCGGACGCGGCCCGGAGGACTGCCAACGTGAGCGACGATGCGACCGACAGTGGACTGTCCGTCGCGCTCACCGCGTGGGCGTGGCGGCGCAGATCCTCCAGATCCATCAGTACTGCGGCAGTCTGCACCGCCGGCCTGGGCACCGCTGCGGCGGTGGGAACTTCGGAGACGAACCGGCGCGCGGTGGCCAGGGCACCACGCACCGCGGAGGGTGTGAGGAATCGGGCGCGCACCAGCGCCCGTGGGAGTGGCCACCGCGTCGCCAGATCGTCGATCAGCTCGAACCGGGGGTTCCCGGCTGCCACCGAGATCACGGCGACCACCCAGGCATTGCCGGACGTACCGTCGGAGAACGAGTGGTTGGGCCGCACACCGACGTAGCGATCGGTCACCGTCACTTCGAGGGGTACGTCGGCGAATGGACGGGCCATCAACTCGTCGAACAGGCCACGCGGTTCCGTTGCGGCGGCCCTGCGGACGATCGTGTCGAGCAGGTCGCGTTCGTCGCTGCGGGAGTTGGGACGCCGTGTCACCGACCGTCCGCGGTCGAGATGCCGCAGCGCTGTGCGTCCCCGCGGTGAGGCGAAGAATTCGCGCAAGCTTTGCTCCGCCACGTCCGGGGCGGGGAGATCGAAGGGACCGTAGACGCGGGTGTTCTGCAGATCGCGGAACGAGACGTTTCTCGGCGACAGCGGCCTGGGCACCATCGATGCCACCCGGTTCATCACAACTTCTTCCGAGCAAGGTGTGCCAGGTCGTCCACCAGGTGGCGCATCCGCTCTGCGGTCCACTGTCCGGTGGAGATGCGAGGCATCGCGGCGGCAGCGATCACCGCGTCTGCGACGGTGTCGATCGTGGTGGAGCTGGACACCTCGACGACCACACCCGACGTGCCGGCGGCTTCGAGGACGGATGCGGCACCGGTTCCGGCGAAGCACACGACGGGCAGTCCGTACGTCGTGGCCTCCCCCACCACGCCGCTGGCGCCTTCGCGGCCGGAAGGGTGAACCAGGACGTCGGCGTGAGACATCGCGTCCACAACGCCCGGGTGGTCGACCGTCCCGGTGAACACGACTCGGTGCAGGACACCCGCCCGGTCTGCCGCGGCGCGAACCTCCAACGCGTACGGCACGTCGCGATCGCCGACGACGGTCAACACAGCGTCTGCAAGCTGCGGTGTGGACAGCAATGCCACCGCGAGTTCTGGTCGCTTGCGGGCGATTATGTGCCCCACCAGAAGCAGTCGCAGCGGTCCTGGTTCGCGGCCTGCACGTTCGACAGGCTGCTCGAGTGGACCCACTACGACGTTCGGAAACTCGCGAACGTCGGCGGCGCTGCCGGCTACCAGTGCTGCCGTGGCCGCGTTCTGGGCCAACACCACGTCGACGCGCCCGGCCGTACGGCGCGCGATCGGTCCGGCCACCAGGTCGCGAGCGGTCTGCAGTAGCCACTGACGCTGGGACGGTTTCCCCGACGGAGAAATGCGGTAGACGCCGGCGACGCCGCCCGCGCCGACAGGCCCCCACACGCGCAGAGCGTCCGGAGACACTCGGGTGATCGGGGTGGTGAGTATCTCGGTCGCGAAGACCACATGCTGCGCGTACAGAATGCGGTACGCCCGCTCGACAGCCCTGACCCGGCGTCCGGCCAGACGGACCCACACCTCGTGTTCGAGCCTGGTGAACCGAGGTTCGTGCCATCGAAAGAAGCTCGGCGAGAAGGGAAGGTCGACACACACCACCTCGAGGTGCCGGGACAGATGCGCGGGTACGCGGCCCTCGATGGCGTCGGTCGACCGCCGATTGGTCAGCAGCACCACCCACAGTCCGTTCTCCGCCGCATGTTCCAGCGTCGCCAGGAGGAACTGCCACCCCACTCCGGGCTCGCTGGGCATGTCGGGATGAACGACGAAGGCCGACAACAGGATTGCGCACGGTTGCTCCATCAGACCACCGCCCGGGCGTCGGCGCGGTGCCGACGACGATGCAGACGGCCCCCGGGTGCGGTACGAGCAGCGGGTGCGACCGTGCTTCCCGCGCCGACCAGAAGCGCCAGGAACACCCACGGAAATGCGAACCAGATGATGTTGGTGAGCGATGCGCAGGCCGCCAACGCGAACAGCAGTGGCAGCGCGTCGATCTTGCGGGGAATACGGCTGACCACGCCGGCGACGGCCACGAGGAACGCCACCAGGCCAAGCACACCCACGTCGTACAGCAGACCCAGCCACATCGAGCTCAGATAGGCTGCGCCCACCAACGTGGGGTCCACCGGGTTGTACTGGGAGAACGAGTTTGCGCCCGTTCCCCACAACAAACTCCAGTCGCGGGCACCGATCTGGGTCATCGCGTCGTTCCACAGCATCACTCGGTAGGCACCGGTTCCGCTGTCGAAGTCGGTGAGGTGGGCGATGCGCCACAGGACGGTGTCCTCGTCCCCCACCGAGTCGCGCAGCCCCACCAGGACGAACAGGGCCACGCATCCCAGTGCGCCCGCGGCGATCACCGTCACCGGGAACCGCCGCACCATTCGGACTGCGGCGAACACGGCGATGACCAGTAGTGCGCCCCACGCGGCTCGGGTGGAGGTGAGAAGCAGCGCGATCACGATGGGGACCGCTGCCCACCACAGGGCGCGGTCGATGACGGGTCGGCCTGCCGAATCTCGCTGCCGCGCTGCGTAGAACATGACGGCCAGCCAGGCCGCGCACATGCTTCCCATGATGTTGTACTCGAACGCGAGTCCGCTGACGCGCCGGCTGGGATCGAACAACCAGTATGCGATGCTGCCCGTGGAGATCGCCGCAAGAACGACGGTGCCGCTGCGCACGGCGAACACGCGGTCGAGTTCGGAGAGCACCAGCGGGAAGAAAACGGCGAGTCCTACGATGAACTGGATGCAGCTTCTGATGCTCAGCAGCGGTACGGGTGCTGCGAATGCGCTGACCGACAACGCGATCACCACCCACACAGCCATCGCTGCGGCCACCACCAGCTCGCGGGTGTCGGGAGTGCGGAAGGGCCGACCGACCCGGCGGTGGTGGGCGACGAGAGCCGCCACGAATAGGGGCGCGAGTAGGTATTCCGGACGCACTGTCAACCCGAACACGTCGACGGCGCCGCCGTTGGCGCAGATCGCGAAGAAGAACGCACACCATGCGACGCGGAGATCACGCAGCGAGAACCAGACCGTGGCGGCGGCTGCTGCGAGCACGGCAATCACCAACGCGGTCACTGGGTACACGACGGCGAACAGTGATACCGCGAAGGAAATCGACGTGATGGCGGAAACCTCGCCGGCACCTACGCGACTCATGACGTCGGTGCGGCGGGTGCGTCCGGCCGGTAGTCGTAGCTGTAGTGGTACGCCTCGCTTCCCGTAGCGGGTGCCATGGTGATGACCAGCCCCATCAGCGGTGCGCTCACCAGCTCCAGGTTGCTGACGGCACGTTCGAGTTCTTCTTTCTTCACCACCCCGTGCCGGGTCACCAGCAGTGCGCCGTCGCAGTGCGCGGTGAGAACGGCGGCGTCGGTCACGGGAAGCAGCGGCGGTGCGTCGACTATCACGTAGTCGAACGCGCCACGCAGTTCTGCCAACGTCTTGCGTGCCAGGTCGGATCCGAGCAGTTCGCTGGGGTTGGGTGGAATTGGGCCGGAGGCCAAGACGGACAGTCCGCGAAACTTGGTGGGCTGCATGACCTCCTCCGTGGACGCCTGCCGAGACAGCACGTTGGACAGGCCCGCTTCCGAGACCAGCCCCAGGTATTTGCTCACGCGGGGGCGCCGCAGATCACCCTCGACCAAAGCGACCGTGCTCCCGTTCTCGGCAAGGACTGCCGCGAGATTGATAGACGTGACCGATTTTCCCTCGCCCGGAACGGAACTGGTCACCACGATAAGACGCGGTGGATTGTCGACCGACAGGAATTGCAGGTTGGTGCGCAGTTCACGGAATGCCTCGGCGACCGGTGAGCTCGATTCTTCTCCGAAAACCACATGACTGCGTCCCAGAACTTTGTCCATCGGGATCCGGCCGACGACGACGCTGTCGGACAGTTCTTCGAAGCTCGACCGCTCGGTGAGCGTGCGATCCCAACGCTGTCGCACCACCGCCGCGGCAAGACCCACCAGCAATCCGAGCACCGTTCCCAGAACGACGTTCCTGACCACCTTGGGTGAGGCGGGTTCCGACGCAATCTGCGGCTGCTGAACCACGGACACCTCGGCTGCGGAACTACCCCCCGCAGCCGGCGTCTCTACTTCCCGAACGAAGTCGACGAACTGCCCGCCCAGCACGCTTGCAATGTCCCGCGCGCGGGCAGCCGACCGGTCCGACACCGTTGCCGTGATCAGCACCGTGTTGGGCTTGGATTCCGCGCTGATCTCGCCGAGCAACTCGTCCAGCGTGAGTGGGAATCCGCCCTCGGTGAGAACGCGGTTCGCGAGCTCCTCCGACGTCAGCAGATCGGTGTAGGACGCAACGCGCTGCTGGGACGCCAGGTTTCCTTGGTAGAGCTCGTCGACCGTCTGAGCCGACGTGGAGACGAAGAAGCGCGTCGTGGACTGATAGATGGGTGGCGTCAGCAGCGAGTAGGTGATCGCGGCTGCCGCTCCCGCCAGCGTCGCCAGGACGATTACCAACCATCGAGTGCGCAGCACCCGAAACCAGTTCTGTGTGGCCACGTGTCAGTCTCCCCGCCGTCGGTCCACGAATCGTACGACGTATGAGCCGGGTCTTCATGGCAACACCGCAGGTGAGAGGCTATTTATGGGCGTTACTCCGGTTTATGGTGTCGACGCGTTCACCGGCCCGGTTTCTTGCTTGTGCTCCAGTCAGCGGGCGTCGAGCGGGCGTTCGAACGGACTTCGTGGCCATCGCCGGTCAGGGTTTCCACGGCCGTCATTCGCGGATGGTGTCGATGTGTTCCCGGTACCACTCCACGGTCGAGGCGATACCTTCCTTCAACCCCACCGCCGGCGCCCATCCGCTGCCGGTCAGGGTCGAGACGTCCAGCAACTTGCGCGGGGTGCCGTCCGGCTTGGTGGTGTCCCACTCGATCTCGCCCGCGTAGCCCACCGCGTCGGCGACGATCTCCGCGATCTCCTTGATGGTCTGATCTTCACCCGCTCCGACGTTGACCTGCTGCGGCCCGTCGAAGTGCTCGAGCAGGTGCAGACACGCCGCAGCCATGTCATCCACGTGAAGGAATTCTCGGCGCGGACTGCCGGTCCCCCAGTTGGTCACGGTCTGCGCGTCGGCTCGTTTCGCTTCGTCGTATCGACGAATCATCGCGGGGAGAACGTGCGACCCCTGCGGGGAGAAGTTGTCCGCCGGCCCGTAGAGGTTGGTCGGCATCGCCGAGATCCATGGCAAACCGTACTGCCGACGCACCGACTGGACCTGCAGGATGCCCGCGATCTTGGCGATGGCGTAGGCGTCGTTTGTCGGCTCGAGCAATCCGGTGAGCAGCGAGTCTTCGCGAATCGGCTGATCTGCGAACTTGGGGTAGATGCAGGACGACCCGAGGAAGAGCACCCGCTCGACCCGCTGCTCCAGCGCTGCGTCCAGGACGTTCACCTGGATCTGCAGGTTCTCGCTGAGGAAGTCCACCGGGTACGTGCTGTTGGCCATGATGCCGCCGACCTTGGCCGCGGCGAGCACCACTACGTCGGGCTTCGTCTCTCGGAAGAACCCGAAGACCGCCCCTCGGTTCTTGAGGTCCAGCTCCGACGACGTTCTGCCGATGAGGTTGGTGAAGCCTTGGTCCTGGAAATGCCGCCACAGGGACGATCCGACGAGTCCGCGATGACCGGCGATGTAGACCGTTGCCGATCGGTCGAGAGCAGCGGGAGTGAAGGCGAGTGTTTCGGTCATGCCTTACTTCCAGTCGGCCAGGTCTGGCTTGTCGATCCACGGACGTCCCTCGTGCTCGAGGGCAGCGATGTCGGCGTCGACCATGATCTTGGCCAGCTCGGGGGTATGCACGGACGGCCTCCATCCCAGGATGCGCTCGGCCTTGCTCGCGTCGCCGACAAGGGCATCGACCTCGGTGGGACGTAGGTAGCGCTCGTCGAACTTGACGTGCTTCTCCCAGTCCAGGCCCGCGTGGTCGAACGCCGTGGTCAGGAAGTCGCGCACACTGTAGTTGCCACCGGTGGCCAGCACGAAGTCCTCTGGCTCGTCGGCCTGCAGCATCCGCCACATTCCTTCGACGTACTCGGGGGCGTATCCCCAGTCGCGGATGGCGTCCAGGTTGCCCATGTAGAGGTTCTTCTCGGTGCCGGCCTTGATACGGGCGACCGCGCGCGTGATCTTGCGGGTCACGAAGGTCTCACCGCGGCGCGGCGACTCGTGGTTGAAGAGGATGCCGTTGACGGCGAACAGTCCGTACGCCTCGCGGTAGTTGCGCGTGACCCAGTAGGAGTAGACCTTCGCGGCGCCGTAAGGCGAGCGCGGGTAGAACAAGGTGTTCTCGTCCTGAGGCGGCGGGGATGCGCCGAACATCTCGGAACTCGACGCTTGGTAGAAGCGGCATTTGACGCCTGCCTGCCGTACAGCCTCCAGCAGCCGGATCGAACCGATGCCGGTGGTGTCACCGGTGTGCTCGGGCTCGTCGAAGCTGACGCGCACATGAGACTGAGCGCCGAGGTTGTAGACCTCGTCCGGGTCGATCTGGGACATCAGGGTGATCAAACGGGCACCATCGCTGAGATCTCCGTAATGGAGGAACAGCTTCGCCGTTGGGTCGTGCGGATCCACGTAGAGGTGGTCGATGCGGGAAGTATTGAAACTGGACGAACGCCGGATCAGGCCGTGAACCTCGTAACCTTTCCCGAGTAGGAGTTCGGCGAGATAAGAGCCGTCTTGCCCGGTTATGCCGGTGATCAGAGCTTTACGCATGCCAAACCTTAGCTCATTCCGGAGGCAAAAATGGCACTCAAAGCGATACAATAGCGCCGAGACAATTTTTGGGCGGACTGCGAAACCTCGCGGCGTAATGATCCGCAAAATCAAAACGCATATGGATAACCGCGAACTAATTGACACGACAATTCGCCCTAAACAGGTGCCAGGATTCTACCGTACTTTGCACATGGCTAAATGTTCCCTGCCAGCGTACTGACCTCACTAACCAGCGTACCAAGACCCTTTGCTGCCGACCTGAAACCATCCAAAGCAGTGCGCTGATAAATTTCGCGATAGCCAGCATCAGTCCGCAACAGGCGAACTTGCTCGATCACAAGTTCCGGCTCGAACATATTCACGTTATGAACAAAGGACTGTAGCCCGAGATCCTGAAATGCGCCGAACCCTTTTCGCTCGTACGCAAGATGAATTACGAGATGACCCGCACGTAATGCCATCAGTGCTGCATGCAATCGAACCGCGACAACAACGCGCGTCTCCGACCCGGCCACCGGATACATAAGCTCGCTTTGACTGAGAATACGCCGCGGACGCAATTCCGCCATAGAGACGCCATCACGGTTACTTCCTGTTTCACTCTGAACAAAACCATCGAATTCGCCCAGTGTGGTCGCCAGCTGCTTCACGAGCGCAGGCACTGCCCCGCCGACTGGCCGTACAGACAAGACCGGAACCCGATTCGGCGCCATGCTACTCCGGCCCTGAGGCAGCTCACGCGCAGTCATGATTGCCAAGTCCGGCAGTCGCGTGACGTTGTCCAGCTGAACCTCGTCAACCGACCTGTCGTCTCTTAGCGCAATAAGGTCTACTCGACGCAAAAGCGATCTGACGAGATTTCTCGAAACGACCGATAGTGGTCCGACGCTCTGCGGAAAGTAAACGACCGGGACAGTTGTTCTGGACGCCGCAAAAAGCTGCGGTCCGTGAACCAGCAGCATCTTCACCGCTTCCTTGCCGCTGCCTGCGCGTAGGTAGCCACCCCCGACTGCGATCACCAGATCGAATGTGTTTATCCGACGTAAGACGTTCAAGTACGAAGCGCCGTAAAGTCCATTTCTCGGCCTAGAAGATATGAGTCGAACGCCGGCCAGGTCGAACGTGTCCGGGTACGATGCGCAAACTGTAAACTCAACTTGTTTGCCTACCGATTGCCGAACAACTGACAACGACTCCTCCACGAGAAGCCCATCTCCAAAATTGTCGGCACTATAGGCGTGCAGCACCAGGACGTTACACGTCATGAATTGAGTACCTCACAATAGATATCATGGTGAGAAGCAACGCTTCGACGCCATGAAAATTTAGACACCCACGACGGAGCTTCTGCGACACAGCGGCGCGACCAGTTTGTATCTTGCATTGCCTGAACGATCGCGGCCGCTATCCCGCCACTGTCCAACTCTTCTATTCGCCACGACGGCCCAGCAACTTCGGCCAAAGAACCGCGATCAGATGTAATCACCAAACAGCCCAACGACAGAGCCTCAAGAACAGGGAATCCGAAACCCTCGTACCGGCTGGGGAAAATGAACGCTGCGCACCGTTTCATCAGAATATTCCTATCCGAGTCTGAAACAAAACCAAGATAGACCACATCGATAGATGCACTTATCGCTTCCATAGAATCCTCAAAATTCCATGCCGGCTTTCCCGCGATCACCAGTTTCAAACCCAGAGCACGAACAGAGGGTGCATTCATCGCACGCACCAGAGCTGGAATATTTTTCCTAGGCTCAATGTTGCCGACATATAACAAATAGTTGCTTGGTACTCGGTGGCGTATGCTTTCCGACAATGATATTTCAGGGTCCAAATCGAAATTAGTCGCATGTTCGATGCCGTGTGGAACTACGCGAATTACGTCCGCGGACACATCGAAGATCTCCGCGATGTCTGCCGCGGACGAATCGCTGGGCGTTATTACTGCCTCGCTTGTCGCGATCGCCCGTGCGACTCGCGAACGCCAAACAAGCTCCTGCGTTCGCGAACGCACACCATCGATCCAACGACTGGCGATCCCGTGGACAGTCACTACGGAGGGTGCCCCACCTCCCAAGAGAGAGCCAGTGTCCGCTAAGTAATGGATCATGGTGCCTGGTGACTTGCTCGTATAGCGCGCTATATTCTCATGCAAGAGGGTCGTAGCGGGGTGTCGACCAGACTTGATTTCTTCAACCTCGACGCCGGTGCTGGCCAGCCCATCGACAAGAGCCCTGCCGTACGTGGTATTCCCGCCCACATTTCGACTGACAATGCGGGAAGGGTAAAGAATTTTCACGACGACGTTTTCTCACTTACGCGTTGAGTGGATACGCACCTGTCAGCGCTCGATGAGGGCGTAGTTATTTCGTATAACTTGTGGTCACGATCGCCGTATATCTGAATTAGTGATGCAAGTTGGGCACGGGAGGAGTGCACAGTCAAGGACATTGCACACTGTCCACGAACCTCTTCATTCGCCACTTCATCGTCAAAAAAGGCTAAAATCGAACTGGCGAGACTATCGGGAGTGGGTCCGCCCATCGGGAACCCGAGACCCTGGAGTGCGGCAACGTCACGAGCTATAACAGGCGTTCCGTTGGCCACCGCTTCGAGCATCGTCACCGGAGCGCCTTCCCATGCCGCGCCGTGCACGTACAAACGCGCACGACCCAGCAGGTCAATCACCTCGGCATTGGGCAGCCAACCAGTCACTTCAACTCCGCTATGCTCTAAGGCATATCGAGCCTGATCGTCCCCTTCGCCCACCCAAACCCACCGGAAGTCCGTACCAACGAGCTCCGCTACCTTAGAAATAAAGAGCGGATCTTTTTGCGGTGCAATACGGCCAATAGTAATAATGTCTATATTCGAAGAATTTTGGCGTTCCCCGCTCGCAATTCTAGAAATGTCGCATACAACATTCGGTAGATATATCACTTTACAAGCAGAACCACCGATGCGTGACGCCAACCGATGCTCATACGGACTAATTGCTGCAATAACTTGGTTGCGGCGAGCTAAAACAGCCTCGACTAGGAAGTAACCAAACCGCGCAAGGCTTGAGACATCTGATCTGAGGAATGCAAAGGCGTGCGGAGTGTAGACGATACGGACACCACGGGGTGCGATCAGCCTGAAGGCACCCGCGTAGCTCGAATGTAAATGGATTACAGCTGGTTCTAGCCTTCGAATTTCGGAATAGACAGATGCAAAAAAACGAAAAAGTCCACCGTAAACCAATGAGACCTCACAGCCCACATCGGTGCTAGTTTCATGTCCGGGACGTCCTCGGGCGATGACAGTGTGAACCGTGCCCGGTGGGGAATTCCTGATGTATGACGCGATTGCTGTCTGAATCCCGCCTCCATACGCCTCCGTGACATGCAGCACTCGTACGGCACCGAGGTCAGAACGCTCGTCTCCTCGGCCGCTATCGGGCAAACCGGGGTTAGCCATCGAGGAACACCACCCCTCCGTCGAAGTCGGTGAACCCGCCCGCCTCCGAGCCGTACTCATCTATTCGAGACGCGAGCATCCCGCTATTCCCGTCTACCGACGTCCCAAACGGGCGGGCTAGCGTATACGGCACGGATGCCAGCTCTGTACGAGTCCAGTTCACGGCACCACGAGACGATCTCTCGACGACCGACCCCTCTTGACTGTTGCGAATCGTATAGACGTCTTCGGATGTCCGCGGAAACCCAGTGAAGCTGGCGCCGCTAAGGTAGTTTGCGGTGTCCGAATGGCCGAACCTGGGTCCCGACGGGCCGAGGTCCTCTGTAGTCCACGCGTCCTCGGATCCGTCCTGTGACGCCACGAAATACCTGGCGTCGTCCTCAAATCCACGCTCCCATTCGGCGTACAGCACCGCAGGTCGAGAAGGCCCCGCGGCCACCCCGAAGAAGCGCCGACGCCCGTTGATTGATTCGGTAGGTCCAACGACGTAACCGAGGCTTCTGTCTTTACGATCCTCAGACATCCCCTGGTCGAGCGACCACATAAATTCCCCCGACGAGTTGAAAACAGCATTGGCAACCAAATCATAAGTCCCATAACGAATCGGCGCTTGGTCACCGCCGGCGTTGGGGTGATACCCCAAGGCGAATCGCACAGTCCGATTATCGGCATCTCCGCTAGCCGTCGAGAGATAAGGAACCCGATTATTGGTCGATCTGACGAATACAGACTCTGAACCAATCCAGGACACGACTTGATCCGCCCGCCCTACAGAGAAAGTACACACACTCCACGCGTAAGACGTGCCAGCACCATCGGGATATCGGACACGTACCAGCAGCCTGAACAGCCAGTCCGCTCGCGAGTCCTCGGTAGCCACTCGGTATAGCTTCGCGTAGCTAACGGTTCCGCCCAGCTCGAAGACTGACTCGCTTCCGAACTCCAGCTGGTCGACCTCACCAGGGAACCCCCCGACGCGCACCCGCACATTCCGGTCAGCATTGTGGAAGGACCAAGCGCAAACGACAGGAACTCCTGCTTCTGCCCACACCGCGGGAGCATTGTGATCGTCAACCCCTGATTTGGCAACGCGGGCAAAGCCCCCCGCCGAACCGCCCACGACGTTCACGTTGACGGATCCGTCCGAACCTGCCGTGCCGAAAAACGTACTACTGCCCATGCTCATCGCAGAAGGATCAACCCACCAACCAGTGATCGAATGCTCAGCGACGTTAGATATCCGCGTCTGGTTACCGTCGCGAACACATGATGGAAGAACGAACGACGAAACTACGACTGCGGCGGACTTGAACAGTGTTCTACGTGTAAAAAATTTAGCCACGTTGACTCCTCTCAGCGCGGACGATCTGCGAAAACTAAGCCTTAGCCGATGGAAGCTTATCGACCAACTTTCTAACCTGCGGAGCGCGATGCCTACCTGGAATCGACGAGACGATTATGATCTTAAACAAAACCCGCGTGCGTGGCGTCAAGAGCAGGAAAAACAAGCCTGATGTGGCGTACGACAACACGGCGACCCAAGCTGCGCCTACTACGCCGAACCGATCGAGCACGAGGGCGTTGCCGATGATGTTCACTATGGCCCCCGCACCGTGCGAAAGCAGACTGAAAATGTAGAGGTTCTCGACGATCAACCATCTAGACAACGCTGTCCGAACGAAAAGAAACATTCCCCCAAAAATATGGATAGACAGGACCGTAGCGCTGGCGGCGAAATCCACTCCGTACAGTAGACGGATGATCATTGGACTAAGAAAAAAAACCACTGTTGCTCCGGCCAGGCTAATCCAAACAAGCAATCGGAACAACCGGAGTAGACCATCTGCATACTGTTCACGATCCGTTTTCGAACTTCTCACGAGCATTGGGAATACAGCCGTAACTATGGCCATTGCGAGTACCGTCCAGGACTCGGAAAGTCTTCCGGCTGCTGTATAAATACCAACCTGACTAAACGACAGCAACGCAGCTATCATCAGTGCATCGATCCGCAAATTTACTTGCGCAAGAAATCCTGACGCCATTATTGGCCAGCTCCGCTTAAGTAATGACACAAGCTCCGGAAACAAAAATTGCGCGCGATAAGAGACGCCTTCGATCATCGCCGGCCTAGTTTTGATGAAAAAGTATAAAGCCGGAAGTAAGTACATAAATGCATAATCGAGCCCATAGCCAATTGCGAGCCAAGACAAGCTGCCTCCAACAACCAGAACGATTAATTTCACGACGGTGGCGAGTACAACTCCACCGATATGAAGGAACACTAATCGCTTGAAGTCAGAGTCTGCGTTGAAGTTCGCCTCGAATACGTCAAGCGAAGTGAAAAGGTAGCCAAACCCGATGATCGCAACGACTACCGTTAGATTCGAGTCTCCAAAAAGGTTCAAGAACATTAGCATCGAGAGATAGAGCATCCCACCAAGCGCGCTTTTTGCAACGACAACCGTTGTCATGATTGTCCCACGAAATCCGGGGCGCTCTATCAGTTCTTTAACGAGGATCCCGCTCATGCCGAGAGCAGAAAATCCCAAGACTATTGTACACAGCGAGATTGCGGTGTTTATCGCGCCGAAACCATCGGGACCATAAACGCGAGCGACTATGACGCCAATCACAAGTGTCGCGCCCATTCGGACCACGCTGTCCAACAGCAGTAGCGATGCGTTGGATCCTGCCCCGCCCTTACTCAGCGACTTCACCACTCAACCACCGAGCCAGCCATAGTGATGCGACTATACGTGTGTCCCGTGTTAGCCATATGTCCTGCAAGAATCTAAAGACTTTTTCCCAGAGAACGGCGTCAGTCCATGCTCATCGGGATAACCAAAAACAACGAGCATAACGACACGCTCGTATTCCGCGAGACCAAGCAATTCCGCCATCTTGGCCTCGCGTTTCGGGATATCTGGCCAATTAACGCAACAGCTCGACACGTTCGCAGCCTGCAATGACAACACGAAACTCATAGCCGCCAAGGATGCGTCTATGTATATTAGGTGCCTATCGCGTTCGTCGAAGTACGCTGATTGATCGCCCACGAAGACGGCGACGTTCTGAATTGAGTGTAGGTAGCCCGCAGTTCCCATTGCGATCTTGGCAACGGACCGCGCGGAGGAAACATCATCGAAAATTCGAATCTTCCACGGAACACGGTTGCACGCCGTCGGCGCTTGCAATGCCGTCGAAGCGGCCGTGTCAATGACGTCTCGGTGCACCGGCTCGTCCGTAAACCATCGTACTGATGTTCGGATGTGCGAGAGCGCAAGCAGGTCCTCTTGCGAAACCAATGACACCAGTGAACCCACAGGATAAGGCGAACTCGATAAGTTCGCACCTTCTCGTAGAGACGGTGAAGCCGCGAAGGCCGTCCGGGCACTTTGCACTCTTGCATCCATACTGCCCGCCGTAGCCTCAACGTACGAGACCAAAACCGAATGCATCCATTCCTGCTCCTCGTCGTCGAGTTGCCCGAACAACGTCAAGTACGACTTGACAGTTTGCAAGGCGTACCCAGCACCAAAAGTCTGCCGGCGAGGCTGCATAGACAAACCTTTTTCAATCATGTGAATATGCCTACGAAGCTCAAACTTCTGTTGGTCACCAGCGGACTCGCGATAATACTTTCGTGCACCAGCGTGGAACGATGCCTTTTCCCGTCGGTAAGCCTTCGCACCCCTTACGTACCAGGGCCTTGTTATGGGACTAGCGTTCTCGAAATATAAACGTCGGGCACGCTGTCTCGCTCTCGCGAGTTGTTCGCCTGAATCTGTAGGAAGTAACTTCTTCACGACGCTACGAGCAGATGTCATCACTAACGCCCTTCCAAGATTGAGCTGACGTCGTGCCACATCTCGGAGACTTTGTCTTTCAGTACAGCACCCTGGTACTGAACATCTTTAATCCCCTGCGCATCGTCTAAGCTTGCCTCCACGAGCGTTTGGGCTTGGCCGAGATCAGATGCAATCCAATGCTCGACGCCGTAGTCAGAAAACAGCTCACGGTACTTGTGTGACCAGCCAATGCCAACAGTTGGTCGCCCGCTCGACAGAGAACCTACAAGCGCATGAAATCGGCTGCCGACGGTAATCTCGGCTTCGCTAAGAAACCCTTTTATCGCGAGCGGATCGTTGTTCCAATACACTAGTCCACTAGTACCGTCGACAATTTGTCTGGCCAGTGGAATGTCCGTCGACTCATGCGGAGCCACTATGGGTCGCATTCCTCGCTTATCGAGGTAGCGCAGGAGTTCTCTGGCGTCAGCTATGTATTGGGATTGGCTAATGTCACCGTGAGTGATCATCTTCGAGTTGGGCACAAATGCAGCGAAAGGTACACTAGGCAAGTCGGTCGGCACCTTGCCATTTTCTAGCGTAGTGAAATCAGGACAGAGCCGAATGTTCCCAGAATCCATATCGCTGTCCTGCAGGTACCGCAAACTTACCTTGTCGCGTGCATAGACTACCCTCGCATCTCGCAGCAGTTCTCTACTGAACTCGCGAACACGTTGGTCCGAAAACGTGCCAAACGCCTGCGGCAGGAAAACACGGGGAACCTGTTGACGTCGCCAACTGCGCAGCAACGACGCCTCACGCTGGGAGCGCTTAGGACCGAACGAATCCGAATACGCAAATCCCGAAGCGTCCAGTACACCCGAGATGTCCGATGCACGCTCAACGCCAAACATGGCCGTCATGCGCCGGGGCAAGAGCGAACCGACTGCTGCGGTCATTCGAGGGGCCTGGTCAAGGATGAGCGACTGCCGGAGCCCGAGTCTTGCTCTGTCATCGTAATCTGATCCGTTTGGGCTTACAGTTATCGGCCATCTCTTGGAAATCTGGTTCACGATTGCGATCAACATCAAGTGCGCACCCTTATTATGAGTGTTGACTCCCCGAACGTCTATACTCATCTTCTCGTAAGCTCCTGATTTTCCGGTGTTGGTACTTCCATCGCGATTCTTGCGAATACTTTTGGTACTCGATTCTTCTCATGTCTGGATAGGTAAAGGATGACAAGAAGCACAAGTAACAGGGCAGTAAATCGACCTTGCATCCAGTAGATGATTCTTGGCAGCTCGATCAGGCCGACGTACGATACTGGCAGTGCTACTAGCCCAAACAACTCGCCGCGGCGGAAGACCCTGTAAAGAAGCGCAATTCCGACGCCAGCGAGTAGCCAATACACAAACATCCATGCAGTGCCCAATTCAGCCGCCGTGACTGCAAACGTTCCGGGATTGTTGAATTCAGGGTTGGCGAGCGTCGTGAGGGTCGACCTCCACCATGTCCGGACTCCGACACCACCCACTTCGGGAGACCCCAGCAAAGATGAGAGGACGGGCGCATCCCAAACAGAGGAGAATGAGTACAACGCATCTGACTCCGTGTTCCTTGGGTAAGATTTATAGAAAAGCGCACTATTGTTGACAGAAGTTGCGTAGTAGCCGCTTAGCCGTTGCGTCACGAACTCTACGTAGGTGCCGTTGAACGATGTTCGGTAAGCTGCCCAACTTCTGCCATACTCAAAAACCGCAAAAATCGTCCAAAGCAGAGGAAGCGCTGCGACTGGTGCCCACGTGCCGATTCTTGTGCGCAGTTTGCCGCTCCGAGCCAAGGGTAGAGCAAAACTTATAAAGCCCAAGGGAAGGAGAACTTCGATTAGGGCAAGCCTTTCGCCATAGAACAATGCGCGTACGGCGGCCAAGATTATTACGGTAGCAATTACTCTTTTGTTCGCACGCATGCCTGCACGGATCAGGATCATCTCGATGACGACAATTGCCGGCCCGAGCTGTGTAAATGACGTCAAGCCCCCGACCGGCGCTGCTGTGTCCTTCACACCGGACACAGCCCCTCGTTCGAAGCCAAGGACGGCCTGTATCTGTGCAATGTTGAGCCCGCCGCGGATAGCAAGGGCTGTCCAAACGACGTACGATAACAGCATGAGCAAGAAACTAATCCTGCTTACTCGCGCCAACGTTTCGAGCATCGAACGCGTCAAGAAAATTTGAGAAGGCGGCGGCTTATTCTTGACAAGCGAAACCACGGCGAAGCCGATTGCCATCGAAACAACGCCCAGGAGCATCACGCTTGCGGTGTCGGCGTCAACGAACTTCGATACACGCCATACACCGTACTGGCTTGGACTTGATCTAAGAGCGTATAAGATGATTGCCGGCAGCAATACTAGTACGACCCACATCGGGTTCGTCCACCAGTAAGCCTTAAATGTCAGACTGACAACATCGTCGTTCTTCTGGAGGCCCTTGACGGTCGACTTGTTCATGTTATTACCCGCTATTCGAATCGAATAAGCTGTCTATTATGCGAACCAATTCCGCTGCACGTAGTTTCCAGTCAAATTGACGTGCGTGCTCAATTCCTGCAGACGACGCGTCCTGCGAGTACGCCTGCGAAACTTTTGCTACAACATTCGCTGCGTTGTCCCACAGCCAGGTGTTCGGCGCGTGGCGTGAATCCAACTCAGAAGTCCTAGATCCGGTAACCACGAGTCCTGCAGCCAGGTACTCGTAGAATTTCATCGGGCTTCGCCCCGCATTTAGCGAGTTTGAGTTGAAGGGTAACAGACCAACCTTGGCCTGTGCCATCAGTGCTGGCACGCCGGCGTAGGGCACCGTTCCAACGCACGATACGTTGGGAGGCAATTGCGGGACTTCTGCGCTTACCGGTCCGACGAGCGTGAAACTTTCTTGAGGAAAAGCCGCGGCGAGTAGTATGACGGATTCCCAGTCGAATCTAGAGTCGATAGCACCTACGTAAATGAATCCGCTTCGCATTGTTTCTGCAAGGTTTGACCCTGAGAAGAGCTCTATGTCGACGCCGTTTTCGATTACGTACGAGGGAAGATTCCGGTCTGCCCGGGATTGCTCCCTCACCGTTTCCAAAGTGTATTGTGAAGTTGCAATGATCGCATCCGCAATTGCAACCATTCTCTTTTCGGCCCTGGCAAGAGGACCAGACGGATGAATATCGGTTGGTCGATATATAATTTTTGTCGGCACGTTCATGCTCGCGCGTACATCATTCGCTAGCTTGTGGAATAAGGGCTGATCAACGAGGACGACCCATTGGTCGACGTCGAGTGTGTGAATTGATGTAGTAAATTTTCTGTTCGCCCTTGTCGACACGCGCCAGCGAGGAGGCGTGACTTGACTAGGAACTATATCAGTCACTTCTTCACGCTTGCGGGCCCCGGCTCGCGACATTTTGTAGCGATCCGACGATTTCTCTCTTCGCAGCGTGGATTGGAGCACTGAAACCGGGGTTGAGATATGAAAAACCGGACCGGACCCTTGTATGGCTGCTACTTTTTCTGACAGATGATGGCTGCCGACTTTCACGCCGCCTTCGAAGTGGCTGTGGCTGAGGAAAATGTACCCACGTTGGTACATTTAACGGTCCTCGCAATCTATCGTGTGGTAAAAGGGTTGTGTCCGCCAGGTAGACTTGTCGCCTACCTGGATAGCTCGCCGCAGTCTGCTACATGTCCGTTTAGTGTCGCTGGGAAGCGAGGGTTTGGGCTGGCTCAAACGCAATTTGGTAGCTCCGTCTGCCTCCTCTAGCCCTCGTTGCAGGTGTTTGTTCACGATTCGATGAGCGTACTTTCCGAACCGTTGCGTAGCGACTTGTGGAGCAACGCGGAGTGCTGAAGGCAGCTTGACTCGCAGAAATTCTCTCGGATCAGCCAGTCCACACGCCTCGGCGGTCGAGACGGTCACTCCCGCCGGCAATCCGTTAGACGCGGATGTTCGTCCCATAGAGAAACCACAATTCGAGGCTGCGGACAGGCTAGGCGCCGCATTGCTCGGCATTGGGCAGTTGAACAATGTCCTCAGTTGGGCCGGCGCGCGTCCGCACTGGCGGTCAGTACGGCGGGCAATTTTTCATCTTTGCCGGTCACGGGCTGTTCTCGACGATTCGAGATCGCGCTTCGGGCCTTGAGCGCACGCGGTCGTGACAACAGCGATCGGAGTGTTCGGACCAACGGGCAGAGGCGGGGATTCTTGCGCGGTTCTTGGCCGGGTCTGTGTTGCTCAGGTATTCGCGGATAGCGCCGCCAACCGGGTCAGTGCGCTGAAGATGAGGGTTTGACCAGGTTGCGGTCGATGTCCGCAGCGGTGGCACTCACGGTGGGGTAGATCGTCGGCGAGCCCACCCGAGCCGCCTTGTCGGTGGTAGGCGGGTCGATCACTCTCAGGGTGGGTGACCGGACTAAGACGTCTGGCCAGGATTCGGCTCCGGGATTGACTTCGCCGTGCCTGAGCCATTGATGCCCCTGGAGGGCGAGTGTCCCGCCGGTGCTGAGTCTCATCTCCGCAGAGAGGTTGGCGACGTCGGCACGGTCGAGCTCATCGAAAATAATGCACGCTGCCGAACTGCCCGCCTTGGAATGAGGGTCGGGAAGAACTCGGCGGCCTGGAAAACCGGTCCCGAGATGTGATGCTCGGTGCGCAAGGCGAGCAGTGTTCGGGCCTGACTTGCGCGATTGGCCTGCTCGGTCATGAGGGTTCGCAGCAGAGCGGCGAGCCGGGTCGCGTGATCGATGGTGATGCTCGGTCTCCCACTGAGCGCTGCAATTTCGTCAAGTGTCCGCACCAATTGACGCAGAACGAACGTTCCCCGCTCGAACTGCATTTGTGGATCGAGAGCGAGCGGCGTGGCTCCCCGACGTCACTTCCACATGCCTGAGCTGCTCACGTGGCCCCCAGTCTCAGTCGAAGAAGTGGCTGCCGAGGTCGGGCTCACGGTCCCACGGTTTGTCTGCCCGATGGTCAGCGAATCGGCCCGTCTGCCCGATTTCGCGCTGCCACTTTCCGCACCGGGCGCAGCAGCGGTAGCCCACCTCGATGTTGAGAACCTGGCCTGAGAGCGTCCAGACGCCCGGCCGACTTTCGGTGATCGACCAGTCATGGCATCCGATACGGCAGAGCGAAGCGTACATATTGTGTATTCCTACCCGACAAACCTGCGATTTACCTGTGAATCCGCCCAAATCCTCCCGGCGGACTGACCGCGGACTGCGCGAGGTATTCCATGTTCTCTCGTTAGCCAGAAAACGATGTCCTGCGGAAATGGCGCTCGACATGAGCGGTGAGGCGACCTGGTAGAGCGCGACGAGTGGATCGTGAGCACGGCCCAGTGCCTCGCCGATCTAAAATTGTCAGCCCTCACAGCACGCCGTCGGCTCGAGCCGCAGCCTCGGCCGTGCGGATCGCGGAGCCCAGGTACACCCCGACCACCAAGGACACCGAGCCCCACACTGCCACCACGCTGGACACCCACCACACGGTCATATTGGGCTTTCGTAGCTGCGCGTGTGATGGATGTCACCGTAATCTGACTGCAACGCCCGAATGTTTCGATCGTTACCAACTCCGCGACGTGATTGAGGTCGGAACCGGCCGGGAACACATGCACGTCCCACTATTCTTCCGAAAGGTTCATCGAATGAAAGCCACGTTCATGTACGGCGCAGGCGACGTACGAGTCGAGACGGTCGACGATCCCCGCATCGTCGAGCAAACCGATGCCATCGTCCGGGTCGTTCGAGCCTGCGTCTGCGGCTCCGACCTGCACCCGTACCACAACATGAAGCCCAAAGACCAAGGCCAACCCATGGGCCACGAGCTCATCGGCGTCGTCGAGGAATTGGGTTCCGACGTCACCGGCCTGTCCACGGGCGATTTCGTGATCACGCCGTTCACCTATTCGGACAACACCTGCATCTACTGCCAGGAGAACATGCACACCTCGTGCGTGCACGGCGGCGGCTGGGGCAGCCCCGAGACGGGCGGACTGCAAGCCGAATACGCGCGCATCCCGCAGGCAGCCGGCACCTTGGTGGCCGTGCCGGGTGTGGACGAGTCCAGCGACCTGCTTCCGTCGCTGCTCGCGTTGTCCGACGTCTACATGACCGGCTACCACGCAGCGCACATGGGACGCGTCGAGAAGGGAAAGACCGTCACGGTCATCGGCGACGGCGCAGTCGGCCTGTCTGCAGTGCTGGCGTCCAAGCGCCTCGGCGCCGAGCGAATCATCCTGATGGGTCGGCACAAGTCCCGCACCGACCTGGGCATCGAGTTCGGCGCCACCGACGTGGTCGCCGAGCGCGGCGACGAGGGCATCGAGAAGGTCAAGGAACTGACCAAGGGCGAAGGCAGCCACGTGGTGCTCGAGGCCGTCGGCCACATGCCCGCCTACGAACAGGCGTACGGCATCGTGCGCCCCGGCGGCGTCATCTCCCGCGTCGGCGTCCCCCAATACAAGGAAGCGCCGATCGGCTGGAAGGCGCTGTTCGGCCACAACATCACCCTCACCGGCGGTGTCGCACCCGTGCGCGCCTACCTCGAGCAGACCATTGGCGACGTGCTGGACGGAACCATCGAGCCCGGCAAGGTTTTCGACCGCACCGTGGGCATCGACGACGTCCCCTCCGCCTACGAGGCGATGGACAACCGCGAGGCGCTCAAGGTGATGATCCAGTTCTGACCTGAGTTTATAGTCGGTCCATGACCGAGTCAGCGAGCACGCGCCGCGAAGGAAGTGTCCTTCGTGGCGCGTGACTCGTTGGTGTCGGTGGTCTCCAACGACGTCTTGGAACGCATCGTCTCCGGCGAGCTTCCACCGGGCACCATGCTTCCGTCGGAGGCGGTGATCGGAACCCAGTTCGACGTCTCCCGGCTGACGGTGCGGGAAGCCCTGAAACAGTTGGCGGCCATCAACGTTCTCACCGCAGTCCGCGGCCGTGGAACGTACGTCAACGACGTCTCGCAGTGGACGTCCATCGATGCAGTGGTGCGTGCCGCGTCGTCGAGCGGTCGGGCCCACGAGATGTCGATTCAGATGCTGGAGATGCGCCGGATCATCGAGGTAGGCGCTGCGGAGCTGGCCGGGGCGCGGCGAACCGACGACGACGTCGCCGCCCTCCGCCTACACCTCGACCGCATGCGAGAGTCGCACGCCGCGAGCGATGTCGACGGATTCGTCGAAGCGGATCTCGCCTTCCACGACGTCATCTTGGCGGCGTCCGGCAATCTTCTGGTTCCCGCGGTGTACGACCCGGTCCGACGGCTGTTGTCTCAGACACGGCGCGAGACGTCGGCAGTATCGGCCATTCAGATCAACGCGATCGTGATGCACGAAAACATCGTGACCGCGATGGCCGACGCGGATCCGGAACGTACGCGGGCTGCGATGGCCGAGCACATGCAGCAAACCCTGGACGATCTGCACGCTTTCGTCATCGCCGACCGCTAGAAGTGTGACCTCGGCGTAGAGCGGCTCTTGACATGACGACCATCACAGTCGCAAGATGTCAGACATCTGATGTCTAGCTTGAGGACGCTTCGTGTCAACACTCGATGATTTGCTCGCGGACCACTCCGCCGCGCCCACTGTCGGTGCCGCGACGGTACGAGAGGGTGCCGGCTCCTCGCCGGTATTGGTCGTTCTCGACGACGATCCCACCGGCACCCAATCGGTCCACGATCTGCCCGTTCTCACTCGGTGGGACCCCGAACACTTCGAGTGGGCCTTCTCGCGATCGGTCCCGGCCGTGTACGTACTCACCAACACTCGGAGCCTGGACCCCGCGGAGGCCGAGCATCGCAACCAGGAGATCGCCGACGTGGCCCTGTCGGTCGCGGGGCGACTGGGCATCGAGATCGCCTTCGTCTCCCGCAGCGACTCCACCCTGCGCGGCCACTTTCCGCTGGAAACCGACACGTTGATGCGCCGGATCGCCGCGTCCGGAGGTTCTGATATCGACGGCGTCATCCTCGTCCCGGCATTCCCCGACGCGGGCCGCGTGACCGTGGACGGCGTGCACTACTTCGTCGATCCGAACCAAGGCGGCCGCGCGGTACCGGTCGCGGAGACCGAGTTCGCCCGCGACGCGACGTTCGGTTTCGACTCGTCGGATCTCGCCTCCTGGGTGCAGGAGAAGACGGCCGGTCGCGTCGCTGCCGAAGACGTCCTGCACATCGACCTGCGCACGATTCGCACCAAGGGAGCCGAGGGAGTGGCCGAGATCCTCGGCTCGGCGTCCGGTGCGATCCCCGTCGTCGTCGACATGGTGGTCGAGGAAGATCTGCGCGAGGTCGCACTCGGAATCCAGTTGGCGCAGAGCAGAGGTCAGCATTTTCTCTACCGCGTCGGGCCGCCTTTCGTTCGCGCGATGATCGGCCAGGAACCACGCGAACCGCTCACGGCCGCAGACGTGTTCCGCGCCGACGGTCCCGCCACCGGCGGACTGGTGGTGGTCGGCTCGCACGTGGGCCTCACCACCCGCCAACTGGCCGACCTCGCCGCCAGCGACATCGATCAGATTTCCCTGGTGGTCGACGTGCCCACCGTCATCGATCCCGCGCGGCGTGAGGAGTATCTGGCCGAACTGGTCGACGCGGTGCATTCCGCTCTGGCCGACAAGACCGTCGTGGTGAGCACCTCTCGGACCCTGGTGAAAACCACCGACGGCGCCGAGAGCCTCGACATCTCACGCCAGGTCTCGTCCGCGCTGGTCCACATCGTGCGATCCGTGCTCGAACGCGGTGCACCGCGCTTCGTCATCGCCAAGGGCGGCATCACCTCGTCCGACCTCGCAGCTCACGGTCTCGGGATGTCTCGTGCCATCGCCAAAGGCCCCATGCTTCCCGGCATCGTCTCCCTCTGGGAGCCGAAAGACGGACCGGGCGTGGGTATTCCGTATGTCGTCTTCGCCGGCAATGTCGGCGGCACCACCTCGCTCACCGACGTCGTCCGAACTCTCTCGAAGGAAAACGCATGAACCCCACAGTCGCAGTACTCGGCCTCGGCGCGATGGGCCTGCCCATGGCGACCCACCTCGCCACCGTCACCGAGGTGCACGGATTCGATCCGAACAGCGAACGATCCGCCCTGGCCGACGACGCCGGCATCACCACTCATCCCAGCGGCGCGAAAGCGGCAGCCGGCGCCGACGTCGTTCTGCTCGCCGTCCGCAACGGGGCGCAGCTCCATGACGTGCTGTTCGGCGACGACGGCATCGCCTCCTCCCTCCGCCGCGGCGCCGTGGTGCTGATGACCAGCACCGTCGGCATCGACCCGGTCAAAGCTGCCGCCGCCGAGCTGACCGAGCTGGGAGTCGACCTGGTGGACGCACCCCTGTCCGGCGGGCCCGTGCGCGCCGGACAGGGCGATCTGCTGGTGGTCGTCGGCGGAACGCCCGACGCGCGTCACCGCGCTGCCCCCGTCCTCGAGGCACTGTCGTCCACACTCGTCGTCGTCGGTGACAATGCCGGTGACGGCCAGGCTCTGAAAACCGTCAACCAGCTGCTGTGCGGCGTCCACATCGCCGCGGCCGCCGAGGCTCTTGCACTGGCGGACTCGCTCGGGCTCGATGCGAATCGCACGCTCGATGCGCTACAGAGCGGCGCCGCAGCATCTTTCATGCTGGGCAACCGCGGTCCTCGCATTCTCGAGGCCTACGACGAGGGCGGCGCAGAGGTGCTGAGCCGGCTGGACATCTTCGTCAAGGACATGGGCATCGTCACCACCGCCGCTCGCGGACTGGGCCTGGCCACACCCGTCGCCGGCGCGGCGGAACAGCTCTACCTGATCGGCCAGGCGCAGGGACTCGGCGCGCTGGACGACTCCGCCGTGATTCGCGCCGTCGCACCGAACAAGCACTCGCAGTAACACTCTCACTTATTCGACCTAGAAGGAGCATGTCGTGGGCACCACCGGACTACTGCTTGTCGCCGTGGCAAGCATCGCACTACTACTGGTCGCCGTCATCAGACTGAAGGTGCCCGCATTCCTCGCACTGTTGGGCGTCAGCGTCCTCACGGCGATCGTCGCCGGCATCCCCCTGGGCGACGTGGTGGACACCATCGTCGCCGGCATGGGCGGAACACTGGGCAACGTCGCACTGCTCGTCGGCCTCGGCACCATGCTGGGCAAGCTGATCGAAATCTCCGGCGGCGCCAGGTCTTTGGCCGAGAAAGCAGCCGACGTCTTCGGGCAGAAGCGCTTGGTGGCGGCACTGGTGGCGGTGGCATTCATGCTGGCCATCCCGGTGTTCTTCGACGTCGGCTTCATCGTGTTGGTGCCCATCATCTACGGCTTCGCCGTCGTCCTCGGCGTCGACCCCGTCAAAGTCGGGTTGCCCGTCGCGGGCATCATGCTCGCCATCCACGTCACCGTCCCGCCGCACCCCGGCGTCGTCGGCGGCGCGGCTCTGGTGGACGCAGATCTGGGCTGGCTCACCATTCTGGGCCTCGTCATCTGCCTTCCCCTGGGCGTGCTGAGCTACTACGTCGCACGCATGCTCAACCGTCGCGACGTGCCGATGCTGCGCGAGACCGCACGCAGCTTCGCCACCTTCACTGCCAACACCAAGGTCGGCGCGCGGACCGGCGGCGGCTCCGGCAGCTCGGACAGCTCGGACAGCTCCGACAGCTCCGACGACGAGGATCCGATTGCCACCGCCGGTCGGGACAACCCCGCCGGCTGGGGGTCCATCGTGGCGCTCATCCTGCTCCCCATCGTCATGATCATGTTCGGCACCGTCGGCGGCCTCCTGGTCGACGAAGAGTCCACCGCGGCAGCCGTCGTCGGGTTCATCGGCGCACCGGCCGTGGCGCTGCTGGTCACCACCGCCCTGGCGTACTGGCTGATCGGTGTGCGGCGAGGACTGAGTTCGCAGCAGATCGGGCAGGCACTCGACTCGGGCCTGGCTCCCGCGGCCATCATCATCCTGGTCACCGGCGCGGGTGGCGTGTTCGGCCGGGTTCTCACCGAGTCGGGCATCGGCGACGCTCTCGCCGGATCGTTGTCCGACGCCGGCCTGCCCCTGATCGTCTCGCTCTTCGTGGTGGCAGCGGCGCTGCGGGCGTCGCAGGGATCGGCAACGGTCGCGATCGTCACCACGCTCGGCCTCCTGGGTGCCGCGGTCACCGCAGGCGACTACACCGTCATCCAGGTGGCACTTTTGGTGCTCGCCACCGGATTCGGCGCACTCGGCTTCTCCCACGTCAACGACTCGGGCTTCTGGGTGGTCACCCGATTCCTCGGCCTGTCAGTGGGGGACGGCCTGCGTACCTGGACCGTGCTGACGACGGCACTCGGTGTTGCCGGGTTCCTCATCACCTTCCTGCTGTGGGGCATCGTGTCGGCGGCCGGACTGTAATTTCCGACAGAATTGCGTGCGTGTAGGCAGTTCGAACATGTGTTCGATATTTGTCGGTGTGGTGGGTTAACTTGAGCTCATGACGTCGGGGGGACACGACGAATCCGCTGGGCCGGATTCTGTCGACAATGCTGAGGCGCAGGGGGTTTCGACTCCCTGCGCCATCAGTGATCCTGCGTTGCTCGCGCTCGTCGAGGCGCAGGAAGCGCTGACCCGTCGCATAGCGGAGTACGACACCTCGCACCTTCGTACCGCTGATCGCCTGGCCCTGCTGGTGCGGGATGAGCGTGTGACGCGCGCTCGCATCGGCCAGGGGCATCGATGGCTCGCTCAGCTGGTCGCGCAGGGTGGGTTCGAAGCGCCGGGCGCTCGCAACGCCGACGCCCTGTCGCTCGTTCTCAACATCGACAGGGCAGCCGCCTCCCGCAGGTTGTCCGACGCCGCGCAGCTCGGGGACCGCACCACCGTCGTCGGTCAGCTATTGGAACCGCGGCTCCCCGCCACGGCAGGTGCGCTTCGAGAAGGCGCCATCGATCCGGCCCACGTGAAGGTCATCCGAAGGTTCGTCTCGGGTCTGCCCAACGCGGTCGACGCCGACACTGTGCGGGACGCCGAGCGCCATCTCGCCGGCGCGGCCCGCGAAGTACGGCCGTCCGAGCTCTCGATTCTCGCCGAACGCATCGCCGCCCACATCGTCGAAGAGGGCGAGTTCGAGCTTCCACCGGATCGTGTGCGCAAGCGGGGCATCTTCGCGATGAAGCAGGGGTCGGACGGCATGGTCTCGGGACGCTTCGTGCTGGACCCGGAGTGCGCCGCGTATGCCCAGGCCTGCGCGAGCAAGCTGGCCAAGCGGGGAATGTGCAATCCGGACGACACCGCGGCGCCGACGGTCGACCTTCCGGACGGAGAGGAGCTCGATCCCGAAGCGCAGGAACGCGATCAGCGCACCAAACCCCAGCGCCTGCACGACGCGTTCAAGGTTCTGATGCGGCAGATGCTCGCGTCGGGCAACCTGGGGCAGCATCGCTGTCTGCCCGTTCGCGTCATCATCACCGCCACCCTGGACGATCTTCTTCGCGGGATCGGCCTCGGCACCACAGGCACCGGCGGGTCCATGCCCATTCGCGACGTCATTCGGATGAGTTCCCACGCCGAGCTGTATCTCGCGTTGTTCGACGGCGAGGGTCGCCCACTCCATCTGGGGCGGAGCAAGCGAATCGCCTCAGAAGATCAGCGCATGGTGCTCGCCGCGTCGGATCGCGGATGCAGCGCACCCGGATGCGATCGCCCTGCCGTCGACGCGCAGGTGCATCACATCGAGGAATGGCAGGACGGCGGATCCACCGACATCGGGTCACTCACCTTCGCGTGCGACGCACACCATCCGATGATTCACGACGGCCCGATGGGCTGGTCCACGTCAACGGCGCCGCCAGGCCATCCCTACGCAGGAAGAACGATGTGGCATCCGCCAGACATCCTCGATCCGGAGCGCACCGGACGGGTCAACCATGTCCACCACCCCGAGGACTACCTCACCGGGCGCGGCGACCCGGCAGCGTGATCGCGAGCATTCGCGTCACCACCACACCCACGATGATCGCCGCCACCACCAGGAACGACGACACGTTGAGCTGCGCGGCACCGGAAAGTCCGTGGCCCAGCGTGCATCCGCCGGCGATCCATCCGCCCGCCCCCAACAGCACGCCACCGAGGAGCAGCTGGAGGTAGCGCAAGGCGGACTCGCCACGTATCCAGAGGCCGCCGCGCAGGCGAGCGGCCACCGCCGCGCCCACGACGAGTCCTACCAGGAACGCCACCAGCCAGTAGTTGGGGCTGCCATCCGCCACCGAGACCACCGCACCCACCGAGCTGGGCCCGAAACTCGCACCGCTCACCGCGGCCAGAGCCCAGCCCGCGACGATGGTGATGCCCAGACCGATCCCCAATCGCATCGGACCCCTGCTCCGCTTCACCAGCACGAAGACGACGACGGCAAACGGCACCGCTACGACCGGCGCCGGGACCCCGAGGACTCCGGGCACGGTTCCGGCCTCGCCGTCGCCGAGCACTGTGGTCGCGGACGAGAGCACTGCCGGTCCGGACGAGAGAATCTCGCGTCCCGCCAACTCGCCGAATCCCCACCCGAGAAGACCGACCACAGCGCCGAGCATCCCCGAACCCAACTTCCAGAACAGCCCGGAGATGCACGACGCTGCCGCCACCATGCCGATGCCGATCAGCAACCCCCCGACGATGTTGGGCACCGGACGCAGCGCCAGCCCCTGGTTGAGGGTTTCCGTGCCGGGAAGCAAATACAGGAACGCTAGACCCACCGACGCCAGGCTGACACCCAGAATCCACCCCTTGGCCAGGGAGAAGTCTCGTCGTGTCGCGTTGGCAACAGCAGAGTGCGAGCAGAACCGCCCGCGTTGCACGACGTACCCCAGAAGGATTCCGGCAAGCAGACCCGCGGCGATCATCAGAGGTGTCGAGTCGCCGAGGTTCATGCTCCGAGACTAGAGGCGCTACCCGGGACGGTGAAATACCGGTCAGTCGGTAATAACGCTGAGCCCCACCTCGGCGCGGTATCGATCTTTGTTCGACACCATTGAAAATTGAACATCGCTTATTGATATCAATTCATCAACAAAGGTTGCGGCGCAACTTGTCGCAGGTCGATACTTCCGGTCATGTCACAGCGCCGCAATCGCGTCATCGACCCAGCCAAACCGACGGTCGTGCAGTTGACTTCGGTTGCCGTCGGCCTGGTAGCGCTGTTCTTTCTCCTCCTTTTGTGCATTGGCCAGGGACTCATCTGACGTTCGTTCTACATTGTCAGACAATGACCTGAGCGTCCCCCGCGTCGACCGGGAAGGTAATTCCCGTACATATGCGATAGGTGCCAGTTGGGCCAGCTTTCGCCTGACACGATACAAAAAACATGAACGTTATCTTTTCTTTGCAGCCGCCCTCCCTTGGTCAGGTACTGTTTTGCACGTCTGTGCGGACCCTTTGCTCCGAACACAGAGGGCTAGCAAAGTATTTACTTGGCGACCACCTCGTCAGCCGACGCACAGGTGGCACGACGAATGAGGGACCGGTGTCAGCACGTTCGATCTCGGCATCGACCAGCGATGCCCCGCGTCGATACCCGACCCTGCCGGTGATGCGACTCATCGTGGTCTCGAGCGTCGTCCTGATAGGTATGTCCGGTCTCGCCTGGGTGTACTCCGGCCAGATCTCGGACTCGCTGCACTGGCTCATCGTCGCAGTTTCGGTCTCTACGGTCCCCGCCGCCGCTCTCATCTACTTCCGCAACGCAGAGGTCAGGTACCCGAACCTCTTCATCGTCTACAGCGATATCACGCTCTGCATCGTCATATTCGCGTCCGAATCTCCTTTCGACGCGCTGCCCGCAGTCGCTCTACTGGTGCTGGTGACGATGTTCGCCGCGGTCTACTCCACGACGACCGTCCAGGGCATTCAATACGCGATCACGGTCGCCGTCACGGCGGTGCTGGCGGCCCTCTCCGTCGGCGACGGAGTCGATCCATTGTTGGTCACTGCTCGATCGTGCGTAATGCTGTGCATCGCGGGCTTGCCCCTCCTCGCGACGATGCATGTTCGACACCTCGTCGAGTCCCTCGAGCACAGCCATCGGGATGCCGTCAGTGGTTTGCTCAACCGCCGAGGACTGGACCGAGCCTTCGCGGACACGATCCGGCCCGACTCCAGCTTCGTTCTCGGGGCCGCCCTCGTCCAGCTTCGAGACTTCGATCGGATCGAACGGCGACTCGGGTCCACCACCGGCAAAGAGTTGGTCGCCGAAGTCACGCAGTTGCTTCGTAAGGGATTCCCCGATGCCGTGCTCGCACGCATTCAACCCAACGAGTTCGCGTGTGTCGTCACCGGTTCCGAGCACACCGTCCAGCGAGAACTGGCCTTCGTCACCGATCTCGTCGAGAACGTTCGACTGCGCAGCGCCACGGTCAACGTCAAGTGCGCAACGTCCGTTGTGAACGTCGGCAAACACACCGCCACAGCTGTTGCTCTGGGCCGCGTTCTCACCACCGCCGCCTTCGACCAGTACGGCATCGAACGGCCGGACACCGCCACCTACGAGCACATCACCGATCTGGTCGCCGCCGGTGGTCCCAACATCGTCTTCCAGCAGGTCAACTGCGTCGCCACGGGCAACATCCTTGGCTACGAAGCACTGTCACGGTTTCCCGCCGGACACGGATCGACGCAGGCGTGGTTCCTCGATGCCGTGGCCGGAGGCGTCCAAGTTCAACTCGAGGTCTCAGCGCTGCAGCAAGCGGTGCGCGCCGCAGCCACTCTCCAGCACGATGCGTTCCTCTCGGTCAACGTCTCCGCTGCCACGGTGCTGGCCACCGATCTGGCACACGTGCTCCGTCCCGCGTCGTCGTTCCGACCGGTCGTCATCGAAATCACCGAACACGACCTGGTCACCGACTACCTCGCCCTGAGCGCCGCGCTCGACGATCTACGCGAGAGCGGCCTGTCCATCTCGGTCGACGACGTCGGCGCCGGATACTCCGGGCTGCGGCAGCTGGTGGAAATCAAACCCGATGTGATCAAGCTCGACGCGTCCATCGTTCGCGGCATCGACACCGACACCATGCGCCGCGCGGCCGCCGATGCGCTCACCACCTTCGCGTCCGCCATCGGTGCGAAGTGCATCTACGAAGGCATCGAGACGCAGCAGGAGTTCGATACCGCACGCTCCCTGGGGGCAGACATGGTGCAAGGCTTTCTGTTCGGTTTGCCCGAAGCAGCTCCGGCTCGATCCGCGTGACGCACGCCGGCGCTCAATACGACCTCATCGCAGACGAGTACGCCGAGGCTTTCGCCGACGAGCTCTCCTCCCGGCCGTTCGACCGCGGATTCCTTGCGTCGTTCGCCCGGTCGGTGCGCGCCTCCGGAGGCACCCGCGTGCTCGACGCCGGATGCGGTCCGGGCCATGCCGGCCGGGAGCTGAGCGGCGCGGGGCTCGACGTCATCGGGATCGACTCGTCGCGGCGGATGGTTCGAATGGCATCGGGGCTGGTGGCCGATATGGCGGCGCTGCCGCTCGCGCCCGAATCCGTGAACGGCGTCTGCGCGTGGTACTCGATAGTGCACACCCCGGCCCAGCATCTGGCAGAGCTGTTCGCCGAGTTCAAGCGTGTCACCACCGCCGACGGCTGGCTGCTGCTCGCCTTCCAGACCTCGGCGCCGACACTGGAAATGCGCTCCGCCTTCGACATGGACGTGCACCTCGACTTCCTGCGTCACGACGTCGACCACGTGCAGTCACTGCTCATCGACTGCGGGTACGTGCTGCACCGCGACGCCGTCCGCTCGGGTGGTGCCGGGGAAACCGCGGCCCAGGCGTTCGTCATTGCCCGCGCCGCGGATCACCTGGACGTCCCGCCGGGTAAGAGCTGCTGATAGCCCGACGGATCACCGATCAACCGGTGATAGGTGAAACGCAGCACCGTCCACCCGTCGATCTCGATCGCGACGCGTCGACTCTCGAACGCCACGTCGATGACGTACCCGCAGGACGCCACCGCACAGGACCATCCGCTCAACCCGGCGCAGCGCAACAGACGCAGGAAGATTCGCTCGGCCTCGGATTCGCCGCCGTTCGATGCGACGGTCAACATCGACGTAGCGCGGGCGCTGCCGGTACGGCCGAGGTTGCGCTCGTGAGCCCGGTGCAGTCATCCCGGCAGCCAATGCGTGCGTCCGCGTGACGATGCCGTCCTGGCGGGCCGCGATCTTGTCGGTGGGGTCCACCCCGGGTTGGACGCTCCTACCGCGAGAAAGGATCCTTACTTCACGTACGGGATGTTGACGAAGCTCGGGTTCGACGGATCGAGCTGCACGTGCTGCGGAGCGAGCCCCGAGTCCAGCAGCATCGGGCCCAGGGGCAGGTAGCGCGGCACGCTCGAGGCGTAGATATCGATGCGGACGCGGTGACCGGGCGCGATGACAGCGTCGGTGGGCAACAGGCTCAGATCGACGGTGGTGGGCAGCCCGGGCACCACCGGTTGCCGAGTCTCCACGGTCAGCTCGGGGACCGCGTCGATGTAGTCGCCATTGGGCGATCTGGTGCTGGCCGACTGGTCGACTGCCCGCAGCGACGCGACGATGGCACCGTGGGTCAGCGGGGTGGACGTGCCGTCGGGGGCAACGTCGTTCATAGTGGCCACCCAGAAGCCATCGGGGCGGTCGAGCACCGTGTTGAGGTGGATGTTGGTGGACCCGGAGATCTGAGTGGGCTGCTCGGCGGGCGCACTGGTGAACGTGAGGGCCTCGGCCTCGTTGAACCGCGAGTCCTTGGTGCACGCGGATCCCAGAATTGCTGCCGCACCGGCGGTTCCCAAGGCGGCATCGCGTGAGCAGATACCCCGTAGCCCCGGCGCGACGGTGAGCCGCGCGTTGTCCGGCGTCGGTGACGCGGTGAGGCTGCCGTCGTAGCCGCTGTGGCCGGCGGTCCCACTGGGTGCCGCCGACAGGTAGCTCCGTTGTGACTGGGCGCCTGCGCGTGGGAACTGGTCCGACGTGGTCCACCCACCGCCCTGCTGGAACATCGTCACCGGGCCGTAGCGCTCGATCCCGTTGTCGACGCCTTTGAGCCAGTGGTCGAACCACGCCCGCTGCAACGCATCCAGCCGCGGCGGGTTGCCCGGTCGACCGAACTCCGCGCCCGGGTTGGTGTGGTACCCGTCGCCCATGATCAGTTGCTTGGCGCCGGGGGCGATGGGGATGCCGTTGTAGATGATCGGCCCGCTACGGGTGAACAGATCGTGCCACCCGCCGTACACCAAGGTGGGCACCTCGATCCGGTCCAGATCGGCGGCGCGGTCTTCGTAGAATCGACTGTCTTGCGCCACCTGCAACGTCTCGGGGCGGATGTCGGCGATGGTCGGTGCTGTCACGGCGTTGACCAGCTCCGGGAGCAGGGTCACCGGATCTTCCAACCGATCGGTCAACCACCGAGTATCGAACTCTCCCTGCAGAATCGACTGCACATCGGGGACGAACTTCAACGCGTTCACCAGCGTCAGCCACAGCGGCATGAATCCCGCGCCCAGGGCGCCGCCGGTACCGACGATGTCGCGGAGAAGGTCGTTGCTGGGCTCCACTGGGAAAATCGCCTTCAGCGCAGGGGGCCGAAGCGCCGCTGCCTGAACCGAATTGATGGCCGAGTAGGAGATACCCGACATGCCGACCTTGCCGTCGGACCACGGCTGCCGCGACGCCCAGTCGATCAGTTCCGCGGAATCCTGCTGCTCACGCGGGCCCAGGACATCCCATTTTCCCTGCGAGAACCCGGTTCCGCGGGCATCGACGACCACCTGCGCGTATCCGTTCTGCACCAGATTCCGGTTGACGGCGAATACCCGGAGACCGCCGCCGTCCACTGCCTGCGTCAGCTCGGTGATGCCGTCGAACGGTGTTCCCGCGAAGTTCAGGCCCGCAAGGAAGTCCAACACCGGCTCACTGACACCGGGAATCTGCTGAATCGAGTCCACCAGGTTCCCAGCGAGTTTGGTGTACGGGGTGATGTTGA
Source organism: Rhodococcus sp. (in: high G+C Gram-positive bacteria) (assembly GCA_049650605.1). Taxonomy (GTDB): domain Bacteria; phylum Actinomycetota; class Actinomycetes; order Mycobacteriales; family Mycobacteriaceae; genus Rhodococcoides. Next base: position 37,004 of record JBASAM010000088.1, on the reverse strand, counting down.
GAACCGTGGGAAGACCGGTGTCCACCGCGCGCCCAGCGGCGTCGGCGGGACGATAGATGTTGGCCTGCAACACCGTTCCGTCGCTCATCGTGATGGGCACGTCCCAGTCGATGGCCACCTGGGGGTACTCGGGCGGCGCGTCCGCTGCGGCCGTCCAGGCGAGCGCGTCGGCGCCGCCGGTGGGGTCTGCCGTCGCCGGTATCGCGGTGCTGGTCAGACCCAGCAAAGCCACCATCAGACCGGACAACACCGTAGAACGACGCCGCACCATGAAACCCCCGCACGCGTTGGAACCGACGCGAAGGATTATGCCTCGCGGTACGCCCGCCAACCCCCGAATTCGGTGATGTCCGTTCCGCGGGCCGCAGCGTCGGCAGCACACATGAATCCGACCACCTGACGGCCGTCGGACAGCTCGACCGGACCCAGCCCCATCGGCGTCGGCAGCGCGGCCAGAAAAGTGCCCAGGTGGGCGGGCGCCATTCGGTACAGCTCGCCGGCGATCGAGGCTCCCGCGCCGTCCCCGGCACGCACCAACCCGGGCTTGGGCGGAGCGGTGTTCAGATCGACCAACCGATAGGCGTCGGTCGTGGCGACCTCGCCCAGGAACCGTGCGCCGCGCTCGACCAGCTGACCGTGCAGCGGAAATCCCGCCAGGTGCGCACCGACCACCAGCACGTCGACGCCGCCACTGGTGACCATCGCGGTGTCCTGACCGGCCACCGTGGCGGCGATGTCGAGCACCACTTGATCAGCGAATGCGGGGCCCACCACCATGACGCCGAAGGGATCGCCGTCCGATGTCGGTTGGCCGGGTGCCGCGACCGCCGAGAGGTCCAGCAGATTGCAGAAGTTGGTGAACGTGCCCAGGCGACGGTTGATACCCAGCGGGTCCGCCTGCACCGCAGCGATGGTGGGGTGCTCGGTGGTGGTGGGCAGCAGCAGGCCGTCCAGACCGGCCAGCAAGTTCGCGGCGTAGGTCTGTGCTGCGAGCAGCGTCGACAGATCATCCACATAGTCGTGGGCCGCGGGCTTCTCGGCGCCGAGCACGATCGACGAAACCGTCGGGTCGGCTCCGGCGGGGCGGGTGGACACGAACTCCCCCACCGCCGCATACCGCTGGGCGACGATCGCGCCGTCGTAGAGCAGCAATGCGGCATCGAGCAGTGCAGAAATGTCCACCACCTCGTGGTCGATACCCGCGGAGTCCAGTCCGGCGACCGTGCGCTCGAAGGCGTCCACGTACTCCGGGCACAACGCCGTCAGGTCTTCCGCGCGCGGCACTCCGACCGTGGGGCGCGGGGACGCCGCGAACGGTGTCGTGGCCGGCCAGGCGCGGCTGCGCGGATCGGCCGAGTCGGGGCCGATCATCACCGACAGGGCGGCTGCGGCCACCGAGAAGTCCGCCGCGAAGACGGTGACCGCGTCGTAGTCCACGCACGCCGGCACCACACCGGTGGTGGGGACGAGTCCGAGCGTCGGCTTGAGTCCCACCAGAGACGCGAACGCGGCCGGTACCCGTCCCGATCCGGCGGTATCGGTTCCCAACGCGAAGTCGACGATGCCCAGCGCCACCGCGGTGGCCGAACCCGAGCTGGATCCGCCCGAGATCTTCTCCGGACGGTGGGCGTGACGCACTGCGCCGTAAGGGCTTCGGGTGCCCACCAGCCCGGTGGCGAACTGGTCGAGATTTGTCTTGCCCAGCACCACCGCTCCGGCGTCACGCAGCCGCTGTACCGCGGTGGCATCGACGTCGGGCGTGTAGACGAACTCCGGACATGCTGCGGTGGTGGGTAATCCGGCGACATCGATGTTGTCTTTGACCGCCACCACCATGCCGTACAGCGGCAGACCTTCCTGGACGGACTCTGCGTCCGCCAGCACGTCGGCCTCGTCGCGCAGGGTGATCCACACCTCGGGACGATCCACCTCGGCGATGCGCTCGTACGCCGATCGCACCCGGTCCATCGGGGTCGTCATCAGAACTCCTTCTCTGTCTTGAGATCACCCTGTGTGAGAGCGAATTCGCCGGCCGCGGACCATGCTTCACGTTCGACGCCGAACGCCTCCGACTGCTTCTTACGGAACTCCGCGATGGACGTCTCGTTGTCCGCGAGGAACCGATCGTGCTCGGCCAGGGAGAACTGGCCATCGGTGATCTCGACACCGGCACCGCGGCCGGCCGCCAGATCAGCACGCATGTCTGCCAATTCCTCGGTGCTCACCGGGTACCAGGAGATGCGGTCGAAGAAGCGCAACAACCACGGCGTGCCCTCTTCGAAACCCGAAACCGTCGGCGGGTAGGCCGGAGGCCGGTCGGAATCGGAGGGGTGCCGATGATTCCAGACCTGGGTGGTGCGGCCGACGAACTGATAGCCGCCCGGACCCTCCATGCCGTAGATGCACAGGTAGGCGCCGCCGATTCCGACGGCGTTCTCCGGCGTCCACGTACGTGCCGGGTTGTACTTGGTGGTTACCAGCCGGTGCCGCGGATCCAGCGGCGTCGCGACGGGGGCGCCGAGGTAGACGTCCCCCAGTCCCAGCACCATGTAGTCCGCGTCGAACACGGTGTCGTACACGTCGTCAACGGAGTTCAGACCGTTCATCCGCCTGATGAACTCGATGTTCCACGGGCACCACGGTGCGTCCGAGCGCACACCGTGCATGTAGCGCTCGATGGCCTCGCGGGTCGACGGATCGTCCCACGAGAGCGGAAGGCGCACTTGTCGACTCGGCACCACCAGTTCGGAGGTGTCCGGGAGGGAGGACTCGACGTCGAGGAGCAGATCGAGAAGCTTTCCGGTGGGCAGAACGTCGGGGTCGACCTTGACCTGCAGCGACCTGATGCCCGGAGTGAGATCCGCCAGTCCGGCGGGAGCGATGGCCTCGATGGCCTCGTGCAGGGCGTGGGCGCGTGCTCGTAGGGCCAGGTCGAGCGACATGTCGCCGTACTCGACCAGGATGTTGTCGTCCCCCGAACGTCGATACGTCACGGGAGTGAGACCGTCGCGGCGGGCGATGACGCCGTCGTCGCCGTCTCCGCCGCGGGAGAACACAGCCGGCGACGATGCGCGACGCGCGAGTCCCAGGGCGTTCTTCGAGGCAGCGTTGACCGTCTCCACGGGCACGAACCGCAACGTGTCACCGGGACGCAATTGGCCGAGTTTCCACCGATCCGCCGCGATCACCGTGACCGGACAGACGAATCCGCCCAGGCTGGGACCGTCGGGGCCGAGGAGAATCGGCGTGTCACCCGTGAAATCCAGTGCACCGACGGAGTACGCGTTGTCGTGAATGTTCGAAGGATGCAGACCCGCCTCTCCCCCGTCGGTACGCGCCCAGTCGGGACGCGGCCCCACCAGCCGCACACCGGTGCGATCGGAGTTGAAGTGCACCTCGTAATCGGTGCCGAGGATGGTGTCCATATCGGTGCGCGTGAAGAATTCCGGAGCACCGTGTGGTCCTTCGGTGACGGCCAGCTGCCACGAATGCGTGAGCGCCGGAATGTGTTCCATCGGAACCGGAGACGGCGCTGCGGCCGTCACGCGGTCTGGCTCCAGGGTGTCACCACCGCGCAGCACGCGGCCGTCCTTGCCGCCGAACGTGCCCAGGGTGAACGTCGACGCGCTGCCCAGGTAACGCTCGGCCAGCACTCCGCCGCGAACCGCGATGTACATCCGCAGTCCCGCACCGTCCACCATTCCGACGTCGAGGACCCCACCGGCGGGCACCGTCACCGGAGTCCACCGGTCCACCGCCACGCCGTCGACCGTCACCGGGGCGTCGGCACCGGTCACGCACACCACCGTCTCGTCGTCGAACCGCAGCGCCGGACCGTTCATGGTGGTCTCGAGCGCCGGCGTGCCCTCCGGGTTGCCGACGGCGACGTTCGCCAGACGCAGCGACAGATCGTCCATCGGGCCCGACGGCGGCACGCCCACCTTCCAGTAGCCGACGCGTCCCGGCCAGTCCTGGATGGTGGTGAGCATGCCGGGACGCTCGACGGTGATACTCATGCGTCGGGGCTCGGTCGGGTGACGATGAGCCGCACCGGTGTGGGGTTGAAACCGTTGCAGGGGTTGTTGATCTGCGGGCAGTTCGAGATCAACACCAGCGAGTCGATCTCCGCGCGCAAGGCCAACCGCTTGCCGGGTGCCGACAGCCCGTCGACGATGCCCAGCGTGCCGTCGGCGTCGACGGGCACGTTCATGAAGAAGTTGATGTTGGACACCATGTCCCGCTTGCCCAAGCCCCAGCGCGCACCTTCCTGCAGGAAGTTCTCGACGCACGCATGCTGGTGCTTGGTGTGGTGGCCGTAGCGCAGAGTGTTCGACTCCTGCGAGCAGGCACCGCCGATGGTGTCGTGATTGCCCACCTCGTCCGCCACGATGGTCATCATCGGCCGGGATTCGCTGTCTCGCAGTACCGTTCCGGTGGTCAGGTAGACGCTCCCCTGTCCCACCATGGTGGCCGGTGCGCTGTAACGGACTTCTGTGTCGTCGGCGCCGTAGACCAGCGTGTCGACGGCCTGGTTGCCTTCGAGATCGAGGATGGTCAGCACGTCTCCGGCCTTCACCACAGCCGACCACGGGCCGCGGGCCGGAGCGATCTCGTCGAGAACGACCTCGCCGGGAACGAGGGCAAGTTCGCGTGCGGGTGCGGTCATTGCTGCGCTCCTGCTGCGTAGGCATCGTCGGTGTTGGCGACGGCGCGAAGGTATTCGGGATCGGTGTTCGGCAACTCGTCGAGATCCTGCGCCGAAGGCCAGGCGAGAACCTCCAGCGAGGTGGTCGAGAAGGTCGCGGCCGGGTCCATCGGGTGCGCGGTATTGGCGACGCCGACGATCACCGGCAGGTGCAGAATCAGATCCACCTCGGTGCCCGCTCCGGCGGTACCGGTGCTGGTCAAGGTACCGTCGCCCGCCACAGTGACGCCGTGGAAGAAGCTGATGGTCGGTGGCACGTCGCGCGGGCCCAGTCCGTTCTTCAACGCAGCCAGCAGCAACAGCTCGCGGCCCGCGGGCGACTCCGAATATGCGCTGCCGTCACCGTATTTGGCGGTGTTGGTCACCATCGTCGTGGTACCGCACAACGCGTCGTGGTGACCGGACGAGTCGGCCACGACGGTCGCGAGCACGCGGCCCTGGTCCGACAGCAGCGGATGGCCGACACCCATGTACGCCTGCCACGGCACCTTGACGGTGTCGGCCGAGTTGAGACGCTCCCACGGTGCATCCGCGCGGTGCAGCATCAGATGCGCGCAGGCGTTACCGTCGACGTCCCGTAGGCGCAGGCGCGTTCCGCGGGCCAGCACCTTGGTGGTGTAGCGGCCACCGGGGACGGTTTCGGCCCAGATCAGCGATGCGGCGTCCGTACCGTCGATCATGTTGGGCCACAACGATGCCGGGACGACGGGCATCGAGTCGGTGATCTCACGGGCCTGTGAACGAGCGTGTTCGCGCGCTGCCGTGGTGGTCGAGGTCATGCGTTCTCCTGTTCAGGGACGACGGTGGGAACCGGGTTGGGGTGGGCCTTGCCGCGGGGGAAGCACAGTGCGCCGATGGCGACGACGGCCAGCACGGTCAGCGGAGCCGCCCAGCGCAGCAGCGGGAAGTCCCCTGAAGGATCGTAGATTTCGGCACGCGGCCAGGACAGGTTGATCACCATCGCCGCGCCGTAGACGACGGCGACGATGTTTACCGGCAAGCCCAACCGGCCGAGCGTGAACAGCGGCTTGCCCTCTGCGTCGACCTTGGGCGCGGTGCCCTTGGCCACGTTCGGCCATCCCTTCAGGCGGCGAAGCAGCAGCGGCACGGTCACCATCATGTAGGCGAGGTAGATCAGCACGATGCAGACGCTGGCCAGGGTGGAGAAGATGGCCGAGTTGCCCACGTTGACCACCAGCACCAGCACGCAGCCCAGACCGATGACCACAGCGGGAGCAATGGGTGTGCCCGTGGTCTTGTTCACGTGTCCCAGGACGCCCGAGGCGGGGAGCCGTCCGTCGCGGGCCATCGAGAACATCAGACGGGATGCGGCGGTCTGAATGGCCAACGTGCAGATCAGGATTGCGATGGCAACATCGACGAGCAGAACTGTGCCCCATGGGGAGGACAGCACCGAGTTCAGCACGTAGGGCAGGCCCTGCGTGGCCAGTTCACCGTCGGTGAGGCTGGGCGCTGCCATCAGTGCGCCGATGATCATCAGGCCGCCGCCGAGCGCGGATACCGACAGAGCCAGGCGAATGGTTCGCGGCGCGACGCGGCGCGGGTTCTTCGTCTCCTCGGCCAACTCGCCGGCAGAACCGAATCCGACCATCACGTACGCGGCCATCAGACCCGAGACGATCCACGCGCCGATGTAGCTGGAATCGACTGCGGCGCCGCCGGTGTCGAACACGACGTCCGGCCCGCGCTGCGCGTGGGTGAAGAACACGCCGATAACGGCGACCACACCGACGATCTCGCACGTGACGCCGATCGAGTTGATGCGTGCCATCGCGTTGACGCCGATGGAGTTGATGGTGGTGGTGATCACCAGCAGCGCCGTGCCCAGCACCACAGCGTTGGTGGCGCCGTCGGACGAGGTCAGTGCGGTGTCGGTGCCGACGATCTGGAAGCCGCTCCACACGTTGGGGAGCACCACCTGGAGCGCGATGGCGGCGGCCGACGCGGTGACGATTTGCGCGATGATCATGAACCATCCCGCGAACCAGCCGGTGATCTCTCCGCCGACGCGGCGCGACCATTGGTAGATGGCGCCGGAGATGGGGTAGCGCGCAGCCAGTTCGGCGAAGCACAGGGCCACCATGAACTGGCCGATGAACACCACCGGCCAGGCCCAGAAGAACGCGGGACCGGCGAAGCTGAATCCCAGTCCGAACAGCTGGAAGATGGTGGTCAGGATCGAGACGAACGAGAAACCCGCGGCGAACGAGGCGAACTTGCCCAATTTGCGGTGGAGTTGCTGCTCGTATCCGAACTCGAGCAGATCATCGGAGTCCCCCGAATGACCGGTCGCGGGGGACCGATCCGATGGTGGGGGTATCACGGCCTGGCTCATCGGTGCTCTCCATCGTGCCGGAGTGGATTACCTGTCGATTGATAGTTAATCGAATACCGGGGTCACGCCGATGTCCAGAACGTTTCGACTGTGTTAAACCTCGCCAGGGGTCACAGCACGAAGAAAAATTGGGAGGAACGGGCGGGGCGAGGGTGCACCGGACCGGCGAAAGGGGGCCGAATCGCGCGACGCCGCGATCCACTCGTCGCGCTCGACCGCCGAGAGGTCGAGGCGAAACCTCGTCGGCGCCAGCAGCAGATGCAACAGCATGGTGCCGGTGCGACCGTTTCCCTCGCGGAACGCGTGAGCTTGATTGAGCTCGGCGTAGGTACGGGACAGCAAATAGGCCACCTCCCCATGGTCGGCCGATTCCCATGTCGTCGACTCGATCGCCTCGTGGGCTGCCATCAGACCATCCCAGATGTTCGCTGTCCTGGTGAAGTCGTGACCGTTCTTCGACAACTCCACGGTCCGAAGCTCCCCCGCCCACGGATACACGTCCTGGAACAGGTACCGGTGCAGCGCGAGCAACCGGCGAACGCCCGGCTCCTGGCCCAGCTCGGCCCGCCCGGCATGACACCGCACCAGACGGATCGCGGTGAGGATGCTCTCGGCGCGGTGCAGCTGCGCGGCGTCCACCAGACCGAGCGAATTACGCAGCACATCCGATCCCGGCAGCAGATACGGCCTGCGCCGCGATCGGAGCGCTGCCCAGCGCGATTGACCGATGGGGCCGTTCCCACGGAGGGCGTCGCGCACCGCGGTCAGCCTGTCCTCTCCCCGAGACTCTGCGTGGAGGATGTCGAGATCCGCCGGCGTGGGCTGCCACCCCTCGAGGCGCTCCGCGGCCACCGCTTGATCCAGCGCGTGCTGCCCGCCGGTCATCCCGCAAGAAAGGATGACGCGCGGACGACGCCGGCCACTTCCCGTGCCGCCGTGCCCAACAAGCTGCGGTCGAGCGGAGTGAGATCCGACGGATGCACCAGATCGTCGACCGGTCGGCCGTCGCGAAGCGCGTCGCACTGATGCCGAATCCTGATGCGCTGCACCACGTCGAAGGACTCGGCCAATACTGCCGCGTCACCCTCGGACAGGACGCCGGCCTGCGCACCGCGCGCCAGACGGGCCGTCGTCGAGCGCCAAGAAGTACCTGCATACGCGCCACCTGCCGAAACAGATGCCCAGCGGGCGATGTCGACGATCGGCGCGAGGATGCCTGCCTTGACGTCCACGGTGTCGACGCGTCGGAACATCCGGTCGCGCAGGGCGACTCGGGGCCGATTGTCGGTGGCCTCGCGCAGCAGCAGCCGCCTGGTCCGACCGGCGTCCGACAATGCCGCGAACGCCCGAGACGAGGGATTCCAGCTACCCGGCACCACCGGCTCGGCATCGAGCACGAGCGAGACCATCACCAGTCCCGTGTCCTCGTAGGGGTCGGCGATCCACCCCTCCACCGACGCGGCCCAGTCCTCGCGGGTGCGCACGAAGCGTCGGGAAGCAGCGGTGGCGTTGTTGCTGTCGGCGGCAAGACCGCACCGCTCCAGCAGCGCGTGCACCTGCGAGCCCGAGGCCCCACCCGGCGCTGCGACCCGAGCGGTTTCGATGTCGGACGACGGGACGGCCTCACGACGCGCGACACTGCCCGACACCAGCCAGGTCGACGCGTCGTCGCCGACAAGTTCTGCGGCCCTGCGCAGCGCCGCCAGTATCACCACGGAACGAACCGCGGTGATGTCGGCCGCCGACACTCGCGCATCGCACAGCGAGCTGACGACGGACGGCAACGTGGAGCATGCCGCCACCAGGGCCTCCTCGTCGCTCGACCGGGCGACGCTCGCGCGAAGCGCCATCCCCGATCGCATCGCCGGCGACATCAGATCGGTGTCCAGGGCGAGCCCCACCAGCCGGTCTCGATCGTCGACCACCAGCAGCCGCCGCACCCCGGCGCTCGCGACCGCCGCAGACGCCTCGGCAACCGACAGATCTGCGCGAATGGTTGCCGCGGGGGTCGTGGCGACCGTCGCAATCGGAGCGTCGGTGCTCACCCCCGTCGCCACCACACGTCGTCGCAGATCACCGTCCGTAACGACGCCGCGCCCCCCGCCGGGAAACTCCACCACCAGCGTGTTCGACTGCACGCGGGTCATCTGGGCGGCCGCCTCGACGATGGTGCACGTGGACGGGCACGTCGGTACGTGGTGCAGCGCAAGCGTGCCGACGGTTGCCCGAGCGGATGGGGCCCGGGCGGATGGGGTGGGGCTCACCCCTCAACGTTATGCCACCTCTCGTGGTGAACGGCGTCGGAGAGCGGCCTACGCGGACGCCACCCGAACCGCTCCAGATCCGGAACCGTCTGCAGCTGTGTCACCGGGCCCACGCACAACCACGCGATCGGTCGTACCGGATTCGTTGCCTCGAGGCCGACGAGGTCGCGCAGGAACGCCTCCTCGTAGAACGACACCCAACCGACACCGATGTTCTCGGAAACGCCCGCGAGCCACAGGTTTTCGATGGCCAGCGCGACGGACAGCAATCCGGTGTCGCGCACGGTGGCACGCCCCAGCACGTGATCGCCTCCCCGGCTCTCGTCGTAGGTCACCACCACCCCGGTCCCGCTGGTGACGATGCCCTCGATGCGAATCGGATCGAACGTCTCCGCTCGTGCGGCGGGAAGGGTGGCGGCGAAATCGGCTCGGCACTGTGCCACGTGCGCGGCGAAGCGTTCGAGCGTCGTCCCCTCACGGACGACGACGAAATCCCACGGCTGGGTATTGCCGACGCTCGGCGCGCGGTGGGCTGCACCGAGGAGGCGCAGCAGCGTCGCGTCGTCGACGACGTCACCGGAGAATTCGGCTCGCACATCGCGACGTGCGGCGATGGCGTCGTACACCGTGAAGGGGGTGGTAGTCATGAAGAAACAGTGCCTCCAGATGAGTACAGTCGAGACCACACAGTCTCCAGCAAAGGGGTCGAATGTGGTTGTGTCGACGCCCGTGGGTCGCGGGCAACTCACCAGGAACGTCATTCTGCGAGCGGGAATCGCCTTCATCGACGACAACAAGGCCGCCGATCTGACGATGCGTCGTCTCGGCGCGACACTCGGTGTCGAGGCGATGGCGCTGTATCACTACTTTCCCGGCAAGGAAGATCTGCTGGATGGCATCGTCGACCAGGTAATCGATGATCTGGACAGCGATCCGCTGGTGCTGATGCGCGGCGCGGCGAGTTGGCAGGACTACCTGCAACGCCTCGCGCACGGCGTGCGCCGCCTTGCCCTCGCGCATCCGCAGGTGTTTCCCCTGATTGCGACTCGCCCGCCCGCCGCGCAGTGGGTGCGACCGCCGCTGCGCAGTGTGCGATGGTTGGACAATTTCCTCAACAGCCTGATCGGCTGGGGATTCGACGACGCGTCCGCGGTGGCCGCCTACCGCGCCTACACCAGTTTCCTGCTGGGCCACCTCCTGCTGGAAGTGTCGGCGAAAGGTGTGGAAATCGGGCCCGAGGGCACCGATGAGACCAGTACCGACGAAGACGACAGCATCGACGCAGTCGAATTTCCGTCGCTCGCGCGGTTGCGCACCGAACTGGCCCGCGATTGCGGAGAGGCGGAGTTCGAGAAATCTCTGGAATCGCTCCTCGACCGCCTCGCTGCGGACCTGCCTTCACCGTCGTCATAGATCGTGTTCGACGTCAGGTCGAATCAGTAGGCCCCGTCGCTGCCGACCACGGCCTTGAGGGTCTTGACGACGATCAGCAGATCGCCGGTCATGGACCAGTTCTCGACGTAGCTCAGATCGAGGCGAACCGATTCTTCCCAGGACAGATCGGAACGTCCACTGACCTGCCACAGGCCGGTCACACCGGGCTTGACCAGGAGACGACGTCGGACGTCGCCGTCGTACGTGGCGACCTCGCGGCGCAGCGGCGGCCGCGGACCGACGATCGACATCTCGCGCCGAAGAACGTTGTAGAACTGCGGTAGCTCGTCGATGCTCAGTCGGCGAATCACTCGACCCACCGACGTCACGCGCGGATCCTGCCGCATCTTGAACAGCACCCCGCCCTCGCTGTCGTTGCGGGCAAGCAGGTCGGCCACCTTGGTGTCGGCACCGTCGACCATCGAACGGAACTTGATCATCTGGAACGGGCGGCCGTCGAGGCCCATGCGCTCCGAACGGTAGAAGACCGGTCCCGTGCTGGTGATCTTGATCAGCGCAGCGACGATGAGAAACAGCGGCGCGACGGCGATCAGCGCGACGCCGGCGAACACGAAATCGAATGCCGTCTTGCCGAACCGGCTGGCGCCGTTGTACTGCGGCTTCTCGACGTGGATGAGCGGCAACCCCGCGACGGGCCGCATGTGCAGACGGGGGCCGGCGACGTCGACGACGCCGGGTGCCACCACCAGGTCCACTTTCTTCTTCTCGAGATCCCACACCATGCGTCGGATCCCCTCGTGGCCGATGTGGTCGGTGGCGGTCACTGCCACGGTGTCGGCGCCGGTGCGCTCGATGGCATCGAGAATATCGTTCTCGGTGCCCAGTACCGGGATGTCGAATCCGTCGACGTTGAGCTGCTCGTCGCCGACCAGCTGTGTTCGGGGCAGGCAGACACCGACCACCGCGTATCCCGCGGTGCGGTCCCGATTGAACGAACGCGCCATCGACAGTGCCGATCCCAGGCTGCCGACGATCACCACCGACGTCTGGTAACGACCGTGGCGACGGCCGCGTGAGATGTGGTTGCGGAAGAGCCACCGCGATACCAGAAGACCGATCATGCCGATGGGCAGTGCAATTGCGAGGTACCCGCGTGCGAGGTCCACCCGGAAAATCAGCGAGACGATGGCGACCAGACCGAAAAGCCGGAAGGTGGCCGAGGCGATGCGGCGGTACTCCTCGGCGCCCGAGCCCAGAACACGAGGTGAGCGGGTACGAAAGATGGCCAGGAACGCGATCCACGTGCCCGCGAGCACCAGGGACACCATGGTGTAGTTGAACGCTGCCAACCGGGACTCGGCTACACCGAACCGAACGATCTGGGCGCCGGCTACTGCTGCAACGACTACCGCCCCGTCGACGGCACGCAGCCGATCGATGTAACCGCGCTCCCATTCACGGCGAGACGACACGCGGCGTGAGCGACGCGAGTGCACCGGCGCGTGCGCAGATTCATGATTCGCTGCGCTGGGAGCAGACACCTTTCGTCCCTCTCGATCCGTCGGTGTGGGGTTTACGTGGCCCCACACAACCACACGACGGAGATCAAAACAGCGCGTTCACGTGAACTTGATCTGCACGAATCAATAGGCATGAAAAACGGTCAAATCAGTTGTTTCTTGCCACTCACATAAAAGACGATTCTGGACGCCACGTCCATGATCTGGTCTGCGTATCGCTCGAAATACCTACCGAGCAAAGCGATATCGACGGCGTTCATGACGTCCTGACCGTCATCTCCCGCCGAAACCGTGTCGACGACGGTGGTTTTGAGGGCATCCACGCGATCGTTCCGTATTTCCAATCCTTCGATGGTACGAAGGTCGCCGTGACGCAGGGCGTCGACGATTCGGTCTGCCATCTCGAGGCATACTTCGCTCATTTCCCGGAAGTGCGGTTCCAAATGCACCGGGACAATTGGATCGGGATAACGGCGTCGCGCGGCCTCGCCGATATGCACGGCCAAACCTGCCATTCGAGCGAGATCACTGCTGATTCGCATCGTGGAGAACACTCGCCGAAGGTCCGCTGCCACGGGCGCCTGCAGCGCCAACACCGTGACGGCCTGATCCTCGCATCGTGCGCCCAGTTCCCCCAGCATCTCACCGCGGGCGATCACGCCCTCTGCGGCCTGGAGATCGGCGGCGAGAAGCGCCGCGGAAGCATCCCGCATGGCGTCGCGGGCGGCCTCGGCCAGATCACACAGATCATCGGTCAGTTCGGTCAACTGGACCGTGTATGCATTGCGCATGAGTCTCCCCGTTCACACCTCGAATATCGACGGTACGAAGCGGATGGAGACTGTACCTTGCCGACACAGTGTCCGTACCCGGTGGGACCGCGCATCAACCCAACAGGCTCTTCTCAACCCAACAGTGCAAGAACCTCGCGTGCCGGCACGGGGCGCGAATAGAGGAAACCCTGGACGCTGGTGCATCCGTCCGCCCGAGACGACTCCACCTGCTCGTCGGTCTCGATTCCCTCGATGACCAGAGTTCGGCCGGTGTCCGCCGCGAAACCGACCAGCGCACGCACCAGCGAGTCGCCGGTCGCGGAGCCCAGGGACCTGGCGATGGCCGCGTCGATCTTGAAACCGTCGACGGGGAACTCGACCAGCCGCTCGAGCGAAGACCAGCCGATGCCGATGTCGTCGAGAAGCACGCGAAAACCCAGAGCACGCAGACCCAGAAGGAACTCGTTCGCGCGGACCGGGTCGCCGTAGGACCGCGTCTCCGTCACCTCGAACACCACACGCGACGCCGGGACCGAGGAATCCGCGACGACGTCGGCGAGGAAGTTGGCGTCCCGCGGGGACAGCAGGTGTCGCGCGGACAGGTTCACGTGGAGGTCGAGCGCGGGGAAATCCTCCATCCACGACTCGAAAGAAGCCAGCGCAGACGTCAGGATCGCGTGATCGAGGTCGATCTCGAGATCGCACCCCTCGATACTGGGCATGAACCCACCCGGTGCCACCACGGTCTCGCCCATGATGGTGCCGTCTGCGTCGACGACGGGCCGGTGCCACCGCGCCAAGGCCTCCAGGGCAGTGACGACGCCGGTCTCGAGATCGACGATCGGCTGGAACCAGGCCACGATCTCGCCGCCCGAGATGGCGTCGGAGATAACGCGATTACGAGGGGGCAGAGCGGTGCGCCCGGTGCCACGCTGCACGTCCAGCTCGGTCTCCACGACACTCGCGAAGGACGTGAGCGTCTGAACCGTGTAGTCGTCGATCGGATGTGGCTCAGGGTCGACGAGGCACAAGGTGCCCACCACCAGACCTTCACGTCCGCGCAGCGGAACGGCAACGTAGGCACCGAACGACAGCTTGTGCAACGCGTGCGAGATGGAGGCGTGCACGGGGTCGGACGAGAATCGCCCGGCGGACGAGTCGGGCACCACCAGTGTTTGTTCGATGTCGACGACGAAAGCGCAAGCAGCAGTGTCGCGGGGGCGCGTGTCCACTCCGCCGTCACCGTATTGAGCCAGCGTGTACTGCGTGTCCTCGTCCAGAATGTTCACCATGGAGTACGAAAACCCCAGCGTCGTCGCAGCCAGCGACGTCAGCGTGGTCAACATGGACTCTGCGACAGAAAGGTCCACGTAGCTCCGCGCCGAGTCGGTCTGGCGCCTGTGTGCTGTCCTGTGCATGGGATATCCGTTCTGGCGGTCGGTTACAGCGCCGTCCGATGCGCCGTGACCCCCCGAGTCAATGGTAATTCGTACCCATTCGGTCGTTGTATCGGTCCGGCGCGCAAAATAGTTTCACCAATTCTCCTACCGTCTCCGTTTTGGGCTACCGAAACGGTCACCGACACCGAAACCGTCCCGAGGTGAGAACGACCTGCAAAGTGGGTACTACCAGGTGGTGATTGCCGACTACGCAGACGGACAACCCGCCACCGACGACGCCACCGATGCGTCCACCGACTTGGTGATGGACGGGATTCCGGCCGAAGCGTGGCGTCTGACCCCCATCAGAACGGCAGTTCTGTCCTGGTTGCGCGATCACGGGATGAACGAGGACACGTCACAGGACATCACACTGGCCACCTACGAGGCCCTTGCCAACGGTGTCGAGCACGCCTACGGCACGTCGTCCGCCGGCGGCGACAAAGTGGTAGGCCTGGTAGTTCACACACCCGGCGACGGCAGCGTGACAGTGCGCGTCACCGATCGCGGACGCTGGGTGGACGGAATCGACGATCCAAGGCGCGGCAGAGGACTACCGCTGATTCACGCGCTCGCGGACGAAGCGTCGATCGAATCGACGAACACCGGAACAGTGGTCACGATGCAGTGGCGAAGGTGATCAGCCGGCGAGAGAGGCGTGCCGGGGCTTGGACGACACCACCGGCAACGGCGCGCTGACGGGAGACCCGGACCGCTTGGCGGCCAGCACAGCGGCGCCGGTGGCCGCGATGGACTGCGGATCGTTCGGCATCACCAGCTTGGAACCCCACTCGCGGGAGAACACTCCACGCATCAGCGGGAGGTTGGCAGGACCACCGAGCAGGACCACCGCATCGACGGAGCGGTGCCCTCTGCCGACGAAATCACCCACCCACTGCGCGGCATCGCTCACGTAGTCCAGCATCAGCCGGTCGACGGTGGTGCGCCACACGTTGACGGTTCCGCCGACGAACGGCCCGCCGACGCGCACCACACGGTGCAGCGCGATCATCTCCATCGCCCACTCGACACCGTCGGTCAGTGACCACGACTCCTCGGGGGTGAGCGGCTCGTTGGTTCCGTAGGCGTCCAACAGGTACTCGCGGACACCGTCGGCGAACGCGCTGCCGCGGTACCGGTCCGACCATGCCGCATCCTGCACGAAGCCTGTTGCGACATCCACGATGGACACCGACGTGCCGGTCTTGCCCATGTCCACGACGGCGATGGTGGAACCGGCCTCGACGAGTCCGCGAATGCGCAGGTACATCAACTGCGCACCCAGCTCCGACGCCAAGCGCACGCACCCACCGGAGTGGACCGACAAGGAGATGGTTCCGATTCTGGATCGAGCCTCGTCCGGCACCACCAGGACTGCGCTGTCGCGATCGGCTCCGTGGCGTGTACACACCGAGTCGACCACCTCGACTGCAGCCTCGAGCCGATCGCGTCCCGGTGCTACCGAGACGGACTCGGTTCCGAGAAGCGCACGACCCATCGGATCCATGACCGCTGCGCGGATTGCCGACGCACCGAGGGAAATTCCAACTACTGCCCGCATGACCTGCCCCGTTCAGACTGTTCGTGGGGCGAAGCTTATTCCGTTCAATCGGGGCAAATGTAGGTTATGGACCGTCCGATGAAAACTTTGGTTGGTTTCACTACTCGCTCGGGGTTTCGTTCCCTGCGTCCGAGGCAGTCGTTTCTGTCAGCACCGGTTCTTGGGGCTGCTCGGATGGCTGCGTTTCCTCCGTCTGCTGCGGTTCCACTGGCTGCTGCGGCTGCGTGCTCTGCCGACCCGGCCGAGTACTCGGAGCGACCTGTCGACTCGGCGAAGACTGTGTCCGCGTGGACGGCTGCGAGCCGGTGCTCTCGGCGGCCGGTGTGGCGGCCCGCGACTCTGGAGAGGACGCGCCCACCGTTCCGCCGGCCGGGACCACAGTGCGGCTCCCTGCCGTTCCGCCATCGCGCACGAGGGGAGGTATCCCGGCCGGGCCGGGTGCAGGATCGGGGGCCGTGGGATCGGGGGCCGTGGGATCGGGGGCTGTGGGATCAGGGGCTGTCGGGTTCGGCGCAATGGTCGAATTGGACGTCGATCCGTCGGATGTGCCGTTCGACAATGGCGTGGCGATGCCGGACGGCTCCGGGGACTGCGCCGTCACGGCCCAGATCGCGAACGATCCGGCAACGACGGCTGCAGCAATTCCTGCCCCGACGACGGCGAATCCCCGTCGAGCGTCCGACGACGTCGGCTTCGCATCCGGGGCGACGTCGGTTGCGACGGCAGCAATGGGGCCGGTCTCCGCCTCGGCGGCGGCGGTGTGCGCCCAGATCGCGGCCGCGACCGCAGGATCGAAGGCGGGATCGACGTCATCGGCGTCGAGCAGGACGGCGCCGAAGATCTGTTGGTCGCGCAAGGCGCGGGAGACCGAATTACGCAGTTCAGGGTTACTGAGCACCACCGCGGGATCGGCGACGGCGAGGTCTGCGCGCGCGGCACGAAGACGCATGACACCGATGGCCGTAGCCACTGCGGCACCGACATCACCGACCGCAGCGCTGACCGACGTGACGCGCTCGTCGACCGGTCCGAGTTGCGGAAGTTCGACATCGACCAGTGCAGCCGTGACCGTGTCGCTCGTCGCCGAGACTCCGAGGGCGATATGCATATCGTCGTCCCTAACTCAGCGCGACCCGGTTGCCGTGCCCGCGGACGAACCCGACGTCGCCGATGCACGGGTAGTCGTCTGCCCGGCCGAACTCTGATTGCCCGACGGCGCCGCGGACGAACTAACGGGCGCTGCCGTCTCCGACGGTGTGGGAGTGGACGGGCGCGGCGTGTTCCGGTCCGGAGTATTTCGGTCCGGGGTATTTCGGCGTGTCGACGCCGGTGTGTCGTCATTGCGGCCGTTGTTCTGCTGGGTGTCGGACGACTCGCTGGTGGATGCGACGGTCGTGCGCTCGACGGACGACCGCGTTGCGAGCGGATCCGACGTCACCGATGTCGACTCGGTCACCGGGGCCGCAGTGGACGGCGTCGCCCCGTCGTCGACGACGCGGCGACGATCGGTCCGGGCGGCGTCCTGCTCGGGCGCAGTCGAGGCGACGGGACGAATCGCAACGCCGGCGCTGGATCCTGCGGTCGGTACCACGGACGCCGTGACCACCGCACGATCGTTACCGCGTACTTCTTCCGCATCTGTTCTGCCCGACGCGCCTGCAGCGGCACCCCAGGTCACCGCGGCAATCATCGCCGATGCGCCCACGACGACACCGATGCGCGAACGGTGGCGACGCGAACGACGGGACGTGCTCGAGGAACGGAGCCGGCGTGCGGGGCGTGTCGGCGGAGTCGGCCGGGTGACGGCAGCGATCTCGGCCGTCGTCGAATCGTCGGCCGGGAACCCGTCGTCGTATGCGATCGGCGCGGCTGCGACCGAGGGGAGCGCCATGTCGGCGGGCGCCACGGGAACTACGCGAGACAGATGTGCCGCCCCCATTGCTGCGAAGAACTGGGGTTGACGGGCCACCACTACAGGAACGTCCACGCGGTCGGACAGGAATCGCGACACCATCGGGATGGCTGCTCCGCCGCCGACCAGGAGTACCGCCTCGGCGCCGGATGCCACTGCGTCCGCAACCATGTCGGCTACATCGGCCACCATCGACTCGATCAACACTTCGACGTCTGTCCGACGCAAACGAACCGACTCGGTGACGAAGGGGCCGGAAAGATCGACGGCACGCTCGTCGGACAGCATTTCCTTGGCGGCGGTGCTGTCGCGGGCCAGGTTGCTCATGGCCGCGTCGCTCATCTTCTCGGTCGCGCCGAACGTCACGGCCAGATGGTCCGCGATCGCATCGTCGACTGCGTGGCCGCTGAGCTGATCCGTGCGAGTGCAGGAGAACTGTTCACCCGTCGAGGCATCGAGAAGGTGCACACGCGTGCCGACGCTGCCGAGGTCCACGATCGCCAGGGTGCGTGCGTGGTCGACGCAACCTTCGACACGAGCCGCGGCCAAGTACGCGTCGCACTCGCCGATCAGGCGCACTCCGCCCGGTCCGTACATCTCCTGCGGGTCGCCGCTCACCGCCAACACCGGTGCGTCGTGACCCAAGCCGAGCTCTGCCGACATCTCCAACGCAGTCACAGCCGATGCAGCCACAGCCGAATCGGCCGTCACATCTTCGGTGTCGTGGGCGACGGGTGTGATGTAGGTGGCGCGCGCGTCCACAATCGTGCCGCTGCCGTCCAGCACCACTCCGCGTACACATCCAGCACTCATCGACGCACCGAACGTTTCCGTTTCGGTTCCCATCATGGATCACCACCGTCGATTGCTGGAAGAAGTCACTACCCATGGTAGGGACTCAAACCGGGCATAGCAATGTATTGAGGCTAAAAAACCAACCGTACGACTACAGCTGGAAGTTCAAATAAGCCTTCGACGGGGTCGGCCCGCGCTGTCCCTGATACTTGGAGCCCAGCTTAGAGCTGCCATACGGATTGATCGACGGGCTCGAGAGACGAAACAAGCAGAGCTGCCCGATTTTCATGCCCGGCCACAAAGTGATGGGAAGATTGGCGACGTTGGACAGCTCCAGCGTGATGTGTCCACTGAAACCGGGATCGATGAAGCCCGCCGTCGAGTGAGTGAGAAGTCCCAGACGCCCCAGCGACGACTTACCCTCCAGACGCCCGGCCAGGAAGTCGGGGAGCGTCGTCAACTCGAGTGTCGAGCCCAGCACGAACTCTCCGGGATGCAGAACGAAGGGCTCGCCCTCGGCCGGCTCGACCAGCGTCGTCAGCTCGTCCTGACGGAGCTTGGGGTCGATGTGGGTGTACCGCGAATTGTCGAACACCCTGAACAACCCGTCGAGACGAACATCGACACTCGACGGCTGAATCATGGCCTCGTCGAACGGCTCGATGCCCAGAGTCCCAGCGTCGACCTCGGCCTTGATGTCACGATCGGAGAGCAGCACGCACAGAAGGCTATAGGAGGTAGCGATGGGAGCGACCGTGCCCTGATAGCCTGTGCTCGCACTCGCGCTAAGCAGTGCGCGCCGATGTAGTTCAATGGCAGAACATCAGCTTCCCAAGCTGAATACGCGGGTTCGATTCCCGTCATCGGCTCCACGACTCTCCTGACACGCTGTGTGCGAGAACACAGATTCACCGCCACGAATCCGGGTAATAACGTGACGCATCGCAGTTCGCGTGCCCTTCAACCCGTGAAATGAGCAATTCCATGACCGAACGCGTCGTCTCCGCACGCCTCGATGTCGACATCGCTGCTGCGACCACTCTCGAGTTCCAGATCGCGGTGGCGCCCCACCCCGGCGCGCAGGTGGCCGAGACGCTGTCTTTCCAGCTCGACGGTCAGGATGTGCAGGCGCACGAGGTCAGCGGCACGCACGGGAACCGAATCCACGTGCTCGAGGTGGGCCAGGGCAACCTGCAGGTCTACTACGACGCCACGGTCACCGGCAACGCCGATCCGGCGCCGGTCACAGAGCTGGATCGCTCCGTCTACCTGCGCCCCAGCCGGTACGCCGAGGCCGACAAGTTCTTCGGATTCGCCGCCACCGAGTTCGGCAGCGAAGAAGACGACGAGGTGCTGCTGTCCAAGGTCTCCGACTGGGTGGGCCGACGCTTGAGCTACGTGCCGGGCAGCAGCGATCCCATCGACGGGGCGGCCGACACGCTGCTCGCGGGTGCGGGCGTGTGCCGTGACTACGCACACCTCGTCGTTGCGATGCTGCGCGCGTTGAACGTTCCGGCTCGGCTCGTAGCGGTGTACGCACCCGGCTGCGATCCGATGGACTTCCACGCCGTCGCCGAGGCCCTGGTGGGCGATACGTGGCGCGTCGTCGACGCCACTTGCCTTGCACCGCGCTCGACGCTGGTGCGCATCGCCACTGGTCGCGACGCCGCGGACACTGCATTTCTGGACAATCACAAGGGGTCCATCACCCTCAACAACGCCACCGTGACAGCAGTGGTCAGCGAGGGCCTCCCCAATGACGACATCCATGAATTGGTCAGTATGTCCTGACGTCTACCTCACCCGATTCGTCGTAGCCGGGCCTCACCCTCGGGTTACCGTTACGGGACGAACCAGGAAGTGGGACTGACATGACGACCGCGCGCGACGACGCATCCGACGAACCGTCCGGGCCCACACCAGGCTCGGACGGTGTCGGCGATTCGGGCGCACGCGCTCCGATCACACCCGGCAAGGATCCGTTCTATCGGGCGCCGGAGGGCTTCGAGAAAGCCGAGCTGGGCACCGTATTTCGTACCCGCCGTGTCACGCTCGGCCTCTTCGGACTGGTCCGCCAGCAGCTGTCGGCATGGCAGCTGCTGTACCGAACCAGGGATCTCGACGGGCATGCACAGGTGGCGGTTACCACCGTCGTCCAGCCGTCGAAGACGTCCGTCGATTCTCCCCCCAAGCTGCTGTCCTATCAGTGCGCGATCGACGCCGTATCGGATCGGTGTTTCCCCTCCTACGCCCTGCGCGCGGGGGCGAATGCGTACGGGTCGGTACCCCAGGTAGAGATGATGATCATCCTGTATGCGCTGCGGCGAGGATGGGCCATCTCACTCCCCGACCACGAGGGCATGGACGGCCACTGGGGAGCGCCGAGAGAACCGGGTTACATCACCCTCGACGGGATCCGAGCAGCGCTGTCCTTCGACCCGCTCGGGTTGACAGAGGACACACCTGTAGCCCTGTGGGGTTACTCGGGCGGAGGACTGGCCACATCCTGGGCCGTGGAGACGCACGGGGACTACGCGCCGGAGCTCAACGTGGTCTGCGCTGCATTGGGCTCGCCCGTCGGAGATCCGGCGTCCGCGTTCTCCCGGCTCAACGGGACGGTCTTCGCCGCGCTGCCGACGATGGTGGTCGAGGGTTTGCGACGCACCTACCCGGCCATGGACCGCATCATCGCCGAGCACGTCGCACCGCCCGGACTCGCGATCCTCGATTCGCTCGAGCGTAAGAGCACGATGCACGCCACCGTGTCGCTGCTGATGCACGATCTCGACCGCTACACCGACATTCCGCTCGCGGACGTGATGGCCCAACCCGAACTGGTTCAGATCCTCCGGGACATTCAGCCGGGCAGCACTGCGCCGCGGTTCCCGTTGCTGGTGGTGCAAGCCGTGCACGACCCGATCGTCTCGGCGAACGACGTCGACGGTCAGGTGGATCGGTACCGCGCCGCCGGGGCGCAGGTGACCTATGTGCGCGACCGGCTCAGCGAGCACCTGTCGCTGCATCCGATCGCGGCGCCGGCCACGTTGGACTGGATCGCAGATCGGTTTGCCGGCCGTCCGGTGACAGCGTCGGACACTCGCACAATCTGGTCCATGGCCCTGTCGGTGTCCGGTGTACGCGGGCTGCTGGGACTCGGTGTGTCCACCGGACGAGCTCTGCTGGGCCGCGCAGGCTGACCGCTAGTCGGCCGAGCGCATTTTGCGGCGGTGACTGGTATCGCAGAACGGGAAGTTCTTGCTTCGTCGACACGTACACAGCGCCACCATGAATCGGTCCGACCGAACATGAGTTCCGTCGTCGAGTTCGATCTCCACCGGCCCCTCCACCATCACCGGACCGGCGGGCACCATGCGAACGCGCCTCGCGGGCCGTCTCGAATCGGATACACCCGATGTCGACGTGTCAGGGGCGTCGGCCACGGATCACCACCAGTTCCTCGGTGCGGCACCCCGGTTGCAGCGCACCCGTCCGTTCCATCCATTCGGTGCGAGCGTGCATCACGGGACCGAACGGAATGCGTCGGCGAGCGACGACGTCGGCGACGGCGCCGGCACGCTCGAGTCCAGCCACGGTTCGATCGACGCCGGCGAACTCCGAATGCACGATCAAGATCGTGCCGCCGGGGTTCAGCAAGCTGAAAGCGTTGTCGCACAAAGGATCCAGGACGATGCGTCCATCGGAACCGGCATCCCAGGCTCGATGGACACCACGGCCGGTCGGCACAGCCGGTGACGGCACGTAGGGCGGGTTCGAGATCACCAGATCGAACGGCTCCTGTGCCAGCGCGTCGTCGAGGGTTCCGTGGCGAGCATCGACCCGAACGCCGATCCGCTCGGCGTTCCGACGCGCGCACGCCGCGGAGGCTTCGTCGATGTCGTATGCCACCACGTCGCGGGCACCCAACCGGGCCGCTTCGATGGCCAACACGCCAGTGCCGGTACACAGATCCAGAACTCGCATATCGGTCGAAACCGCCGAGACCGCCATCACGTCACACAGGAAGCGAGAGTCTTCACGCGGCGCGTACACACCCGGTTCTGCCGTGATCAGGTCCATCGTGTCGTGCTCGATTGTGCCGCGGTCGATAGTCGTCACACGTTCACCCTCCGTCTGCGCTCGATCGCGCTCGGCGACTACTGCCGCCCGTCGGGGAATGCCCGCTGGGACCGCAATCGAACCTGCCGGGTGCGCCGGGGCGCCCGCGAACGGTCAGCGACGATTCACGATGAGGTCCGCAATGGCTTCGATCTCTGCAGCCGGCAGCGGCTCCATACCCACCACCACCTGCCGCGACAGCATTCCGTCGACCGACATCGCGAACAGCTCGGCAGAGGCGACGGTGGCCGGAACGTCAGCCTCGCGCATCTTTTCGGTGATCAGCGCGACGAACGCTCCCCGCTGCTCATCGAAAGCAGCCTTGAGTTCCGGGCGCACCAATCCCTCACCGAGCAGGTGGTGACGCGCCGCGACTCGTTCCCGGTTGTCTCCGGTGCACATTTCAGCGACGAACCCCACCAGCGCCTCGACGACGACGTCGTGGTCCCACCGGTCCAACGCGAAATACCGCGCGGCCACGTCGAGATCACGCCTGAACACCTCGTCCAGCGCCAGCGAGAGCAGAGCAGCGCGATTGGGAGCGTGGTAGTTGACCGCGCCGGCACCCAGGCCCGTCGCCTCGTCCACGGCCCGATGGGTGAATCCGCGCGAACCCCGATCGGCCAGTACCCGCACCGCGGCGGCAGCGATGATGTGGCGACGTTTGGTCGCCTTGCCCGTCGCCTCCGTGTCAACCACGTCGTCGATATTACTGCCGCGACGTCGCCCGAAATCACGATGACGGGGTGGTGAATATTCACCACCCCGTCATCGTCCCCCGACCGATCACGCTTACGTGACAGTTGTTGAGGTTACACCCGAATGTCCCTGTTCGACGGTTCCAGCACGCGAAGTCCCCGGTTCTTGACAATCCGTGGGCGCAACGCTTTTCTATACAGATGTTGAGGAATCGCAGCATCAGTCGGCGCGGGGCGATCGGAGCAGCGGCAGCCGTTGCCGGATCCATCGCGCTCGGCCGAGCGCCCATGGTCTCTGCCGCTCCCGCCACCGGTAGCAGCGGGGGCAGCGACCAGTCCTGCACCGAGCGGTACCCCGGATACCGAGGCGCAGATTTCGATTTGCCCTACGCGCGCTACATGCAGCCGCGGACGGCGCCGGCGCAACAGATGGTGCTCGACGCGTTCGATGCTCCGCCACTTGCGCCCGGCTCGTTTCCTCGCTTCGAAGACATCACCACCGATCTCTCGTCGACGGGCACCTCGGCCGTCGAAACCGGATACGGGCAGGCGGCCGACGGCGTGGTTTTCGTTGCCGTGCGAACGGTGATGCCACGCGTCACCGCCGGCATGTGGGACTGGTGGTTCGGCTGGCACTCCACCGAAGCCGCTCGGTACAAGCTGTGGCACCCGGACGCGCATCAGTACGCCGCGTTGCAGACCGACCTCACGGCTACCGACCTCCCGGACAAGGCGAAGTACGTGGGCAACACGACCTACGTCGACGAGTACGTCGGCCCCAAGCTTCAGCAGCTCGGGATCAATTTCCGCGATCCTCTCGCGCACGGATTCGACGTACCGGCCGATCAGACCATCGTGTTCGGCCGAGTCGGGAGCAGCATCGCACCCGTCGACCTGGGGTGGTTGGCGCACCAGGTGCGGCCGATCGACGGCGGAGCCGAGATGCGCAGCCGCTTCTACCTCAACATCAGAGGACTCCACGTTCCCGATGTGAAGCAGGCGGCGTGCGCGGTGGCACGCGGCGCGTCGGTCGACCCCACGGATCTGCAACTCGGACTCGATCTCGGCCGTGACCTGCTGTTGCACTGCGGCCAGGAGATGAACCACCTGGCCGGCTTCCTGCCGGAGCTCTACGCGGAGTTCTCCGGGTGATCACACGCCGGTTGGCGCGGTTCCACCACGGGTAACCACGGCATTGGCAGCTCACCGAGCGCTGCTGACACCCGAGAGGCTTTCCCTTGCGCATCCTGGTCACCGGCTCCACCGGCTATATCGGCTCCCGGCTCGTCCCCATCCTTCTGGGCGACGGCCACGAGGTCCTCGCAGCCATGCGCGACGACAGCAAAGCGTCGACGTTCAGCTGGGGCGACAAGGTCACCCCTGTCCACTTCGACATCACCGACCACGACTCGATCGAACGCGCGCTCGACGGCGCGGATGCCGTGGTCTACCTGGTGCACTCGATGGACGACGGCGACTTCGTCACCAAAGATCGTGAGGCCGCAGAAGCCGTGGCCGCCGCCGCGGAGAAGCACGGCGTAGGCCGCATCGTGTATCTGTCCGGTCACGTCCCGGACGACGACGGCGAACTGTCGGACCACATCCGTTCGCGCCTGCAGGTGGAAGAGACCTTCGTGGACTGCGCGGTGCCGGCGACGGTGTTGCGGGCAGCCATCATTCTGGGGTCGGGATCGACGTCGTTCGAACTGGTCCGACGCATGGTCGAGCGACTCCCCGTCACACCGGTTCCCAGCTGGATGGTCAAGAAAGTACAGCCCATCGCCACGACGGACGTGCTGCACATCATCGCCGCTGCGCTGACCGGCGATCCGATTCCGGGATCGTTCGACATCGGCGGGACCGAGGTGGTCACCTACCCCGAGCTGCTGTCGCGCTACGCGTCGATCGCCGCGTTGATCAGACGACAGTTTCGGGTGCCGCTGGTGCCCGCCCCCGTCGTCGGCCGCGCCGTCGCGGCAATCACCGGGATGCCACCGGGCACCGTGATCTCGTTGGTGGACAGCCTTCATCACGACATGATCGTCCGGCGAGGCAATGCTGCGACGAACGAGTTCGCTCATGCGGTGGGCACGTTGCTCGGCATCGACGAATCCATTCGCCGTTCACTGACCAGCAGTTCTCACGACGGAACCGATGCGGAAGGGACCACCGACCCACAATCGTCCGCCGACACCGACCCGTCCTGGGCCGGAGGCGTGGTCTCGATCGAGGACGGACGCGTGAAGCACCACCCTGGCGGCCGAATCGCCCGCGTTGTTTTACACGGGCAACGCTGACCTGTGCGGGGGTTGGCCCATACGCGGCAGAACGTCAGCCGGCAAGCAAGTCGTCGGTGGTGGTGGACGCAACGACGGGGACCAGACGAGTGAGGCCCAGCACGCCCAGCGTCCTGCGCACTCGATGTGACGGTGCGATAACGAAGTCGATGGCGTCGGGAGACTCGGCGAGCACATTTTCGATGGCGGTCACACCGGCAGAACTGAAGAACTCGACGCCGGTCAGGTCCAGGACGATCGGCGTCGAGGAGGACTCGGCGCGAATACCGCGTTCGAGTTCCGGCGCGGTGACGAGGTCGACGTCGCCGTGAACCAGCAGCGTGTGGGTGGAGTCGATGCCGGCGCCGCACCGCAGATCGAGAGTCAGGGTGGGTGTTGTGTTGTCGGCACTGCTTTTGTTCATCGTGATCCTTTTGCCGCGCCGCTCGACGTGCGTCGAGTGGAGTTCTACGAACAAGGCCCGCCTCTGGACCGCCTGGCGATAACTCTGGTCGATACAGATGACACCCCCACGATCCAAAAGGTAACGAAAGCATCACAGCAGATAACGAAAGGGTAACGGCGCTCGTTTGGCGGGGGCCGTTCGCGAGGATGTGCTGATGACCTCTCGCCCTCTGTCTCGATTCCTTCACTCGGGCGCGAAAGCCGCGGGCCACAGTTTCGACGACTACGCGGCGCTGCACCGCTGGTCCATCGACCACCCGGCCGAGTTCTGGGACTGCATTCGAACGTGGTTCGACGTGCCGATGGCCGGCAAGTTCGAGGTGCTGACGCCACCGAGCGATCCCGGTGTGTTGTCGGGCCGCCAGTGGTTCCGCGGCGCGACGCTCAACTACGTGGACCCGATCCTGCGCCACTGCGAACGGCGTCCCGATGCCGTCGCCGTGATCGACGCCTCGGAACCCGGCGGCGCCCCGGAGCGCACCACTACCTACGCCGAACTGGCGCGCCAGGTGTCCGCCGTCGCTGCCGTGCTGCGTGATCGAGGAGTGAGCCGGGGCGACCGCGTTGCCGGATACGTGCCGAACACCACCGAAGCCGTGGTCGCATTCCTTGCGACGGCGGCGATCGGCGCGATCTGGACCTCCTGCGGGCAGGACTACTCCGCTGCCGCAGCGGTGGACCGACTGGGCCAACTCGAACCCGTCGTACTGGTGACCGCGGACGGATACCGATTCGCCGGAAAGAATCGGGACAAGCGTGACGCCGTCGCCGCCATCGTCGCCGCCATCCCCAGCATCACCACGGTCATCGCATTCTCCCGATTGGGCACGGAGGTGCCCGGCGCGCTGCCGTGGTCCAACATCTTGGGGTCCAACATCGTCGATGTCGGTTCAGGCAGTAATCATGTTGCGCCCGAACAAGTCCCGTTCGACCACCCGCTGTGGGTGCTCTTCTCCTCGGGCACCACCGGCAAGCCGAAAGGCATCGTGCACGGCCACGGCGGGGTGGTGCTCGAACATCTCAAATCAGCTGCGCTGCAATCGGATCTGACCGAGGACGACGTCTTCTTCTGGTACACATCGCCCAGTTGGATGATGTGGAACTACCTGCTCGCCGGCTTGCTCGTCGGCGCAACGATCGTGTGTTACGACGGTAGCCCCGGCCACCCCGAGACGGGTGAGCTGTGGTCGATCGCCGCGCGGCACCACGTCACCGTCCTGGGAACCAGTCCGGCCTACCTACGGCAGTGCGAGACTGCCGGCGTCGATCCGGCTGCTACCGAAGACCTTTCGAACCTGCGGACCCTCGGCGTCACCGGTGCCGTATTGCCCGCGTCCGCACACCCGTGGGTAGCCGACCACGTCGGTGGGCATATCCACGTCGCCTCCGTGTCGGGTGGGACCGACGTGGTGAGCGGCTTCGTCAACGCACCCGACGGCGTTCCCGTCGTACCCGGGGAAATCCCGGCCATCAGCCTCGCAGTTGCACTCGAGGCGTGGGATCATCACGGCCGCAGCGTCATCGGCGAGCCGGGAGAGATGGTGATCACCGCTTCCATGCCGTCCATGCCCGTCGGGTTCTGGAACGACGACGACGGCAGCCGCTACCGCGACGCCTACTTCTCCGAGTACCCCGGCGTGTGGACGCACGGCGACTCCATCACGGTCACAGAACGCGGCAGCGTCGTGATCCACGGACGATCGGACGCCACGCTGAACCGCAACGGGGTGCGAATGGGGAGTTCCGACATCTACGGGGTGGTGGAACACCTGCCTGCCGTCGAGGAGTGTCTCGTGGTGGGGCTCGAACAGCCGGACGGCAGTTATTGGATGCCGCTCTTCGTCGTCACGGTAGGCGGTGCAGACCTCGACGACGAGTTACGGAACGCGATTGCCACCGCTCTGCGAACCGAGGCGTCACCGCGCCACGTGCCGGACGACATCGTGCAGGTTCGGGCGATACCGCACACCCGCACCGGGAAGAAGCTCGAAATACCGATCAAGAAGATCTTGCTGGGAGCCGACCCTCAGACCGTGGCCGACCCCGAGTCGGTCGACGATGCCGACGCCCTGCGGTGGTTCACGTCGTATTCGCAACGCACGGACCAGCCGCGGTAGAACCGGACGTCAAGGGAGGAACGTCACGTAACGTCGAGCCTCCGAAGCCCCATCAGCCGACCAGGGGGACCAACCCGACCGCGAGCACCGGTGCAGCAGCCGACTCGGTGACTGCCCCGCGGTCCCCGGGTTGGCCACGTACATCGCCACGGGGTCGTTCGAGGACACGGTCGCCGCTGTGCAGGCCGCCCTCGGCGAGGCGGGGATGGTGGTGGCCACCCTCGACCACGCCGCGAACGCAGCCTCGGTCGGCCAGCAGTTGCGCCCGACCACCCTTGTCATCGGCGGCAACTCTCGGGCAGGAACGCCGGTGATGGCCGCCGAACAGACGGCCGGAGTGGACTTGCCGCAGAAGTACTTGGTGTGGGAAGACGAAGCGGGCACCGTCCGCGTCGGTTACAACTCCGCCGAGTACCTCGCGGCTCGGGCGGGCATCGACGTCGACGACCCGGCGCTCGACGCATTGCGGACTGGCTCGGCGCGCATCGCGTCCGCTGCTGCCGGGACCGACACCCCCAGCGCCGACGGCACCCTGCCCGAAGGCGAGCGCACCCTCGCAGCAGGCGATGATTACCTCCTCGAGCGGCAGAGCGACACCTCGGTCGCCGAGTCGATCGACCGGTACCTCGCGGCGTTCGCGGCGCGCGACCTGCAGTCCGTGGCCACCATCGACCACGCCGCGAATGCCGCCACCATCGACGCGGAACTCGCCCCCACGCGCGTGACGATTGTCGGCAACCCCGCCGTCGGCACTGCGCTCATCCAGGCGTCACAGACGTTCGGCATCGACCTCCCGATCCGCTACCTGGCATGGCAGGACGACGACGGCGTGCACGTCGGACATCCGGACATCCGGGTCCTCGCGCAGCGGCACGGCGCCGCGGGTGTCGAGGACACTCTGACCATGATCGAGGGCGCCACCGACATGTTCGACGCGATCGCCGCCGGCGAGTCGCCCTGAGTCCGTAACCCTCTCGATCAGCCCTGAGCTGACCGCAGAGCCTCCGAGGCGGTGACAGGCGCGCGCCCCAACAGCATCGCCAAGTCGCCGGACGTCGTATCCAGTTCTCCGCGTGCAATTCCCGCGTCCGCTCCGGCCAGCATCTCTGCGACCGGCGCAGGCAGGCCGGCGTCCGTGAGCACGGCGACGTGCTTCTCGGTGGACAGGTTCTCGTAGGACACCGGTGCATCGATCAAATCCGCGATCACCTGTGCCAGGCCGTCGTAGGTGACTCCGTCGCCACCCAGTTCGTAGACTTTCCCGGCCTGGTCCTCGGTCACCAGCACCACTGCCGCGGCCTCAGCGAGGTCGGTCCGGGCAGCACCAGCGATTCGGCCTTGCCCGCCACTGCCGACGATGACACCGTGCTGTCGAGCTTGCTCGACCATCGAGGCGTAGTTCTCCCAGTACCACCCGTTGCGAAGCAGTACGGACGGAACGCTGGACGAGGCGAGCCGCTGCTCGGTCGCGACATGTTCGGGAGCGAGGCTGATTCCGCTCACGTCCGCGTTGAGCAGGCTCGTGTACGCGAGGAAACCGACGCCTGCCCGCTCCGCGGCTTCGACGACGTTGACGTGCTGGGTGAGGCGTTGCCCCACCTCCGAACCCGACACCAGCAGGAGTTTGTCCACCCCTGCCAACGCAGCGTCCAGCGCAACCGGATCGCCGTAGTCGGCCACTCGAACCACGACGCCGTGCGCCGCGAGCTGCGCTGCTTTCGCCCCGTCCCGGACGACGGCCACGATGTCACCGGCGTTCACGCCTCGATCGAGTAGCTGCCGGATGACGGCCGCACCGAACTGGCCGGTCGCACCGGTCACCGCTGTTGTGGTCATGAAAGTCTCCTTCGACGAGAGTGCGTTCGCGCCCGACGTCCGGCCGCTCACTCACGTCGATGGTGCACTAACTTTTCGTGCAGTGCAACACCATGTAATAGCGCATGGGATTTAGTCACCGCTAACCGACTCGCTGGTACCGTGGCAGTGTGACAGAAATCGATCCAACCCTCGAGGCCGACGTGTTCTCGCGCAATTGCCTGTCACGCGATGCGATGCAGAACATCACCGGCCGGTGGGGGGTCTTGGCCCTGGCCGCTCTCGCAGAGGGTCCCCACCGTTTCGGCGCTCTGCGTCGGCGTGTGGACGGGGTCAGCGAGCGCATGCTGTCGCAGACGTTGCAGCGCCTCGAACGCGACGGTTTGATCACCCGAACCGTCCTCGAGCACATTCCGCCGAAGGTCGAATACGACCTCACCGATCCGGGTCGAGAGATCGCCGACCGACTGGTCGAGCTCATCGAACTTGTCGAGTCCACGCTGCCGACAGTGCTGACTGCGCGCGCCGAATACGACGCGCGCAGCGGCACCTCGACCGAAAGCGACTAGCTGGCGCCCCGGCCGGTTTCGGACTGCAGGCGATCGATCATTTCCGACGCCGTGGCTTTGTTCAGATCCGCAGGCACTTCTTCGCCGGCTTCACGGGCCAGCGTCTCCAAGTAGCTCATCTGCGGGCCCGTGGGAGGCTCGTCCCCCGTCACCCAGTCCGAGGGATCCTTCTCGGCATTCTGGTCGACCTGGGTGGCAGTCGTGTCGGTGTGCTGTGCGGTGGTGTCCTGTGAATCGCTCATACGTTCGACTACCCGAACCGCGGGCATCGCAAACCGGTGGCGGATTCAGCGACTAATCGAGCCTTTTACCGTTTTACTTCGTATAAAAATGAAGTTCGTCACGTGTTTCCCAGCCGGTTATCAGCCAGTAGTGCTAGAAAAGGCCTTGTGATCATTGTTCTGGTACTGGGAGTGCTGTGGTTCGGCGCCGCACTCGCCATTGCCGTGCTACTCGGGGCCGCCGTGTCGCGTGCCGACCGGGAAGAACTGGGGTCTCTCAACGACTGGGACATCGCAGAAATCGATCGCGAAGTTTTCGGCTCTCGCTGACCATCGCCATTCTCCGAATTGTCTCAAATGGTCGTTCGGCACTCAGAGAAGAACCGAAGAAACAGTCACATCGGTCGGTTTCAGGGATCGATAGGCGTCATCCAAGCGGGCCACCGCGGCGGTCAGACGGTCGCCGCTCTCGGTGTACGGCAACCTGACGTAGCGCTCGAACGCCCCTTCCACCCCGAATCTGGGGCCCGCCGCAACCGCGACGCCGTGCGCAGGCGCGATAGCCGCCAACGCGGTGGACGTCGCTGCCGGCATCTTCAGCCACAGCGACAATCCACCCGGAGCGACATCGTAGGTCCAGTCGGGCAGCCGCTCGGTCAGCGCAGCGATCAGGGTGTCCCGGTTGCGCCGCAGCTCCTCTCGCCGGGGAACCACGATCTGCTCGTGCCGCTCGATCAATGCCGCGCACGCCAGCTGATCCATGATCGGCGTGCCGATGTCGACGGCCGAACGCGACGTCGCCAACCGGGCGATCAGGGACGGCGATGCGCGAATCCATCCCACTCGCAATCCGCCCCAGTACGACTTGGACGCCGAACCGATGGTCACCACGGTCGAGGGATGACCCACCGAGGCCACCGGCGCGGGCGGGGCGGCGTCGAGCCAGAGGTCCGCCATCGACTCGTCCACCACCAGCGTCGTTCCGGTCCGCCGAGCATTGGACGCCAGTTCGATCCGGCCCTCCGCGCCCAGAAGCGCACCCGTCGGATTGTGGAAATCGGGCAGCACGTACGCCATTCGCGCTCCGGTCTGCTGCGCCGCGTCGCGCAGAGCATCCAGGTCCCACCCACGCTGAGATTCCCCGGAGTGTCGGAGCGGCACCGGAACGGCGAGGGCCGCGGTCCGCCGAATCGCCTCCAAGGCATTGGGGTACGTCGGATGATCGACCACCACGCGGTCCCCCGGCGAGACCAGGACCTCGAGCAGCAGACGCCATGCCTGCTGCGCTCCCGACGTCACCATGATCTGCTCGGGGGACGTGGGCAATCCCCGCTCGTCGTATCGGTGAGCGATGGCCCGCCGCAAAGCCACCAGCCCCACCGGTTCGATTCCGTGTCCGGTGTAGTAGGCCGGAAGCGCCTCCAGCGCAGCAGAATACGCGCGTGTGACCTCGTCGGACGGTGCCGTGACCGCCGCATGGGTCATGTCGATCACCGATGCCGGCGCGGCTCCCAGTGCCCGCCCACCGTTCCCGCGCGCGACCCCGGTGACGTAGCCGGGGGTCACCGCAGGCAAGGCGACGATGCTGCGTGATCCCGGCCGACTCAGTAGGTAACCGTCGTCTCGCAGTGCCGCGTAGGTATTGGTGACCGTGGTGCGAGAGAGCGACAGCGCTCCAGCCAGATCGCGCTCGCTGGGCAAGGCAACACCCAGCGGGACTCTGCCATCGTGCACCAACAGTCGAATGCCGTCGGCAAGCGCGCGGTACACCGGACGATGCCGGCCCGACGGCCGCCACTGGCCCAGATCACGGACCAGTGTCGACGCCCCGATCACCCGCGTCACCATATGGTCCAGTATTCACCCTGGGTCCCACTATCCACGTCGGGACCGGCGCGCACGTCAGGCGGACTGTGCGGACCCCATCAGGAACGCGCCCGTTCCCGGCAGCCACCCCACGGTGCCGTTTTCGAAGATGTTGTACCGGCCATGGCCGGTGGGGGTGCGCTTCTCGTTGGTCACCGGGTACCCCAGCGCGCCGCCCGGTCCACCGTTGCTCAAGTACCAGGTCAGGATGTCGCCGTGCACCTCGTGCGCACCCCCGTCGGGCGAGGCGAAGACTATCGCGCGCTGGAATTCGAGCATCCCGCCACCGCGCGGCCCCAGCATGAGCTCACCGATGCGCTCGCCGATCCAGGGATGCTCGAAGCTGAACCTCTCGAACTGGCACTCGAACACTTCGAGCCCCACGTAGGTGCTGTCCATGGCAGCCGCCCCTCATCGACACCGGCATTCCCTGGAAACGAGAAGCTGGTTGTTTCATCTCATAGCGAGTCTGATCGTCAGTATGACGTATGCAGGGCTTTTCGTCGCGATGATTGTGACAATTCGCCCACGCGACAGATACGCGGCTGGCTCAGGCCAGGATGTCGCGCCGAACGATGGTCTCGTCTCGGCCGGGGCCGACACCGATGTAGGACATGTGCGACCCCGACAGTTCCTCGAGCCGGAGCACGTACTTCTGGGCATTGATCGGCAGCTCGTCGAAGGCCCGTGCAGCGGAGATGTCTTCCCACCAGCCCGGCATCTCCTCGTAGATCGGCGTCGCGTGATGGAAACCGGTTTGCGTCATCGGCATGTCGTCGTGGCGCACCCCGTCCACGTCGTACGCCACGCAGATCGGGATGGTGTCCAGTGACGACAGCACGTCCAACTTGGTCAGGAAGTAATCGGTGATGCCGTTCACGCGGGTGGCGTAGCGGGCAATGACTGCGTCGAACCATCCCGTCCGCCGTGCGCGGCCGGTGGTGACACCCACCTCGCCGCCCTGCTTGGCCAGGTACTCCCCCGACTCGTCGAACAGTTCCGTGGGGAACGGACCCGATCCGACGCGGGTGGTGTACGCCTTGAGGATTCCGAGGACCGTCGTGATGCGACCCGGCCCGATGCCCGAGCCGACCGACGCGCCGCCGGCAGTGGGGTTGGAGGAGGTGACGAACGGATAGGTGCCGTGATCGACGTCGAGCAACGTGCCCTGCGATCCCTCGAGCAACACGGTCTCGCCGCGTTCGAGGGCTTGGTTCAGCGCCAGGCGCGTATCGGAGATTCGATGCTTGAACCCCGCCGCCTGCTCGAGCACCTCCTCGACGACCTTGTCCGACTCGAGCGCGCGACGGTTGTAGATCTTGACCAGTATCTGATTCTTGAATTCCAGTGCCGCTTCGACCTTCTGGGTCAAGATCTTCTCGTCGAGAACGTCCGCGGCTCGTACGCCGACGCGCGCGATCTTGTCCTGGTAGCAAGGTCCGATACCGCGGCCGGTGGTGCCGATCTTGCGCGCACCGAGGAAGCGTTCGGTGACCTTGTCGATGGCCACGTGGTACGGCATGATCAGGTGCGCATCGGCGCTGAGCAGCAGTTTCGAGGTGTCCACGTCCCGCTTCTCCAGGCCGTCGAGCTCGGTCAGCAGCACACCCGGGTCCACCACGACGCCGTTACCGATCACGTTGTTCACCCCCGGCGAGAGAATGCCCGACGGGATCAGGTGGAGCGCGAACTTGTCTCCGTTGGGCAGGACCACGGTGTGGCCGGCGTTGTTGCCACCCTGGTAGCGCACCACCCACTGCAGTCGCTCGCCGAACAGATCCGTGGCCTTGCCCTTGCCCTCGTCGCCCCACTGGGCGCCGATGAGGACGATTGCCGGCATGTATTGCTCCATCACTCGGTGGGCAGCCGGATCGCCCCGGGCTGCGGACATGCGTCGGAGGCGGGCATCGCGCACCGACAGTTGCCGGTAGCACAGTGTACCGGGCGAGCTGCGAAACGCCGTGCGCAGCCGATCGCACAGCAAACTACCTGGTCTGATGTCGCGGCCTCGCCGTCAAAGCGACGCGCAATCGAGACCCGCGCTCCCTCGTCGGTGGGGCTTTCGTCCGTTTCCGCCTGACTACTGTGGAGCGGACCCATCCGACCAGGAGAAGGACTACCCGCGTGACTCCGTTCGTCCTCCAGTGCGGTCGGCCGCTGTTGCCGATCGCCCTGTCCTCGTTGCCGCTCACCGCGGCCCACGAGGTGCCGTCGAAGGACGAGTGCGACGCGGTGTTGACCGAACTGGACGCTCTGCACAATCCGCGTCTGATCGTGCTCGGAACCGACGCGTCGCTCGCCGCCGTCCTGACCAGACTGATGCGCCGCGATCGACTGGACATCGAACTCGCCTACGTGGCCGAAGCCGCCAGTCAGGCCAGTCATTTGTTCCGCGTCGGCACCGGATCGAGGGCGGCCAAGGTCGCCCTGTCCGGAACCGCGTCCCCGACGCCGCTGATCCGGGACGACGCCGGCACCGCCGTCGTGGGTTTGGCGACGCTGTCCGGCCCCACCGGCAACCTGGTCGGCGAGGCGTACGTGGACGACACCAAGCTGTTCTCCGGCGCCGTTCCGGGCATCGAGGTCTCCCCCACACTCGAGATGCCGGGCCTACGGGCGCGCGTCCAGGGCAAGCGCGGCCTGTTCCGGCAGCGGTGGATCACCGGACGCGCGATGCAACTCGGTGCCACCGCCGCCCAGCTGACCAAAGACGGCGTCGCCATCCCCCGCGAGACCACACGCTCGACGCTGTACCGCCACGACAAGCAGTGGCTACTGGTTCGCTAGCTTGCTGGTTCGCTAGTGGGGAGTCAGGGTGCGTTCGGTGAGCAGTCGACGTAGTTCTGCGGCACTTCGGGGGCTCGCTCCGGGCTCCAATACCCCGTCGCGAACCAGGTCCGCCGCCAGAGCCAGCGGCCACGGTAGGCGCAACCGAGCCCTACTCAGCAGCGACTCGTCCGACAGCAGTGTAACTGGATCACCCTGCGCCACAACGCCGTCCACCACAACGCCGACCGAGTCCGACCACTCCAGAGCAAGCGCGACGTCGTGTGTGGACAACACGACGGTGGTGTGCGCGTTCTCGAGCCGCCGAAGTGCTGCGAACATTTCGTCTACGCCCTGCGGATCGAGACCCGCGGTGGGCTCGTCGAGCAGCAGAATGCAGGGGCGCATCGCGACGGCACCCGCGGTCGCGACGCGTTTGCGCTCGCCGTAGGACAACTGATGCGTCGGCCTCGATCGCAGGTGATCGATACCCATCACCTCCAGCGCCGCCTCGGTGCGCGTCCGCACCTCGGCCGAGCTCAGACCCAGATTCGTCGGCCCGTACGCCACGTCCCGATACACGTCGACCGAGAACAGCTGATCGTCCGGGTCCTGCAGCACCAGTTGAACTTCCTGGCGGTGCGCGCGAAGTCCCGAGCGGGAGTAGCGCATCGGTGCATCGTCGATCTCGATTCGTCCGCCGTCGGGCTCGATGGCACCGGACAGGCAGCGCAGCAGAGTCGTCTTGCCCGACCCGTTGGCCCCGAGCAGCGCCACCCGCCCAGCGGCCGGAACATCGAGCGTCGCACCCGAAAGCACGGGCGGCCCAGTGTGATAGCGCACGGTGATGTCGCGAGCGGTCAGCGTGCGGTGACTCATCGCAGCACCACCGACGCCAGCACGATCACGACGAGAACGGCGACAGTACCCGCCAGGAACGCGGGCGAACTCGGCCGATCGTCGGTGTCGTGTGCGATCGGTGCGTCCCCGAACTCGCGCCCCGCAAGTCCGGCTTCGAGCCTGGACGCCCGGTCCCACGATTTGACCAACACCGCGGCGGTGAGCAGCCCCGCCGAATGCATCGACCGCCTCGGCGACGAATACCCGAGCCGCGCGGCCTGCGACTGACGAATGGTGCGAACCGAGACCAGCAACACGAACAGGAATCGATACATCACCGCGGCCACGTCGATGCACGCCTGCGGAACCTTCAGTCGCCGCATGCCGGACAGAATGTCCACCATGGGAGTCGTCATGGCCAGCAGGAGCACCGCCGACGTTCCGGCCACAGCATGCCCCGTCACCTCCAGCGCCCGGGCTGCACTTGCCGGGGTGATCCCGATACTCCACTGCGGCGTCGCGGTCACCGTGACCG
>JBASAM010000087.1:0-16998 GCA_049650605.1 Rhodococcus sp. (in: high G+C Gram-positive bacteria) | reverse complement strand
CACGACGCTGCGCGGGCCACCGCCGACGCGCCGCACGTGGTGTCCTCGATACCCGGCAAGTCCCGCCGCGGGACCCCGACCACCTCGAACCCGCTGCACCGCAAGTTACCGAGGCCCTGACCCGGCGGACTTCATGCCGGTGTCGGGAGCCGCGAGAAAAGCGACGATGGTCATCGAGCCGAACACGATGGCCGCCTCGACCGACGCGACGAGGCTGTACGAGCGCACGTTCTCTGCGACGATGGCGCCCAGCTGACTGCTCGAGGCGGCGCCGAGTCCGTGGACAGTCCACATCAATCCCAGCGCAGTGGCTCTCGAGCCGCGCGGGAGCAATCGCGCGATCCAGAGCGTCGTGGCGATCACGGTGGCCATGTAGCTCGCACCGAACAGCGCGCCGAAGGCGATGGATGACACTGCGGTCGGCGAGAATCCGAAGATCACCATCGCGGCCCCGCGTAGGGCGTAGCCGGCCAGCAAGGTCTGCTTGATCAGACCCCGGTCGCAGAGTCGACCAGCAACCAGCGCGCCGACGATCTCGAGCAGACCGAGAACGAAAATCGAAACGCTCACCGCCGTTGGATGCACGCCTGCCATCTGCATGTCCGCCACCATGTGAACATCGACGAAGGCCATCGTGACTCCGCAGCCACCGAATGCAAGCACCAAGAGCACGTAACGTCGGTCGCGCACCGCGATGGCCACACGCATGGTGACCCCGATCTGCGCTGGTACACCGGCCTCGATGCCCAACTGGAGTCGACGGACCGACCGGCCGAGGTAGAGCGAGAGTGGAACCATTGCAACGAGCATGACGATGCCCGCGAGTGCGAATACCGATCTCCAACTCAGGAATGTTCCGAGCCACACCCACAGCGGAACCAGCACCATGAACCCTACGGCCGGGCCGTTGGTCATGACAGCGTAGGCAAGCCCCTCACCGCGTCCGGTGAACAACTCGTCGGCCAGTTTCCCCAATGGCACGAACGACAGCATTGCGAATGCAGCTGAGCCGACGACTCCGTATACCGGCGCGAACAGGACGGTGGTGGGTGCGGCAGCGCAGACCAGGAAGGTGAGGCCGGTCAGGGCCGTGCCGGTGACCAGGACCGGCGCCCCGCCGAACCGGTCGGCACTGTATCCGACTACCGGACTGGCGACGGCGATGCCTGCCGCGAACAGCGTGGTCGACCAGGCGAACGCGCCGATACCCACACCCAGTCCATCGGCAATATCCGAGAAGTACACCTGCACGGTGTTTTTGATCGCCGAACCGGACAGCGACAGAACGAACGCCAGACCGGCGACGGTCATCAGAGCAGTGGTGCGCGCGCGACCGGCGACGGACTGGGTCATCACCCCATCCTGGTTGACATGGCGGCGTACCGAAATAGGCTGCTCTGCCATGTCCCGAAAGTATTCAGCCACACCGCACAGTGTGGTCGCTCTGGCACTGCCGGGTGTCGTCGCACTGGACCTGGCCATCCCCGCACAGATCTTCGGACACGAGGACCAGTCGACGCGGTATCGGTTCTCGGTGTGCGCCGAGGGTGGGCCGTCCGAAATTTCCACGACGACGGGGTTCTCCATCTCCGCCCAGCGGGGGTTGGACGCTCTGGCGTCGGCCGACACGATTGTCGTACCGGGCTACGCACCGACGGTGGAACCGTCGACAGCGGTCGTGAGTGCGCTGCGTGAAGCGAGCCGACGAGGCGCACGGATGATGTCGGTGTGTACTGGGGCGTTCGCACTGGCGGCAGCGGGACTGCTGGACGATCGACCGGCCACGACGCACTGGCACCACGCGGAGGAGTTGGCCGCCCGCTATCCGGACGTGATCGTGAACGCCGACGTGCTGTACGTCGATGACGGCGAAGTCCTGACCAGCGCCGGCGTCTGCGCCGGAATCGACCTGTGTTTGCACGTCGTCAGGTCCGACCACGGTTCCGATGTCGCGGCGAACATCGCTCGGCGCCTTGTGGTCTCACCGCACCGCTCGGGTGGCCAGGCCCAGTTCATCGAACGGCCGGCGCTCATGCCGACGGGTGGGCTGGCACAGACGTTGAGTTTCGCGGTAGAGCACCTCGGCGAGCCCCTGACCGTATCGGCGTTGGCTCGACACGCGGGCTCGCCGGAACGTTCGTTCACCCGACGGTTTCAGGCCGAGACAGGCACAACTCCTGGCAAGTGGCTTACGGGGCAGCGCATCCAGGAAGTACGCAGATTGCTCGAGACCACCGACGAGCCCGTGGACAGGATTGCCGAACTGACGGGCTTGGGATCCGCCACGAACCTCAGAACTCAGTTCGCCCGCGATGCGGCCTGCAGTCCCACCGAGTACCGCAAGACCTTCCGTGGAGCATGAGCAAACGTCAGAGCAGGCGCAGGACCAGATCGGCGCGGGTCGAACTCGACTGCACCAGCACCGCATTCCGCTCGTCCGGACCCGACGCCCAGAGCGCCGCCTCCTCCGACGACTTCCCGAACTCCTCGTGCCGACGCGTCAGCCGCTCTCGCCGCACACCGGGGTCGGGATCGAGAAACCAGACCTCGTCCATGCGGCGCCGTGCCGCCGGCCACGCACCGTCGTCGAGCAAGAGGTAGTTGCCCTCGGTGATCACCAGAGGGACCTCCGAGCGCACGGGAATTGCCGATCCGATCGGCTCCTCCAGCGTGCGATCGAATTTCGGTGCGTAGACGACACCTGCCCGCTGACGGTGCAGCGCCTCGATCAGTCGCGCGTACCCGTCGTCGTCGAAGGTGTCGGGTGCCCCTTTTCGGTCCAACGAGCCGAGGTCGGCGAGGACGCCGCCGGCCAGGTGGAACCCGTCCATCGGCACCAGCACCGCGGCTCGAGGACCCAGCGAGTTCACCAGTTGAGTTGCAAGAGTTGATTTTCCGGCACCCGGTGCACCTACCAATCCGAGGATGCGTCGTTCACCGGGCACTACCAGCTCGCTAGCACGCTCGACGAGTTCCGCGACCGTCGCATCCATCACCCGAGTCAGCCGCGCAGTTCCGAGTGGTACGTCTGCATCGCCTGCACCAGCGCGCCGAACACTCGATGCGCTGCGTCCAGATCGTGGTCCGGCAGCTCGCTCAGCGCGGTGTGGACGTGCGCGCCGAGAGGACCGAAGAACTCACGGGCGACAGCCATGCCGGGCTCGTCGTAGCGCAGGATGACGCGTCGACGGTCGCGGGTATCGGGCTCACGTCGGATATGGCCGGAGGTGATCATTCGCTCCACGAGGTAGGTCATCGCCGCGGACGACAGTCCCAGCACGGTGCCCAGTTCTCCGGGAGAGACGGGGCGCCCGGACACGTCGGCGACCATGATGTGCAGTAGCGCTCGAAAGTCATTGGCGCTGAGATGATGTTGGGTTCCGAAGACACGGCCGAGCTGATCCGACTCCGCGGTCATCGCCCGCATATCGGACGCGATCACCGCTTCGAGTTCCTCGCGCGCTGCCATTGTCACTCCTTCGAACCCCGCGGCCAGAGTACCCGCGATCGGCCGCCGAACTGTCTCAGTTGCTTAACTATCACTGAGCTGAGACACTTCCCGAGTGACCGACAACTCTGTGTGGGACCGCGTCGCAGCGCTGGTGACCGGCCGCCGTTCGTGGATCGTCGCCGTTCTCGTCCTGCTGGTCTCGGGTGCCTTGATTGGGGCAGTCGGCAGCAACAGCGCAGCCGAGAGTGCGCCCACCTCACTTCCCGCAGACGCCGACTCGGCGCGAGTCGGCCAGTTGCTCGAACAGTTCCCCGACGCCGACATCTCGTCGGTGATCCTGGTGGTGACCCGCGCCGACGGCGGTCAGCTGACAGGTACGGATCTCGCGTCGATCGCCGACGCGCAGGCACGTATGAACGATGTCGACCGCGGCGTCGACGCCGGCGGCGGTGCCCCCGTGATTCCGGCGCCGGACGGCGCAGCGGCGATCGCCCCCGTCGACGTATCGACAGCCGAGTCCGGCGCGGGGCTGGCCGACCTGGTCACCGAGCTACGCACCGCAGCATCGTCGGGCCTGCCGGACGGGCTCGAAGCCCTGGTCACCGGCGGCCCCGCCTTCGGCGCCGACATCGCCGACTCGTTCTCGGGCGCGAACTTCACTCTGCTGGGAGTCACCGCTCTGGTGGTCGCGTTGCTGCTCATCGCGACGTACCGCTCGCCGGTGTTGTGGCTGGTTCCGCTGTTCGTGGTCGGATTCGGTGACCGTGTGGCCTCCACCGTCGGCACCGCAGTGTCCCAGGTGACGGGCTTGTCCTTCGACGGCAGCACGTCGGGCATCACCAGCGTGCTGGTCTTCGGTGCCGGCACCAACTACGCCCTACTGCTGATTTCCCGATACCGCGAGGAGTTGCGCCGCGAGGCCGACCACCGCGTCGCACTTCGGCACGCCGTCCGACGAGCCGGACCCGCAATCTTGGCCAGCAACGCCACCGTCGTGCTCGCATTGCTGGCGCTGCTACTGGGAACCCTGCCAAGCACTCGAAGCCTCGGCGGGCTCGCTGCGGCCGGTCTGATCGTGGCGGCCGTCTTCGTGCTGTTCGTCTTACCGCCGCTGTTGTCACTGTTCGGTACCAAGCTGTTCTGGCCGTTCGTCCCACGCGTCGGCGACGCCGAGCCCACCGACAAGGGCGTTTTCTTCAAGGTCGCGAACTCCGTGGGACGCCATCCCGGCCGAGCCGCGGTGGCCTCCATCGGCGCTCTGGCGGTGTGCACGCTGGGCCTGATCGGCACCCAAGTAGGCCTGTCGCAGACCGAGCAGTTCCGCGTGACGGCCGAATCCGTCACGGGGATCGAGACACTCGCCGAGCACTTCCCCGCCGGGCAGTCCGACCCCACAGTCGTCATCGCCGCCACCGGGCAGGACGCGCAGGTCGAATCCGCGCTCCAACAGACGGACGGTGTGGTGTCGGTGAGCCGGGCCGGCGCCTCGGACACCGGGCTCACCGAGTGGTCGGTGGTGCTCGACGCGCAACCGGCCACCGACGCCGCCTTCGCCGCGGTCGAGAACCTGCGCAGCAGTGTCGGGTCCATCGAGGGCGCCGACGCGCTGGTGGGCGGCAGCGACGCTCAGGCGCTGGACACCGCCGACGCCGCTGCCCGCGACCGCCTGGTCATCATCCCGGTGATCCTGCTGGTGGTGCTGTTGGTTCTGTTCGCGCTGCTGCGCTCGGCCCTCGCGCCGCTCGTTCTGGTGGCCACGACGGTGCTCAGCACGGTGGCCGCGTTGGGAATCGGCAGCTGGGTCAGCGAGAATCTGTTCGGGTTCCCCGCGCTCGGTGACAACGTGCCCCTGTTCGGGTTCTTGTTCCTGGTGGCGCTGGGTGTCGACTACACGATCTTCTTGGTGACCAGAGCGCAGGAAGAGACTCCGAACCACGGCACCAGAGCAGGAATCGTGCGGGCGGTCGCGTCGACGGGCGCCGTCATCACCAGCGCCGGAATCGTGCTCGCCGCGGTGTTCGCCGTACTGGGTGTGCTGCCGCTGATCCTGTTGACCCAGCTGGGCATCGTCGTCGGCCTGGGTATTCTGCTGGACACTTTCGTCGTTCGCACCGTCGTCATACCTGCCCTGTTCACGTTGATAGGCCCACGCATCTGGTGGCCGTCCCGACCCGACCCCGATTCCGAAGAAGACTCAGCAAGCACCACCCGAGAAGGAGCCACTGCATGATCCGCAACATCGTCCGCACCGCCCTGGCCGGCGCCCTGGTCACCGGCGCTCTCTTTGCCGGAGGTACCGCCGCATCCGCGCAGTCCTCCACGATCGAGCTGCCGACAATTGCGCCGCTGCAGCCCATCGCGCAGCTCGACATCGATCGCTACACCGGTGACTGGTGGCAGCTGGCTGCAGTCCCGCAGCCGTTCAACCTCATCTGCGCCAAGGACACTCGCGCCAACTACCAGGTGCTCAGCCCTATCGATGTGCGCGTGCAGAACAACTGCACCACGTGGACCGGCGGCGACAACGAGATCATCGGCAACGCGCGGGTCAACGACACCGTCACCAACGCGCAGCTGCACGTGAGCTTCCCCAGCGTTCCGGGCATGGGTGACCCCGCTGGTCCCACCAACTACATCGTCACCTACATCGCCGACGACTACTCCTGGGCCCTGGTCGGGGATCCGTTCCGTACCTCCGGGTTCGTGCTGTCGCGCTCCCCGCAGGTGAGCACAGAGCAGTGGCAGCAAATCCGTAGCGTCGTCGAGAGCCGCGGCTACAACTCGTGCTTGCTGCTGACCTCGCCGACCACCGCGGGCAGCCCCGACATCCGTCCGCTCTGCACGGTCTGACCCACCCCGAGCGTGCCTCAGTGCCCGC
The DNA here is from genome assembly GCA_049650605.1 of Rhodococcus sp. (in: high G+C Gram-positive bacteria). Lineage (GTDB taxonomy): Bacteria > Actinomycetota > Actinomycetes > Mycobacteriales > Mycobacteriaceae > Rhodococcoides. The sequence goes on along the minus strand of JBASAM010000087.1, from coordinate 10,669 downwards.
AACTACGCCGAATCGACGGGATTCCGCCGATATCGCGTAGTTGCGGGCACTTGTGCATGGTCCATCGCCGTCAGGTAGGCCGAACCGTGAGCACCGGCACCGGCGACGTCATCAGCAGCCGCTGACTGGTGCTGCCCAGCAGCGCCTTTCCGACACGGCTGCGCTTCTTGATCCCGATCACCAGTCGCGTGACCTCGGGGTGGGCTTCGATTTCGTCGATCACCGCCACCACCGGATCGCGGTCCTCGCGGCCCACGCGATCGATGACCCGCACCGGGACGTCGGTGGCAACTGCACTGAGGTCGAGCGAGCCGAGAGTCAGGTTCACGGCGATCACGTCGGTATCCATCGCGCTCGCTTCCGTGACGGCTTCGCGCAGGGCATGCCGGCCTTCGTCGCTGTCTGTCACCGCTACCAATACGGCCATGGTGTATCCCTTCGGTCGAGTTCGGTTCTCAGGAGTATTCGCGCCGGAATCGAGCTTCCAACTCTTCGAGGCTCTGCCCGCGAGTCTCGGGAACCTGAGTCACGATGAAGATCAGCGCCATGATTCCGAGCCCGACGAAGATGAAGAACGTCGGCGCGATGCCGAGTGCATTGACGACGGGCGGAAATGCTAGGGCAACAACGGCGTTGGCGATCCAGAGCATGAACACACAGACGCCGATGGCGAAGCTGCGAATCTTCAACGGGAAGATCTCGGCCAACATCAGCCACACCAGTGGTCCGATCGTGCCCTGCATGCAGAAGACGAACAGCACGACGAAGACGAGGATGAAGTAGGCCTTGGCGGTGCCGTCGGGAAGCAGTAACGCGGACAACCCCACCAGGAGGTGGAAGAACGTCGTCAGAGCGAACCCGCCGATCAGCATCTTCCGACGATCAATTTTGTTCATGATCAGCAATCCGACGGTGATGCCGAGGACGCTGAACAATCCGTTGAGAGTGTTGGCGATGATGGCCGAGCTGGTGGAGAAGCCGGCGTCGCTCAACAACTCCGTGCCGTAGTACATCACCGAATTGATCCCGGTGAATTGCTGGAAGACACCCAGCCCGACGCCGATGAAGATCAGCCGCCGAATCCATCGCACTGAGAGGTCGGTCGCGCCACCGGTCTGCGATGCCTTCTCCTCCTCCGCCAACGCATGCACCTCCGCCATCTCGGCCTCGGCTCGCTCAGGGGTACGCACCTGCTTCAACACCGCCAACGCCTCGTCGTCGCGCCCCTTCGACACCAGCCAGCGCGGGCTCTCCGGCATCCTGAGCATGCCGATGAACAGCGCGAATGCCGGGAGTACCGCGACGAGCAGCATGTACCGCCATACCGCGTCGTGGTCGCCCCAGATGTTGAAGATCAGGGCGTTGATCACGAAGGCAGCGAACTGGCCGCTGACGATCATCACCTCGTTTCGGGTGACCAACGATCCGCGCCGCTCGAAGGGTGCCACCTCCGACAGGTACACCGGCACCGTGGCCGACGCGCCGCCGACTGCCAGACCGAGGATGAACCGGAACAGCGCGAGGATCTCCCAGGACGGGGAAAGGACACATCCCAGCGTGCCGACGACGAAGATGCCGGCGAGCACCAGAATGTTGTGCCGCCGCCCGTAGTTGTCGGAGAGTCGACCGCCGACGAGCGCGCCGATGGCTGCACCGAAGATCAGGATGCTGACGACGAAACCCTCGGTCACTGCCGTGAGCGAGAGGTCCTCCTTCAACGGCTCGAGTGCGCCGTTGATGACGCCGGTGTCGTAACCGAACAACAGTCCGCCGAAGGTCGCGACGACAGCGATGATGCCGAGTCGACGGGAGTGCGGACCCGGTGAATCGGGAGGTAATTCCTGTGAAGCGCTGCTGATCTGCGAAGACATGGGATTCCAGACGTCGATTGGGGGAAGAACGTGTCACCACGACCTTCAATCGTTGTCTATATGTCTTAACATAGTTGCAGCAAAATGAGAAGTGGATCACACCGAAACGAGGTGACCGGACCTACGACAGTGAGCGGTAGAACTCCAGGTGCCGAGACGCGGCATCGTCCCATCGCAGCGATTGCGCCAACGCCCTGCCCAGGGCTCGGCGGTCGTCGGTGCCGCTCAGAGCAACCTCGAGCTGCTCGGCGGTCGACGCTTCGTCGTGGGCATACCGCACGGCGCCGCCGAACACTTCGCGCAGTACCGGCAGGTCGCGCACCACCACGGGTACCTCGGCCGCGAGCGCCTCCATCGCCGCCAACCCGAAGCCCTCCATGGTGGAGAGAAACCCGAATGCGGACGCCCCGGCCACGACGCCCGGCAGCTCGGCATCGTCGACGGTCCCCAACACGATCGGCGCTAGATCGAGTTCCGCCATCCGGGCGTCGAATCGCTTCCGGTAGTCGCGGTAGTCGAACAGCGTCTCTCCTCCAGCGAAGACCAGCCGGACGTCGGGACACTGTTGCTGCAGCCTCGCGTACCCGTTCAGCAGATCGATGCTTCCCTTGCGCGGTTCGATACCTCCCACCGCCAGGACGTAGCGCCCGAACCGTGCTCGCCACGCTTGCCCGGCGCCGGACGCGGCCGCCGAGGAGAACTTGTCGAAGTCGACACCGTTGGGGATCACGGCCGCCGGTAACCCCCACCCGTCGTGGAGTTGGTCTGCGACCGCCCGCGACACACAGATCCGGGCATACGGCTCCACGACCGCACGCTCGTGGCAGGCCGCGAGCTCGGGCGTCGTGAACGTCTCGAGGTGATGGATCGTGCGGATGCATCGGCCGACCGCGTTTGCACTGATGCAGTCCTGCGCGTGCACGATATCTGCTCCCGCGGGGTCGAATGCCTCCCTCATCAACGCGATCGAGCGGAGGATGCGATCGCCGACCGACTCGTCGTCGACAGCTGGGAACGGCACCAATCTCACCCGAACCGACGGGTCGACCTCGCGGTAGAAACCGGCGTCTCCGCCCCGGGCCAGCGACCACACGGTGACGTCCGCGCCGGCGCGTGCGAGCGCCTCGGCGAGTTCGACCGTGTGCACCACACCGCCCCGCGGTTTGGTCGAGTAGGTCAGCAGTGAGATGCGCACGAATGCTCCTGGTGATAGGCATCGGGGCGACGCTCGTCGAGATGCCGCAGGACTCGTCTCGCCCGATCCACTTCCGCGTCGATGTCGATGTCGCACCAGGCCAGACCGCCCTTGTCTCGTGTGCGGCAGAGCACCTCACCACCCGGGCCCACCACCTTGGCCTGCCCCAGGAAGCGCAACGCCCCCATCACGCCGGTGTGATTGGACGACAGCAGCACCACCTGATTCTCGGCTGCACGGGCCGAGTCGTACAGGTCGAACAGTCGGGACTGCCTGTCGTTCGCCAACTTCGACGCTCGATCGGTGACACTCGCCGGCCACGCCGACAGTGCCGCGATCACCCGGGCACCGTCCAGCGCCAGCGTTCGCGCCGATTCTGGAAAGGTCTTGTCGTAGTCGATGAGCATCCCCATCCGTCCCACGGGAGTGTCGAACGCCGAAAAGCTTTTCCCCGCGGCATAGGCCAACGATTCCCCGGCCGGTTGATGCACCTTCCGATGGCTACCCAGGACGCCGTCGCCGGTCAGACACACTGCCGTGTTGTAGCGCCTGTCGCCGGCCCTCTCGGTGTAACCGACGCACACGGTCATCGACCCGGCGGCAGCGCTGATCGCAACGAGCTCGGGACCGTCCGAGTCCAGAGCCGGTGGAAGTTCCTCCAGGTCGGGGTTGTTCAGATCACCGATGTATCCACCGAGGCACGCGTCGGGTAGCACCAAGAGATCGATCCCACGATCGTGGGCGTTGTCGATGATGCCGACGATCTTGTCGACGGATCGCTCGACGTCTCGACCGAAGTGCCCCGCGAGCGCCGCTGCTCGTATCGGTGCCACGGCTCGCTCAGACCCGAGCCGACGCCATGGAGAACTGCTGCTGTGATTCCGATTCCGCCGCGATGCGGTCGCCGAGGTATTCCGCGTCACGGGCGATGGCGGCGAACCGACCCGAACCCCAGGAGTTCTGCCATGGAAGTCCCAGGAAGTACAGCCCGCGAGCAGCGGTGACGCCCCGCGTGTGGGCGGGTTGACCACCACCGTCGAAGACACCCACCTCGAGCCATCGATAGTCACGCTGAAATCCGACGGCCCAGACGATCGAGGTGATTCCCGCGTCGGCGAGATCCAGGTCCGTCGGCTCGACGTCGGGCCGCCAGACCGGGACGTAGCGTTCCTCGATGGGGGCGTCGATCCCGGATCGCTCGATGAAGGCGTCGATGTCGTTCTTGATGCCTTCGGACACCGCGTCGGCAGCGTCGAGCGACTGCTCGAGTGTCGGTGCGAAATGCAGTCGGCCCTCGCCGTCGACATCGGTGAGCCTGCCGTAGAGACGCATTCCGTCCAGAGCGAAGGCACGGAGGTCGATGTCCCGGCCACCGTCCCGGCCGGTGACGTAGTGATTGGTGCTCTCGCGCTTCGACAGTCCTCCCGCATGGTCGGCGATGGATACGTCGTACACGCCCATGTCCTGTAGCCAGGCGACACAGTCGCGCCCGCGATAGAACCGTGCGACGCGGGGTGCCGAACCGGCGACGAGGTGCACCTGCCTTCCGTCCAGATGCAGATCCTCGGCGATCTGGGCGCCCGACTGACCGGTGCCCACCACCAACACTGCTCCCTCGGGCAGCGCGGAGGAACTCTTGTACTTCGAGGAGTGGATCTGCGTCACCGAGTCCGGAATACGTTCCGCCAGCCTAGGAATGGACGGTGTGTGATAGCCGCCGACAGCCACGACGACGTGATCGGCCGTCATCGGACCGTCCGAGGTGTCCAGCGCATATCGGCCGCCGGAATCGCGGCGGACCCGGCGCACCGCGACGTGTTCGCGCACCGGCGCGTCGAAGCTCGCGGCGTAGCGACGAACGAAGTCGTACACCAGGTCTCGGGTCATGAACCCGTCCGGATCGTCGCCGTCGTAGGAGTATCCCGGAAGCACGCACTGCCAGTTGGGGGTAACCAGTGTGAAGTTGTCCCACCGACCGTCCAGCCACTCGTGGGCGACGGTGTCGCGTTCGAGCACCACATGCTCGATGCCGCGCCGAGTCAAGTGCCAGCTGATCGACAGACCGGCTTGTCCGCCGCCGATCACGATTGCTGCATGGTGTTCGGGTGCATGCTGTTCGGGTGCATGGTGTTCGGGTGCATGGTGTTCGCTCATCGCACTGCTCCCGACGCGCCGAGTCCGAGGTCCAGTACGTGCACGGTGCCGTGATCGAACGCCGCTGCGGTGGTTTCGATCTCGCGGAGCGTCGCCGCCGCCGAGGTGCAGGCGAACCCGTACTTCGCCTGGACCCGGTCGCTCGCCTCGGTCAACGCGAGTCGCGTACGAAGAACGAACTCGGGGATCTCGTATCGTTCACCGACCTTCAGGTGATCACGCACCACCAGTGACGGCGAATAGCATTGCTGCCGGCACCCGTTGGGCCATTGCACGGTGAACGTCATCTCAGGCACGGCTCATCACCCGGTCCACGCGAGACATGCTGTCCTGGTCGGTGATGGTGCCGTACACCGACGGCCGCCGATCCCGGAGGTTGTACATCCCACCGCCTCGCGCCGCCGCGATCGCTCCCTGAACATCGACTGTCGCGGTGGCCAAGCCGGGCTCGACTCCGGTGCCGGCCAACACTTCCCCACCCGGCCCGACGATCTTGGAACTGCACACGAAGTCCAACGACCCGAACGACCCCGCCTGGTTGGAGGCCACCCAGATCACCTGGTTCTCGAGCGCGCGGGCCTGGTCGTAGATGTCGAACCGATGTTTCCACCGGTCGTCGGCCATGTTCGGTGCCCGACCCGTACGCGAGGTGGGCCACGCGGACAGCGACGTGATGATCTCCGCGCCGTCGAGGGCTATCTCGCGTGCGGCCTCGGGGAAAGCTTTGTCGTAGCAGATCTGCATGCCCATGCGACCGACCGGAGTATCGAAGGCGCGGTACGTAGAACCCGGTGAGTAGCAGAGATTTTCACCCAGCGGCTGGTGCACCTTGCGGTACGAGCCGAGGATGCCGTCGCCGTGCAGGGTCACCGCGGCGTTGTAGCGCGCCGGTCCGTCGGCTTCGCAGAACCCGAAGGTGACCACCATGTCGCCGGCCATCGCGGCGACGCGGGCAATTTCGGGACCGTCGACTTCCAGCGCGGGCGGCAAGTTCTGGAGGCGTCGCTGACGCTTCTCCTCGGACTCGTCGCCGCCCCCGAGGCTCGGCAGGTATCCGCCCAGGCATGCCTCGGGCAGCACCAGGAGCGAACTTCCCCGCTGCCGCGCCAGCTCGATGTTCTCCGCAATGGTGGCGTAGGACTGCTCCATGTCTCGGCCGAAACTGGCGGCCGCCACCGAGATAGTGGTTGTTCGTAACGTCATGCTCTTCCCAATCCTGTGACCGCGGAGTGCACCGCGGTGGTGACGGCGCCGTCGGGCCACCGCAAAGTGACTCCGGGCTCCGAGGTGAGTCGGCCGCACACGGCCGACGTGGCTGGTCCTGCTGTGGGAACGCTGCGACCGGGTGCATCCGCCGTGATCATGGCGAATCCCGGAAAGCAGGTGAGCCAGCGACCGAGTTCTGCGGCTGCCGGTCTGGGGATTGCGGTCACGTCGAGTTCCGCTCCGGTCCCCGATGCCTCTGCGAGCATCCCAGCGGTACCGGCGAGCCCCGCCATGCTGACGTCCTTGGCGGCGTTGGGGGCCGCCCTGGCGACGAACGAACCCATCTCCAGCAGGTCGTCCCGGGATCTCGACGACGTCGAATCCCATTGCTGCCCCGGATATCCGGGACGCCACCCGCCGCCGAGGTCTGCCGTCACACGCACGTCGTCCCCAACACTTCCACCGCCCGCGCGAACCGGATGGTTCGTGCGACCGAGGGCAGTGACCGACAGTGCGGCCGGCACTCCGACCTGGGTGTGGCCCCCGAGAACGGGAACTCCCCATGCCTGCGAGGCTTTCGCCAACCCGCGCACGACGCGAGTGAGCAGAGACGTCGTCGGCGCACCGACGGCGTCCAGCATGCCGACGGGCGTGGCTCCCATCGCGAACAGATCGTTGAGATTCACCAACGCGGCGCACCATCCGGCCCATTCCGGATCGCGTTCGACCATCGACGGAACGATGGCGTCGCAGGCCGCGATGATGTCGGACCCCGGTACGGGTACGCCGTCGTCACCCCGAAACCCGCTGGCACCCAGACCGAGTGGACCGGTGGCCAACGGCGCGAGGACGCCGGCGAGCATCGACTTGGTGGAGCTCACCAGCCGCTGCACGCTGTGGATGGGCCATTGCATGTTCTCGTGTGGGGCGCCATGCAGAACGGCCGATCCGCGCGACACCCAGCCCAACTCGGTGAACATCGGCACGTATCGGGTCTGCACGGTGGCGTCGAAACGCAGCACACCCATCGTCTCCGCGTAAGCGCATGCTGCACGCACCAACGCGGGACCCACAGCGCGACTGCGGTTCTCGCGGGCCACCACCAGGCGGCTTCCGGCCCACCAGGCGATATCGACGTCGGTGCACGGGGCCACTCGCACGCCGCCCACCACCGCGCCGTCCGGTGCGGCGGCAATGAGAACTGTCGCACGGGGATCGTCGTCGACGTCGTCGCGGTCGGAGGCGTCGAACATGCCCTGTTCGACCACGAACGACTCCCTGCGCAGTCGCCGGTACGCAGCGAGGTCCGCGGCAGACTCGGCCGGGCGCACCAGAAACGGCGAGGCCGATGCGGACCGGGTGCCGGTCAGAATCGACAGCTCCACGGTCATCTCAACCGCCCATCGTCTGCAGCACGCTGCACGCCCCGCAGGCCGCACAACCCGCCTGCTGGTCGGTGCCCAGCATGCCCGCGTCGGTCAACGCTGCGGCCACTCGGGCGCTGACATCGGCAAGCACGTCCGATGTCGGCGCGCCCGCCCCGTCGACATCGACGGCCAGCGTTCCGGGATGCGGCCGGAACGGCACGACGAACGGGTACACGCCCATGTCGATCAGTTCGGTCGCGCCGCGCACCATGTCGTCGGGGTCTTCGCCGAGCCCGACCAGCAAGTACGTCGACACCTGGTTACGGCCGAAGACGCGAACGGCTTCTGCCCAGGCAGCGCGGTACTCGGCCAGCGGTACCGACGCCTTGCCCGGCATCCAGCGACGTCGCACGCCCTCGTCCAGCGATTCCACGTGGATACCGATCGACCGGGCACCCGCGTCGTACAACTCGGTGATGGTCGCCAGATCGCCGGGTGGTTCGCACTGCACCTGAATCGGCAGATCCGGCACGACAGCCTTGACCGCGCGCACACATCGCGCGAGGTGGAGTGCGCCTCGGTCCTTGCCGGCGGACGTACCGGTGGTCATCACCATCTGCGTGATGCCGTCCAGTCGGACCGCCGCCTCTGCCACGGCCGCCAGCTCGGCAGGCTTCTTGACCGCCACCGTTGCTCCGCTGCGCAGCGACTCCTCGATGGAGCAGAACCGGCACCGCTGCGACTCGTCGTAGCGGATGCAGGTCTGCACCACCGTGGTGGCCAGCACTCCCTTACCGTGCAGCTTGGCCAGTTTCTCGTATGGAACGCCCTCGTCGGTGGTGAGGTCGTAGAACGCAGGTCGTTCGATAGCGGCGATGTCCAGTCCGATGTCATCACCGTCGAACAACACTCGGTCTCCGTCGAGCACGTACGGGCTGGACGGATTGCGCGGAAGCGCAGCGCCGAGTCCGCCGATGCTGAGGTGGCCGTCGTCGCTGGGGCCTGCACCCGCGGTGCGCCGCACCGGTGGGGCGCCGCGAATTCCGAGAAGTGCCAGATCCACCCGGTGCCGAGATGCACTTGCGGGGGGATGTGGGGTTCGGACAGTGGACATCGCCGTCTCGCCTCAGACCATGTAGGTGGAGTTGATGATCGCGCCCTTGCGTGCGTAATGAATGAGAGCGTCCTGCACGTCGAGGGGGTGCGCGGGAATGACGCCCTCGATCAGGTCCTCCTCGCGGCCGCCGTGCAGCGCGAGACCGAAGCGGCAGCAGAACACGGTGCCGCCTTCGGAGATGAACGTCGCGAGCGAGTCGTTGATGTTCTGCTCGCCGGGGAATCCCGAATCTCCGGTGGTGGGGAATCCACGTGTGGCCAGGCAGTTGATGGCGCCCGGACCGTAGAAGTACATCGCCGACTCGTAACCCTTGCGCAGTGCGCGCGTGGCCTGGAGCACCGCGACGAAGCTGACCGACGACTCGTGTGCGATACCGTGCACGAGCGTGAAGTACGACTCGCCGTTCTCCGCCTTGTAGTCGGGGAAGATTTTGGTCCCGCCGTAGATGTTGCTGCCCTTGGGGAGCGACGGGTGCGGAATCTCGGCGAGCGAAGCGGACATGTTGTCGAGAATGGTCTGGTCGAACGCGGCCATGGAAAACCTCCGGGTCGTGGGTCGAGAGTCCGTACGGGGACTGTCGTGACACAAGTACAAGCTCGGACGATTTCGGAATGGTCATCCTCGGAACAACGGACTGTTTCGTTGTGCTCACTTCGGTAACCCAGCCGAAACGAAACGGCGAGACGAGCGGCTGCGGCCACGCCGTGGAGAACCCGTCACGCCGTGGATAAACTGGGGTCACCATGTTCACACCCATCACGGTTGCCCTCTACGCGCTGCCACTGCTCGCCGCGATCTGGGCGACGGTGAAGATGATTCGGGGAAACGCTCTTCTTCTTGCCAACCGAAGCGATCGCGTCTTCTTCCGTTTTCTCGTCGGCATCGAACTGCTGGTGCTCGCTCAGGCGGTGGTGGGGTTCATCGCACTGGCCACCACGGACCGGGACGTCCACGCGCTCACGTTCGGCGCATACCTGGTAGGTCTGGCGTTGCTGCTGCCCATCGGTGTGTGGTGGTCCCTGGGGGATCGCAGTCGTGGCGGCACCGCCGTGCTGATTGTCGTAACCCTCACCCTCGCGGCGATGGTGCTGCGTCTGAACCAGATCTGGGACGGCTATGCCTGAGAACGTGCGGCCTGAGAACGTGCGGCCTGAGAACGTGCGGCCTGAAAACCTGCAGACCACCACGCGTTCGGGAATCGGCCGAGTTCTGATCGCGCTGTACGCGTTGTTCTCCGTAGCCGCGGCATCGCGATCGGCCGTGCAGATCGGAACCAATTTCGACGAGGCTCCGGTTGCGTACGTGCTGTCTGCTGTTGCGGCCGTCGTCTACATCGTCGGAACCGTGGGACTCGCGCGCGCCTCGGTGGTGTCCAGGCGTGTCGCCACTGTCTCCTCCGTAGTGGAGATAGTCGGAGTGCTGGCAGTCTCGATAGCCAGCTATGCACTGCCGCAGGAGTTCCCGGAACCCACAGTGTGGTCGCACTTTGGCTCGGGCTACCTGTTCATACCGGTCGTACTGCCCATCGCCGCCCTGTGGTGGCTGCGAAAGACCGCTCCCCGGACCTAGTGATGAGTTGATCAGGCCGGCCTTCAGTCCCCCGGGCCGGTGAGGTAGTCGCGGCCGTGGGGGTCGCGGATGTGGACGATGCCACTCTCGAGCATGCGGTAGTGCCACTGCTTCCGCGTTTTCAGTCCGTGGTGCCTGCGGCACAGCGGTTGCAGGTTCCCGAGCACGGTCCAGCCGCCGTGTTCGGGGT
>JBASAM010000086.1:0-23952 GCA_049650605.1 Rhodococcus sp. (in: high G+C Gram-positive bacteria) | reverse complement strand
GGCGATGACGGCCAGCGCCGTCACCACTGCCGGAATCTGAGCGCCGACATCCTGGACGTCCGCGAGCACTCCCCGCATTCCGGAGACATCGTGCCCCAGTGGGAGGGTCGACCGACTCGTGTCCGTTCGCGCTGCCTCGAGCGCCGCGTACACCGCCTGACCGTCGGCGATCATGTGCGAGACCAACAGTGCCATTGCGAACCGACCCGACAGGGTGTGAGCACACTGGATGCTGAAACCCCGGCCGGCCGAGGGGTCGAGGACCGCGGCACGCAGCCGCGCGTCCATCCAATCTCCGATCGCGTCGTCGTCGATGCGGCCGGGCTCGTAGTACACCTGCGCCGGCTGTTGCGAGCGCACCCACCGGTCGTGGGCCACCGGAACCGAAGCTCGCACCACTCGCCGGTCGAACGATCCGCGCGCGAGTCGATTCGCGAGGGTGTGAACCACCGCCTCACCGGGGTCGGCGGGAAACACCCACATGTATTGGATGGGGGCGGTCCAGCCGAACAGACGTTCGGCGAGTGCGTACGACTCGTCCGCACCGGCCACCCGATCGGAGCCGATCTGTGCAGGGTCACCAGAGCTCATGCGGCACACCCCATCCCGTCAGCTCCGAGGACAGGGCCGTCGCCAATTCCTGCGCGGAGCCGACGCGTGACTCGTCGAATCCGGCGACCGCGAATGTCGCCTTGCCGTCGGTTTCCAAATACCACGATTGCAATCCCTCCCCGAATCGTCGTGTGCCCGCCGGATCGACGTGATGCGCCGTTCCCCGGAACGCGACCTTGGATGCCGTGACCGAACCGATGTTCGACACGTGCTCGAACTGCCCGAGGTTGGAGGCCACGACGTCCGGCATCGAGGATTCCCCGGACATGACGACGGCGGTCACCAGCGACAGCGGCAGCAGCTGCAACACCGGTTGTAGGTGGACCGTGGCGGATCGCCGGCCCGCCGACAGTGCCGCGAAGGCATCTCGGCACAACCGTCGAACGTCGGACAGATCGCCGCCCGGATCCGGACGCTCGGTCAGCACGATCGAGACACCGCCGGTGGCATTGCTGCGATCGTCCTCCTCGCTGTGGCGCAGGCTCATCGGAATTCCGACTTTCACACCCGCCCCGTCATTGCCGTAACCGGTGGCGAACAACGCCCCCGCGATCACCGCGACGAACAACGAGTTCCGCGTTCCACCATGTTCGCGCGCGATCCGCTCCCAATCGTGAACGTCGACCGTCACGGTCGCCCACGACGGGCGAGCTCTGGGTGCGCGAACGTGGGCAGGCGAACGCGCGGTGCGGGGCACACCACGCTCCAGCTTCCCGGTGTTCGACTGGCCCGTGTTCGACTGGCCGGTGTTCGACTGGCCCGTATTCGTACCGACCCGCAGTCCGCCCACCACCGACAGTGCGGTTCGGGCCAGCGCTCCTCCCGCGCCGACCAGCTGGCGTGCGGCATCGACAACGTCGGAGACGATTCTCGGTACCGTCGCACTGGCGTGAAGCGCATGCCCGGCCGGCCCTGTCGTTGGTGGGTCGACCCGGCCCACAGCAGCCCCGGCGGACGCGGCCGCAGCTGTCATGGAACGACCATCGGCGACCAGGTGCAGGCACGTCAGCGACAACGCCGATCCGCCGGCGCGGGTGCGCACCGATCGCAGCGCCCAACACGTGCCGGCGTCGGCGTCGAGATCCACGGTCTCCAGATCCAGCGTCGCCCAGGCCTGCACCTCATCGTCGTCGACGGGCTCGGTGTCGACGACGGGAGCCGCCGATGCCGCGGACCTCACCCATCCCGGCCGCGCACCCGGAACCAATGGGCGAACGATTCGGCGGTGTAACGGGCCGCCCGCCAGCGCCACCGCCATGGCCTCGACATCGTTGTCCGGCAACGGTTCGGAGAAAGTCCAGACGAGCTGAAGCACGACGTCCCACCCGAAGGCCTCGGACAAGAACCAGTACGTGAAGTCCTGATCCTGGAGTCGCATCACCACGCTCCCTTCTCTGCCGGCGTCCTGTTCGCGGCAGCAGCAGCGTGCGCCGACTCGACTAGATCCGCGGCGCGACCGAGTGCGGCGTCGGGAGCGGTCATGGCATCGGACAGCCGCCGCGCGCCCGCCGCGGACTCGGGTGTCAACGCAATCCGCAGCGCTGCCTCCAGCGAGTCGGCCGAGAGGTCCGCGAACGGCATCGCCGCACCGCAGGAATGCTCGACCATGCGGCGTCCCCAGAACGGTTGGTCCGAGGCGATCGAGCAGATGACGGTGGGACGCCCGGCACGAATACCCGCAGCTGTACTGCCGGCGCCGCCATGGTGGACCACGGCTCGGCACCGCGGAAAAACGGTTTCGTGGTCCACGGTTCCGGTTACCAGGACGTGGTCACCGTGATCGGCGGTGTCGACGTCGTTCCATCCGGCGCTGATCAGGGCCCGCTGACCGAGCCTGGCGCATGCCAGCGCGGCTGCGGCGACCGCCGCTTCGGGGTTCGACACCGGCATGGATCCGAATCCGACGTAGACGGGGGGCGATCCACCGTCGATCCACGCCTCGATCGCGTCATCCGGCTCGGTGGGGTCCATGGTCGATCGTTGGGCCGACGACATCTCCAGGAATCCTACGAAGGGCCGCCGCGCACCCCACTCGGCCTCCAGTTCGGGGCAGAAGGCGGTGTCGTACGCCTGAATCTCCGCACATCCGTACTTCGCCATGCGGCCGGGCAGAGGCGACCACACCGTAGGTAAACCCATATTTCGACGCAACCGATTCTCGCGGCACCGTGTCGCAGCCCATAACGCCTGGCTCAGGAGGGACCACGACGCTTCTGTGACGATGCGCGGCAGCCCTTCCCACCCCGGGATCGCGGAATAGCGGCCGTTGGCGCGAACCGGAGCATGGTGCAGCGACACCAGTCCCGCGCCACATCGCTGGGCGAGCGGCAGCGCGATCTGCTCCGTCATGATTCCCGTGACGATGACGTCGGGTCGAACATCATCGACGATTTCCGTCATGTCGCGGACCATCTCGTCCCAGCCGAAGTTCCACAGCGTGGCCACCGCTCGGGCGCGCTCGATGATCGACCCACGAGACACGCCGTGGCGAACGAGGTCGGAATTCATGTGTTCGCGTGTGTCGTAACCCAACTCGACCGCCTCGAGCCCGGCCCCTCGTGCGAACGACGCAAGGTTGGGCGGCACCGCCATGACAACCCGGTGACCACGTCCGGCGAGCTCGATGCCCAGGAGCACGGCGGGCTGAACGTCACCTCGGGTTCCACTGACAGCGATCACGACACGCACCGCAGAGACCTCCTCGATCGTTGACATCAGGTTTTCGCACTGTCGGATTCACGATGAATCGGGTGGACGGCGATCCGATCACGCATGCACGCCGAGCAGAAATTACCTCACAAATGCCGGTAAATAAAAGGTGCACAAACCATTAGGCATGACTTGTTCTGTCTTCGTTGCCACCGTGGACAGGTCTTGGTCGCCACCGAAGATCCTGTGGCAGAAACAGGATCGCACAACAAAATTTCCTGCGCTTCACAATCCGCCCGAGAAGCGGATGTGATTGCGGCACTGCGACAAAACGGAAATCAGCTGGTCACAAGCGTGAAGGCGGTCGACGTAGGTGTACACCCTCCTCCACACTTATACCGGCGAGACGCACATCACCATCACCCACAAATGTGTCGTGGCTCCGGCCGAATGGAAAAAGGTCGGATTCTCTGCAATGGTCGGTCCAGAAAGTTCGTTCAGGTCATCAGTTTTCGGTCGGCATCGACGCCGTCGACGGGGCGGGACCGAATCCGACGGAGTGCCGAATCCGACGGAGTGCCGAATCCGAAAGAGTGCCGAATCCGAAAGAGTGCAGGGGGCGACGGAGTGAAGCTGACACTCGCATTTCACGGGAGCAGGGGTGACGTGCAGCCCGGGATCGCGCTCGGTGTGGAGCTCGTGTCACGCGGCCACGACATCGTTCTCGCAGTACCGCCCAACCTGGTCGAGTTCGCCGGCCGATCCGGCCTCGAGGCCGGCGCCGTAGGCGTCGACACGGCGGAGCTCCTTCGCTCCTCGGTGGTGCAGCGCGACATGGCCTCTCGCAATCCGCGGCGTCGCCTGGCGGCCATCACATCGATGAGTGTCGACGGAGGCCGCATCATGCGGCAACAACTACTGGAGATGTCCGCCGACGCGGATGCCATCGTCGGATCCAGTGTGGGCCAGGAAAGCTCGCTGGATGTCGCGGACCGCCTCGGCGCAGCGTACGTACCCGTGCATTTCTGCCCGGTACGGCGAAACGGTGTGGCGTCCATTCTGCCGCTGCCGGCGGTAAGCCCACCATGGGTCCGCCGGACCGGGTGGGACGCGGTGGATCTCACGCTGCACCTCGCGTCGCGACACGCCCATGGCGCGATGCGGTCCGAACTCGGTCTCGAACCACTTACGACCAGTGTCGCTGCGCACCTTGCGCGTTCGGCTACGACGGAGATTCAAGCCTACGACTCGGCGCTCTTCCCTGGTCTGGCGGACGAGTGGGGCGACAGACGTCCGCTGGTCGGCTTCCTCGGGCCGCATCGAACGACCTTGCGCGCACTGGATCCCGCTCCTGCGTCGTTGTCCGAGCACGTACGCGCATTTCTCGCATCCGGTCCCCCACCTGTGTACGTCGGTTTCGGCAGCATGACCGTCCCGCGTGGCCCAGCCCTGGTGAACGCCATCGTCGGCGCTCTGCGACGTGCCGGCCGCCGGATACTTCTGTCGACCGGCTGGGGCGATATCGGGTCGCGGAGCGCACCTGACCTGGCCACCGTTGGCAGCGTCGATCATGCTGCTCTGTTCCCACTGTGCGAAGCGGTGATTCATCACGGCGGCGCCGGGACGACTGCTGCGGGATTGCGAGCTGGGAAACCTACCCTCGTGTGCCACGTGGGGGCGGATCAACCGCTGTGGGGACGCGCCGTCACAGCGGCAGGTGTCGGTGCGTCTGTCTCTGCTCGTTCCGCCGACGCCCCGACGATCGACGCAGCACTATCTGTGGTGTTGAGATCGCAGACGCGAGTGGCGGCATCGACACTGGGCCGCAGCATGATCACACCGTCAGACGCTGTCGGGCAGTGCGCGGACCTGGTGGAGCGCATCGCTTACCGCCCGTCCACGCGATCGGAAAGCCTCCACAATGTCTGAGCGTCACGCGAGACCGGAGCCGAAATCGACGATGTTCCCCCTGTCCATGTCGGTAGTAGTTCCTGCGTTCGACGAGCAGGACTGCATCGGAACGTGCCTGGACCTTCTCGTCGAGCAACTCGACTGCATCACCGAGATCATCGTGGTGGACAACAATTCCGCGGACGACACCAGCAACATCGTCAAAGCCTATGCGCGAGAACATCCCGAGGTTCGATACCTGCCGGAACCGGAGCAGGGGTTGGTGTTCGCCCGTAATGCAGGCCTGGACGCGGCGTCGGGCGACGTCATTGCACGCATCGACGCGGACACACGAGTGCCGCCGCACTGGGCCTCGACAATTCTGACGTTTCTCGCCGACGACGCCGACCAGCACTGGGCAGCGGTGTGCGGACGCGGAGAGGCGTACGAATTACCCTACGGCGACGCAGCTGCGCGCCTGAAAGGCAGATTCTCACCGCTCGCACGCCCATCCTCGTCGTCCGTCCGCGAGGTTCCCGTGCTGTACGGGTCGAACATGATTCTCCGCCGCGAAACGTGGAAGAAGATACGCGAGCGGGTGTCGATGCGTCGTGACGTCTTCGAAGACGTCGACATGGGACTATGTGTGCAGGAATCCGGTGGCCGCAACGCATTCCTACCGTCCATCACCGTCGGCGTATCGCCGCGTCGGATGGAATCCGGGATGCGCTCGTTCGTGCGATACATGCTGTGCCTTCCGCGAACACTGGCGCGCCACCGCAAGTTCGTCTTGGCGACGGGCGCCCTCACGCTCTACTTGCCCGGCGTGGCGGTACTGCACGCCCTCCGATTGCTGATGATTCGGTCCTACGACGCCGACACCGGTGCTTTCACGGCCCGTGGACTCTTTCGTCGCCGGAGCGACCGCGTTCTTCCTTGATCCGAACAGCCCTGAACTGACCCGAGCCTCACGAGCCGAATGGAGGTGCGACGCACCATGGAGTTCACCGAGCTAGCCGAATATCCGCTCCCCGCAGGACAGTTGACCGAGTGGGTACCGACGGTGTCGTCGAAAACGAGTTGGCGCGTCGACCACCGGCCACTCGCGTACACACACGAGGCTCATTGCCGCCATTCGTTGGCCGCCGCGGCAGCCGGCTCCGACAGCGCCGCCTGGATCGGGGCGATCTTCGAGATCCACGAGCGCCACGACGCCGACGCCATGCGGCGAGCCCTGTGCTCCTGGACCTCTCGCCACGAGACATTCCGCACGACGGTGTCCACCGCTGGAGTGGGGGATCCCGGGTCGGTTCGGTTGGTCCGCTCCACCGCGGCAAAGGATGCGGTCGACGTCGTTCCGCAACGGCGGGGCCGCTTCGAGACGGGAGCGCGCGTGCACCGACACGTCGTCGACTTCTTCGACCGGGCGCTGTCGCCGTTCGTGTGGCCCCACTGCGTGGTTGCCACCATCGACGACATCTGTGTTGCCGAAGAATCGGCGGACGACCGATTCCTGATTGCATTCGGCGCGGATCACTCGGTCATGGACGCGTACTCGATGTTGTTGGCTGTGAGCGAGCTTCGGCGGCTGTACGAATACGAACTTCACGGACGAGACCCCGGTCTCGGCCCAGCGGGTAGCCACGTCGACTTCAGCGTCATCGACCGCCGAACCGGGGACGGACTGACCGCCGACCACGAAGTGGTGCTGTCCTGGTCTCGCTTCCTGAACGGTGAACAGTTCCCCGACTTCCCGCTTCCCGTGGCGCCTTCCGCCGAGACCACCGCGGCCACAACAGGGCCGTGCGATCCGGGATCGGATCGACAGAGCGGTCTGTCGACCGTCCTTCTCGATGCTCAGGACACAGCGGAGCTCGCTGTTCGTAGTCGCCGTCAGGGTGCATCGATGACGGCAGCCCTGGTGGGCGCGATGGCGCTGGCGACGAAAGAGCTGACCGAATCACCCCGCCTGCGATTCGTGATGCCGATGCACACCAGGTTCGAGCCACGGTTCGCCGAATCCGTCGGGTGGTACGTGGGCGTCGTTCCGATGGACGTGCACCTCGATCACGACTCCGACTACCGCGAGGCGACGAGGCGCGCCGGGGCTGCCTTGTCCTCGGTCGAAGGATATGCACGTCAACCGTATTCGCGTGTCGCCGAGCTTCTGCGGATCGAATCCGTTCCCTCCTTCGTGGTGTCGTATCTCGATCTGCGGCACACCCCCGATTCCGAGTCGTGGCCACTGTGGAACACCCGGACGCTGCGAAGTTCGACGGTGTCTCGCAACGAGGTGTATTTCTGGATCCTCCGGACCCCCTTGGGGCTCGGCATCTCCGCACGCTTCCCCGCAAACGCAGTCGCGGCCACGTCCGTGCACACCTTCGTCTCTCGTTGTCGAGACATTCTGCACACGGCAGCGACGGGGCCGGACACCCGTGATCCGGCGGTGCCGGGGAGCGCACGGTCGGTCTCCGACTCCCTTCGGGTGGTGACCGCGTGATCATCACGGCACTTCGGAACTGGACACCGCAGCCCGGCACCGTGATCGAGTGGCATCCCGCAGATGACGTCGAGTCCCTGGTGGCGTCAGCGGGTATCGATCCGGTACCCGCGTCGTTCCTGCAGGAGAACCACGTCCTCGGCGTTCATGCCGCGGCAGCGCGAGGCTCGGCACACACCGCTTTTCTCGGATCCGCGACAGAGTTGTCGGGCGATCTCGATATAGACGCACTCACCCGTGCGTTCGATGCATTCTTGCTGCGCCACGACGGATTGCAGACCAGCTTCGACGTGAGCGACGGCGCTGTGGTTCGGCGACGGGTTCCACCCGAGGCCGTCCGCCTCCAGGCCCGAACCGTCGGTGACGTGAAGAGTTCGGAGGAGTTTCTGGACTACGTTCGTGCCCGGCTGTCGCGGGACGCCACACCGCTGAGTTGGCCCGCCGTGGCATTCGGCGCGATTGCGCGCGAGGGGAGCTTCACCCTCTACTACGGATCGGATCACGCGTTCTCGGACGGAGCATCGCAGGTCCTGGTGCTCTCGGAGTTGGCAGATCTCTACCGCGCGGAGACATCCGGAACACCGGCCACCGATATATCGGCGTGGACCGGCAGCTTCGTCGACTACGTGGGCATCGAGAACGACATCTCGGACCGTGTTCACGCGGACTCTCCCGAGGTTGCCGCGTGGGCCGACGTGGTTGCCGCACACGGTGGGTCCATGCCGTCGTTCCCTCTCGATCTCGGACTCGAACCGGGCGAAACGGCGCCGGTGGAGCCGATCGAGATCGATCTGCTCGATGCGGACGGCGCCGACGCGTTCGAGGCAGCGAGCCGGGCCGCGGGTGGCAAGTTCGTCACCGGTTTGCTGACAGCCATCGCCATCACCGACCACGAGGTCGCCGGAAAAGCCGACTACGCCGGCATCACGGTGCTGGGCACGCGCCACCTGGGGAATTTTGCGATGTCGCAGGGCTGGTTTTGCAATTTCGCTCCGGTGGCGTTTCCCGTCCAGGGGGCCACACGGTTCAGCGACCTGGTTCCACGCGCCGCGCAAGCGTATGCGGAGACCAAGAGCACCGCGGGCGCGCCGATCGGCCGCATCCTCCGGCTGCTGATCGAGTCGGGTGTCGGCGGGGCCGGTCTCGCGTCGAGTCCGCACCTGCTGTCCTACATCGATTTTCGATGGTTTCCCGGGCACGGTTCCGAGGCGGACGATTCGGCGATCCTGTTCACGGGAGAAGGTCGTACGTCGAACGCCTCGATGTGGTTCAACCGCGACGAGAGCCATTTCTATCTGGGAGCACAAACTCCCGCAACGGATTTCGCGCAAGAGCAGGTTGCCCGCTATCACGGTCACCTGCGCACTGTGTTACGCGCCGTCGCCCGAGACGGTGACTACGTCATCGGGCTCGATCAGCACTCGGCACCGCAGGCGGGGAGCGCCGCGTGCACGTGATCGGTATCGACACCTGGGCCCCGCAGCCGGGAAGGGTCGTGCGCTGGACGCCGAAGTCCGACGAATCACCCGTCCCGTCGAACGTGCCACCCTCGTTCAATCAGCGTGCGCACCTCGCGGACACGGAGGATGGAAGCACCTGGTTGGCCGCGACGTTCGACGTCGACGGTCCGATCGACACCGCCGCTCTGGAGCGTGCGTTCCACCGACTCGTCGACCGCCACGATTCGTTGCGTACCGGTTTCGTCCGCAACGGCGACGACGTGCGCCGGGTTCTGCACCCCCGGGGCGAGGTGCTTCTTCGGAGGGAGGACGACAGCGACATCGCGACCACGCCCGGGGTTCGTGACGCTCTGCGCGCCGCTCTCGACGATGCATGCCATCCGTTCGCCGCACCCGCGTACATCTTCGCCGCCGTCGACCGCGCCGACACGTCGACGGTGGTGTGCGGTTTCGATCACGCCCATGTGGACGCCTATTCGCTCACCATCGTCATCGACGAGGTGCGGTCTGCCTACCTCGGCCGAGAGGACGTCGACACCGACGATGCAGGAAGTTTCGTCGACTATTGCGCGGCGGAATCGGCATCACGCGCCGTGCGTCTCGACGATCCGCGGGTAGACGCCTGGGTGCAGTTCCTCAGCGCGCGCGGAGGCGCTCCGCCTCAGTTCCCCCTCGATCTCGGCGTTCCCGTCGGGCTCACCGACCCGAGCGCCATGCGTGTCGACGTGCTGATGTCGGCGGGTGAGTCAGCCGAGTTCGAATCGACGTGTCGAAATCTCGGAGCTGGGGTGTACGTCGGCGTGCTGTCGGCGATGGCGCACGCGGTGCGAGATCTGGGGGGCGGATCTGCTCTCCCGTTGCTGTTTCCGCTACACACCCGCACCACTGCGGAGCGGCGGACGTCCATCGGGTGGTTCGTGACCAACGCGCCGCTGACCGTCAGCGTCGGGCGTGACCTGATGGACACGATCGAACGCACCGCACCCGATCTTCGTCGTGCCGTCGACCTCGGCAGCGTGCCCATTCCGCGTGTCGTCGAGGCTGCCGGCGGGCTCCAACGGCCCCGCAGAAACGTCTTCATGGTCTCCTACGTCGACTACCGTCGGCTTCCCGCCCACGACATCGCGACGCGCATTGCCGCCCATCACATCTCTAACGTCACCGTCGCCGACGACGCCCAGTTCTGGTTGTCCCGAACCTCCGAGGGCATCGCGCTGAGATCGCGATTTCCCGACAATGCGGTAGCCCACGCGGTGATCGAGTCCTTTCTGGCCGCCCTCGGGGCCCACCTCGGCGGCGCCGGACACGCAGTCGCCATCCCCGGAACACCGGGGATCGGTGAGACCTCGGTGACCCCTCGCTCCTTCGCCGTGACCTAAAGTCGAGGTTCCGACGTCGACCCTCGGGTCGAAGATCTCAAGGAGAACATCGATGACTGCATCGGACGAGCACGCCGAGACCGAGACACCTGCACCGTCCGTCGCCGCCCCCTTCCTGAGGATCCAGCGCGGCAACCCGGACGATGAGCAGATCGCGGCACTGGTGGCCGTGCTGTCCGCCGCCGCGTCCGCCACCGGTCCCGAGGAAATTCCGGTTCGCGACAACTGGGGTCGCCCCTCGTCGATGCATCGCCCGGAAGCGGCATTCTCGCCCTACGCCTTCGGCACCGGAGTCCGCGGACACCGATGAGTGTTCGGCTGGTCCTGGCTTCCCGATCGCCTGCCCGCCTGTCGGTGCTGCGGGCCGCCGGCATCGACCCCGTCGTGCGGGTCTCCGATGTCGACGAGGACGCAGTGGCGGCGGCCTTGCCCGCGTCGTCGTCCCACGAGACGATCGTGACCGAGCTTGCCACCGCCAAAACCACGACGATCTCGCAGGCACTGTCGTCCGATCCGGAACTGTCCGTCGGCACCGTGGTCGTGGTCGGATGCGATTCGATGCTCTCGCTCGGTGACGAGTTGATGGGAAAGCCGCACGACATCGACGTGGCGCGGTCCAGATGGGCAACGATGGCAGGCACCAGTGGACGGTTGCTGACCGGACACTGCGTCCAGCGGGTCGACGACGGGGTGGTGGCTGCACAGAGCGCCGCGCACTGCGCCACCATCGTGCACTTCTCCACCCCGGATCCCGGTGATCTGGAGGCATACCTGCGTTCGGGTGAACCTCTGGGCGTCGCCGGCGCTTTCACGTTGGACGGCCTGGGTGGCTGGTTCGTCGACGGGATCGAGGGTGATCCGTCGTCGGTCATCGGCATCGGTCTCCCCCTGGTGCGCAGACTTCTCGCCGACGTAGGCGTGACCGTGGCCCAGCTGTGGGCCGGCTCGGGACCCACGGGCCGCTGACTCGGTCGGCGGCAACCTAGGATCGAGAGACAGCCCACCACCCGACAACATCAGGAGACGCACGTGTCCGTCGCGCCCGATCCCCACCCCGCCTTCGCTTCGTTCGCTCATCCCGAACGACTCGTCACGACGCAGTGGCTCTCCGCCAACATCGGTACGCCGGGACTGAAAGTCGTCGAGTCCGACGAAGACGTCTTGCTCTACGACGTCGGCCACGTCCCGGGCGCCGTGAAGATCGACTGGCACCTCGACTTGAACGACCCGGTCACTCGTGACTACATCGACGGCACGGCGTTCGCCGATCTGATGAGCCGCAAGGGAATCTCGCGGGACGACACCATCGTCGTCTACGGCGACAAGAGCAACTGGTGGGCCGCTTACGCTCTCTGGGTATTCACGCTGTTCGGACACGAGGACGTGCGCCTGCTCGACGGTGGTCGCGACGCCTGGCTCGCGGAGAACCGCGACACCACGCTCGACGTTCCCGACGTCTCGTCCACCGATTACCCCGTGATCGAACGTGACGACAGTGCGATCCGCGCATTCAAGGACGACGTCCTGGAGCATCTCGGTTCGGGCCCCCTGGTCGACGTCCGCTCCCCGGCCGAGTACACCGGCGAGCGCACCCACATGCCCGACTACCCCGACGAGGGCGCGCTGCGCGGTGGACACATCCCGTCCGCGGTGAGCATTCCGTGGGCGAAGGCCGCCGCATCCGACGGCCGCTTCAAGTCTCGCGAGCAGCTCGACGAGGTCTATGCCGACGTGTCGTCCGACGAGAAGGTCATCGCCTACTGCCGTATCGGCGAGCGTTCGAGCCACACCTGGTTCGTGCTGACGCATCTGCTCGGTTACGACGACGTTCGCAACTACGACGGTTCGTGGACCGAGTGGGGCAACGCCGTGCGCACGCCCATCGCCCAAGGTGACGAGCCGGGGTCCGCGCAGTGACCGGCGCCTTGCCCGGTCCGCTCGCGGAGATCGTCGACGATTTCGGTGCCGTCGACGGTCAGGACAAGATCACGCTGCTGCTCGAGTTCAGCAACGAGCTTCCCGCGTTGCCCGAAGGTCTGGAGCAGGCGGCGATGGAGCCCGTTCCCGAGTGTCAGTCGCCCTTGTTCCTGTCCGTCGACTCCTCGGACCGCTCCGCGGTGCGATTGTTCTTCAGCGCTCCTCGGGAAGCACCGACGACGCGCGGCTTCGCGTCGATCCTCGCGCAAGGCCTGGACGGACTTCCGGCCGACGACATCCTGGGCGTCCCGGACGACTTCTACACCGATCTCGGCCTTGCCGACGCAGTGAGTCCGCTGCGACTGCGCGGCATGTCGGCCATGCTGTCCAGGGTGAAGAAACACCTCCGCACCTGACTGTTTGTCAGGACATGACTCGCCCAGCGGTACACTCATGCACTCGTGGGTGCGGTCCGTACGGGGCCGTGCGTGGGCCTGGAAGGACGGCGGGAGTCGTGGAGTTCACCGAGCTGGCCGACCACCCGATCGTGGCCGGTCTGCTGACGGAGTGGATCCCCAGTGTCGGTCCCCACGCATCGACCCCCGAGGACGCGGGATGGCTGCGCGACGAGCGCCCCACGTCGTACGTGCACGAGGCCCACCTGCGCCGCACCCTGGCCAATCCGATGGCGGGACGGGAATCGTGGCTCGGCACGGCGTTCGACATTGCGGGCTCGCTGGACGTCCCCGCGTTTCGACGAGCGGTCCGACGCTGGATGGACCGGCACGAGGGTATGCGCTCCAACGCCACCGTCGACCCCGACACGGGACACCTGTCCAGGGTCACGGCGCCGGTCGGCGCGACTGACATCTGGGTCATCCGACAAGAACCTTGCACGCACGCCGACGAGGTGCGCGAGCACCTTCAGCATCTGTTCGACGAGTACACCTCCCCGTTGGCGTGGCCGTCCTACGCGTTCGTCACTCTCGAACCCGCCCCGGGCGACGAGCCGAGCCCCGACCGTTTCACCGTGTTCTTCGCCGCCGATCATTCGATCATCGACGGCTTCTCGATCGTGCTGATCGCCCACGAGTTGACGCGTCTGTACGAGGAGGAGACCACCGGCGCCCCTGCGGGACTCTTCCCCACCGGCAGTTACCTGGACTTCGGCGAGCTCGAGCGCACACTGTGTCTGGGCGTGGACCACAAGCACGACGCGGCCGTCGAATGGACCTCGTTCCTGCGGGAGAACGGCGGCCGGTTTCCGTCGTTTCCCCTCGACATCGGGCCCGAGCCGGCCGAGCGTGTTCCGCAGAACGGGCTGTCCGACTGGATTCTCGATCCCGCGGAGGCCGAGGCGTTCACGGCCGCGTGTCGTGCGAGCGGGCCGGGCTTTCTACCCGGGCTGATGGCAGCGCTGGCGGCGGCAGCCTGTGCCGTATCCGGAGCCGAGCGCTTCCGCACGGTCACCCCCATGCATACCCGTCACGATCCGTCCTGGACGGCGTCGCTGGGATGGTTCGTCGGTATCGCACCCTTCGCGGTGGACGTGGCCCCGGGCGAGTCGTTCGCCGATCTGCTGACCAGATCGAATGCGGAACTCGCGCGAACCAGGCCGGTAGCGCGCGTGCCGTTCGACCTGATCGCCGAGGCCACCGGGATCGACGGCGCACCGCGATTCGTCGTCTCGTTCATGGACGTCAGATTCGCACCCGACGCCCAGAAGTGGCCCGACATCCGCGCCCGGGCGCTGCGGAGCAAGAAATACGACCACGACGTCTATCTCTGGGTGCATCGCACGCCGCAGGGCGTGAACGTCTCCGCTCGCTTCCCCGACACGGAGCGGGCGACCGCGGCCGTGCACCGGCTCGTCGCCGAATTGCGGGCGGTACTCGGCGAGGTGGCCGCCACCGGATCTTCGCGAGTGCGACCTGTCCGGTCGACAGACAAAACAACCCCCAGCGACCCTGTGCACGGTCCGAAATACCCCCACCTAGACTCCGAAACAAGGATGTCCATCTAATCTCGGGGACAACCGCCCGCGCATGCCCGTCGCACGTATCGCAGCGACACGTGTATCCGACTCTCACCAGGAGGCTTCGTGCCCAGCCACGCCACCGCCCGAATCAGCAAAGTACTCGTCGCGAATCGAGGCGAGATCGCGGTTCGGGTGATCAGAGCTGCCGCCGATGCCGGCTACACCTCCGTCGCGGTCTACGCCGAGCCCGACGCCGACGCACCCTTCGTTCGGCTCGCCGACGAAGCCTTCGCCCTCGGCGGCCAGACCTCCGCCGAGTCGTACTTGGTCATCGACAAGATCATCGACGCCGCCGCCAAGTCGGGCGCCGACGCCATCCACCCCGGCTACGGCTTCCTCTCCGAGAACGCCGACTTCGCCCAGGCCGTCATCGACGCCGGGCTCATCTGGATCGGACCGTCCCCGCAGTCCATCCGGGATCTCGGCGACAAAGTCACCGCCCGCCACATCGCCACCCGCGCCAAGGCACCCTCCGTGCCCGGCACCAGCGAGCCCGTCAAGGACGCGGACGAGATCCTCGCCTTCGCCGACGAGCACGGCCTCCCCATCGCCATCAAGGCCGCCTTCGGCGGCGGCGGTCGAGGGATGAAGGTCGCCCGCACCCGCGAGGAGATCCCCGAGCTCTTCGACTCCGCCACCCGCGAAGCCGTGTCCGCCTTCGGCCGCGGCGAATGCTTCGTCGAGCGCTACCTGGACAAGCCGCGGCACGTCGAGGCGCAGGTCATCGCCGACCAGCACGGCAACGTCGTCGTCGCCGGCACCCGCGACTGCTCGCTGCAGCGCCGCTTCCAGAAACTCGTCGAAGAAGCCCCCGCCCCGTTCCTCACCGACGACCAGCGCGCCGAAATCCACTCGTCCGCCAAAGCCATCTGCCGCGAAGCCGGGTACTACGGCGCCGGGACGGTCGAATACCTCGTCGGGCAGGACGGCTTGGTCTCGTTCCTCGAGGTCAACACCCGCCTGCAGGTCGAGCACCCCGTCACCGAAGAGACCTCCGGAATCGACTTGGTGCTCCAGCAGTTCCGCATCGCCAACGGTGAGAAACTCTCCATCACCGAAGACCCCGCCCCGCGCGGGCATTCCTTCGAGTTCCGCATCAACGGTGAGGACGCGGGCCGCGGATTCCTTCCCGCCCCCGGACCCGTCACCCTGTTCGTCGCACCGGAGGGACCCGGCGTGCGCGTCGATTCCGGTGTGGAATCGGGCTCGGTGATCGGCGGCCAGTTCGACTCGATGTTGGCCAAACTCATCGTCACCGGCGCCACCCGCGAGGAAGCACTCGCGCGCTCGCGTCGTGCCCTCGCAGAGTTCCGGGTCGAAGGACTGGCGACGGTCATCCCGTTCCACCGCGCCGTCGTCTCCGATCCCGCCTTTATCGGTGACGACTCCGGCTTCACGGTGCACACCCGGTGGATCGAGACCGAGTGGGACAACACGGTCGAGCCATTCACGGCCGGTGCGCCCATCGAGGACAACGACGACGGCCCACGCCAGAACGTGGTGGTCGAGGTCGGCGGTCGACGCGTCGAGGTGTCTCTGCCCGGTCAGTTCTCCATCGGCGGCGGTGCACCCGCGGGTGGCGGCGCGATTCGTCGCAAGCCGAAGCCGCGTACGCGTGGAGGCGCAGGCGCCGCCGCCGCATCCGGTGACGCCGTCACGGCTCCGATGCAAGGCACCGTCGTCAAGGTGGCCGTCACCGAGGGCCAGGAAGTCTCCGCAGGCGACCTCATCGCAGTTCTCGAAGCGATGAAGATGGAGAACCCCGTCAACGCGCACAAGGACGGCGTCGTGACCGGGTTGTCGGTCGAGCCCGGATCCGCTATCACCCAGGGAACGGTGCTCGCCGAATTGAAGTGATGACGGTGGGCGCCCGCCCCGCTAGGCTTCCGATTCATGGCCGACAACAGCCCTGATGTACGTATCGGAAACGCCGAACGGGAGCGGGCGTTCTCGTTGCTGAGCGAGCATTATGCCGCCGGCAGACTGGGTACCTCGGAGTTCGACGAGCGTTCCGCCGCGGTCAGTGCGGCCGTGACTCGGGGCGAGTTGGTGCCACTCTTCGACGATCTTCCTGGTGGAATCGACTCGCCCGCATCGACCGGTAAAGCAGCGGCGGCGCCAGTCCCGGCCGAGACCGAGGGACGAGACTGGCGCGCGGCGGTCATGGCGGTTGTTCCCATCGCGGCGGTCATCCTGTTCTTCGTCACCGGAACGTGGCTGTGGTTCCTGGCCATCCCGCTGGTGGGCGCCATCCTCTACGCCGGCCGCAGCGACGACAATCGAGCAGAACGACGAGAGCGTCGACGTCGTCGATGACCGCTGTTCGCGCGGCCTTGTTCGACGTGTTCGGCACCGTCGTCGACTGGCGGGGCGGAATCTCGTCGTCCGCACGGGAGTGGCTCGCGCACAACGCTCCCGACCGGACGGACATCGACACCGGCGACTTCGCCGACAGGTGGCGGGCTAAGTATCAACCGTCGATGCAGCCCATCAGGGAGGGGCTGCGCGGGTTCACCAAGCTCGACGTCCTGCATCGCGAGAGCCTGATCGAGCTTCTGCGAGAGCTGTCTCTTCCCACGGGCGCAGCGGACAGCCTGAACCTCGCATGGCACCGCCTGCCCCCGTGGCCGGATTCGGTGGCCGGCGTCGCAGCTGTTCGCGAATCTGCGATCGTCGCCCCGCTGTCCAACGGCAACCTCTCGCTGCTGCTCGACATGGCGAAAGCCTCGGGGCTCCGATGGGATGCCATCCTGGGCGCCGAGGTGGTGGGGGCATACAAACCGACGCCCGAGTCCTATCTTCGCACCGCGGCACTGCTGGACCTCTCCCCCGCCGAGTGCCTGATGGTTGCCACCCATAACGACGATCTCGCTGCGGCCAGGGCGTGCGGTCTGCAGACCGCGTTCGTCCGCAGGCCACACGAACACGGGCCGAGCCAGGTGGAGTCGGAGCCCACCGAGGACTGGGAGTTCGTCGTGGACAATCTGATCGAGCTGGGCAGCCTGTTGGCTCAGCGCAGCAGCCGTTCGTAGACGCCGACCTCATTGCCCAGTTCCCACGCACCGATGCCCTCGAACGAAGCCAACACACGTTCGTGGTTCCAGTCCTCGTCCACGTGGATCTCGTGCGGATTGCCCTCTATCTCGTGCTGCGGGTAGTGCACGATCGGAATCGACAGATAGACGGCTTGTGACGCGGCGGTGCAGCACTTCGCCCACAGGGCGAGTGCGTCGGCTTCGGTCATGTGCTCGGCAACGTCGCCGATGATCACCACGTCCGCAGACGGAAGCTCGGTCGTGCGGGCGTCGCCGACGATGATGTGGTCGTAGTACTCGTGCAGTCTGTAGGTGTCCACGTACGGTTGCCAGATCTCCACACCCGTGATGGTCGAGACAGCCGGGCCGGCAAGCAGTTTCGCGTACGTCCCCACTCCGGGTCCGATGTCGAGCACCGATACGGGCCCATCGGCCGCCAGTGCGTGGATTCGTGTCCGGGTCCAGGACTTACCCTCTGCGGAACTCTGTGGCATGAGTCCGTGTGCCCTGTTCCGGGCCGCAGTAATCGTGATCCACACCGGTGGCGAGGTCATGGCACTCGACACCCAAGACCTCAGGGTTGCCCCGCAGGAACGCCCGTGCTCCTTCGTCTCCGGTCCCCGATCCGGCGTCGGCCCACCACCGCCGCGCGAGTACCACGGGGTGTCCGGGCCTACCGCCGAAGGTTGCCCGCGCCAGTCCGGTCGGCTCGGCGGCGTCGAGCACGCGCCGGACCACGTCGCCGCCGATGTCGGGTGTGTCCACCAGATGCACTGCGGCGTGAGTCGCCAGGGTGTTCTCGCACTCCAGCAGGCCCACCTGCAGCGAGCCGGCCATTCCCGACTGCCAGTTCTCGTTGACCACGGCGAGCGCACCGGTCGGCATCGGCGGGTGCACTGCTCCCACCACCACCAGAACCTCACTGCAGCCGCCGCCGCGGAGCGCGGTGACCGCGAGATCCAGCCAGCCGCGCACCAGGATCTTCGGCTCGCCGTAGCGCGCCCCGGCCCCGGCAGCGAGGAGTAGGCCCACCGTCGTCATGCTGACCAGTATGGCCGTGCCGGATTGCCCGCAGGTCGCTCGAATCAGCGGGATCCCGCATCTCCGGCCCACTTGCGGTGCACCAGGCACGGGTGTCGGGCGAATCAGGAGTCGAGCCGAGCTTCCAGTTTCGCGATCCGATCCAGCAACACGCGCTCCCGTTCCGCGGCGTCGCGGACGTACAGGTCGGACATTCGCTTCATGTAACCCTGGTCGTACCGCGGGATGATGCTGCGGGTGCAGTTCCAGTCGATCGCCTCGACGGTGATGACGATGCTGCGCTCGCTCGTGGCTCCGACGGTGCTGGTCCCCAGATCCAGAAGCCGCGCCAGCAGCTCGGGATCTGCGCTGCGCTCGATCACGCGGGCCCGGCCGTAGATCTTCACCCGCCGGCGGCGCGGGTAGTCGACCAGAATCAGCGTCACCCGATCGTTCGCATCGAGATTGCCGGCCGTGACGAACTGGTTGTTGCCGGCGAAGTCCGCGAAGCCGATCGTCCGGTCGTCCAGAACCCGGAGAAATCCGGCCGGCCCACTGCGGTACTGCACGTACGGCCAACCCGACTCGGTGACCGTGCCCAGATAGAACTGGTCCGCTGCCTGAATCATGACCTTCTCACGGTCGTCGAGCGCCTGCGGTCCGTCGTCCGCGCGCTCGGTCTGCGAGCCGTACGCCTGATAACTGCCGGTGTGCTTCTGGCGAGCCAGGGCCGCCGTACCGAACGCCAAGTGGTGGTAGTGGTTGTTCATCGCCCGCCAGCGTGCCACCTTCACGGCGCGTAGCGCATTTGGCGGATCCACCAACGCCCCCGCCGAGGTGACAACCGCATTTTGTTCGGTTTCGACTGGCGACCTTGACCGCCATGGCGGATTCTGTATCGCACCGCACCCGCGCACTTTCTTCTCGACCACGTCGTCCAGCCCTGCAGCGTCGCAGAGCGTCCGCCCACCAGGTCCGCCGTGGACCCTGCCTGGAATCAGGTCACACATGTCAGTCCGTACAGCTATCAAACGTCGCCATCCGGTCGACGAAGTTCTGCCCGCCCACAAGCTGGCCGCCTACGGCTTCCAACACGTCGTCGCGTTCTACGCCGGTGCTGTGCTGGTGCCGATCATCATCGGCGGAGCGATCGGTCTCACCAACGAGCAACTGATCCATCTGATCAACGCAGACCTGTTCACCTGCGGTATCGCCTCCATCATCCAAGCCGTCGGTTTTCGCAAGATCGGTGTGAAACTTCCACTTCTGCAGGGCGTCACCTTTGCCGGCGTCAGCCCGGTGATCGCAATCGCGATGGCCAACGGGGGCGGGACCGAGGGGCTGCTCTACGTCTACGGCGCCGTGATCGTCGCCGGCCTGTTCACGTTTCTCATCGCGCCGTATTTCAGCCGACTGTTGCGGTTCTTCCCGCCGGTGGTGACGGGCACCGTGATCGCCATCATCGGCATCGCGCTGCTACCCGTCGCCGTCAACGATGCCGTCACCAATCCCGCTACTCGCGAACAGGACCCGACCAACGGCCGATGGATGGCCTACGCGATCGGCACACTGGTGCTCATCGTGCTCATCCAGCGATTCTTCCGCGGATTCACCGCCACCATCGCCGTGCTGCTCGGCCTGGTCATCGGTAGTGCGACCGCCTACGCGTTGGGCGACATGACCTTCGACGGCGTCGCGGACGCATCGTGGGTGGGGTTCACCCAGCCCTTCCTCTTCGGCGCACCCAAATTCAGTGCGATCGCCATCATTTCGATGATCGTGGTCCTGATGATCACCGCGGTTGAATCGACCGGCAGCGTGTTCGCGACCGGTGAGATCGTCGGCAAACGCATCACCAAGGACGACATCGCGGCGACTCTGCGCGCCGACGGTGTGGCCACCGTCATCGGCGGCTCGTTCAACTCGTTCCCGTACACGGCATTCTCCGAGAATGTGGGCCTGGTGCGCCTGACCGGGGTGCGCAGCAGATGGGTCGTGGCCGCGGCCGGCGCCTTCATGATCGTGCTGGGGTTGCTCCCCAAAACCGCTGCCGTGGTGGCATCCATCCCATCGCCGGTACTGGGCGGAGCCGCGTTGGCGCTGTTCGCCACCGTTGCGGTGGTCGGCATCCAGACGCTGTCGAAGGTCGACTTCACCGATCACCGCAACCTGATCATCGTCGCCACCAGCCTCGGCCTGGCCATGCTGGTCACCATTCAGCCGACGGTCTCGCAGGCAGTGCCGAGCTGGCTCGAACTGCTCTTCTCGAGCGGCATCGTGCTGGGCGCGTTCACGGCAATTCTGCTCAACGTCGTCTTCTTCCACCTGGGCGGATCTCGCGGCGCCACCGTGGCCGGCGCCCCGGGTAAAGGGATCACGTTGGGCGCCGTCAACAAGATGGACATCGAAGAATTCACCACCACCTTCGGCAACATCGTGCAAGGAACCGAGTGGGTGGTACGGCGCGCATACGAGCAGCGGCCATACGCCGACGCACATGCACTTCGAGAAGCGTTTCAGGATTCCTTGCTGGCCGGCACGACGGAGGAGCAGCTCGAGTTGATCGGCGCGTTCCCCGATCTGGGCAGCGAGGACGACATCGGCGAGACCATCGCGAGAGATCACACCTCGTTGGCGCATCTAGGGGAAGACGAGCACCGGTCGGTGGTAGACCTGGCCACCGCCTACCGTGACCACTTCGGGTTTCCGCTGGTGATCTGCGCTCACGAAACCGAACACTACGATCGAGTTCTGGCCAACGGGCTCTCGCGTATGGAGAACTCGGCGGCCGCCGAACGCTCGTTCGCCATGATCGAGGTGGCGAAGATCGCCAATCATCGATTCGATGAGCTGGTGGCCGACGCCAATCCCATTGCGGCCGCGCGGTTCGGCCGATTCACCGAGATGCCCTGAGGCAGCTGAGAAAAGAGGATCATGGCCGTGTTTCTTCACGAATCGATCGGTCTCGACCGGTTCAATCACCTCAGCGATCGAGCGGCAATGCATGCATTGTTCGAATGCTGCTCCTCGTCGATCTGGGCGCGCAGGGTGGCGTGCGGACGCCCGTTCGACGACGAGGACTCGCTGCTGGACCGGGCCGATCGCGTGCTGGCCGAACTGTCCGAAACCGAGATCGACCGTGCCCTGGACGGCCATCCCCGCATCGGCGCAGCCGTGGCATCCGGAACGTCCTCGCAGCGCGAGCAAGCCGCGGTCGCCGAGGCGAACGACGAGGTCAAGGACGCGCTTGCCAAGGCGAACAGTACGTACGAGGAGAAGTTCGGGCATGTCTACCTGGTGTGCGCCAGTGGACGCCCGGCTGCCGAACTTCTCGATATCCTCACCGAACGGCTCGACAACGACCCAGAAACGGAGAGACGTGTGATGAGGGTGGAACTGTCCAAGATCAACCGAATTCGGTTGACTCGCTTGTTGAGCGAACGCCGGTACGAATGAGCGTGAGCACCCATGTCCTCGACGCGGCCACCGGCACCCCCGCCACCGGTGTCGGCCTGGTGGTGGTGGACGAGAACGGCGACGTGGTGACCACCGCGATCACCGACGAGGACGGACGAGCGAAGGAACTCCTCCCGGGCGGCTCCTCCGCCGGTGTCTACACGCTGGTGTTCGACACGGGTGCTTATTTCGAGCAGGCGGGCATCGCCACTTTCTATCCGGAGGTGTCGGTGACGTTCTCGGTGCTCGACGTCGACGCGCATCACCACGTTCCGTTGTTGCTGTCCCCGTTCGCGTACTCGACCTATCGAGGGAGCTGAAGATCCGTGACGAACTTGACCGGAAACATCGTTCTGGGAACCAACCAGTACGGCAAAGCGGAAAACAGGGTGGTGCGGATCTATCGCGACTCCCCCCGCCACGAGATCCGCGACGTCAACGTCTCCTCGGCACTGCGCGGCGATTTCTCGGCCGCCCACCTGGTCGGCGACCAATCGGCGGTTCTTCCTACCGACACGCAGAAGCAGACGGCGTACGCGTACGCGAAGAAGAAGGGGCTGCGTCACCTGGAGTCCTACGGTCTGGATCTGGCTCGGCACTACGTCGACGACGTCGATCCGGTGCACCAGGCGCGTATCGAGCTCGAGGAGTACGCCTGGGAGCGGGTCAGCGTCGGCGGCACACCGCACGATCACACCTGGGTACGCAAGGGCCAGGAAACCCGCGTCGCGTCGGTGACGGTGGACGGCACCGGGGATGACCAAAAAATATGGGTGACAGCAGGTTTCAAGGATCTGATCATCCTCAAGTCGACCGGTTCGGAATTCGCCGGCTTCCTCGAGGACGACTTCACCGTGCTCGAGCCGACGCACGATCGTGTCATGGCCACCTCTCTGGAAGCTCGCTGGCGTTACACCACAACCGATGTCGACTGGGACGAGGTCTACGCGGGCGTCAAGGCTGCCATGATCGAACAATTCGCCACGGTGCAGTCCTTGGCGCTTCAGCAGACGCTGTTCGCCATGGGCCGCGCTGCGCTGGAGGCGTTTCCGTTCATCGCCGAGATCCGAATGAGCGCTCCGAACAAGCACCACTTCCTCTACGACACCGACAGATTCGGCATCGAGAACGCGGGCGAGGTCTTCAATGCCGACGACCGGCCCTACGGACTGATTCAGGCGACCGTCGAACGCGACGACGCTCCCGATGCCGGCTCGGCCTGGCAGCCGTACAGCATCGTCGGCTAGCAGCAGTCAGGAGTCCAGTGCCGCCAACGCGACGAAGCAATCCACGCGGTCTTCGGTGGTCCCCAGATCACGATCGGTGAGCGCCTCCACCCTGCCGATGCGGTATCGGACGGTATTGACGTGCACGTGCAGCGAATCGGCTGTCCTGCTCCAGGATCCGTCGTTGTCCAGATACGCGCGCAGGGTGTCCAACAGTCCGGCGTCGGTTCGTAAATCGTGGTCCAGGACTGCCCCCAGGACGTGCCGAGCGAACGCGGCCCGAAGCCCGTCCGGCACCACCGACAGCAAGGTCACCGCCGACCCGGTGTCCGCACTGGTCCGCACCGCGACGGCATCCGTCGATGCTTCGGCGACAATGCGTGCGTGGCGCGCGGACTCGAACGATCCGATCAGCGCGGACGACGCGGCAGCCGTTCCCACTCCGACGCAGACCCGCGCCGTGAGCGCAGCCTCGACGCGGCCCAGCGTGTGCACCAGGTCGGCCGCGACATCGGCCGAGGTGCGGTCCGCGGACATATCCACCACGGCGACCGCGAGCCCGGTGTCGTCCACACCCACGCACACTCCCCCCACCTCACCGGTGCGCAGAGTATCGGTCAGCACCGCCACCAGTACGTCCGCGGCCAGGTCGGACGACGCCGACAGCACCACGAGTCGACCCGCCACATCCACCCCGGTCTGCCCGATGCGGTCCAGCGCGGCGGCTCCCGAGCCCGCGGTGAGCAGCTGGACGGCGTGGTCGGCGA
>JBASAM010000085.1:0-26423 GCA_049650605.1 Rhodococcus sp. (in: high G+C Gram-positive bacteria) | reverse complement strand
GTGCTTGCACCGCCCGGCCCTCCGTGTCCGCTCGTCGATTCCCGGACTGGGTGGTCCGAGAACGATTGTGCAGAACTAGGATCGGGGCAATTCGTCAACGAACCCGTAGGAGCAGCCCAGCTTCTCCAGACTGTCGACCCTTCCGTGGTCGCGGAACCACGTGGTGCACACGCTGGCCACCAGTAGTAGATCTCGGCTGAACAGGTAGCCGTCCGTGCAGTCGTCCCAGCGGTTGTCGTGGTGCCACAGGTCGAGTTCGAGCTTGTCCGAGCAATGGTGTGCCAACCGGAGCCGTTCGAGCACCTCGCGGGAACGCCGGACCATGACCACCCCGTCGTCCAACACGTGTAACTGCGCGTTGATCACCTCGTCCTCTGACTCTGGGTCGTAGTCGCTGGGTCCGAGCTCGATGATCAGTCCAGAACCTTGGCCTATCAGGGACTCGACCAACCACGCACTGCTTGCGTCCCAACTGTCAACGGGTAACGCGCCCCCGCGAGCGGTGGTGAAGCCGTCCAGATGCGCACCGCCGGCGATCTCGGCCGTCCACGCTGCGACGCGCTTACCCACGCCCTTCAGATTGACGATGCCTGCGTCGTTTTGCCACACCTTCGACCGGACCAGTTGCGACGAATCGCGGCGTCCGTCCTGCCCGACGAAGTCGATGCTCCACCCGGCGTGGTCTCGCTGCCAGCCGGGAATGACGACCAGTCGGGTCGACTCGTCGTCCGAGGCGTACTGCCACCGGGGTAGGACCTGCACTGCGTGGGCGGGCGCGGCTACCTCTTCTCGGTAAATATGGGCGAGGGTGGAGCGAACGCGGGTGATCGACCACGAGTTGCTCACTACCTGAAGAGATTTCGCGCTCAGCTCGGCAGCGTGATCAACCGTGGGCAGACGATGTTCGACAACGATGTGCCGCCGCCCGCGAGGGCTCCGGGCCAGCCGGGCGCCACCGGTGTGGGTGAAGTTGCGCAGAAGTTGCGCGTTGTTCGGCCGGCGCTGCCGACTGTCATGTCCCTCCACTTCGATTGCCACCGTGCAGGATCGCGTCGGATCGGCACTGCTACACCACTCCGGCAACTCGCCGAGACCGTCGGGTTCGGGAGCGAAGAACGGCTGAGCGAGCCACACGTCCGTCCTGCATGTCTCGACTCCGACGACAACGAACTGGTCCGCGAACCGGTCGGCGACACGCGTCGCCGCGTGCACGGCCCTCTGGCCGGACTCGAACCACCCGGTGTGCGGGAGGTCGACGACCAGCCTGGCATGCCCCAGAGGTGACTCGTCGAGGCGAGCGTTGTCCTCGTCGATCGCGTCCAGCAAGCGCGCGCAGTCGTCGTCGATGAGACACCAAAGAGGGGAGTCGATCTCAACGGAGATGGTGAAGCCAGGGTCCCCGGCAGGAACGCCGTGGAGGCCGTAGGCGTGTGGGTTCATGAATGCTCGTCTTCCGTGCAAAAAGTGTCTGTCTGACTACTTTCTACCTCGGGGCACCGACACGGTTCAGGTTCGTCATGGCCACTGCGTTCGACTGACCGGTGCCGGATCAGAAGACCGATAGATAGGGATTCCACAGGGTGAACGAGTGCCCCATGGACGAGCAGAACAACGCCCCCTTGAACCCGACGAGGCACGTCGCGCCGCCGTAGGTCAGTGACCCCGCGAGCGGCGTGCTTCCGCCCCGCCCGCGCGGACCACCAATTCCGAAGGTGGGATGGGCGGGGAACCACGGGACGTCGATGGCGACGTCGTACACCCGTGGTGCGAAAGGCAGTTGGGTCAAGAATGCCCCCGACGTGATATCGCATCCGATCACGCCGGCGGGCGTGATCGAACAGTTCGCGCTCCCGGACGAGAAATAGGCGATGTCGCCTTGTAGGTAAGGACCGACGTCTACCGGCACGGGAGCCGGATAGTCGATGGCCGAGGCAGTTCCGGACCCCATCACGGACAGGCTGACTGTGGCCGCGACGACACACGCAGCTTTCGCTAGTGCACGCATGACATGTGTCCTTTCGTAAGTCGACCCGGTCGAAGTGTCGCGGCTGCCGGCGACAGGTGTGTCGCACATTCATGATCTGTATCCATTCCGTGTCCCCTCCGTGAGCGGATCGCGTCCACCCGTCAGGTCGGCGTTATCGGCTGCGCGGCGCCCGGCATGGACTCCCGCCCCGTTGTTGAGCGACGGAGCGACGAGTTTCTGCTCGGGGAACATGGTGTTCATGGCCTCCTGAACCGCGTCGTCGCGCCCCGCAAAGACCGGTACGAGGTCTCGGCCGTAGTCTCGCGACGCCGTAGTGCGAGCCCGATCCTGAGCGGCTGTCAGTCTTTCCGCTATTCGGTAGGCATACCCGAGCAGAAACGATCGTCGGAAGCTGGCGACAGAGACACCCGCGCCATCCGGGTGTTCACGAAGTGCGCGAGCGGACTGCACCAGAAGTGAGGTGAAGAGCAACTCGCACAGATCGAGATCGGCCGGCAGTCCGACGATGCTGGCCAAGCCATCGTCACGGTG
The DNA here is from genome assembly GCA_049650605.1 of Rhodococcus sp. (in: high G+C Gram-positive bacteria). GTDB lineage: Bacteria > Actinomycetota > Actinomycetes > Mycobacteriales > Mycobacteriaceae > Rhodococcoides. Next base: position 23,905 of record JBASAM010000085.1, on the reverse strand, counting down.
CCACAGGACCTTCGCGCCGTTGACCGTGCCGACGCTGTTCAGCAAGGCGATCTTTGCTTCGGGATACGGATTGTCGACCAGCAGTCGCCGGGTGATGACGCTGTCGGCGGGAGAGTGGTGAGCATCGGCATCGACGATGGCGGAATCGATGGTGTAGCGCGTCATCAGCTCTTGAGCCTTGGCGGCATACGTGTCGGCTTCTTCGACGAAGGTAGTGGCCTCGGCCTTGGCCAGGAGTCCTCGAATGCGTTTGAGGACCTTCGGTTCCGGGGGTGGCCCTCCTGTCGCGCGTGGAGGTTCGGTGCCCCATGACGACGGGGTCGACAACAGCGGGGGCAGAGGTGCCAAGCGGCCGACCATCGCCACCACGGTGAGGACGGCGGACCAGGTCTCGTCGTCGTCGATTTTCTCGGACGTACGCCAGTCCGCTATGCGGTCCACCGTGTGCGCCGACGAAGGTGGCACGTCCGGCAGCTGCTCTCGCCACGGAATGGGCGAAACGGTATGTGCCGCGGTTCGATCTGCGTGTGCCGCCACGAGAACGAGCACCAGTCGCGACGGTCGTGCACCGAGCCTGCGTTTGGTGGTGTGCATCAACTCGGCGGGTTGCCATCCTGCTGCGAACGCGTGATCGACCACCTCGTCGAGCCGGGCTGCGGCAAAGCGCCCGATGTCCTCGGGCAGCGACCACGGCGGCAGGTGTGCGGCGATGCGCCGGACCACGGAAGGGTTGGACCGTGGCCCGAACGCCAGCTGGACGCCGCGGTGGAACAGCTCGATCGGGTCCGGTGTCTCGTACTGACCGTGCATGGTCAGACCCACCCCACGCCCATGAGTGGCTGTTGATGAATGCAGATCGAGTAGTCGGGCTCCCACGGGAACGACCCGTAGATGTCCGGCCATACCAGTTGCAGCGCAGTGAAATCGGTATACAGCGCACCGGTGGCCCACATGTCGCTGGTGTCGATGGCTTCGATGACAGCAATATCCGGCTCGTGCCCCGACGCGCTGGCCAGGGTCATTCCCGGCGACACCGCGAGACCTGCCGTCAGGTGGTCCGCGACGTCGTCGATGAGGTTGGAGGCGAGATGTACGGGAAGCCCGTAGACCAGCAACTCCGGAAGCCTCTTGGCGGTCAAGCCGGTCGAGTAAGCGAATTCCGGACTGTCGTGACCCGAACCCGCAACGGCCGTCACCGCCCACCCATGGTGAGCGATCTGCCGTTCGATGTCTGGTACAGAGATGCGCCCGTCGCACATATTTTCCCCCCCGGAAGTCGATGTGGAGGGCGAAAGTAGCGCGGTGGTCCGACAGGTGCTGTGTGCGCGAAAGTCGGGGGTACCGTCGGGACGATGAGCGACGACGCCGAACCCAGATCCTTGTTCACCGGCAACGCCGTATGCGCGTTGGTGACCCTGAAGCGGGACGGACGGCCCCAACTGTCCAACATCGCCGCTCTCTTCTCGCGCGATTCGACGACAGCAAGGATCTCGTTGACCGACGGGCGCGCCAAGACCGCGAACATCCGACGCGATCCGCGGGTGAGCCTTTACGTGAGCAAGAACGAGGGCTGGGCTTATGCAGTCGCAGACGGTGTCGCGGAGCTGAGTCCGGTGGCGGCGCACCCCGACGACGCCACCGTCGACTCACTCGTCGAGCTCTACCGAGATCTGCAGGGCGAACACCCCGATTGGAACGAGTTCCGAGCTGCGATGGTCGAGGAGCGACGACTTCTGTTGACGGTGCAGCTCGAGCACTTCTACGGGATGGTGGGCCGGTAACCGGACCGGTCTCGACTGCACAACTCCCAGCAGAACGCACCGTGCACGGCGTGTGCACACTGCTGGGCGGTGTGCAGATAGAACAGCCGCGAATGCTCTTACAACTCGCCGAGCTCCACGTGCCCGTCCTGAAGAGCCCTGGCCACCAACGCGGCCTTCGATCCGGCGGAGCGGCCGACGGCGTCGTACTTGTCGCGGATGCGGGCAATGTGAGTGCCGACGGTCGCAGGGGAGATGAACAGGTCGCGTGCCACGGCGATCTTGGAGTCGCTAATGATCCATGCCCGCAGAACTTCTTTTTCCCGCGAACTGAGCGTGGGGCGTTCGAACCCGTCGGTCGTCACTGTTGCCTGCATAGGTCGTGGCCCCCTGTGGTCGTCCATCCGTCATTGCCCGGTCGATTGCCGAAGGAAAACCTACGTTCGGACCTGGCCGGTCGGTAGCGGCAACTCGGGGGGCCCAGAATTCGGGGGCACCGTTCGGCAGGACAAGTATCGATGTGGGCTGTTGTCTCTCGTCCGACCGCCTGCATTCCCGCGGTCGGACGAGATAGGGCAGTCTTCAAGTATGAGTAAAGGATGGATGCGGCTGCGCGAGACGTTCTGGTTCGTGCCCGCGATTTTCGGAATCAGTGCGGTGATCTTCGCGCAGGCGGTCATCACCATCGAGCGGCTGTTCTTGAAGTCGGACCCACAGATGACCATCGGCATCGGGGTCGGATCGCTGCTCTACCACGTCGGAGCCAGCGGTAGCCGAGATATCCTCGGCGCCATCGGCGGGTCGATGCTGGGCGTCGCGGCAACGTCGTTCTCGATCACCATCTCGGTGCTCGCGACCGCCAGCTCCACGTACGGCCCGCGCCTGGTGCGCAACTTCATGGCGGACCGCGGCAATCAGGTGGTGCTCGGGGTCTTCGGCGCCACGTTCCTCTACTCGCTCATGGTGCTGCGCTCGATCCGATCCCTCGACTCGGACGGCAGCACGTTCGTGCCGGACATCGCGGTCAATATCGCCGTGGTGCTGGCCGTGCTGGACGTGGGCGTGTTGGTCTACTTCATCCACCACATTGCCCAGTCCATCCAGGTGGGCACACTGTCCTCACGGGTACGTGACGAGCTGTCCTCGACGGTGAACGAGCTCTACCCGCCGGAACTCCCGGGTGATGCGGTGTCCTTCGCCGACGAGGCCTTGCCGCCGATCCTGGTGAAGGTCCCCGCGTCCAGGTCGGGTGTCGTGATCGACGTCGACGAGAACGCCCTGCTGACGGCGGCCGTGGACACCGATTCCGTGGTGGTGATTCGCTGTCACCCCGGCGATCACGTCCTCGAGGGGGACAGCGTGGCCGAGGTGCGGCGGTTGCCCGGCGACCTCGGCGACGACATCGATGACGACGCTATGAAGCACATGCGCGAAGCGGTCGAGATCGGCGATGCGCGCACACCGCGCCACGACGTCTCGTTTGCCGTCGAACAGCTGACCGAAATGGCCGTGCGCGCGTTGTCCTCAGGAACGAACGATCCCTACACCGCACGCAACTCGCTCGACGACATCTCCGTCGGGTTGACCGTTCTGGTGGAACGTCCGGCCCCGTGTACGGCGCGCGGCGACGATTCGGGATCTCTACGACTGGTCCTGCGCCGCGTCCCCGCGAACGATCTCATCGATCACGTTCTGGACGCCGTCCGGATCTACGCCATGGGCAGCCCGATGGTGGTCAAGGCCGGTATTCGACTGGCCGAGCGCCTGGGTGCGGCGGCCACGAGAACCGAGACCATCGACCACATCCTCCGCCATCTCGATCTGCTCGAGGACGCGATCGGTCGCGACATGACCGACCCGGCCGGAAACGCGGCGTGCTTGGTGGACATCGCGCGAACGCGCCAGGACATTCAGGGCAGTAGCGTCCGCGCCTGACGTCGCGGGCCTCGATCGGACTAGCCGCGCCCGCCGAGGCGTTGGCGGACGGTGCGGTCGGTCTGCGAGACGGCCTGGGAGATGAAGGGTTCCAGAACTTTCGCCAGCGCTTTTCCGCTGAATCCGCCGGGCAGGTCGTACCCGAATTCGACGTCGGCGGTGCAGTGAGCGTCGTCGACGGGGTTCACGGTCCATCTGGACGCGGTCTGCAAGCCGGCCACCGACGTCAGCGCGAACATCGAACCGTCGACCCATTCGGTGACCTCCACGGTGGATCGCAAAACCTTGGGCCCCAGCTTCAGCTCGGCGTCGAACCGATCCCCGATTGCGCGATTCACGGGCCCTACCGGTGTGAAGGCCGTGACCCCGAACATCCAGTCCGCGACGTTGGTGTGGGTCGAGATGTACTCGAACGTGGTTGCCGCCGAGGCGTCGACCTCGACGCGCCGCGTGATGACGGGCATGTTCTTCCTTCTACGTCGTGGAGCTGATTGAAACTCAGTGAACCATCGAAACTGTGCCATTGACAACTGGCACAGTTGTAGGTGACGCTGTGGTCATGGCAACAGTAAGCCCGGTTCTCGGCCGAGGTTCACGACGGTCGCGGTGCGCATCCCGGTTGACCGCTCTGACGCTGCGGCCCGTCGCGTCGAGACTTCCGTTCGGCCCCGGTGGGATACCCCTCACCCGAGCTCTCGTGGAAGTGGCGATGCGTGCACTGGGACGCGTTGCACCCGGCACCACCGTCCGCGCAGTCGACGAGGGCGGCGTCGCGGGCGAGTGGGTGGACGCGCGGACCGCTCGCGGTGCCGCACGCCCTGAGGGCGTAATCCTGTACCTGCACGGCAGCGCGTACGCCATCTGCTCGGCCCGAACTCACCGCGGACTCGCGTCCAGGCTGTCCCGCGAGACCGGCCTGGAAGTCTTCGTCGTCGATTATCGACTGGCCCCCGACTTTCCATTTCCGGCCGCGGCGGACGACGTCGAGCGCGCCTATCGTTGGCTGCTCGACAGTGGATACTCCTCGGACACGGTGGTGGTGGCGGGGGACTCCGCCGGCGGGCATCTCGCGCTCGACCTGGTCATCGACAATGCACGGCACTCGATTCCGCAACCGCGCGTCGTAGCACTGTTCTCACCCTTGATCGATCTGACGTTCACGCTGGCCGAGAATCGTGAGAGATCGGCGCGTGACCCGATGATCTCGGCATCGGCTGCGCGGGAACTGGTCGCGCTCTACACGCGCGACGAGCTTCCCGACAGCCCACGCCTGCACCTCACCGTGCAACATGGAACCGCGCTGCCACACTTCGTGGTTCAAGCCGGCGGGGCCGAAATGCTCGCAGCGGATGCAGAACACCTCAGAGACCTCGTCGTCGAAGCCGGCGGAACGTGCACGCTCGAGATCTGGCCTGATCAGATGCACGTCTTCCAAGCGCTTCCCCGTATCGCCCCGGAGGCGGACGCGGCACTGCGGCGCAGTGCACGACACATCGAGCACGCATTGACGACGCAGCCTTGACCACAGAACAATTCGACCAGAAACGATGGTGATGAACGATGTTCCGTTCACTATCCCGAGTGTCCTACGGTGCCCATGCCGTCGTCACCGGAGCAGGTAGCGGTATCGGCCGCGCTTTCGCAGTGGAACTCTCCCGTCGCGGCGGCACGGTGATCTGTGCCGACATCTCGCTCGAACGCGCAGAAGAGACCGTCCGACTTCTGAGCGGACCGGGCTTCGCCGTTCGGTGCGACGTCGCCGATCGGTCGCAGGTCGAAGATCTGGCGCTGTTCGCCGAGCTCGAGTTCGGTCATGCCCCGACGCTGGTGATCAACAACGCCGGCGTCGGAATCGGTGGAAAGCCCATCGGAGCAATCGGATTCGACGATTGGAACTGGGCGCTGGGGATCAACCTGTGGGGCGTCGTTCACGGGTGCGAGACGTTCGTTCCCCAGTTGCGCGCCGCCGGACGCGGCGGGGTGATCAATGTGGCGTCTGCCGCGGGCTTTGCCGCTGCTCCGACCATGGGGCCGTACAACGTGGGCAAAGCGGGGGTGATGTCGCTGTCGGAGACTCTCGCTGCCGAGCTGTCCGGCTCGGGCGTTCGGGTGAGCGTGCTGTGCCCGACGTTCGTCAAGACCAACGTGGCTGTGGACGGAAGAATAACGGAGCGATCGACGCAACTCGCCGACACGCTGATGCGATGGACCGGGTATTCGCCCGAGCGGATCGCGGTGACAACCCTCGACGCTCATGACAAGGGCCGCCTTTACGTGGTCCCGCAGTTCGACGCGAAGGTGATCTGGCTGCTCAAGCGCCTCTCACCCGCGCTCTACACGGCGGGCGCAGGTCTGCTGGATCGTCTGCTTCCCAGTGATTCTGCACCGCAATCTGTTTCCGCCCCCACGACCTCTACAGGAGTATGACCATGGCCATGAATCTGGACGAGATGCTCGAGAAGATCAAGGACCGCCAATGGGCGCTGTCCGACATCGACTGGGACGCCCCCGGCGCCGAGACGATCGGGCCGGAACTGCACGCCAAGCTCAAACCGTTTCTGGCAGATCTGATGTGGATCGAGAACGTCGGCGCACGCGGCTTCGCGGCGATGGCGCGCAAGGCCCCCACCGAGACGCTTCGAGAGATCTACCGCTACTTCCACGCCGAGGAGCAGAAGCACGCGAACGCGGAGTTGGCTCTGATGCGCCGCTGGGGAATGCTCGACAACGACGAGATTCCGCAGCCCAACGTGAACGTCAAACTCGTCATCGATTGGCTGGACAAGTACTCGGATCAGACGCCGCTGACCGTTCTGGGCACGGTCATTCCGATGCTCGAGGTCGCTCTCGACGGTGCGTTGGTGAAGTTCATCGTGGACGAGATCGAGGATCCGGTGTGCCAAGAAGTGTTCAAGCGCATCAATTCCGACGAGTCGCGCCACCTCGCTGTCGACTTCGAGGTGATCGACATGCTGGGTCACGCGACGATGCGGCGCATCATGGTGGAGACGGTGGGGGCATGGATGCACCCCTCGCTGCTGATCGGAACGTTGCGGTACATCCCGCTGCTGAACAAGATGCGGGACAACATCGTCGAGATGGGTGTGGACGAGGAGCGTCTCTACACCGCCATGAAACGCTTCAAGAAAGTGGGCGAGCGCAGCGCATTTGCCAAGCGCCTGCCGATGTATCGGTTCATCGCCTGGCACGGCAGCGTCGTGATCGACCGTAGTCACCCGTACCACAAGTTCGCAGACTCGATGGTGACGCTCACAGCGAACTACCCGAAGCGGTTCCTCAGGCCGCAGCCTGCGTGGTCGAAGGAACTCACCTACGAGCCCGTCGCATGACCGAGATTCTGTCGACCGCGATCATCGGAGCCGGGTTCGCCGGCGTCGGGGCGGCTATTCGGCTGCAGCAACGAGGGATTCGCGACATCGCGATCCTCGAGCGGGGCACCCGTGTGGGTGGGACCTGGCGCGACAACACCTATCCCGGTGCGGCATGCGATATTCCGTCGCGCCTGTACTCGTACAGTTTCGCTCCCAATCCCGACTGGTCGCACACTTATTCCGGCAGTGCGGAGATCCTCGCCTACATCGACTCGATGGTGGACAAGTTCGAACTCGCGGCGGTTCTGCGGTTCGGCCACACGGTTCTCGATGTCACGTGGCACGAGTCGAGGTCGCTGTGGGAGGTGACCGTGGAGGGTCGCCCGCCGGTCTACGCCCGCACCGTCGTCATGGCGTCGGGCCCACTGGCCAACGCGAGTCTGCCCAAGATTCGCGGCATCGAGAAGTTCACGGGCGCCAAGATCCACAGCGCCAGATGGGACCACGACTACGACTTCACCGGCAAGAAGGTGGCCGTGGTCGGTACGGGCGCGAGCGGAGTGCAGATCATCCCCGAACTGGTGAAGATCGCGGAGTCGGTCAAGGTGTTCCAACGAACGCCGGGATGGGTTCTGCCGCGCGTCAACCTGCCGACGCGCGCGGTGACCAGAGCGGTGTACCGCCACGTCCCGTTCAGCCAGTCGATAGCGCGCAAGACCTGGTTCTGGGGGCACGAGTCGGTGGCTCTGGGCGTGGTATGGAACTCGCCGCTGACGCGGGTGGTGGAAACCGTATCCAAGCTGCATCTGCGTCGACAAGTGGCGGACCCGTGGCTGCGTCGGCAATTGACACCCGAGTTCCGTGCCGGCTGCAAGCGACTGCTGATGACGAGTGCGTACTATCCCGCACTGCAGCAGGACAATTGCACACTGGTCACCTGGCCCATCGCCACCATGGCGGAGCACGGGATACGCACGGTCGAAGGTGTCGAGCATCGATTCGACGCCATCGTTTTCGCGACAGGATTCGACGTCTCCAAGACGGGTTCGCCGATTCCGATCCGCGGTCGCGACGGCCGAATGCTGAGTGACGAGTGGAGTTCCGGGGCCTATGCGTACAAATCCATTGCGGTGTCCGGGTACCCCAACATGTACTTCACGTTCGGCCCCAACTCGGGCCCCGGGCACAGCTCGGCGTTGGTGTACATGGAGGCGCAGATCGACTACCTCGTCGATGCCATCGCGACAGCCGTCAACCAGAACTTCGTCCTCGACGTCCGCGCCTCGGTGCAGGCGGAGTACAACGCGGACCTACAGGAGAAGCTGACCAGAACCACGTGGAACTCTGGTTGCTCGAGCTGGTATCTGACCGAGGACGGGTTCAACGCCACCATGTTCCCCGGTTTCGCGACGCAATACGTCGGACAGTTGGCGACGGTGATGCTGGCCGATTACTCGATCACCGCTGCCGCACCGGCGGGAGAAGCAGAACGCGTGGAGGAGCGAACGCTAGTGTGAAGGTAATACCCCGCAGGAGTGAGAGGAGATCGTCGATGACCGAGTACCGCATCGACGATCTCGCTCGCGCCGCGGGCACGACGTCACGCAACGTACGGGCGTACCGGGAACGCGGTCTGTTGCCGCCGCCGCACAAACGGGGACGAGTCGGGATCTACGACGACACTCACCTCAGTCGGCTTCGCCTGATCGACGTCCTGCTCCAGCGTGGGTACACCACCACCCATATCAGCGATTTCATCGACGGGTGGGAGAGCGGCAAGGACCTCACGGAGGTTCTCGGTCTGCAACGTGCGTTGACCGAGCCATGGTCGGAGGCGGACGACGGAACCGCGGTGTCGATGTCCGACGCGCGGAAGATATTGGACGATCCGGACGGCGAGCAACTCGACCGCATGGTTCACTTCGGCCTGGCGCGCTCGGACGGTGACACCGTGACATTCACCGACCCGAAGCTGCTGCACGGGTTCACTTCTCTTCGTGAATACGGCTTCGGCATCCGAGAATTGATGGACATTCACGAACGGCTCCATGCAGTCGTCGACGGCATGGCCAAGGACATGATTTCGACGGTGAAGGATCACGTGGTCGACCGGTACGGCGAGGGCTGGATCCCCGAGGGGGACGATGTCCGACGGGCGACGCAGATGCTCGAGATCATGCGCACACTCGCGGTGGATTCGGTGCATTCCATCCTCGGGCGCACTCTCGATCGGAATCTGCAGGAGAAGCTGGGCGAGTACCTCGAAGTGGCCGTCGACAACGTGTCCAGATCGGACCGAACGTCCGCCTGACCCGCCCTCTGGCTGCGGACGCCCCCGAAAGGGGGACGAATCAGGCATTGTGGAGTCATGAAACACACCCGTCTGTCTGCCGCCGTCGCCCTCGCCGGCGCTACCGCCCTCGTCCTGACCGGCTGCTCGTCCTCCGATAGTTCATCGTCGGACGGCTCGTCCTCCGACAGCACGTCGACAACATCCGCGTCGTCCACCTCCTCCTCGTCGGATACCACCTCTGCCGAAGCACAGTCGGCGACGGTCTACATGCTGCCGGGTACCGGTGTGTTCCCCGAGGGGATCACGGTGTCCGACGACACGTTCTACGTCACGTCGACATCCGACGGCACCCTCTTCCGCGGCACCGTCGGCAATACCGAGGTGAGCAGCTTCCTTCCCGGTGGACAGGACGGGCGCACCGGTGCAGCAGGTGTGGACGTCGAGGACGACCGCATCGTGATCGCCGGTGGCGCAACGGGAACGGTGTGGATCTACAGCGATACCGGTGAGCTGGAAGGCAAGTTCACCAACGGGCTCGGCGAGGACGCGACCTTCCTCAACGACGTCGTCATCGCCGACAACGGCGACGCGTTCATCACCGACTCGCGCAGCCCCAACCTGTGGCGCATTCCCGCCGACGCCTCCGGCGAGGGTGACCTCGAGTCGTTCGTGGACTTCACCGGATCGCCCTTCGAGTACGGCGAGGGCTTCAACGCCAACGGGATCGTAGAGGCAGAGGACGACAACGCACTGGTCATCGTGCAGTCCAGCACCGGCAACCTGTACCGCGTCGCGCGCGACTCCAAGGAGGTCACCGCAGTCGACTTGGGCGGCGAGACGCTGGCCAACGGCGACGGTATGGAGCTCGAAGATGACACCCTCTACGTCGTGCGCAATCGCGACGGGTTGATCGCGACGGTCGACCTGGCGGACGACGGCACCAGCGGCGAGGTGACCGGTGAGATCACCGACCCCAGCTTCGCGTACCCGACGACTGTCGCCGACACCGGAGATGAACTGCTGGTGGTGAACAGCCAGTTCGACGAGCGCGGCGGCAATCCGTCCGAGCCCTTCACCGTCAGTGGTGTGAGCAAGGAGTAACCGCTCTTCCGGTGGGGTGATGCCCTGCCGGTGTGTGTCATTGCTGCACACAAGTCGAATCCGAACGGCACATCCGGCCACCTCGAGGCGATCTGTGTGCAGATGTGGTCAGTTCAGAATGGCCGCGATGGACCGAGGGAAGGCGGCGTCCGGCCGACGCTCGTAGAGCTCGGCCGGACGCCCGCCGGACGCGGACGTCGTGGTCCCGGTTCCGGTCAGGGCGCCGACGACGTGCCGCCGGAAAGTGTCCTTGGGGAGGGACCGGTCGAAGACCACGTCGTAGAGCCGCCGGAGATCGAGCAGCGTGAAACGGTCGCCGAGCATGCGCGACGGATCCGGCCGTTCGGCATATCTGGTCCGTAGGTCGGACACTGCGGCGGACACCATGTCGGCGTGGTCGAAGGCCATGGCCTCCGCCGGCCTTCCTGCCTGCACCGGCATCAGTGCGGTGCCCGGAGGTAATGCCTCGATGGGGGCCTCGGCGCAGTGCGCCATCGACAGGACCCACCCGCGATCGTCTCGATCGGGATCGTCGAACATGCGTAGTTGATGGAACCGAAGGCCCTCGATGCGGGCCTTGGCCCCCAGTGCGCGCCGGGCCGCGTCGGCCAGTGTCTCACCGGGATGCAGGAAAGTTCCCGGAAGCGCTGCACCCCAACGTGACTCGACCGTGACCACGTTCAGTGACTCGTCGTCCACCGTCAGGACCGCCACGTCCACTGCGACGGACGGCCGGGGGTAGGCGGCCAGATCGGAACTCATGGCTTGCATCTTAGCGCAAACGTGATCTATGGTTAGCGCACATTCGATCAAAGGGGTTCAGATGAAGCTGACGACGAAGCAGCTCGATCGCGTCGAGGGCGTCCTGCTCGGCACGGCGGCAGGCGACGCACTCGGTGCCGGGTACGAATTCGGTTATCCGAGTGCGGAGACGACCATCGGCATGATCGGCGGTGGAATGTTCGATTGGGCTCCGGGTGAGTGGACGGACGACACGTCGATGGCGATCTGTGTCGCTCGGGGCCTCGCGGACGGTCGGGGTCTCGACGGAATCGCCGAGAACTTCGCCGCGTGGTTCGATACCCGTCCTGCCGACATCGGTGTGCAGACGCAGAAGGTCCTCTCCTCGAGAGTTCGCTCCGCCGAGCAGATGACCGAGGTCGCCGCCCGAATACCGGGCCGGACAGGAGGGAACGGATCACTGATGCGCACCGCGCCTGTGGCGTTGTCGTTTCTCGACGACCCGACGGCCGGCGCCGCGGCGGCGATGGGCATCAGCGCGCTGACCCATTCCGATCCGCAGGCGGGTGATGCGTGCCGCCTGTGGTCCGAGGGCATCAGGTACGCGGTCCTGCACGGGAACTACGACGCCATCCGTGAGGGTGCCGGGGACTGGACACCGCTTCTCGACGCCGCCGAGTCCGGCACTCCGTCCGACTTCGCCAAGAACGGATGGGTGGTGCACGCATTGCAGACCGCCTGGTGGGCCATTTCCACCACCGAGGAGAACGAGGACCAGCTCCCCGCAGCGTTGGAGAAGTGCGTACGCGCCGGGGGCGACACCGACACCACCGCAGCCATCGCCGGCGGACTGTTGGGGGCGCGCTGGGGAGCGTCGGCGATTCCGAACGGCTGGACGTCGATGCTGCACGGATACCCGGGGCTGCGGGCTCCCGATCTCGCCCACCTCGCACGTCGACTGGTAGGAGCAGCAGCATGACCGTCATCGATGTGATCACCGGAGACATCACCGCCGTCCGAGCGGAAGTCATCGTCAACGCGGCGAACTCGACTCTTCTCGGTGGCGGCGGTGTCGACGGCGCCATCCACCGGGCCGGAGGGTCGCAGATCCTCGACGCCTGCAAGCTTTTACGCGCCACCACGCTGCCGAACGGGTTGGACACCGGCGCAGCTGTCGCTACTCCCGCTGGACGCCTGCCGGCACGCTGGGTGATCCACACCGTGGGCCCGCGGTACTCGGCACGCGAAGATAGATCCGCCCTGCTGCGCGCGGCATACGAGCGGTCGCTGATTCTTGCGCACTCGCTGGGAGCAACGTCTGTCGCGTTCCCGCTGATCTCCGGCGGGTCCTACGGTTGGCCGGTGGAGCTGGCAGTGGCAGAGCAGGTACGCGCGGTGGCGACGGCCCCGGTCTCGGTCGACCTGGTGACGCTGGTGGCGTACTCGGCGGACATCGCGCGTATGACTGCACGCGCCGTCGGGTGATGCAAACCTGATCAGTCGGCTTGCAGGTCAGTGAGACTTGCTGCTCAGCGACCCTTCGAGCGCCAAGCCGCCCACGCACCGGTGGACCACAGCGCCCAGAACACCAGGAGCGGCTGGAAGAGCAGCCGGATGAAGCGCGCCCTGTCCGTATCGAGTCCGAAAGCGTCGGTCTGGGTGACGAATTGCGAGATGTTGCCGGGGAACACCGCCACGAAGAAGAGTGCGACGACCCACCCGACGACGACGCGATATTTCGTCAGAGCGATGAGGGACAGCCCCAGCACGACCTCGACGACACCCGAGGCGAGCACGACGAAGTCTGCGTCCAGCGGAACCCAGCCCGGCACCTGAGCGGTGAACTCCTGCCTTGCCCAGAACAGGTGGCTCAGACCGGCGAACACCAAGAAGCCCCCGAGGACGAGTCGACCGACAATCTTGGGCACCGACGTCCGAGGACGGTCGGAACTCATAACGGCCGGGGCATAGGAGTCATGACCGCCAAGCTACCTGCCCACCATCGTCACCCGTCACCGCGCCGGATGACACGGCCGAGAAGCTCGTCGTGGTCGAACTGTCGGTTCTCGCAGTAGTACGAGCCACCGACACATTCCTCGTCACCGCAGTTGCACGACGCAGGCCCCAGCACCTGCGTCGCGAACTCACTGCCCACATCTCGGAATCCACCCATGTTCTTCGTCCCCCCGGTTGTCGGTGGCCTCAAGCTAGGGGAGGGGTACGACAGGTGCGGGTTGATGCTGGGTGATGCAGTGGATGCCCCCGCCGCGGGCGAACAGCGGACGAGCGTCGACGGTGACGACTTTCCGACCGGGGTACGCCTCGGACAGGATGCGCACGGCCTCGTCGTCGTGCGGGTCGTCGAAGCTGCAGGCCACGACGCCGCCGTTGACGACGTAGTGGTTGATGTAGCTGTAATCGACGAACCCCTCGTCGTCGCGCAGCACGGTGGGGGCGGGTACGGGGACGACACGCAGGCCCTGCTGCGCGAGGATGTCCATGATGTCCCGACTGACCTCGTGATCGGGATGGGCAGGGTTTCGCTGATCGTGGACGAGCGCGACGCCCGGCGTCGGCATGGCGGCGACGATGTCCACGTGCCCACGGGTGCCGTAGGTCTCGGCATCCCGAGACAGACCGCGTGGCAACCAGATTGCGCGGTCGACACCGAGGGTGCGGGCCAGCTCGGTCTCGACGTCTGCTCTCGACCACGACGGATTGCGGCCGGGATCGAGTTGCACGGTGTCGGTGACGAGGACGGTTCCGGCGCCGTCCACCGCGATGCCGCCACCCTCGTTGACCAATGGAGACGTGACGAGTGGAACGTCGGCCGCGTGTGCGACCAACGCGCCGATCAGGGCGTCGTTGTCCCATGTTGCCCATTCCTGAGCGCCCCAACCGTTGAAGACCCAGTCCACCGCGCCGACGGTTCCGTCGTCGGCGAGGACGAAGGTGGGCCCGATGTCGCGCATCCATGCGTCGTCGAGGGGGGCTTCCAGAAGGGTGATGTCGGATCCGAGATACTCGGCTGCAGTGCGTGATTCACGTGGATCCACCAGCACCGTCACCGGCTCGAACTCCGCGACGGCGCGGGCGACGGCGGCCCACGTCGTGCGCGCTTCGTGGCGCTCCTCCTCGGTGTCGCCGAGCGAATATCCGGGGCTGGGGAACGCCATCCACGTGCGCTCGTGCGGTTCTGCCTCCGCGGGCATGCGCCACGTCACCGAGCACCCGCTACGGGCTGGGTGAGCGAGCCGTACGTGTCCGGGCGTCGGGTGTCGAGGAACGGGAAGAGTGTCAGCCAGTCGCGTCGCTGGTCGAGGTCGAGATCGGCGACGAGGACGGCGGAGCGGTCGCGTGGGGCAGACACCAGAACCCGGCCGTAGGGGTCGGAGATGAAGGACGAACCGTAGAACGTGATGGCACCTTCGTTGCCGTGGCGGTTGGGCGCCACCATGAAGGTGCCGTTCGCGATCCCGTTGCCGACGATGACCTGCTGCCAGAGGGGCTGGGTGTCGAAGTCGGGATGATCCGGCTCGGATCCGATGGCCGTCGGGTAGACCAGCACTTCCGCGCCGGCCACCGAGTATGCCCTCGCGACCTCGGGGAACCACTCGTCCCAGCAGGTCGGCATCCCCAGCGCGAGGTCCGCCGCACGGTGTACCGGGTAGGGGTCGTCGGCAGGTCCGGGGCGGAAGTACGTGTCCTCGTGATAGCCGGCGGTGACGGGAATGTGCAGCTTCCTGGTGCGCCCGATGATCTCGCCCTCGGGCGAGATCACGACGGCGGTGTTGTACCCGAGGCCGTCACCTGCGGTGTCCTCGCGTTCGTACAGCGAGGCGTGCACGACGATGCGGTGGCGCGCGGCAGCAGCTGCTGCGAACGTCACCGTCGGCCCCGTGGCCAGGTCCTCCGCATCTCGTCCGGGATTCTCGCCACCGGGGACGAAGGCCGGATACCGGCTGAGCGTGAGTTCGGGGAGGAACACGATGCGAGCACCTTCTCGTGCCGCGGTTCCGATTCCGTCGTCCAGTTCGGCGCGCAGTGCGTCCGCGTCCTCGTGCCATCGGTGCTGCACCAGCGCCACTCGAACCGGTGGGCGCCCGGGTTCGCGCGTACGAGCGGGTGACGACGGAGGTGTGGTGGCAGTGACGGTCAGCATGGGATCCTCGTCCATTAAACGAATGTGATTCGTTAAGTATGGTGTGACGACGGCCCTGATGCAAGAGGAAGGAGCCCTGCCATGCCGCGTCCGTCGTCACCGTTGCTGTCCACAGCCCTGATCACCGATGCCGCACTCGCACTTGTCGACAAGCACGGGGACTTCACGATGCCGGGACTCGCCGAGCGTCTGAAGGTGCGGCCGTCGTCGCTGTACAACCACGTGGCAGGCCGCGCCGAGATCATCGAGTCGATGCGGACGTCGATGATGGTGGGCATCGACATCCCGGCCGATGCTCGCTCGTGGAGCGAGGCGGTCTCCCGTATCGCGCAGGAGTACCGCCGCCACTACGCCCGTCACCCGCGCGCCATCCCGCTGTTCACGGCCCACACCGTGCGCGCCGCGGCGGCGTTCGACATGTACAACGCCTTGGCCACAGCCTTGTCCGAGGGCGGCTTCGGGCCGGCCGCGGTACTGCACGCGATCACCACCGTCGACAGTTTCGTCCTGGGATCAGCACTCGATCTCGCTGCGCCCGAGGAGGTCTGGGCCTCGACCGCCGAGGCAAACGACGCGATGCGAGCGGCGGTCGAGACCTCCGGCGCCGGCCGCGCGGACGCGGCCTTCGAGTTCGGACTCGCGGTGCTGATCGCGGGCCTGCAGGCGCAGTCTCCGCTTACGTGACGAGGTGTGTTTCGTCTGGAAGTGCCTCGGTGTCGACGGTCAACGTCTCACCGCGGAAGAACGCGGGCGTCACGAACCGCATGACCATCATGAGGATCGCGCCCACGAAGAGAATGCCGAAACCGAGGAAGAACACCAGGCCGATACCGCCGATCTGGGCGCCGCTGCCGTACTCGGGATCCATGCTCTCCTGGACCGAGATGATGAACACCGCCAGCAGGATCAGGCCCCCGAGCAGCGGGAAGATCAAGCGGAACACCGTGTTCCGCACGCTGGCGAAGAGGGTGCGGCGGAAGTGCCACACACAGGCGAACGCGGTGATGCCGTAGTACCAGCAGATCATGATGCCGAGGGCAGCGATGGTGTCGATCAGCGTGTTCTCCGACAGGAAGGTCACTGCGGTGTAGAAGACCGCGGTGATCGCGCCGGCTGCGACGGTCGCGGCGGAGGGTACGAGGAACCGCGGGCTCACCTCGGCCAGTTTCTTGGGGAAGGCGCCGTAGGCCGCCATCGCGAGTGATGTGCGCGCCGCCGGCAGGAACGTGGTCTGCAGGCTGGCGATGGACGAGACGAAGACCGCGAGGTAGAGCAGCATGCCGCCCCAGCTACCGAGGACCGGATCGGCAAGTGCACCGAAGACGTTCTCCGCGTTATCGGGATTGCCGAGTCCCAGACCCTCCTCGCCGACTCCGGCGTACATCATCGCCGCGACCGCGACCAGCAGGTAGGTCAGCAGAATCGTCGCGACGCAGAGCAGTCCGGCGCGGCCGGGAGTCTTGGTCGGGTTCTTGGACTCCTCGCCCAACGTGAGGCACGTGTCCCAGCCCCAGAACGCGAAGATCGAGCCGGTGACGCCGATGACGAAGGCGCCCATGGCGAGTCCGCTGAACGGATCGAACCAGCCGATGTCGAACGACAGACCAGCAGGCGCGTCGCCGGCGCCGACGTGGACCAGTGCGACGACGGCGAAGGCGATCAGCAGCACCATCTGGAACCCGACGAGAGCGAACTGCAGCTTCTCGCTGGTGGTGATTCCGCGGCTGGCAACCCACGTGGCGACAGCGATGAACACCAGCGTCGTTCCCACGTTGATCAGCTTGTTGCCCGGCAGGTCGGCGATGGAGGGCGCGTCGAACAGTTTGGCGATGAACAGGTAGAAGAATTGAACGGCGATGGCGGCCAGGTTGGACAGCACGATGATGGTCGCTATCACCATGCCCCAGCCGCACATCCAGCCGACGTAGGGCCCGAAGGCCTTGGTCGACCAGGTGAACGAGGCGCCGCAATCGGGAGAGTCGGAGTTCAGCTCCCGGTAGGCGTACGCGGTGAGGAACATCGGGATGAAGCCGGCAATGAAGATGGCCGGCATCTTCAGGCCCACCGCGGCGACTATCAGTCCGATGCTGGCGGTCAGTGTGTATCCGGGTGCGACGGAGGAGATGCCGAGGACGGCGCCGGACAACGTGCCGATCCGGCCGACGGCCAGTCCCTTGGACGAGGTGAGATCGCTGCTCATCGGGAAGCCTCCGTCGGATCGGTGTTGTCGGGCATATCGGAACGGAACTCGGTGCTGGGCACCACCACCATGGGGACGGGCAACGCCCGCAACATCTTCGACGCGGTCGAGCCGAGGAACAGGCGACGCGGTTGTGCGAGGCGACTGGATCCGACGACCACCACGTCGCCGTCCTCCCACGTCAGACCGGACACCGCGGACTCGACCGTGGAGCCGTCGGCCACCGAGGACGTCACCCGCAGGCTGTCTGGCAAGTCGGCCCGGGCGGCATCGAGCAGCTGATGCGCGTGATCGATGGCGCGCTGCTCACGTCCTTGGTCACGCAGTGCGTCGATGGCGGAGGTGTCGTCGAGCGGAACCAGGGAGAGCAACCGCAGGGATGTGTGCATCCGCTCGCACGATTGGACGGCGGTGCTCAGTACCAGATCTGCGCCCGTGCGCGTACCCATGGCGCAGGTTACCTCGCGTATCCGCTCTGCCGCAGACTTCCGATACCCGAAGGGCGCCAGGGCCAACGGGATGGGGGCGGAGTGCAGCAATTCGGTCGACACGGTACCGAGGGTGTGGCGGCCGAGCAGACCGTCCTTGGCGCCGCCGACGACGATGGCGTCCGACTTCAGTCGCGCGGCCTCGTCCATGAGGCCCGAGGAGAACGACTCGGAGAAGCTCAGGTGCACCGCGGTCTCGATGTCACCCGGCACCGACGCGGCCGCCTCGTCGAGCCAGGCCCTGCCACGCTGACCAAGGAGATCTGCGAACTTGGCCTCGGCGGGGACCGCGCGGTCCGGCGGCACCACCATGCAGATATCGAGTGCAGCACCCAGACTGCGAGCCAGCTGCACACCCAGTGCCAGGCCGTCCTCGCCCGTGGGAGTGGCGAGATAACCGACGATCAACCGCATGGTGCGCCTTTCGGACAGCTTCGGTGAAACCGGACTTACTGGAAAGCCACGTACTTCGTATCGAGGTACTCCTCGATGCCTTCGGTTCCGCCCTCGCTGCCGAGACCGGACTGCTTGACTCCTCCGAAGGGCGCCGCGACGTCGGACACGACGCCCCTGTTGACACCCACCATGCCGCTGACGATCTTGTCCGAGACACGCAGTGCCCGATCGAGATCGCGAGTGTAGATGTAGGCGGCGAGGCCGTACTCGGTGTCGTTGGCGGCGTCGATGCCGTCCTGCTCGTCGACGAAACCGGTGATGGCCGCAACGGGTCCGAAGATCTCTTCGCGCACGATGCTGGCCGACGCGGGCACCTCGTCGAGCACCGTGGGTTCGAAGAACCACCCCGCGCCGTCGATTACATGGCCGCCCGTGCGCACGCGGGCGCCGGCGGCAACGGCGTCGTCGACGAGTGCCCGAACGTTCTCTCGCTGTTTTTCGTTCACCAACGGCCCGACGTTCGTCCCGGCGGCCGAGCCGGGTCCGACGGTGAGCGCCGCGATCCGCGTGGTGAGCTTGCTCGTGAACTCCTCGCGAACGCTCTCTGCGACGATGAGGCGGTTCGCGGCCGTGCAGGCTTCGCCGCCGTTGCGCATCTTCGCCGCCATGGCGCCGTCGACGGCAGAGTCGATGTCGGCATCGTCGAAGACTACGAAGGGTGCGTTACCACCGAGTTCCATCGACGTACGCAGAACGTTGCGCGCCGACTGCTCGATCAGGATCTTGCCGACGCGGGTCGACCCGGTGAAGGTGACCTTGCGGAGTCGATCGTCGGCCAGCAGCGGTTCGGTGACCGCGGGGGCGTTCGACGCGGGGAGTACCGACAGCACGCCGGCGGGAAGCCCGGCGCCCGCCATGATCTCGGCGAGCAGCAGCATCGTCAGCGGGGTGTCCTCGGCCGGTTTCACCAGAACGGTGCATCCGGCGGCGAGGGCGGGCGCGATCTTGCGGGTTCCCATGGCCAGTGGGAAGTTCCAGGGAGTGACCGCGAGAACGGGCCCCACCGGCACCTTGGTGACGAGGATGCGTCCCGCCCCGGAAGGCGACTGTGTGTAGCGGCCCTGGATGCGGACTGCCTCCTCGCTGAACCAGCGCAGGAACTCGGCGCCGTACGTCACCTCGCCGCGGCTCTCGGGAAGGGCCTTGCCCATCTCGAGGGTCATGAGCAGTGCGAGATCCTCGGTACGGTCGATCACCGCTTCCCATGCCGCACGCAGGATCATCGATCGCGCTCGCGGCGGAGTTGCGGCCCACTCGTCCTGCACGGCGACGGCGCTGTCGAGCGCGCGCAGGGCGTCCTTCTCCCCGGCGTCGGCGACACGAGCGAGCACGTCACCGGTGGCGGGATCGTGCACGGCGAACGTGGCTCCGTCCGCAGCGTCGACGAATTCGCCGCCGATCCACAGCCCTGTGGGGACCGAGGCGAGCAGTGCAGCCGAGTCGGTCACGACGCGGCCAGAGTTCGAACCGTGTTCTCCAGCACCGTCATCGCGTCGTCGAGCAGCTCATCGCTGATCACGAGCGGTGGAAGCAACCGGATGACGTTGCCGTAGGTCCCGCAGGTGAGCAGAACGACGCCGTCCGCGAGCGAGTGCGCAGCGATGGCCTTGGTGATCACCGGGTCCGGTGTGTCGGTGCCTGGTAGGACCAGCTCGATCGCCAGCATCGCACCGCGTCCGCGGACGTCACCGATGACCGAGGTCTCGTCCGCGAGGGCGCGCAGGCGCGGCATCACGAGGGACTCGATGTGCCGGGCGCGCCCCGCGAGGTCGAGCGTCGTCATCGTCTCGATCGCTGCGACCGCCGCAGCGCAGGCCACCGGGTTGCCGCCGTAGGTGCCGCCCAGGCCGCCGGCATGGACGAGGTCGAGGAGATCGGCTCGCCCGGTGATGGCGGACAGCGGCATTCCGCCGGCCATGCCTTTGGCCATGGTGATGATGTCGGGCACGATGGACTCGTCGTCGCTGGCGAACCAGGACCCGGTGCGGCAGAACCCGGTCTGCACCTCGTCGGCGATGAACACGACGCCGTTCTCGCGTGCCCAGGTCTGCAGAGTCGGCAGGAATCCGGGGGCGGGCACGATGAAGCCGCCCTCACCCTGAATCGGCTCGATGATGATGGCCGCCAGCGCATCCGCGCCGATCTGCTTCTCGATGCGGTCGATCGAGGCCAGCGCCGCCTGCTCACCGGTCAACCCCTCCTGGTCGCGGTAGGGGTACGACATCGGCATCCGGTAGATCTCGGGAGCGAACGGACCGAAGTTCGTCTTGTACGGCATGGTCTTCGCCGTCAGCGCCATGGTCAGGTTCGTACGGCCGTGATACGCATGATCGAAGGCGACGACGGCGTCGCGCCCGGTGGCGAGCCGCGCGACCTTCACGGCGTTCTCCACTGCCTCGGCGCCGGAGTTGAACAGCACGCTGCGCTTCTCGTGGTCACCCGGGGTCAGCTCGGCCAGCTTCTCCGCGACGGCGATGTAGCCCTCGTACGGGGTCACCATGAAACAGGTGTGAGTGAAATGTTCGACCTGATCCCGAACAGCCTTGGCCACAGCGGGATCCGACGCACCGACGCTGGTGACGGCGATACCGGCACCGAGGTCGATCAGTGAGTTGCCGTCGACGTCGACGATGACTCCGCCGTCGGCGTCGGCAGCGTAGACGGGAACGGCCGAGCCGACGCCGGCGGCGACGGATGCGCGCCGCCGCGCGGTCAGCTCCTGTGAACGGGGACCGGGCATTTCGGTGACCAGAGCCCGCTTCTGTGGGAGGCGATACGTGATGTCGTTCATGGGGTCCTTCGGATTTCGGTGGTTCGTGTGGAACTCGCTGCGAGCGAGTCAGTCGTGCGAGCTCATGACGTGCTTGAGCCGCGTGTAGTCCTCGACGCCGTACGCAGACAGGTCCTTGCCGTAGCCGGACTGCTTGAAGCCCCCGTGTGGCATCTCGGCGACGAGGGGGATGTGGCAGTTGATCCAGACGGCACCGAAGTCCAGTGCTGCACTGACGCGTTGGGTGACGCCGTGGTCTTTCGTCCAAATACTCGAGGCCAGCCCGAAGCGCACGTCGTTCGCCTTCGCGATCGCCTCGGCCTCGTCGGTGAACGGCTGCACCGTCAGCACCGGCCCGAAGGTCTCCTCCTGCACGATGTCGTCCTGCTGGTCGACCCCGGTGATGATGGTGGGCTCCAGGTAGAAGCCCTTGTCTCCCACTCGGTTGCCGCCGGTGACGATCGTTGCCGCCGCCGGCAGGTTCGCCAGCTTGGTGGTCACGGTCTGGTAGTGGCGACTGTTGTTCAGCGGCCCGTAGAACGCATCTGCGTCGTCGGGGCTGCCCGGCGTCAGCTCGCGGGCCTTCGCCGCCAGCGCGTCCACGAGCTCGTCGTGAATCGACTCGTGCACCAGCACGCGTGTCGCCGCGGTGCAGTCCTGGCCGGCGTTGAAGAATGCCGCTTCGGCAATGCCGCTCGCGGCCGCGGAGACGTCGACGTCGCCGAAGACGATGGCCGGTGCCTTGCCGCCGAGCTCGAGATGCGCGCGCTTGAGCTGCCGTGCGGCGGCAACGGCCACTTCGATGCCCGCGCGGACCGATCCGGTGATGGACACCAGCCCCAGCGCGCGATGTCCGACCAGAGTTGCGCCGGTTCCGCCGTCGCCGAGCACTACGTTGAGCACGCCGTCGGGGAGAATGCCCTTGGACAACTTCGCCAGCACCAACGTGCTCTCGGGCGTGGTGTCGCTCGGCTTCAGGACGATGGTGTTGCCCGCCGCGAGAGCCGGCCCGATCTTCCAGATCGCCATCATCAGCGGATAGTTCCAGGGCGTCACCTGCCCGACGACACCGATGGGCTCGCGGCGGACGTACGAGGTGAATCCCTCCATGTACTCGCCCGCGGACTTGCCCTCGAGCATCCGAGCAGCACCCGCGAAGAACCGAAGCTGATCCGCACCGACGGTGACCTCCTCGTCGGCTATCACCTGCTTCAGCTGTCCGGTGTTGCGGCTCTGCGCCTCCACGAGTTCGTCCGAGTGCGCCTCGAGCGCGTCCGCGAGCTTCAGCAGCGCGGTCTGCCGAGTGGCAGGAGTCGTCTTTCCCCAAGAGGCGAATGCGCGCTCCGCAGCCGCCACCGCGTCGTTCACGTCGGCCTCGGTGGAGATGGGGGAGACGCCCACGACCTCCTCGGTGACCGGGCTGATCAGATCCAGGGTCTCGGTGGACGAACTGGCGACGAACTCGCCGTCGATGTAGTTCCGAAGCACGTCGTGCGACATCTGTACCTCTCCGTTGTTCAGCTGGAATTCCGAAGTGCGGAAGTTCTGCGTGGTTCGCTCAGTGTGCGCTTGCCAATGCGGAACGGCAGCGGACAAAACGATGATTCGACGGCGGTGGAACACTCCGAGTTGTCCAGTGTGTGCACGTAGTGTTCCCATCCGGTGAGGCAGAACGGCGGCGAGGGGGACGTAATGACGGTGTCGGTGCGCTGGGTTCTGGCGCAGAAGGCGCTCGCCCTCGAGCTGCGGGCCGGAGCGAGCGGTCTGGATCGCGAGGTCTCCTTCGTGCACACCACCGAATTGTCGGAACCGTTTCGCTGGTTGTCCGGCGGCGAATTACTGCTCACCACCGGATTGCGGTTGCCGGTGGCGACGGCGGAGCGCGTGGCGTATCTGGAGGGCCTGCACGACGCCGGTGTCGCCGCCGTGGGGTTCGGCACGGGCCTGTCGTTCGAGGAAGTGCCGTCCGACCTCGTGGAGGCGGCCGATCGACTGGGTCTGCCGATCCTCGAAGTCCCGTTGCCGACGCCGTTCGCGGCTGTGGTCACACTGATCATGAACCGCTTGGCCGAGCAGCAGTACGACGCCGTCGTGCGGGCGTCGCGCGCGCAGCCGCGAATGACCCGTGCGGTGGTGGCCGGTGGCGCCGCCGCGATCGTCCGAGAGCTGGCGACGGCCACGTCGTCCGCCGTGGTGTTGCTCGATGACACCGGCCGGGTGTTGGAGCAGCATCCGCGCGGTGGTGGGTCCGGTGTCCTCGACGAGATCCGCACCCTCACCGCCGAACGCGGAACCGTCTCGAGTCGGGTCTCGGTGACGTCGGCCGGCGTCTCGATCAGCGTGCAGCGCATCGCCATCGGCTCGGCCACGCGTGGCCACGTCGCGGTGGTGGGCCCGGTACTGGGGAACGTCGACCACATCCTCGTGGGTCATGCGGCGTCGCTGCTGGCGCTCGACTTCGAGAAGCCGGCGCGGGTGCGGTCGGCGCAGGACAAGCTCAACTCGGTGGCATTGAGTCTGGTGTTGTCCGAACTCGACGGTATGGACCCGGTGTGGTCGCACATCGATCTGGCCGCGGGATCCGGCGGTACCGTGCGCGCCGTGACGGTGGACGCGGACACTGTCGCGCGCGCCGAGCGTGTCGAGGCGGCGATGGCGACGCACAGC
>JBASAM010000084.1:0-9159 GCA_049650605.1 Rhodococcus sp. (in: high G+C Gram-positive bacteria) | reverse complement strand
CCAGCGCCCCCACGAACTACTGAGGGGCACCCTCAGTCGGATAGATCGACTGAAGGTGCCCCTCAGTAGGCAGGGCGGGGGTGTTGTCAGCCGGCGGAGACGCTGCGCCCGGCGGACTTGAGGTCGTTGCAGGCCTCGACGACGCGGGCACTCATCCCGGCCTCGGCCTTCTTCAGGTAGCTGCGCGGGTCGTAGACCTTCTTGTTGCCCACCTCGCCGTCGACCTTGAGCACGCCTTCGTAGCCCTCGAAGAAGTGTCCGACCATCGGGCGGGTGAAGGCGTACTGGGTGTCGGTGTCGACGTTCATCTTCACGACGCCGTACTCGAGCGCTTCCTCGATCTCACTCTTGGCCGAGCCCGATCCGCCGTGGAAGACGAAGTCGAACGGCTTCGAGCCGGATGCGAGGCCCAGCTTCTCGGTGGCGACGCGCTGGCCGTCGTCGAGCACGGAGGGCTTGAGCTTGACGTTGCCCGGCTTGTAGACGCCGTGCACGTTGCCGAACGTGGCCGCGAGCAGGTAACGCGATCCGGCGTCGCCGGCGCCCAGGGCCTCGACGGTCTTCAGGAAGTCCTCGTTCGAGGTGTAGAGCTTGTCGTTGATCTCGGCCTCGACGCCGTCCTCCTCGCCACCCACCACGCCGATCTCGATTTCGAGGATGATGCGTGCCGCTGCGGCCTTGGCCAGCAGATCCTTCGCGATCTCGAGGTTCTCGTCGATGGGCACCGCGGAGCCGTCCCACATGTGCGACTGGAACAGCGGGTTCTTGCCGGCGTCGACGCGCTCCTGCGAGATGGCGAGGAGCGGGCGCACGTAGGTGTCCAGCTTGTCCTTGGGGCAGTGGTCGGTGTGCAGGGCGATGGTCACGTCGTACTTGGCTGCGATGACGTGCGCGAACTCGGCGAGTGCCACGGCACCGGTGACCATGTCCTTGACGCCGAGGCCGGAGCCGAATTCGGCGCCACCGGTCGAGAACTGGATGATGCCGTCGCTGCCCGCGTCGGCGAAGCCCTTGATCGCGGCGTTGATCGACTCGGATCCCACGCAGTTGATGGCGGGGAATGCGAACTTGTGTTCCTTGGCGCGGCCGAGCATTTCGGCGTAGACCTCGGGTGTTGCGATCGGCACGAAGAAACCTCCATGGTGAGCCATACGGGGCACCCGCGTGGGTGCGGTCACGTAGCAGTATGTCAACTGCGCGGCAGTCGCGTCGGAACCGCCCGCTCTACCGATGGGTAGCAATCGTGAGTTGTACTACATCGGAGGTCTTCGTCCGAGCCGCCGGTACTGTGGGCGCTTGTGACTAACCTGGCCGACTCCGTGAACAACCTCGCCCTGCTCCCGGGATTCCTCGACCCGGTGAATCTGCTGAACTCGTTCGGCACCTGGGTGCTGGTCGGTCTGCTGCTGGTGGTCTTCATCGAGTCGGGTCTGCTGTTCCCGCTCCTTCCCGGCGACTCCCTGCTGTTCACCGCAGGTCTGATCGCCGCATCCAAGAGCACCGAGATCGAGCCCTTCGCACCGCTGTGGGTGTTGATGGTGACCATCCCCATCGCCGCGGTGCTGGGCGATCAGGCCGGCTACCTGATCGGCAAGAAGGCGGGCACGGGCCTGTTCACCGAGAACGCGCGGTTCCTCAAGAAGAGCTACATCGACGAATCGCATGCCTTCTTCGAAAAGCACGGACCCATCACGATCTTCCTGGCGCGGTTCGTGCCCATCGTGCGCACCTTTGCGCCGGTCGTGGCCGGTGCGTCGGGTATGAAGTACCGCATCTTCATCAGCTACAACATCATCGGCGGCATCGTCTGGGGTGCCGGGGTGACGTTGCTGGGTTACCTGCTGGGCCAAATCGACTTCATTCGCGAGCACGTCGACATCATCTTCCTGCTCATCGTCGCCGTGTCGGTGCTTCCCATCGCCTGGGAGGTGGGCAAGCGCATGATCTCCGCCAGGCGCACTCCGCTCGGTGAGGCCGTCGACGCGTTCGACGGTGAACTCGACGGCAAGGTCGAGCCCAGCAAGTGGTCCGCATCCGAGACCAACCCGACCACCGTCAACACGTCCGGCGCACGTCGCGACGAACGTTCGTGATCGGTCGTCACATCGATGCTCTCGGCTTCTAGCAGCGCGCTCGCAGCAGGCGGCGCGATGCAGTTCATCGAAACCGCCGGACCCGCGTTGGTCTGGCTCATCGTGGTGTCCTTCGTCTTTCTCGAGTGCGCCCTCATCATCGGTCTCTTCCTCCCCGGCGACTCCTTGCTGATCACGGCGGGAATAGGTCTCGCGGCCCACTCGTCTGGCGCCTCGCACGTCTGGGCGCTGTCCGCGGGCGCGTTCGTGGCCGCCATCGCCGGCAACCAGGTGGGCTACATCGTCGGCAAACGCACCGGTCATCGACTGGTGGCGCGCAAGAACGGCAGATACGTCAACACGGCGAACTTGGAGAAGGTCAACCGACTGCTCGAGCGCCACGGGTTCTGGGCCGTCCTGATCGCGCGGTGGATTCCGTGGGTGCGCACGCTGTGCCCGATGGTTGCGGGCGCGGGCAACATGGACCATCGCCGGTACACCATCGCGAGCACACTCGGCGCGCTGATCTGGGCACCGGTACTTCTGCTGGTCGGCTTCTACTTCGGCGCGGTCTTGGACAAGGTTCCGTGGCTGTTCCCCACCGTGCTCACCTTGATGATCGTCTCCATCGTCTTCGGAACGATCTTCGGCCTGTACCAGTACCGCAAGGAGATGCGTCGGCCGATCGAAACGACCGAGGTTCACGACATCTAGAAACCGGCCGTCACCGAGTGCGCGGCTTCCATCAGCATCCACCCTCCCAATTGCACGGAGAAGTCGCGCTCGGGTACCGACGACGACGTGACGGTGCCGGCGCTGAACCTGGCGATGGGTGCGCCGAACGACGGCAGCGCCGCTATCCGCGACCAGTCACTGCCGAACAGCGGAAGACCTTCGATGGACAGGCAGTTCTCCCACGCGGCTTCGGCCGAGCGGAGCACGATGTCCGCCGCGGTCGACCGTGCCTCGTGATCGTCGTCGGTGTCACCGGGAAGGGACGTGGCCACCAGCGCGAGGTAGCGGCCGAGAATGCCGTTGAACAACCCGCCGTCCCCTCCGCCACTGCCGGAAATCACGCCGTCGACGGTGAGGTGATTCTGCACGGCCCGGACCAGTCGGTGCACGCGCTCGTTGTGCTTGCGGTCGCCGAGGCGTACGGCCAGTTCCGTTTCCGCCCCCAGCACCACGCCCTGGCAGTACGAGTAGATCGGCGTCTCGATGCGTCCTTCGAGATGGGCGCCGTCTGAGTGGATACCGTCGTAGACGAGCTTGGTCTCGGGGTCGATCAGCGTTGCGTCGATCCAGTCGGCCATGGCCTGTGCGCGCCACAATTTTCCGGTACGTGCCAGCAGCACCGACGCCGGGCCGTTGGACGGGACGTTGAAGAAGTCCGATTTGGTGGACCACCGGATGCCGCCACCGGACCCGGGATCCCAGGCGTCGAAAAGCTGCTGCTCCAGCGCGGAGATTGCATCTCGATTGTCGATGAGGTGCAGCCGCTGAGCGCGTTCGAGCGACAGGCCGAGCCACGCCATGTCGTCGTAGTAAGAATTGGTCCAGCCCGTGATGTTGCGAAGTCGGTGAGCGCGCGCGATTCGCACCAGGCGGCGGCGCCGCTTCGCCGTCGGCGCGCGCTCTTCGGCGTCGACGACGCAGTCGATGAGATGCGCCTGCCACCAGTAATGCCAACGGAAGAACAGGCGCTCGCGGCGGACGGGCGGCCACGCGACAACTCCCAGCGCAGTCCCCGGCAGACCCCACAGCCGACGGACGTGGCGAGAGATCACTGCCTCCTCGGCGGCGTCCGCCCGGGAAGACCACGTGTCGTGCATGGTTCGATCTTGCCAGTAAGCCCGGACAGCGCGTTCACCACGCCGAGCGTGGATCCGCATGTTGACGAACCCACGTGTGCATAGCGATCCCGGCGGCGACGCCGGCGTTGATGCTGCGGGTCGACCCGAACTGAGCGATGGAGACCGTCATCGACGCGCCTGCGCGGGCGTCGGGCGTGACACCCGGCCCCTCCTGACCGAACAGGAGGAGACACTCGCGTGGCAACGACGCGGACTCGAGCGGCACCGATCCCGGAACGTTGTCCACCGCCACGACGGTGAGCCCCGCGTCCGCAGCGAACGCGATCAACTCGCCGACGTCGGCGTGGTGCTGGATGTGTTGGTACCGATCGGTGACCATGGCGCCCCGACGATTCCAGCGCTTGCGACCGACGATGTGCACGACGGATGCTCCGAACGCGTTCGCGGTACGCACCACCGTGCCGATGTTGGCATCGTTGGCGAAGTTCTCGATGGCCACGTGCAACGGGTGCCGACGCGTGTCCAGATCTGCGACGATGGCCTCGCGCCGCCAGTAGCGGTACGCATCGACGACGTTGCGGGTGTCGCCCTCGTCGAGCAGCTGCGGGTCGTACTTCGAATCGGTGGGACGCGGTCCGTCGCGGGCGGTGTCCCAGGGCGGCGCACCGCGCGGGTGTTCACCCCACTCGGTGGCGCCCGCCTCCGGCGACGTCGCGTCCGTCAACTCAGCTGTGCGACAGGCGACGGTTGACCTCGCGGGTCAACCACACCGGTGAGAAGCGCGATCCCATGGAAAGTGCCTTCGACGGGAGCCCCACGGGGAAGTGCACCTTGTGATAAATCCGCTTGGACGGCTGCGTGGCGTTGTAGATCGCGTCCGCGACGTCCTGAGCGGTGAGCCTGACACCGAGGCTGCTGGTGGTGCCGGTCGAGACGTTCTTGGTCATGGCTGTCTGGACGAACAGCGGCCACATGGCCTTCACCGAGATGTCGTGCTGGCGCCATTCCAGGTCCAGCGCCTCCGTGAGTCCTCGGACGGCGAACTTCGTGGCGCCGTAGGTTGCCAACTCCGGCTGGCCGTAGATCGCCGAGGCCGAGCACAGATTCACCACCTGGGCGCCGCGCGTCTTCTTCAGATACGGGAATGCCTCGTGCAATCCGTTCAGCACACCGGTGACGTTGATGTCGAACTGCTTGCGGTGGGTCTTCATGTCCTGATCAGCGAACTGACCGGCAATCAGAATGCCGGCGTTGTTGATCAGCACGTCCAGACGCCCGCCGGACGCCTCGTCGAACTCCTTCAGACGCTCCGTGAACTGCTCGGTGTCGGTGACGTCGAGGATTCCGGTGGTCGAGGTGGACCCCTTGGCGGCGATCTCCTTGGCGAGCGAGGCAAGGCCGGTCTCGTCGATGTCGTACGCGCCGACGTGGTAACCGGCAGCGGCGTACGTCAGTGCGGTGGCCCGCCCGATTCCGGCCGCTGCGCCCGTGATGAAGACAGTAGGTTGAGGCATAGGTGAAGAGTAAAGGGTCCGGCTGAGCAGGAACACCCCAACCGGGTCACAACTTACTGCCGAGTAGCTTCCGCTTGTCTTACCGGCCGAGGAGGGCGATCGCGATGGACCACGACCGAGTGCGTCGGGCGGTGGCGACGGTGACCGTCGTCTACCTGCTGGTGCTCGCCGTATGGGTGTTGCTGCTGCTTCCGCGCTCCCCGGACGGCACCTTGCCCTACCAGATCGCCGGGCTGGTGGCCGGTTTCGGCGCGGCGCTGGGGTTGGCCATGATGGTGGCCGGCCGACCCACCGCAGAGGAGCGACGACTGCGTGAACACGGGATCGAGGGCTGGGCGGTGATCGACGGCGTTCGCTCGGTGGGTTCCGACTCCGATCCCGTCACCGAACTCGACGTCGTCATCACCGTGCCGGGCTCGGACACCTACCCCGGAACCGTGCGACGACACGACGAGGCGGCAGCGTTCGAGGTGGGGGCAACGGTTCCGGTGAAGGTCGATCCGGCCGACAGAACACGGATCTGGATGTGACGGCCCCGACTGTGAGGAGACCCGGGGCGCGCGTTCATACCGTCACCGCGACACCCGTCGGGCCCCTGACCCTCGTCCGCATGGGCGACGCGCTGGCCGGGGTCTACTTTCCCGCGCACGCACCGGCTCCTGCGCCGGCACGACTCGGACGGAGGTCGGACGACGGATTCGACGGGATAGTCGAACAGTTCTCCGACTACTTCGACGGTCGGCGCACATCGTTCGACCTCCCGCTCGAGCCTGCCGGCACCGAGTTCCAACACAGTGTCTGGGCCGCGCTGCGCACCATTCCTTACGGCGAGACGTGGACGTACTCCCAGCTCGCGGTGGCAATAGGACGGCCGTCGGCGGTGCGCGCCGTGGCGTCGGCGAACGCGCGAAACCCGCTGTCCATCGTGGTTCCGTGCCACCGCGTCGTCGGCATGTCCGGCAGCCTCACCGGCTTTGCCGGAGGTGTGGCACGGAAGCGTTTTCTCCTGGACCTCGAGTCCGGTGAACCCAGCCTGTTCGACTGACTCACGCCGCGCGCAGCGACTGCACCAGGAAGTGCTGCGCACCGATGTAGGTCATCAGAACGGCCGCTTCGAGCGCGGTGCGGACGGCCTCGTCCGAGACCTGTCGCCTGGCCAACACCATTGCGTCGGACACGGTGAACAGGGTCGAGCCGATCACAGCGCGAGTGTCACCGTCGGCGCCCAGCGCGGACATGGCCCCGAGGGCGGCGCCGTACGCGATGGACACCGGAGCGATGGACGGCGATCTCCGAGCCGCCACCGCTCCGCCGACCGCCCATCCGATCGCCCGCGGCAGGACGTGTCTCGCTCGGAATCGAGATCCCCTCTGCACCAATAACACCGACCAACATGCCTGCATGACCGCGAACGACGACGCTCCGACGGTGAACCGACGATCGTCGTCGGGGTCGATCATGGCGAGATCGCCGACGGTGGCCGCTGCGAGTCCGACCGCCAACTGCGGGGGCATGTCGGCGGACGACCGGGCCGCGAGAATCGGCATGAGCAGTGGCTTGGAAAGGTACTGCACAACCGGCCGATGGGTGAGCGCCCCGGCCACCGTGGCCGCCGCAGCCACCCCGTAGGCCCAGTCCGCTGCATGCATGGGAACACCGTAACGAACACCACGCTGGTTTTCGATAGTTAGCATATGTAACGTGTAAGGCACCGTAGCAAGGAAGGACCTGACGTGACATCGACTCGGGACATGGCTGATCAGCACCAACCCAGCCAGCAGCACCAACCCAGCCTTCTGCAGCAACCGAAAGCCGTGTGGGCGGTCGCCTTCGCCAGCGTCATCGCCTTCATGGGAATCGGCCTGGTGGACCCCATTCTCAAGCCCATCGGCGAGCAACTGAACGCGACGCCGTCCCAGGTGTCGCTGCTGTTCACCTCGTACATGCTGGTCACCGGCGTGGCGATGCTGGTGACGGGCGTCGTGTCGTCGCGCTTCGGTCCTAAGAAGACGCTTCTGGCCGGTCTGGCAATCATCATCGTGTTCGCGGCGCTGGCCGGATCGTCGAGCACCATCGCGCAGATCGTCGGCTTCCGCGCCGGCTGGGGCCTGGGCAACGCGCTGTTCATCGCCACCGCCCTCGCCACGATCGTCGGCGCAGCCAGTGGCGGAGTGGCCCGCGCGATCATCCTCTACGAAGCGGCACTGGGTATCGGCATCGCGACCGGCCCGCTGGTCGGCGGCGTGTTGGGCAGCATCAGCTGGCGCGGCCCGTTCTTCGGCGTCGCGGTGCTGATGGCGATCGCGGTGATCCTGCTGGTCGTCATGCTTCCCGACGGCGAAAAGCCCACGCACCACACGTCGTTGGCCGATCCGTTCCGTGCGCTCCGCCACCGCGGACTACTGACCGTCGGCATCACCGCACTGCTCTACAACTACGGCTTTTTCACCCTGCTGGCCTACACGCCGTTCCCGCTGGATCTGGGTACCTATGCCATCGGCTTCATCTTCTTCGGCTGGGGCCTGGCCCTCGCAGTCGCGTCGGTGTTCCTCGCACCCCGGCTGCAGCGGCGCTTCGGCACACTGAACATGATGATGCTGGCGCTGCTGCTGTTCGCGGTGGATCTCGCGGGAATGGCCATGTTCACCGAATCCAAGCCGGTGCTGGTCGTGTGCGTCGTTCTCGCCGGACTGTTCCTCGGCGTGAACAACACGCTGATCACCGAGACGGTCATGGTCTCGGCACCGGTGGAGCGCTCCACGGCGTCCGCCGCGTACAGCTTCGTACGATTCGCCGGCGGTGCCGCCGCTCCCTACCTCGCCGGCAAGCTCGGCGAATCCAATGTGCACGTACCGTTCTGGGTCGGCGCCGTCTGCACGTTCGTCGCGATCGGCGTGCTGGCCACAGGCCGGAAGGTCCTGGCCCACGTCGACGACCACGACCCCGCACCGCACAGTGTCGACGAGGCCCGCGCTGTGACGGTCGGCGACTGACAGGTCACCGACGCACCGCTAGGGTGCGGGACATGATCGGAACGGTCGAGGCCGACCACCATCAATTCGTGATCGGGTCGCGCGCGGCCGAGACCTACGAACCCACCGTCACCGGCAGCGTCATGGAGATCGGCGCGAACTTCGTCACCGTCATGACCGGAATCGCGTACGGCCCGGTAAACGTGACGGTGGACGAACTAGATGGCGACCCCGGTGAACCCGACCCCGACTCCGAGTGGGACGTGGTGGAACAAGCCACGGTGAAAGTCACCACGTCGTTTCGAGTTCTCACACTGGGCGGCGACACCGTGAAGGGCATGCCCGCGCTGTCCATCGTCAAGGGCCTGAACATGTTTCGGGTCAGCGCGCGAGGGCGCGACTCCAACTGGGACCTGACCGTCACGGATCCGACCGAGGCTTATCTGATTCAGATCTGGAAGGCCGACAAGCCCGCCCCGATGCGTCGACTGCGCAAGAACGACGCGGCATGGAACGACCCCATCGTCACCCACAAGATGCGAACCTGGTGGGATCCGGACCCGGCCGGTGACGCCACCATGTACATCAGGCACGGATACGAGCAGATGGCGAACTGGGCGAAGCAAGAAGCCATCGACTGGGGTGGCCGGCCACCGACTCGCAAGATCGACATTGCGTACGCCAAGCAGTTCGCGGGCCACGACCGGATGCTCGTCGACGCGCTCGCGCGCGCTCGCGCCCCCAAGCTGAAGAAGATCGCCGCATGGGCCGCCCGCCGCGCCTACAC